>UCJH01000091.1 GCA_900472785.1 Hyphomicrobiales bacterium | reverse complement strand
GGTGATCAGGCACCAGCGTCCGCTGCCGATCGCAATTGCCGCTTCAAGGGACGCCCTGATCAGGTCGATTCCGACCGCGCCACCGCCGGCCGAAACGATCACGTCGAATGTCTCTGTGGCCGGAGCCGGCGGTGGTGCGGCGACAAGACCGGTATAGACGACCTTGTCGGCGATCTCGGCGGCAAGCGGAAACGTGTCCTCCAGCCGGGCGAAGGTTGGATCGCCATGCACCAGCACGTGATCGAAATGCCGCTTGATCAGGCCGACGGTTTCTTCGTCGCGACCGGGCTTGGCGCGTTCCTGAAGAATGTCGCGCAGCGACGTCATCACCAGCGGCTTCGGCGTCGCCGCCGCGATGGCGTCGAGCAGCGGCAGAAGCTCGAAGCGCACCTGCCGGCGGCCGAAGGGAAAGGCTTCCAGAAGGACGATATCCGGAAGGCAGTCGCGGAAGGCGGAAAGCAACAGGTCGCGTCGCTTGTCTTTGAAGGCATCATCCACAGGATTTCCGTGTTCGTCGATCAACCCTGAAAAACCGGCATCTCCGGAGATGATGGCGGGCAGGGCGACATGGCGCACGCCCGGCCCCGGAAAGCCGGCGACCGGCGATCCGCCGGTGACCACCGTCACATCGAAACCGTCCTCGGCGAGTGCTGATGCAATGCGGCTCGCGCGCGCCAGATGGCCGATGCCAAGCAGATGCTGGACGTAGAAGAACACCCGTGGCTGTTCCGGATGCGCATTCATGATGCAGCCTGCCATTCCTGTTCGAAAAGGTGTTTCAGCTGGTGGATGCTGGCATGGTGATCGAATTCCGTCCGCACCCGGTGCTCGGCCGCAACGCCCAGCCGCTTCCGAAGGTCAGGGTCGCGAATGGCCGTTTCGAGGGCCTCTGCAAAAGCCTGCGGGTCTTCCGGTGGTACGACAAAGCCGTTTTCGCCGTCGATGAGCAGTTCCGGCACGCCCGAGATATTTGTCGAGATGCACACGAGATTTTGGCTCGACGCTTCGACGAGAACATTCGGAAGCCCGTCGCGATCGCCGTCCGCGGTGATGCGGCAGGGCAGGGCGAAAATATCGGCTTCCCGATAGCGCGCCAGCACATCGTTCTGGTCAAGCGCGCCGCGCCAAATCAGTTTTTCGGAGATACCCAGATGCCGGGCCAGCAATTGCAGCTTGTTCAGCTCGCCGCCATCGCCGATATGCTCGAACTGCCAGTGGATGTCGGCGGGTAGAAGACTGAGCGCCTTCAGGAGAATATCGAAGCCTTTTTTCTCGACCGCACGTCCGACACTCAGAATCGTCACTGGTGCATTGGCATCCGATCCGTCCCGAGCGGGACGCTGACCGGTGAACGGTGCAAAGCGGGCAAGATCGAGCCCGTGATAACTCAGGTGCACTGCGCTCTTTCCAGCGGCGAGGGCGTGCAGGTGGTCAAAACCGGTATGCGTGCACGTCACGGTCCAGCGCGTGCGGGCGAGCTTGCCGGCCAGTTCCCAATCGGGCGACGTCCAGATGTCCTTGGCATGGGCCGAGCATGTCCAGGGTATGTCACTGATCAGGCTGGCATAGGCGGCAACCGAGGCCGGGGTATGGATGAAATGGGCATGCAGCCATCCGGCACCCTCGGGCCATTCGGCGGCAAGCACTGCGGCCTGGCCAAAGCGGCGGATGCGGTTTCGGGTGCGATCGCGGCGAAAATCGGCAAACACAACCGGAAGGGCGCGCCAGAAGCCCGGTCTGGACAGGCAGGTCGAAATGGCACGCATCACGCGCCACGGCTCCTCGCGCAGATATTCCGGCAGATAGTGCACCGGCGCGCGAATCTCGTCATGGACGGGATGACGCTTCTTGTCGGTCGGCCGGCGCAGGGCAACGAGGACGAGTTCAAAACCGGCGCGCTCCAGCCCAAGCAGTTCCTGCGCGATGAACGTCTCCGACAGGCGCGGATAGCCTTTCAGCACCACGACAATTTTACGGTTCTGCACCTGGCAACTACCTTTCAACGACCGAAAGATGTTCGCTTTCGCGACGGCCGAGCCACTCGCCGACGATCTGCGAGATGTTCGGCAGGCCTTCGAGCGTCATGCCGGCAGCGCTCTTCGATGGCGGGTCGCGCATCGGCAGGGCCTTCAGTGCGGCGGCCAGCCGCATGGGATCACCGGCTTCGTTGGGCAGCAGCATGTCGATCAGGCCGAGTTCAGAGGCGCGCCGCGCCCGGATCAGCTGTTCCTCCCGGGGCATGACGCGTGGCACGATCAGCGCCGGTTTGTCGAAGGAGAGAATTTCGCAATAGGTGTTGTATCCGCCCATGGCGACGACGGCCTTGGCGCCGGCAATCAGCTCTTCCATGCGATTGTCGAATTCGATGACCTCGATATAGGGCACCTTGGCGCCCTTGCGAACCAGCTTATGCCGTTGTTTGGCGGGCATGTAGGGACCAAGAACGATCAACGCCCGGTGGGTGAGCGTCGGGTCTTCCTGATAGGCGTCGATGACGTCGTGGATCAGGTCTGAGCCGTCGCCGCCGCCGCCGGTGGTGACCAGAATATAGTCGCCCTTGGGCTTGTGATCCGGCTCGCCATCCTGCGAGGTGCTGCGCTGGAGAAAACCGACGAAATCCATCTTCGATCGCACGGGCGCCGGCACGTCCAGCCCAACCAGCGGATCGTAGAAATCCGGCGGCCCGTAGACCCAGACACTGTCGTAGAACTGGCCGATCTTGCGCATCACGTCGTTGCGCTTCCACTCCGCATCGAGCAGGTGCGGTGCGTCCATGACTTCGCGAAGGCCAAGCACGAGCGTCGTGCCCTGCTTTTTGAGATAGGCCAGTGTCTCCTCGACCTCGCCGCCGAGCCCCATGGGCTCCTTGTCGACGATGAAAATATCCGGCTGGAAGGTTTCCGCCGTGTGCCGGATGATCGACTGGCGCATCTTCAGCGTCTCATGCAGGTCGATATGCCGGTCCATGGACGTGTATTCGCCGTTGCGCAGCTTGATCACGCTCGGAATCTTCACGAAATCGACGCGGGCGCGATAGTCGAACGCGCCGGCGATCGTCGCGCCGGAAATGATCAGGATGTTCAGGCCGCGATAATCCTCGACCAGCGAGTGCGCGATGGTTCGGCAACGGCGCAGATGCCCGAGGCCGAACGTGTCATGGCTGTACATCAGAATGCGGGCGTCCTCGATCCGGCGCATCACAAACCCAGCCTCTGTTTTCCCCCCGCGAAGTCCATTTCCCAATGGCGTTTCTTCGACATGGTTTACTCCACTTCACTTATAGGGATCGGCAGCGTCGCGCAGACCATCGCCGAGAAAATTGAAGGCCAGAATCACGAGAATGACGGGGATAGTCGGAAACAGCAGCCAAGGATAGAAGGCAATGACGCTGACGCTTCTGGCTTCGGTCAGGAGAATACCCCAGCTGGTGATTGGCGGACGCAGTCCCAGCCCGAGGAAGCTCAGCGCCGTCTCGCCGAGGATCATGCCGGGAATCGAGAGCGTTGCTGTGGCGATCAGGTGCGACATGAAGCCGGGAACCAGATGCCGACCGATGATGCGGCCGCTTTTGGCACCCATCAGCTGCGCTGCAAGGACATAATCCTCTTCGCGGAGCGCCAGCAGCTTGGAGCGCACCGCCCGGGCGAGACCCGTCCAGTCGAGAAGACCGAGGATTGCGGTGATGCCGAGATAGATGACGATCGGGCTCCAGGTAACGGGCATGATCGCGGCCAGTGCCATCCACAGCGGAATGCTCGGGATCGACTGTAGCACCTCGATGATGCGCTGGACGATCAGGTCGAAGACGCCGCCGTGATAGCCGGCCAGGCCGCCGATGACGATGCCGAGCACGAAGCTCATGGTGATGCCGAGCAGGCCGATGGTCAGCGAAATGCGGGCGCCGTAGAGGATGCGCGACAGCACGTCACGGCCGAGCCGATCGCTGCCGAGCAGGAAGAATTGACCGCCTTTTGCCGGGCAGACGAGATGCGTGCTTGCCTCGAACAGGCCCCAGAACCTGTAGCCGTCGCCGCTGCAGAAGAAGCGCAGCGGCTGGATGTCGGTCCGGTCTTCCGTGTAGATGCGGCGCAGCGTGTCCATGTCGAGGCGCATGTCGCGGCCATAGACGAAGGGGCCGACGAAGGTCCCTTCATTGAACAGATGCACGGCCTGCGGCGGCGAATGGATGAAATCCACATTGCGCGTATGCAGATTGTAGGGCGCCAGAAATTCGACGATGGCAATCATCGCGTAGAGAATGAGAAGAAAGACGCCCGAGACGAGGGCGAGCTTGTGGCGCTTGAATTTCCACCACATCAGCCGCGCCTGCGAGGCCTGGTAGACGCGCGCCTGTTCCTCCGACATCACCTCGACGGAATGCGGGTCGAACGGCGCCGTCGAGACGAAGTGCGGCAGCGCGTTGTTGATGGACGGGATCGGTGAGGTCACTTGGTGCTCCCGCCTTGCAGCCTGATGCGCGGATCAAGGAACGCCAGCGCGATATCCGAGATCAGCACGCCGATGACGGTGAGGAAGGCGAGGAACATCAGGAAGGAGCCGGCGAGATACATGTCCTGGCTCTGCAGCGCCTTGATCAGCATCGGACCGGTCGTTTCGAGCGACAGCACGATCGCGGTGATCTCGGCCCCGGAAATGATCGCCGGCAGGATCGAGCCGATGTCGGAGATGAAGAAATTGAGCGACATGCGCAATGGATATTTGATCAGCGTGCGGAAGGGATGAAGGCCCTTGGCGCGCGCCGTGACGACATATTGCTTCTGCAACTCGTCGAGTAGGTTGGCGCGCAGCCGTCTGATCATCCCAGCGGTTCCGGCGGTGCCGACGATCAGCACCGGAATCCAGAGATGCTCCATGATCGACTTCGCCTTGTCCCAGCTCATCGGTTCGGCGAGGTACTTCTGATCCATCAGGTGGCCGATCGAGGTGCCGAACCAGATATTGGCGAAATACATCAGGATCAGCGCGAACATGAAATTCGGAATGGCAATCCCGATCAGCCCGACGAAAGTGAGGCCGTAATCGCCCCAGCTATACTGGTGCGTGGCCGAATAGATGCCGATGGGAAAGGCGACGATCCAGGTGAAGATGATCGTGAACAGCGAGACGAGGATGGTCAGCCACAACCGGTCGCCGACGACTTCGTTGACCGGCAGCTGGTATTCGAAGGAATAGCCGAAATCGCCCTGCAGCATGCCGGCGACCCAGTGGAAATAGCGCAGCACCGGCGGCTGGTCGAAGCCGTACTGGTGGCGCAGCTCCTCTATCTCGGCCATGTCAACGCCTTCGCCCTGGGCGCGCAGTTCGGCGATGTAGCTTTCGAAATAGTCGCCCGGCGGCAGTTCGATGATGGTGAAGACCAGGGCCGAGATGATCAGCAGCGTCGGGATCATGGCGGCGATGCGCCACAGGATGTATCGCAGCATGATCAGCTATCCCCGCTGCCGCTGTACCAGAAGGTATCCGGCATATAGACGCCGAGATAGCTGGTCGGATCGAAGCCGTAAAGTCCCTCCGCCGGAACGTTGTTCAGGCGCGACGAGCGCAGCAGCGGCTGATGGACGCTGTTGACCATTCCGATCGAAAACACCTGATCGGTGGAAAGGCTCAGCATCTCGCCCCAGATTTTGGTGCGCTCCGCCGTTTCGGTCGTTTTCCGCCAGGCCTTCAGCAGGTCGAGAAGTTTGGCGGCTTCGGGAAGCTCCGGCGCGTGACCGAACTGGCCGAGCGACAGATAGTGCATACCCCAGACCGGCCACTGGTACTGTTCGTCGGAGCTTGGTGCCAGTCGCTCGGGGTTCATGTCCGCCGTCGGCACGCCGTTATCAAGGCCGGACCACATCGACATCATGATCTCCCCACCCATGGTGCGGGACCGGAAAACGTCGCGTTGCGAGGTGCGAATGAACAGGGAGATGCCGATCTTGCGCCAATGATCGGTGACCAGCTCCAGAATGTCGGTTTCCAGCGTGCTTTCGCCTGCGGTTTCAACGACGATCTGGGCCGTGCGGCCATCGGGCAGGACACGCATGCCGTCTTCATCGCGGCTGGTAAGCCCGACTTCGTCCAGAAGGGCATTGGCCTGGTCCGGATCATGCGCACTCCAGGCCTTCGCATATTCCGGCCTGAAAAGCGGACTTTCGGGAAGCACCGTGTCGGCGCTTTCCTTGCCCAGCCCGTAGAAGGTGACCATGTTGATCTCGTGGCGGTCGATGGCGAGCGACAGCGCCCGGCGCATCCGGACGTCCCAGAACAGCTTGCGCCAGACCTCGTCCTTGCAGTTGAGGTTTGGCAGAAGCGTCACGCGGGAGCCTTGGGTCCGCTTCCAGAGGCTGACCTTGACCGGATAGCGTTTCTCGGAGTCCTTCAGGAAGGCATAGTCGGAGAAGTCGATGCCGGTTGCCTGCAGGTCGCTTTCGCCGGCGCCGGTCTTCGCGGCGATGATTTCCGAGGAGCTGATGTTGAGAATGAACTGATCGACATAGGGCAGTTGCAGCCCGTTTTCGTCGACCCGATGGAAGAACGGGTTGCGCTCGAAGACGAATTGTTCGGCCGGCGGTGCCGTGCGGTTGCGCCAGGGATCGAGCGTCGGCAGGTCCGGGTTTTCAGGCCTGTACTGACGCGACATCTTGATGTGCAGGTCGGCCCATTTCTTGACGCGATACTCCTTCATCAGCGCCGAAAGCCGGATGTTGTCCTGATACTTGCGATGGAACTGGCGCATATAGGCGCCCGGAAGAAGCAGCGTGAGCGGTGAGGCGGCCGCAAGACCGGGCAGAAAATCCGGGTTCGGACCGTCCCATGTGTAGCGTACGGTGTATTTGTCGACGACCTCGAAGCGCGGCGGCTTGCCGTCCACCAGCAATTCGCGCTGGACGCCGCCCGGTCTGAGGTCTTCGTTGAGGATCACGTCTTCCCAGGTGTACCGGAAATCCTCCGAGGTCAGGTAGCTGCCGTTGGACCAGCGATGACCCTCGCGAATCCTGAACGTGAAGACACGCTCCTCGACGTGTTCGAAGCTTTCCAGGATATCGGCCTGCAGCGCCAGTTTTTCATCATAGCCGACCAGACGGGCATAGCCGTAGATCGTCATGATGCGAATGTCTTTCTGGCTGCCGATCAGGGTTCGAACAACGCCGCCATAACGGCCGGCCTTGCGTCCCATGCCGGCCAGATTGACCACGCGGGGTTTCTTCGGCAGGCGATCGGCGAGGTCCGGCAAGGCGGCGGCGCGCAGCAGCGGTTTCAGATAGTCGGGCTCGACGAAACCTGCGCGCGCAAGGCCGGGCAGGAAGGCGGAGGCAAGCAGGCCAAGTGTGGTGCGGCGCTTGATCACGGGACGAGCTCTCTTGCGTCAATGTTGCGGCTGGCGAGTACAAGATGACCGTTGCCGAGATCCGCGGGCAGCAGTGCCTCGCCATCGGCGCCGGAAAACTGGCGGCCCCAGCTGCGTTTGTCGGAGGCGCCGCTCGGGTTGAGCGCGGCAAAGTCCAGCGGGCGGTCGAGATCCGGGAAGGGAACGGCCGCCAGCAACGATTTCGTATAGGGATGCACTGGCGCACGCATCAGCGTTTCGCGCGGCGCGATCTCGACGATACGCCCGCCGCACATGACGGCGATCCGGTCTGCCATATAGTCGACGACCGCCAGATTGTGCGAGATGAACAGGTAGGTCAGGCCCAGTTCCTTCTGCAGGTCCTTGAGCAAATTGAGGATCTGCGCCTGCACAGACACGTCGAGCGCCGAAACGGGCTCGTCGCAGATCAGAAGGTCGGGGCCGAGCGCGAGCGCCCTGGCGATGCCGATGCGCTGGCGCTGGCCGCCGGAAAAGCTGTGCGGATAACGATTGAGAAAGCGCTGGTCCAGACCGATCGCCTTGATGAGCGTCTTGACCTTTTCCTGCCGCGCCTGGGCATTGCCGCGATTGTGGATTTCGAGCGGTTCGGCGAGGATGTTCTGGATGGTCATGCGCGGGGAGAGCGAGGACACCGGATCCTGAAAGACCATCTGGACCTTCGTGCGCAACGCCTTCAGCGCGGCGCCTTCGGCTCCCAGCACATCGAGATCGCCGTCGTTCCCGTGCAGGGTGATCGTACCGGTATCCGGCTTTATCGCCCGCATCAGGATCTTGCTGAGCGTGGTCTTGCCGCAGCCGCTTTCGCCGACGAGCCCGAGGCACTCACCCCGGCGGATATCGAAGCTGACATCGTCGACAGCCCGCATCGATGTGGTGTCGCCCTTGTTGAACCAGCCCGATTTGCGGGTTGTGAAGGTCTTTCCGACATTGCGAACGGAAAGAAGGATTTCCGGACCTGTCGCGACGGCTGCTTTTTTCCCCAGCAGGTTGCCGGCATGCACCGGTATTTCGCGCAGCGCCTTCAGCCGTTCACCCGGCTTCATGTCGAAATGCGGAACGGCCGCCATCAGGCCCTTCAGGTATGGGTGGGAGGGGTGGCGGAAAATCGTGTCGACCGGGCCGGCCTCCATGATCTCGCCATGATAAATGACCACGACTTCATCGGCGACGTTGGCGACGACGCCGAGATCGTGGGTGATCAGCAGCATCGCCATGTTGAGCTTGGTCTGCAGGTCGCGCAGCAATTGCAGGATCTGCGCCTGGATCGTCACGTCGAGCGCCGTGGTCGGCTCGTCTGCAATGAGCAGCGACGGCCGACAGATGAGCGCCATGGCAATCATCGCCCGCTGCCGCATGCCGCCGGACAATTCGAACGGATACATGTCGAAAGCGCGGGAAGGCTTGGGGAAGCCGACCAGCCCCAGCATTTCCTCGCTGCGTTCGCGCCGCTCGCTCTTCGAGGCATTGGTATGGATGCGCAGGACTTCGCTGATCTGGTTGCCGATAGTGTGGAGCGGTGACAGCGACGTCATCGGCTCCTGGAAGATCTTGCCCATGCGATTGCCGCGGATCGAGCGGATCTGGCGTCCTTCGCGCGGCATCTGCAGGAGATCGGATGGCTTGTCGGAAATCGCCGGGTCGCAGAAGAGGATACGGCCGCTGGCCGACGCGGTCTGGGGCAGGATGCCCATGACGGCCTGGCTGATGACGGACTTTCCGGAACCGGATTCGCCGACAAGCGCGGTGACCTTGCCGGGGCGAACGCGCAGGCTGACATTGCGCACGGCGTCTATCTGCCCGCCAAGCATCGCGAACGAGATATTCAGGTTCTCGATCCGCAGCAGGTCCGCGCCTGTGGTCATGCCAGCAGTTTTCCTTGTCGTTTTGCAGTCGCCGCATGGCACATGCCGCGCTCGCAGGAACGCTCGGCTTCAGGCATTCGAGACTATCCCACCGAATTTGCCCTGTCCATGACCCGGACCGGGGAAACTTCAGGGCGCAAAAAGACGGCTCGGTACGGCTGCCCGAAGCCGATATCCTGTCGTTTTCGGTTGGTAACGGTCGATTGCCGGGCGCGTGCGCTATTGCAGCAGCTTGTTCCAGGCATCCGGCGCGTTCGGCTTGCGGCTGTTTCGATAGAGCAGCATGACCTGTTCGGCCTCCGAGCGATTGTCATGGGACTGGTTCTGCGCCACCTCGGCATAGTCGAGTTTCATGTTGCTCTCGCCGGGAAGAAGCACCGTCACTTTCTGGCGGACGCCGCGCAGTTTCTCCTGGCCGAGCGAGGTCCAGTCGCCGCCGCAATAGGTGGCGAAGGACTGGCTGGCGACGATCGGCTGGGCATATTTCTTGGTCAGGCCCTGCAACCGCTCGACCTCGTTGACGGCGGCGCCGAAAGCGGAAAAGGTTAGGCGGTCCTTGAGGCCGACATTGCCGAACATGACATTGCCGACATGCAGGCCGATGCCGTAGCGGATATCGCCAAGACCCTTGCGCCTTCTGTCGATGTTCAGTTCCGCCATGCGGGCGGTTGCCTGGCGCACGGCTCCCATAGCCGCAAGCGCTGCGACCTGCGAAGGCTCGCGGTGGCGGCCGCAAGGGTATACGGCAAGGAACCCATCGCCGACGAAGCTCAGGATTTCACCGCCGTGTTTATTGAAGGGTGTGGCGATCGCGTCGAAAAATTCGTTGAGCGTATCGATATAGACCTGCCGGCCTTCCTTTTCGGCCAGCACCGTCGACTGCCGCATATCGGCCATCACCAGAGCCGCGCGGATGGTATCGCCGTCGCCGCGGCGGATCTGTCCGGACAGGACGCGCTTGCCGGCATTGCCGCCAAGATAGGTCGTCAGCATGTTGTCGGCGAGCTTGCCGAGAACCGCCATCTTTGCCGCGACTGCCAGGCTGTTCTGGATGCGCAGCAAGGCCTCGATGACGTTGTCGCTGAAGCCGTCCGCTGCGTCTGTCGCCCAGGAGCCCATCATGCCCTGGCCGGCTGCCTCGCCGAAAGACTGTACGAAGGCGATGTAGTCGGTCACGCCCATCGATTTGAAATCATCGAATACCGGAAATTCCGATGGTGCGGACGGGTCGATCTGGCGGCGCATGTGATCGAGATTGTTGCTCAGCAAATAATAATAGGGGCTGTGCAGAAAACGGTTCGTGTCGCCGGGGTTGTTGCTGGCGCGGTAGCCCTCGACGCTCACGCCCTTGCCGCGCATCCAGGTAAAGCCGAGCGCGTCATAGAGTGGATGCAGCATGGAGAAACTGAGATGAACGCGGTTGAGGGGAAGTCCCGACGCCGCCAGCCGCTCGCAGAAGCCCTGAACGAGATTTTCGAGGCTTTCACCGCTGAGTGCCGCCTGTTGCAGCCAGTGGGAAACACGATCGAGAAGAGTGGTCGAGACATGCGCGCGGTGTGTGTTCATCGCCTGTATTTGATCTTTCTTCCGCAGTCCGGCGGCTTGCCGGCACGGCATATCCAGTCTCTTCTCTCGGTGGATCGGATGATATCACCGAGGGGCAATATAATGAGGCGGTGATTGCAAAACCAGATTCGGGGCAAACAAAAGTCGAGGCGATTTTCGCAGGCGGCGTGTCCGCTTCCGTCGGTGCTTGACACCCGGGCTATTTACGCCCAACTCCAGAACGGCCTATCCATGTCCGCATATAAGACGAGAAAACGATATTGACCGCTTCCTCCTCCTTTTACCAAAACCTCCTTGCCAGCATTGATGCGCGCACCGCCCGCGCCGGAGTGATCGGCCTCGGTTACGTCGGTTTGCCGCTCGCCATGACGATCGCGCGCAGTGGTTTCCCGGTAACGGGCTTCGATATCGACCCGGCCAAGATGGTCGCGATCGAGGCGGGCCGATCCTATATCGAGGCCGTATCAGACGCCGTGCTTTCCGAACACACCGGCTCCGGCCGCTTTCAGGCGACGGCCGATTTTTCGCGGCTGGGCGAGTGCGACGTGATCGTCATCTGCGTACCGACGCCGCTTACGAAACACCGCGATCCCGACCTTTCCTTCATCGTCCGGACCTGTGCGCATATCGCTGAAACGCTGCGACCCGGGCAACTCGTGGTGCTCGAATCGACCACCTATCCCGGCACGACCGATGAGGTGGTCAAGCCGATCCTTGAGAAGGGCGGGCTGAAATCCGGGCGGGACTTCTTTCTCGGCTTTTCGCCCGAGCGCGAGGATCCCGGCAACCGCGATTTCGAGACATCGAGCATTCCGAAGGTCGTCGCCGGCGATGGGCCGGCCGCGTCCGAATTGATGGTGCGTTTCTATTCTGCCGCCGTGAAAACCGTGGTGCCGGTTTCGTCGAACGCGACGGCGGAAGCCGTGAAGCTGACCGAAAACATCTTTCGCGCCGTCAACATCGCCTTGGTCAACGAGCTGAAGGTCGTCTATGACGCCATGGGCGTGGATATCTGGGAGGTGATCGATGCCGCCAAGACCAAGCCGTTCGGATACATGCCCTTCTATCCGGGGCCGGGGCTCGGCGGACACTGCATTCCGATCGATCCGTTCTACCTGACCTGGAAATCGCGGGAATTCGAACTGCCGACCCGCTTCATCGAACTTGCCGGCGAGATCAATTCCGCCATGCCGCGCCATGTCGTCGGGCGGCTTGCCGAAGCGCTCGACCGTCACAGCGGCAAGGCACTCAGCCGTTCGCGGGTCCTCGTCATCGGGCTTGCCTATAAGAAAAACGTGCCGGATACCCGCGAAAGCCCGTCGCTGAAGCTGATCGAGCTCATCGAGGAGCGCGGTGGAACGACCGCCTATCATGATCCGCACATTGCCGAGATCCCGCCGACCCGCGAATACATGAAGCTCAAAGGCCGATCTTCGGTGTCGCTCGACGAGAATACGATCAAGGGTTTCGACGCCGTGCTGATCGCCACCGATCATGACGCCGTCGATTATGCGGCGCTCGCCCGCTGGGCGCCGCTGATCATCGATACGCGCAATGCCTTCGCGCGCCGGCAGCTGGAAAGCGACAGGATCGTCAAGGCGTGATCTTCACGGGATGACGGCGGATGCCGTCTCCAGTGCGGGTGGCCCGCCTTTCAAGCGGCTGGCGGCAACGGCATATCCGCCGGCCGCGCCGTCGATGAAATGCATATGGTTGCGGCTGAGCGGCGTCGGCACGATGCAGGTCATCAAGGCGGAATCCTGCCGGTGCAGTCCATAACGGCAGACGCCCGCATTCGCTGCCTGCTCCAGCCGCGCCTCGATGCGTTTCAATTGCGCCTCGCTGACATCGATGGTCATCTTCAGGCCGTCGTCGAATTTCCGGAAGTCGGTGTTTTGCGCCACGTCGCTGCGATAGACCTTCGGATCGAAGCGTCCGAGCGTCGCGCCGAAGCGGAACAGCGCCACCGTGAGAATATACTGGGCGAGGATGAAAAGCTTTTGCCGCAGCCTCCGCTCCTTCGGCGCGGCGGCTCTTGCCTCGGTCTCAAGACCGGCGCGCGACAGGCCGAGTTGCGGCCCTTCCTGTGCGACCGGATGGCCGGCCCGTTCTTCGGTCGCGGCAAGCGCCACCATATCGGTGATCAGTTCCTGGAACGCCAGACTGCTGCCTGCGTTGCTCGGTACGGCGATGATCGAGACGATCTCGCCATGGCGCGACCGGATCGGGTTCCAGCGACAGGACAGGCCGTTGAGATCCGGCCGCGTTCCGGGCGGCGCCGGGGCTACGGCATAGAGACCTTCCTTCATGCGGGTTTCGGCCCAGCTTGCACCGCCGCCGGTAAACATCGCATAGGAGACCCCTTCGCTCACCTGGAAGCGTGCGACGCGCACGTCGACCCCCGCAGCCCGGATATCGGAAACCGGCACGAGCGCGGCACGCATTGTCAGTTGCAGCTCTTCCTTGACCCAGTTCTGTACCGCTGAAAGTGCTTCCTCCGCCTTGTGGCGAGCGGAACGGGGAACGGCGACGAGAGCGCCGTCGCCGCCGAACACGAAGGGAAGGTCGTGCTGCCCGAGCGCGTTGAGGATGGCCGAGATGACGCTCGCGCCGGCCATGTTCACGGATTTATAGTTTCCGGCTTCGATCGCGCCGGTGGAATTGACGATATCGGCCGTCGCCAGCGCCCAGTCGTCGGGCAGCGGTTGATAGTTGCCGCCGTCAGCCACGCCCTCGAATTCCACGAAAACGGGGAGTGAACTGAAAAAAAGATCGCTGGAAATCTCTGCCATGCATCAAGCCTAGCACAGTCGAAAGCGCGATGCGATTGAGGTGAAGGCTTGGGCGCTGACAAAATCTTGATGCTTCATGAGGCCTCGACACGGTCGACCGAAACGGCGGCGTCTGGTAAGCCGGGCCCTTGGAAATGCAGAAAACGGATACCCACACGCTATGAGCCGCCTCGACAGCTTCATTCGCCGCCTGACCGCCCAACGTGACATTCTCAATCATATCAGCGAGACGATGATGGATGGATTGGAGGCAGGGCCGATCCTTGAGATCGGCCTTGGCAACGGGCGCACCTACAGCCATCTTCGCGAACATTTTCCCGGTCACCGCATCATAGCCTTTGATCGCGCCATCGGTTCGCATGCAAGTTCGACGCCGGAACCGGGCGATCTCGTTATCGGTGAAATTCGCGAAACGGCGCAGGCCTATGTCAGTGCGGGCGCCGCCTTGGTGCATGCCGATATCGGCACGGGCTATCCAGACAAGGATGCTGTGACGCTGACATGGCTGCCGCAGCTGGCGGCGGCAAGCCTGCGCAGCGGCGGTGTCGCCGTCAGCGGCCTGCCGCTGGAACATCCCGATCTTGCCCCGCAGCCGCTGCCCGCCAGCGTGCGGGAGGGGCGTTATTTCATATACCGCAAACGGTAATGTCCTTACGGCAGGAGCAGAACGTCGTATTGCACCTGATCGACCGGCATCCTGGCAACCTTGAGAGCGACCGGGCCGTCGTCGGAAAAAACGAGGCAGTCCGTGTAGAAGCCTGCGAGGTAGCGGACGAACTCCGCGGATCCCTCCTTGCCGTAGAAGCTCGGCGAAAATTCCATGTAGAGCGGCACCCGCAGCGCCATCAGCGCTTCCATCGACCGGCAGGCAACTGGCTCATAGCCCTCGATATCCATCCAGACCAGACCAATGGATCGCGGCTCCATGTCTGCCGCCGATAGAATGGCGCTGACTGGCCGCACGGGAACCGAAATCTCCCGATCGGACGGGCTTTGCCGCAGGGCGCTGCTTTTTCCGTGATTGTCCTGGTGCTGGAAGAAGGCGATTTCGCCTTCGCTTTCTCCGGCCGCGCAATTGACCAGCGTCACCATCGCACCCAGCCCGTTGCGGGCGACGTTGGTCTGCAGCAATTCGAAGTTGCGCGGGTCCGGCTCGATGCTGACGATGCGGGCATAGGCCTTGCTCAGGCCGAAATAGACGGTCTGTGTGCCGATATTGCCGCCCAGTTCGAGCAGCGTCGTTCCCTCGCGCCATAGACCACGCTCTTTGAGAATGGCCAGCAAACGATCGACATGGTCGCGCTCGAAATGGCCCTTGCGGAAGATTTTGCGTCCGATGTAGTCGTGCGGCGAAAAGGTCATGACGTGATCGCCGCAATCGGCCGTTATCGCCAGCACCCGCGATGGCAGGGCGTTGACGAGAAGTTCGCGGCCGTAGCGGGTCTCGAAGAAACGGCGCGCGAGCCTGTTTCTCATTTTCCGGATCCGGCGTTTCAACCTTTTGGCAGTCAGCATTCCCGCTCCAAGTCGTCTCGATGTCTCGCAGTCTGCGCTACAGCATGGACAGGAAAATGGGAATGTTTTTCGACTTTTCAGCGCCGGTTCGCCTGTTTTCCTATGCGCCACTCGGATGCGCTAGAAACCTTGCGTCGTGAGAAAGGCCGTCATCCGCTTGACGGCGAGATCGGGATTGTCGAGCACGTTTGCCTGATCCGCAAGCCGGAAGACATCCGCATAATGCAGCACGCCACGCGCGGACTGCATGCCGGCCGGCATGGTAAAATGCTTCTGGTGGCCATTGAGCCAGGCCAGGAAGACGACGCCCGCCTTGTAATATTGCGTCGGCGCTTCGAAGATTTTCCGCGACAGCGGGACGGTGGGTTCGATCACGCTGCGGAACGTGTCGACGTCGCCCGCTGCCAGCGATGCCAGCGCCTTCGATGCGGACGGCGCGACGGCGTCGAAGATGCCGAGCAGGGCGTGGCTGTATTTTTTGCCGTCGCCCTCGATGAGCTCCGCATAGTTGAAATCGTCGCCGGTGAAGCAGAGTACGCCGTCCGGCAAGCGATCGCGCAGGGCCACTTCGCAGGCATTGTCGAGCAGCGAAATCTTGATGCCCTCGACCTTCGCCCTGTTGTCCTGAATGATCGACAGCACGGTCTGAAGAGCGGTTTCGAAATTTTCCGACCCCCAGTAGCCCTTCAATTGCGGATCGAACATGTCGCCGAGCCAGTGCAGGACCACCTTGTCTTTCGTCTGGCGCAGGATGTGGCCGTAAACCTTGCGATAGTCATCCGACGACGTGCCGATCCTTGCCAGCGCGCGGCTTGCCATCATGATCGATCGACCGCCCTCCTTCTCGACGAAGCCGACCTGCGTTTCATAGGCGCGGATGACGTCATCCAGCGATCTGGTTTCCGACGGCGCCAGATGATCGGTTCCGGCGCCACAGGCGAGATCGGCGCCGGGGATCGTGCGCGCCTCGGCCAGCGAGCGGCGGATCAGTTCCTGCGCGCCGGACCAATCAAGCCCGAGGCCGCGTTGCGCCGTGTCCATCGCCTCGGCGATCTTGAAGCCGAGGCTCCAGAGGTGGTGGCGGAAGGCCATCGTCGTATCCCAGTCGATCGCCGGCTGGCCCCAGGGCGTCGCATCGCGCAGCGGATCGGACACCACATGGGCAGCCGCATAGGCGATGCGGTTGAAGCGCGGCGGTGCCGCCGGACGCTCGACCGGCGTTCCGGTGAGGCGGTAGGCCGCAACAGTTCCGTCGGCACAGGGAAGCGGCAAAGTGGCTGTCATGGATTTCCTCCTCACGATGGCCGATGTCGAATAATTTAGATCGTTCCAAATTTCAAGCTGCATTTTTCACGGCGCCATGGGTTGGAATTTCCTCCCCTGAAAGGCAACAATTGAGATCGGATATCGACCCCGATGTGTCGAAAGCATTGTAATTATTTTGATAAAATTGATTATAATCAGGTTTTTCAGTCTTATATCCGGTCGCATGGTTTGGTGTTTGCAATGCCGGCCTGACAATTCTTTCAGCAGGATGCTTGACAAATTTGGAACGATCCAATTATTTGAGGCGCAGCAACGGGGCTGAAATGCCTTATTCGGGAGGATGACATGGGCAGGGAGCGAGTGACGGTCGTTGATATCGCCCATGCCGCCGGCGTGTCGAAATCAACCGTGTCGCTGGTTCTCCAGGGAAGCCCGCTCGTCAACGACGGGACCCGCGCCAAGGTCAATGTGGTCATTCGCGAGCTTGGTTATGTCTACAATCGCGGCGCGGCCAACCTGCGCCAGGCGAATTCCAAGTCGAAAATCATCGGCATCGTCGTCAACGACCTGACCAACAGCTTCTTTGCCGAGCTTGCCGTTGGTGTCGACATGGTCGTGCAGTCGGCCGGCTATGTACAGTTCCTGTCGAATACCGGCGAAAGCGTCGATCGCCAGCGCGAGGTCATCGCGTCGATGCGCGAGCACGGTATTTCCGGACTGATCCTGTCGCCGGCGCGCGGGACGGAAGCTGCCGATCTGAAAGGGCTGGTGGCAGGCGGTATCCCGGTGGTCAATGTCGTTCGGCAGATCGCCGGTGCCCGCGTTTCCTCGCTGATCTCCGACAATCATGGCGGCATGCGCGATGCTGTCCGGCATCTGGCCGGGCTTGGCCATCATCGCATCGCCTTTCTCGGCGGTTTTCCGGATACCGCCGTTTTCAACGAACGGCTGCAGGGCTATCGCGATGCGCTGGCGGATGTGGATCTGGCTGTTCACGACGAGTTGGTCGTCAGTTCCGCGCCATCGCGGGCCGGCGGCGTTGCAGCCATCGAGCGGGCGCTGTCGCTGCGCGAAAGGCCGACGGCGGCCGTCTGCTTCAACGATGCGGTCGCCTTCGGAGTCTGCGATGGATTGCGTGCGCATCGTCTCAATCCCGGCGAGGATTTTGCCGTGATCGGGTTTGACGATGTGATCGAGGCGCAGACGGCGGTGCCGGCGCTGACGACCGTCTCGGTCGATCCGCAAGGCATGGGCCGGCGGGCGGCACAGCTTCTGTTGAAACAGATCAATGCCGGAAAGGCCGACGCGGAAGCCATCGTCAGTTCCGTGCGCTTGGTCGTGCGCCAGAGCTGCGGCTCTGCGATCGATAAAAGGGAAAGGTTATCCTTGTTATGACACGTTGGGGGTTGATCGGCGCGAGCACGATTGCGCATGAATGGGTAATCGATGCAATCCGCGCCGTGGGTGGCGAGATCGTGTCGGTGATGAGCACCAGCGCCGAGCGTGGTGCAACCTATGCAAGGGATCACGGCATCGCCCGGTCGGTGACGAGCCTATCCGATCTGGTCAACGATCCGGATGTTCAGGCGGTCTATATTTCCACCACCAACGAGCTGCATCGCGATCAGGTCATCGCGGCTGCGAGAGCCGGTAAGCACATTCTCTGCGAAAAGCCGCTTGCGACGTCACTCCAAGATGCGCATGCCATGGTCAGGGCGGCAAGGGATGCCGGCGTCGTCATGGCGACGAACCATCATTTGCGAGGGGCTGCCACCCACCGTGCAATGCGCGATGCGATTGCCGCCGGCAGGATCGGCAAACCGCTGGCGGCGCGCGTCTGCCACGCCGGTTATCTGCCTGCGCATCTGCAGGGCTGGCGGCTCGACAAGCCGGAAGCCGGCGGCGGCGTCATTCTCGATATCACCGTGCACGACACCGATACGCTGCGCTTCGTACTCGGCGACGATCCGGTCGAGGCGGTCGCACTTGGCCAATATGGCGGCATGGCGAAGGCGGGGCTTGAGGATGCTGCAATGGGCGTCATCCGCTTCAAGTCGGGCCTGATCGCGCAGTTTCACGATGGCTTCACGACAAAATATGCGGTTACGGGTTTCGAAGTGCATGGCTCCGAAGGATCGCTGATCGGACGCCACTGCATGACGCAGAAGGCGATCGGCACGGTCACGCTGCGCAATGCCGAGGGCGAGACGGAATTGCCGCTCGATCATCGCAACCTCTACGAAAACACGCTTCTGGCTTTCGACGAAGCTATCGCCGGGACGGGAAAGCCGCTCTGCAGCGGAGAGGACGGAATCTGGTCTCTGACGACCGGGCTTGCCGTAATGCAGGCCGCCGCCAGCGGTTCAACCGTTTACATCGAACCCGGACTTTGAGACAACGCGCATGAGCAAGCATATCACCCCGGCTAAAGCCGCCTCCCTTATTCCCGACGACGCGGTCGTTTCCGTCTCCTCGTCCAGCGGTCTCGGCTGCCCGGATCTGATGCTGAAGGCGATCGGCGAACGTTTCGACGCGACCGGACATCCGAAAAACCTGACGACGCTCCATCCGATCGCCGCCGGCGACATGAGCGGCATCAAGGGCGTCGATTATATTGCGAAAAAGGGGCTTCTGAAGACAATCATCGGCGGGTCCTACCCCTCCGGTCCCTCGACGTCCGAGCCGCCGCTGATCTGGCAGATGATCGGCAAGGACGAGGTCGTGGCCTATAATATCCCTTCGGGCGTGCTCTTCGACATGCACCGCGAAGCCGCGGCCAAGCGCCCCGGCGTGCTGACTAAGATCGGCCTCGACACATTCGTCGATCCGGCGCGCCAGGGCTGCGCGATGAATGCCTCGGCGGCCTTGAAGCCGGTCGTCAAGAAAATCGAATTCGAGGGCGAGGACTGGCTGTATTTCAAGGCGATCGTGCCGCAGGTGGCGATCATCCGGGCTACCACCGCCGACGAGCGCGGCAACCTGACTTATGAACACGAAGGCGCCTACCTCGGCGGTCTCGACCAGGCGCTCGCCGCCCGCAACAATGGCGGCATCGTCATCGCGCAGGTCAAGCGCATCACCAAATCCGGCTCCATGAAGCCGCACGACGTGCGCGTTCCCGGCATGCTGGTCGATTACGTGATCGTCGATCCCGACCAGAAGCAGACGACGCTGACGGATTACGATCCAGCCATCTCCGGCGAGATCTTCCGGCCGCTCGACAGTTTTCGCGTGCCGGAATTCAATATCCAGAAGGTTATTGCGCGGCGCGTCGCGCAGGAGCTTGAAGGCGGAAGCTGCGTCAATCTCGGCTTCGGCATTTCGGCCAACGTGCCGCGTATCCTGTTGGAAGAAGGGCTGCACGGCTCCGTCACATGGGTCATCGAGCAGGGGGCTGTCGGCGGCGTGCCGTTGCTCGATTTTGCGTTCGGCTGCGCCTCAAACGCTGACGCCTTCATGCCGTCGCCTCACCAATTCACGTACTTTCAGGGCGCGGGCTTCGATGCTTCGCTCCTGTCTTTCCTCGAGATCGACAGATCAGGCTCGGTCAATGTCTCGAAACTGTCCTTCCGTCCACATGTGACGGCCGGGGCCGGCGGTTTCGTGGATATTACCGCGCGGGCGAAGAAGATTGTCTTCTCGGGCATGTTCAATGCCGGGGCGAAGCTCTCGATGGCCGACAGCAAGCTGGTGATCGAGAAGGAGGGCAAGCTGAAGAAGCTGGTCAGCGAAGTCGAGCACGTCACCTTCTCCGGCCGTCGCGCCGTCGAGCAGGGCCAGGACATCACCTATGTCACCGAACGCTGCGTCATGAAATTGACGCCGGAAGGCATCGTGTTGACCGAGATCGCGCCGGGCGTCGATCTGCAGACCCATATTCTCGACCAGTCGGAATTCCCGCTGATCGTTTCCGGCGACCTCAAGATTATGGACGCGGCGCTGTTTCATGAAGCGCCGATCGGACTGACGCTGCCGCAGAAGCCGCTGCGCAGTCTTGCGGGAGGTGCGCATGTCTGATGCCCGGATCAGGATTGAAATCGAGAATGCGATTGCAATACTGACGATCGCCCGGCCGGAAAAACTGAATGCCTTCGATATCGACATGCTGACGGCGCTTGGCGCTGCCTGCGACACGATCGAAGCCGATGCCACTATTCGCGTCGCGATCATCACCGGCGAGGGCAAGGCTTTCTGCGCGGGCGGCGACATCAAGGCCTGGGGGCCAATGAGCCCGAGCGATTTCGGTCACCAATGGGTACGTTTCGGTCACCGCGTCTTCGAGCGGCTGGCGACGCTGCGCATGCCGTTGATCGCGGCCATCAACGGTCACACGCTCGGCGGCGGTCTGGAATTGGCGGCAGCGGCTGATATTCGGATCGCCGAAGTGCAGGCTAAAATCGGCCTGCCGGAAACCAGCCTCGGCATGGTGCCCGGCTGGTCCGGCACGCAGCGTCTCGTCAAGCGGTTCGGTGCACAGACCGTGCGCCGCATGGTGCTGGGCGGCGAGATATTTTCCGCGGAAGAGGCTCGCGCTCTCGGCTTGGTCGATGCGGTTGCGGAAACGGGAACGGGGCTGACCGCCGCGAAGGCCTATGCCGGCCGCATCGCCGAGCGCGGACCTGCGGCTCTCGAAATCTGCAAGCTGATGATCGCCTCGGCGAACGGCGAAGACAATGGTACGGCCGTCGAGGCGCTGGGATCGATCCTGGCTGCCAAGACCGGCGACATGAAAGAGGGTGTTGCGGCCTTTTCCGGCAAACGCCCCGCGGAATTCAAGGGAGAATGGTAATGACGGTACTGGTGAAGCCGAAGTCGCTCGGCGATATCGCGGTGCGCGATTTCAAGATGCTGATCGATGGCAAGTGGATCGATGCCGCTGAAGGCAAGACGCTGGAGCGCGTAGCCCCCGGTCATGGCGTTACCGTCAGCCGTTATCCGGCAGCGACGAAGGCCGATGCCGAGCGGGCGATCGCTGCAGCACGAAAAGCCTTCGAGGATGGCCCATGGCCAAGGATGACGGCGTCCGAAAGGTCGCTGGTCCTGCTCAGGGCCGCAGACATGATTGCCGCGCGGGCCGATGAACTCGCCTATCTCGACTGCATTGAGAGCGGCAAGCCGATCAGTCAGGCGAAAGCCGAGCTTGGTGGCGCAGCGGATATCTGGCGCTATGCGGCGGCCCTTGCACGAGATTTGCATGGTGAGAGCTACAACACGCTGGGCGACGGCACGCTCGGTGTCGTTCTGCGCGAAGCCATCGGCGTCGTCTCGATCATCACGCCGTGGAATTTTCCCTTCCTGATCGTCAGCCAGAAGCTGCCGTTTGTGCTCGCCGCCGGTTGCACGACGGTGGTCAAGCCGTCCGAACTGACATCCGGTTCGACGCTGGTGCTCGGCGAAATTCTGGAAGCAGCAGGCGTTCCCGCCGGTGTCGTCAACATAGTCACCGGCACCGGCCCGGATGTCGGCGCAATCATGACGTCCCATCCGGATGTCGACATGGTTTCCTTCACCGGCTCGACCGGCGTCGGCAAGCTGACGATGAGCAACGCGGCACAGACCCTGAAGAAGGTGTCGCTGGAACTCGGCGGCAAAAACCCGCAGATCGTCTTTCCCGATGCCAATCTGGACGACTTCATCGATGCCGCGGTTTTCGGCGCCTATTTCAATGCGGGGGAATGCTGCAATGCCGGCTCGCGGCTGATCGTACACAAGGAAATCGCTGAGGATGTCATCGCCCGCATCGCGGCGATGTCGGCGAAGGTCAAGGTCGGCGATCCCCTCGATCCCTCGACGCAGGTCGGCGCGATCATCACGCCGCAACACCTGGAAAAGATCGTCGGTTATGTCTCGGCCGCTTCCGGCAACGGCGCAACCGTCTCGCATGGCGGTTCGGCACTTGATCTCGGCTCCGGCCAGTTCATGTCGCCGACCATCCTGTCGGCCGTCACGCCGGACATGGCTGTCGCGCGTGAAGAGGTTTTTGGCCCGGTCCTTTCCGTTCTGACCTTCGAGGCGACGGAAGAGGCGATCCGCATCGCCAATTCCATTGACTACGGCCTGTCGGCCGGCGTCTGGAGCCGCGACTTCGACACCTGCCTGACGATCGGCCGCAAGGTGCGGGCGGGCACGGTGTGGATGAACACTTTCATGGACGGCGCGTCCGAACTGCCGTTCGGTGGCTACCGCCAGTCCGGCCTCGGCCGCGAACTCGGCCGCCATGCGGTGGAGGATTATACCGAGACAAAGACGCTCAACATGCATATCGGCGGGCGCACCGGCTGGTGGATGCCGCGTTCGTAAGACGGTCTGGATTGACGCGATGAGGAGAAAGGAGGGCGTGATGCAGGAATTGAATTTAAATCTGGAGCAGGGCGCTGCTTCCTGCTCTTTCAACTCGACAGAGATCGGGGACGCTTACCCCCCTCTGTCACTGCGTGACATCTCCCCCTCAAGGGGGGAGATCGTTCTTTTCCCTTATACCTCCAGAGCCAGCGGCCAATTTCTCCCCTTGAGGGCGAGATGTCGGCCTCCGGGTCTTGCCTTTGGCAAGCCCGAGGGCAGGCTCTGCCGAAAGGGGGAGGTAAATTCCACGGGGATAAAAGCTGATTCTCTCAACGCCTCAAGCCACGGGAAAATTGACCGTCGGCTTCAGCAGGACCTGCATGTTCACCGTGTCATTGCCGGCGATGCGGGCAAGCAGGACGCGGCCCATCTGCTCGCCGGTGTCCGTCAGGTCCTCGTAGATGGTCTCGACCTTTGGCTGGATGTTGACGAGCAGTTTCGAGGTTTGCTTGGCGACGATGTCGTATTCGACGCCGAGCGTCAGGCCGTGGTCGCTCATGCCGGTGATGGTGGCGAGCGCCGAAACTTCGCCGCCGCAGGTGAAACCATCGGGACAGTCGGGCTTGCCTGCGCGCCGGCTGATATAGTCGCGAATCTGGTCGATGGGGCTGTCGAGATGAATCTCGTCGGGGATTTCGTAGGCGACGCCCGCCTCCCGGATGGCGGTCATGAATCCATGCAGCAGATGCTGCGAGAATGTCATGCGCTTCGGTGGCAGGATGATCGACGGCTTGCGTCGGCCCCGGACGATCAGCCGCTTCGTCGCCTCATAGGCGAACGAGAAATTGTCGTAGTCGACGTAAGGGTGCGGCGCGGAGAATTCCGTCCTTCCGTGCGAGACGAAGGGAAAGCCATTTTCGAGAAGGAAGCGGACGCGCGGATCGAAAGGCTCGGTGCGCGAAAAGATCAGCCCGTCGGCCATGCTGTTGCGGACGATGTGGCGCACCGCATCGACATTGCTGTCGTTGAGAAAGTTCGGCGTGACGATGAGATGGAACGGCGTGCCGCCGAGCGCCTTGGCAAGGCCCAGCATCAGAGAGGTGCCGTATCCGAGGATTTCCTCGTGCGGGTCGAGCAGCACGCTGATGACATTGGTTCGCCCCGTCTTCAGGCGTTGTGCCGCCCGGTCCGGCAGGTAGCCGATCTCGCTGGCCACTTCATGGACGCGCCTGCGGGTGTCGGCCGAAATCTGCGGCGCATTGCTCAGCGCCCGCGAGACCGTGGTGACCGCAAAGCCGGTGATGTCGGCAATGGTCCGCAGGGTCGGCCGGACATGTCTTGCCTGCTGTTCCGGCGCCGTGGATCTGGGGGTGTCGGCCAATGGCGTTCTTTCTGTGCGCGATCACGAACCGCTTTTGTAACGCGGGACAAACAGATGCGCAATGATCTCTATGAAAACGTTTTAAATTGCTGTCGAGCGGTTGAAAATGTTGCGATGCGGTATGATAAATTCGCTTATAAAGCAGTGAATTCAGTATGTTCAAAAGTGAAAATGCAAAAAGCGGAGCATGGCTTGACTTGCGGGAATTTATAACGTTTTAAATTACCGCAGCGGCGGATGCCGCGACCAATTGCTACCCCGTCATTGGGAACGGGACGGCACTCAACGGCGGAAGGGATTCCGCTTTGTAAGACTTGCAACCGGGAGGAATACGATGCGCAAGTTTATGACGACGACAGCGATGGCAGCATTGATGGTGATGGGTTGCGCTGCAGCCCACGCAGAAGACGTCAAGGAAGTTCAGATGCTGCATTGGTGGACGTCGGGCGGCGAAGCGGCTGCCTTGAACGTTCTCAAGGGTGATCTGTCCAAGGAAGGCTTTGCCTGGAAGGACGTGCCGGTTGCCGGCGGCGGCGGCGACGCTGCCATGACCGCGCTGAAGGCCATGGTTGCCGCCGGCACCTATCCGACGGCATCGCAGATGCTCGGTTACACCGTGCTCGACTATGCGGCTGCCGGCGTGATGGGCGACCTCACGGAAACCGCGGTCAAGGAAGGCTGGGACAAGTCGGTTCCGGCCGCCCTGCAGAAGTTCTCCGTCTATGACGGCAAGTGGGTCGCAGCCCCGGTCAACGTCCACTCCGTCAACTGGCTGTGGATCAACAAGGCCGTGATGGACAAGATCGGCGGCACCGAGCCGAAGACCTTCGAGGATCTGGTTGCGCTGCTCGAAAAAGCCAAGGCTGCCGGCGTCATTCCGCTGGCCCTCGGTGGGCAGAACTGGCAGGAAGCCACGATGTTCGACTCGATCGTTCTTTCGACGGGCGGACCTGAGTTCTACAAGAAGGCCTTCAACGATCTCGACGAGGAATCGCTGAAGTCCGACACGATGAAGAAGTCGTTCGACAATCTCGCAACCATCATCAAGTATGTCGATCCGAACTTCTCGGGCCGCGACTGGAACCTTGCGACCGCCATGGTCATCAAGGGCGATGCACTGGTTCAGGTCATGGGCGACTGGGCGAAGGGCGAGTTCGTCGCAGCCCAGAAGACCCCGGACACGGACTTCCTCTGCTACCGCTTCCCCGGCACCGATGGCAGCGTGATCTACAACTCCGACATGTTCGGCATGTTCAACGTTCCGGACGACCAGAAGGCCGCCCAGGTTGCGCTCGCGACAGCGACGTTGTCGAAGAGCTTCCAGTCGGCCTTCAACGTCGTCAAGGGTTCGGTTCCGGCCCGTACCGACGTTCCGGACACGGACTTCGACGCCTGCGGCAAGAAGGGCATCGCCGACCTGAAGGCAGCGAACGACGGCGGCACGCTGTTCGGTTCACTGGCCCAGGGTTATGGCGCACCGCCATCCGTTGCCAACGCTTACAAGGACGTCGTTTCCAAGTTCGTTCATGGCCAGATCACCAGCTCCGATCAGGCTGTCGAAGAACTCGTCAAGGCGATCGAAGACGCAAAGTAAGCGTCTGATTTCAAATGCGACCCTTCCCCGCGCAAGCGGGGGAGGGGCTGCCGATATGAGGACTGCCCTTATGGGGTGGTGCTGGGGAGGGGATTAATTCCATGAGCACTGTCGCGACACCTGAAATCAGCCTGACGGAGCGTTCCACACGCAGCTCCATCCGCTCCCGCCTGCAGGACGCGCTACCGAAGATCGTGCTGGCTCCCAGCTTCGTCATCACGCTGATCTTCGTCTATGGCTTCATCCTCTGGACGGGCTATCTGTCCTTCACCAATTCGAAAACCTTCCCGTCCTACGCGATCACGGGTGCGCGGGCCTATCAAAGGCTCTGGCGCTGGACCTTCGAGAGCGACCCGCCGTCGAGCTGGTATACGTCGATCACCAATATGGGGATTTTCGGCTTTCTCTATATCGGCATCTGCTTGGCGCTCGGTCTGTTTCTGGCCATTTTGCTCGACCAGAAGATCCGCGGCGAGGGCGTGCTGCGACCAATTTATCTCTATCCGATGGCTTTGTCCTTCATCGTCACCGGCGTCGCCTGGAAGTGGTTCCTCGATCCGGGCCTCGGTCTGGAACAGACCCTGCACCAGTGGGGCTGGACGAGCTTTCATTTCGACTGGATCAAGAACAAGGACTTCGTCATCTATACGGTCGTGATCGCCGGTGTCTGGCAGGCTTCCGGCTTTGTCATGGCAATGTTCCTGGCGGGCCTGCGCGGCATCGACGGCGAGATCATGAAAGCCGCCCAGATCGACGGCGCGACGACCCCGCAACTTTACCGGCGCATCATCATTCCGCTTTTGCGGCCGGTCTTCCTGTCCGCGTTCATCGTGCTCGCCCACATGGCCATCAAGTCCTATGACCTTGTCGTGGCGCTGACCAGCGGCGGCCCCGGTGGCTCGGCATGGCTGCCGTCCAATTTCATGTACGAATATACCTTCAAGCGCAATGAGATGGCTGTCGGGTCCGCCAGCGCGATCATCATGCTGATGACGATCACGGCGATCATCGTTCCCTATCTCTATTCAGAACTCAGGGAGAAAGCACGATGAGCGCGATCGTCTCCTCGGATGCCGGCGCCCGTCGCGCCAACGGCATCAAGATCCTCAACCGGATCGTCATCTACGGCCTTCTGGCGCTGTTCGCGATCATTTACCTGATGCCGCTCTTCGTCATGCTCGTCACCTCGTTCAAGACCATGGACGAAATCCAGAACGGCAACATGCTGTCGCTGCCGAGCGCGCCGACCTTCGAGCCTTGGGTCAAGGCCTGGGGCGAGACCTGCGTCGGTCTCACCTGCGCGGGCATCAAGGGCTATTTCTGGAATTCGCTGAAGATGGTCATTCCGGCCGTCCTGATCTCGACGCTGCTCGGAGCGCTCAATGGCTATGTGCTCACCAAGTGGCGCTTCCGCGGCCATACGCTGGTCTTCGGCCTGATGCTGTTTGCCTGCTTCATTCCGTTCCAGTCGGTGCTTTTGCCGATGGCGACGATCCTCGGCAGCCTCGGGCGCTTCGGGGTTACGCTTCGAAACATGACGGGCCTGTCCTTCGGCTTCGGCAATCCGACCGTCAACCTCGTCCTGGTCCATGTCATCTACGGTCTGGGCTTCACGACGCTGTTCTTCCGGAATTTCTACGAGGCTTTCCCGACCGAACTGGTCAAGGCCGCGCAGGTCGATGGCGCGGGCTTCTTCCAGATCTTCCGCCGGATCATGCTGCCCAATTCGCTGCCGATCATCGTCGTCACGGTCATCTACCAGTTCACCAACATCTGGAACGACTTCCTGTTCGCCTCGGCCTATGCCGGCACAGGGGAATCGATGCCGATGACGGTTGCGCTCAACAATGTCGTCAACACCTCGACCGGCGTCGTCGAATACAATGTCAACATGGCGGCCGCGATGATCGCGGCAGCGCCAACGCTCCTCGTCTATATTCTCGCCGGCCGCTATTTCGTCAGCGGGCTGATGGCGGGCGCCGTAAAGGGATAAACCATGGCTTTCCTCGAAATCTCCGGCCTCAGAAAGCGTTTCGGCGCAGTGGAAATTCTGAAGGGCATCAATCTTGAACTCGAGAAGGGTGGTTTTCTGGTGCTTGTCGGCCCGTCGGGTTGCGGCAAGTCCACGCTTCTCAACACCATTGCCGGGCTTGAATCAATCACCGAGGGCTCTATCCGGGTCGATGGACGGGCGATCGATGACCTGCATCCTTCCAAGCGCGACATCGCCATGGTGTTCCAGTCCTATGCGCTCTATCCGAACATGACGGTGGCCGGCAATATTTCCTTCGGCATGGAAATGCGCGGCGTGCCGGTCGAAGAGCGTAAAAAGGCGATCGACAAGGTGGCCAAGGTGCTGCAGATCACCCATCTGCTCGACCGAAAGCCAAGCCAGCTGTCCGGCGGCCAGCGCCAGCGCGTCGCCATGGGCCGTGCGCTGGTGCGTGATCCGAAACTCTTCCTGTTCGACGAGCCGCTGTCGAACCTCGACGCCAAGCTCCGCGTCGATATGCGCATCGAGATCAAGCGCCTGCATCAGGCGACCGGCACATCGATCGTCTACGTGACCCATGACCAGATCGAGGCGATGACGCTGGCGACCAAGATCGCCGTCATGCGCGACGGCGAGGTGCAGCAGTTCGGCACCCCGGCCGAAATCTACAACAATCCGACCAATCTCTTCGTCGCCGATTTCATGGGCTCGCCGGCGATGAACCTCCTGACGGCGACGGTCGAAGGCGGCGGCAGTGATTTGCGCGTGGTGCTGGCGCGGCCCGAGGCGGAGCCGCTGAAACTACCCGTTTCGCAGGTCGGCGGGCTTGCGGCCTATGCCGGCAAGCCGATCGTCTTCGGCATCCGGCCGGAAGCCTTGACCGACCCTGATGGTGCGGATCGCAATGCCCGCTCGCTGGTCGAGGGTGATTGCCTGATCGATGTGGTCGAGCCTGCAGGCTCCGATACGTTTGCCGTAACCAAGCTGGGTGGCAAGGAAGTCGTCGCCCGCCTGCGCGCCGATGCGCATATCGCGCCCGGGCAGACCGCACGGCTTGCCTTCAATCTCGACAAGGCCGTGTTCTTCGATCCGCAAAGCCAGAGCCGCATCCGCTGAGAACGAATATGTCCAAGCAGCCCGACATCGTCATCATCGGTTCCGGCATCGGCGGCGCGACGATCGCCTCGGCGCTGGCGCCTTCCGGTGCGGAGATCCTCATTCTGGAAGCCGGCGGACATATCGAGGACCGGCCGGAAAACCGCGACCAGCGGGCGATCTTCCAGCGCGGTCATTTCCGCCCGAAGGAGTTCTGGTACGAGACCGACGGCAAGGGCTTCAATCCCGGCAACTACTACAATGTCGGCGGCAATTCGAAATTTTTCGGCGCTGTCCTCGTGCGCTATCGCCGTGAGGATTTTGCCGAGATGGTGCATCTGGAGGGTATTTCGCCCGCCTGGCCCTTTGCCTATGAGGAACTGGAACCATGGTATAGCCGGGCCGAACAGCTCTATCAGGTGCGCGGCACGCTCGGAGAGGATCCGACCGAACCGCCGCATTCGCAGGGCTACGCCTTCCCGCCGGTGCCGGACGAGCCGCCGATCGCGTCCGTGCGAGAGAAGCTGAAAAGAAACGGCCTCCATCCCTATTCGCTGCCGCTCGGGGTCGATATCGACACGTGGCTCGCCAAGGCCAAGACGCCTTGGGATGCCCATCCCAACAGCTTCGACGGCAAGATGGATGCCGAGACGGCTGCTTTGACGATCGCCCTGCAGCACGCCAATGTCCGCCTGCAGACCGAATCGCGTGTGACCCGGCTGGAAACCGCGGCCGATGGAAAACGCATCGAGACCGTCCGCTATATCAAGGACGGCGTCGAGCAAACGGTGTCGCCAAGGCTCGTCATCCTCTCTGCCGGGGCCGTGCAGTCGTCCGCGCTTTTGCTGCGGTCGGCCAACGCCCAGCATCCGAAGGGGCTCGCCAACAGCTCCGATCAGGTTGGCCGCAACTTCATGAACCACAATTCCAGCGCCGTGCTGGCGATTTCGCCCTTCTTCCGCAATACGTCGATCTACCAGAAGACTTTCGGCTTCAACGATTATTACCTTTCCGATGGTGCAGGCGGCCCGCCGCTTGGAAACGTGCAGCTGCTTGGCCGCATCTCAGGCCCGATTCTCAAGGCGAATATTCCGTCCGTGCCGGAGTGGCTGCTGAATCAGATTTCGGCGCACGCCATCGACTTTTACGCGATGAGCGAGGACGTTCCGCATCCGGAAAGCCGGATCATGGTCGATGGCGAGCGAATCGTTCTGCAATGGGTGCGGACCAACTGGGATGCGCATCTGATGCTGGTCGACAAGCTGAAGAAGGCGCTGAAGGCCGCCGGATTTCCGATCGTGCTGTCGCGTGCCTTCGACAAGCGCACGCCGTCGCACCAATGCGGCACCGTGCGCATGGGCAACGACCCGGCCTCCGCGCCGCTCGACGTCTACTGCCGCGCCTTCGATCATCAAAACCTGTTCGTGGTCGACGCCAGCTGCCTGCCGACCTCGGCGGCGGTCAATCCGGCGCTGACGGTTGCGGCCCAGGCGCTGCGCGTGGCCGACCACATCGTTTCCAGGGATCTGGCGGCATGACGGATCAGAAACGTCCCGTCGCCATCGTTACCGGCGGACGCCGTGGTATCGGCCTCGGCATCGCAAAGGCGCTTGCCGTGGACGGCTTCGATATCGCGATTACCGGCATAGGCGAGGCCGATCAGGTGAACGGGGTCCTAGAAGATCTTGCCGTCCTCGGTGCAAGAGCGATCTTTCTCAAGGCGGATCTCTCCGAGCTTTCCGGACACCGGGCAACGGTCGATGCGGTTCTGTCGGCGTTCGGGTCTATCGAATGCCTGGTCAACAATGCCGGCATGGCCTCCGTCGTCCGCGGAGATTTCCTCGAATTGTCGCCGGAGAATTTCGACGCGATTGTCGCCACCAACCTGCGGGGAACGGTGTTTTTCACGCAGGCGGTCGTCAAGGCAATGCTGGACCTGCCGTCGAGCAAGTCGCGCTCGGTGATCAACATCACCTCGGTATCGGCGACGATGAGTTCGCCTGAACGGCTGGATTACTGCATGACAAAGGCGGGACTTGCGTCGTTTTCTCAAGGATTGGCCCTGCGGCTGGCGGAGACCGGCATTTCGGTTTTTGAGATCCGGCCGGGCATCATCCGCTCGGACATGACGGCCAATGTCTCCGGCAAATATGACGTGCTGATCGACGGCGGTCTGGTTCCGATGAAGCGCTGGGGCGAGGCAGAGGATATCGGCCGGATGGCTGCGGCGCTGGCGTCCGGCCGCTTCGGTTTTGCGACCGGCACGGTGATCAATGCGGATGGCGGCCTGTCGATCGGGCGATTGTAGGAAACGTCTGCTGGTGATTGCCCTTCACCCTAACCCTCTCCCCGTAAACGGGGAGAGGGGACTATGGAGTCTGCGGCACAGTCTTCTCTTCGTTTACGAGGAGAAGGTGCCTGCTCCTTTAAGCAAGCAGGGGTGGCGGATGAGGGGCTGCCCCTCGACAATTGAATTTTAAGGACGTGACCATGACCTACGACTACATCATCACCGGTGCCGGACCTGCCGGCTGCGTCCTGGCCAATCGGCTGACCGAGGATCCCTATGTCAAGGTGCTGCTGCTGGAGGCGGGTGGCAGCGACTGGAATCCGCTGTTCCACATGCCGGCCGGTTTTGCCAAGATGACCAAGGGCGTCGCCAGCTGGGGCTGGGAAACCGTGCCGCAGAAACACATGAAGAACCGGGTGCTGCGCTATACGCAGGCCAAGGTCATCGGCGGCGGCTCCTCGATCAACGCGCAGCTCTATACGCGCGGCAATGCGGCAGACTATGATCTCTGGGCAAGCGAGGATGGCTGCACCGGCTGGGATTACCGCAGCGTTCTGCCGTATTTCAAGCGCTCGGAAGACAACCAGCGCTTTGCTGACGACTATCATTCCTATGGCGGGCCGCTCGGTGTTTCCATGCCGGTGTCCGGCCTGCCGATCTGCGACGCCTATATTCGTGCCGGACAGGAGCTCGGCATTCCCTATAACCACGATTTCAATGGAAAGCAGCAGGCCGGCGTCGGCTTCTACCAGCTGACCCAGCGCAACCGCCGGCGCTCATCCGCCTCGCTAGCCTATCTCAACCCGATCAAGGATCGCAAGAACCTGACGGTGCGGCTCGGCGCGCGGGTGACGCGGATCGTGCTGGAAGGAAGCCGCGCCGTCGGCGTCGAGATTGCCACGGCCAAGGGGCTCGAAACGATCCGGGCCGACCGCGAGGTATTGGTGTCCTCCGGTGCGATCGGTTCGCCAAAGCTGCTCCAGCAGTCCGGCATTGGCCCGGCCGATCACCTTCGCTCCGTCGGCGTCGAGGTCAAGCACGACCTGCCGGGTGTCGGTTCCAACATGCAGGATCATCTCGATCTCTTCGTAATCTCCGAATGCACCGGCGATCACACCTATGATGGAGTCGCCAAGCTGCACCGCACGCTCTGGGCCGGGCTGCAATACGTGCTGTTTCGCTCCGGTCCCGTGGCCTCGTCGCTCTTCGAGACCGGCGGCTTCTGGTATGCCGATCCGAATGCGCGTTCGCCGGATATCCAGTTTCACCTTGGTCTGGGCTCCGGTATCGAGGCCGGCGTCGAAAAGTTGAAAAATGCCGGTGTAACGCTCAATTCCGCCTATCTGCATCCACGCTCGCGCGGCACGGTGCGGCTTTCATCGTCTGATCCCGCAGCGGCACCGCTGATCGATCCCAACTACTGGAGCGATCCGCATGACCGCAAGATGTCGCTGGAGGGTCTGAAGATCGCACGCGAAATCTTCCAACAGGCGGCGCTCAAACCTTTCATCATGGCCGAGCGGCTGCCCGGTCCCAAGGTGATGACGGACGATGAGCTGTTCGACTATGGCTGCGCCAATGCCAAGACCGATCACCACCCGGTCGGAACCTGCAAGATGGGCACCGGACCGGACGCCGTCGTCGGGCTCGACCTGAAGGTGTACGGGCTTGAGGGACTGCGCGTCTGCGACAGTTCGGTCATGCCGAGGGTCCCCTCCTGCAATACCAACGGGCCGACAATCATGATGGGTGAGAAGGGGGCGGATATCATCCGCGATCGGCAACCCTTATCGCCGGCAATTTTCGAACATGAACGCAACGATCAGCGGCCGCGTGCGCGCGCCAACATAAGATAGGGGTTTGCCATGATCCGCCATTGTGTCTTCATTCGTTTCAAGGATAGCGTTTCGGTCGAGGAGCGGAGCGCGATTCTTGCGGATATCGCTGCGTTGCAATCGCTGGTTCCCGGATATCTGGCTGTCGATATCGGCCCGAACGTCAGTCCGGAAGGGCTGGGAAAAGGGTACACCAACGGCTTCATCATCGACTTTGCCGATGCCACGGCGCGAGACGCCTATCTTGTGCATCCCGCTCATGAGAAAGCCGGAGGGCGGATCGTCGCCGCGACGGAAGGCGGTATCGACGGGGTGTTCGTCTACGACTTTGAGACTGCGGCCTGAACGTGCGATGTGGCAGATGTCAGGCGGAGGCCAAACCGCATCCGGTGCGGAAGCATCTTTCGTTGCAAAATTTCCTCAGCCTCTTGGAACAATCATTGCATCCGCCCGTTCCGATTGGCTCGTCCGATGACTTTGGGGTCTTTCAAGGATGGAGGCGTGTCATGCACCACATCGAAAATGTCCGCCATGGGGAAGAGATCAACGGCCGGACATTTTTCAAGGGGAATCCACCCGCTTGTGACGCAGGTAACAGAAACAATAACTACCGGTGTGATCTAAGGGAGATGAAGAGGATATTTCCCGGCGCCGATTGGCCAAGTGTGAGATTTTGAAATGACCTGTAAGATTCTGGTAGTCGAGGATGAAATCTTCGTCGCAACAGAGATTGAATACCTGGTTTCCGAACTGGGACACAGCCCCGTCGGCATCGCCGCAGACAAGGCGACGGCCTTTCATCTTGCGCCGCTCGCCGATATCGCGCTTGTCGATCTCAATCTGCGCGATGGTCCGACCGGAACCGAGATCGGGCGGCTGCTTGCAGAAGAGCATGGCATAACAGTGCTGTTCATGACGGCGAACCCGTCGCAGCTGGGTGATGGCGTCCCCGGAACAATCGGCGTTCTACCGAAGCCTGTCGCAGAGGAGGAATTGAAGCAGGCGGTGAACTACGCGGTCGCCAAGCGTCACTCGCTGACGGCCGACGTGCCCGCGCGGATGACGCTTTTCTCGTAGTCTTTTCCAGCCTTCAGGGCCCGTAAAACGTGGCCCGATCTTATGACCACAACCCGGTCAGCCGGTTGGTGACAGCTTGCTGTTGCGGGAAATCGACGCGACCGGGATGACGGCCTGGACACGGACGCCATCGTGATTCCAGGCGCGCTCGAACTTTCCTCCCAGCTGGCCTTCAACGCTGATTTTCATCAGCCGTGAACCAAAGCCGTCGATCTCCGGTGGTAGCACCGGATTGGGGCTGCCGCTCTCGGTCCATTCCAGACTGTAATTCTCGTCGATCGTCTTCCCGACCACGGTCAGCCGTCCGGAGAGATGGGAAAGTGCGCCATACTTCGCCGAGTTTGTTGCCAGTTCGTGCAGCAGGAGCGCGAGCGGAGTTGCGGCACTGTCGCCAATTGCGACATCGTCGCCTTCAAAGCGCACCCGCACATCGTCGTTGTCGGCCGCGTAAGGCTCAAGCAGCCGCTGCAAAAGGCCGAAGACGGTAGTTTCCACCTCGGTCGGACGGGACGACTTGCTGTGCGGGCGAACGAAATCGTGGGCGCGCCCCATGGCTTCGATGCGCTTTCGCAACTGCTCGGCAAAGCCGCGAGACTCGGGCGCCGAACGGGCGGAGAGACCGATGATGCCGCTCAGCACCGAAAATATGTTCTTGATGCGATGACTCAGTTCGTGGGCGACGATCTCGCGTTCGGCCATGGTCATCTTGGCGTCGTGAATATCCGTGCAGGTTCCGTACCAGCGGGTGATCTCGCCCTCATTATTGCGAACGGGCAGGGCGCGTCCGAGAACCCAGCGGTAGAGGCCACTATGATGGCGCAGGCGATACTCGATCTGATAGGGGGCCCCGGTTTCAAGCGAGTGCCGCCAGGCCGCCCAGGCTCGCTCCTGATCTTCCGCATGGAACATTCCGTTCCAGCCTTCGCCATCCGTCGAACCGTCCGGGACACCGGTGAATTCATACCAGCGCGCATTGTAATAATCGTGGAAACCGTCGGGCTGGGTCGACCAGACCATTTGCGGCATGGCGTTGGCAAGCGTGCGGAAGGCGGTTTCGGAGCGCGCATGCGCCTCGGCGGCCACCTTCTGCTCCGTGATGTCGACAGCGACGCCGGGAAAGCGGATGCAGCGGCCGTCGCCATCCAGGCGCGGCTGGCCTTCCGCCAGCACCCAGCGCAGGTCGCCATTTTTCTGCAGCAGCCGGTATTCGGCAGAGAAGCGTTCACCGGTTGCCATTGCCGCCTGCATAGACTGCGAAACGGCTTCGATATCGTCCGGATGGATGCCGGACAGGTAGGCGCTGATTGATGCTCCTTCCTCCGGATTTTCGACGTCGGCCCCATAGAGGCTGGAAAACCGCCGGTCCGAATAGACCTTGTCCTCCTGTACATGCCAGTCCCAGGTTCCAACGATGCCGGACGCGCCGAGGGCGAGAGAAAGCTGTTCGCGGCTGCGCGCCAGCGCTCGCTCCGCCTGAACCCGTTTTGTCGTTTCCGAAAGCATCGCCAGCACGGCGATAACCTCGCTGTTCTCATCGACGACGGGGCTATAGTAGAGGTTTAGCCAGACCTCCTCGGCCAAGCCGTTGCGGTAGAGGGTGAACTGCTGATCCTCATAGGACAGCGTTCCGCCCTCAAACACCGTCTCGATTACGGCACGGTTGAAATCGGCCACCTCTGGCCAGGACGTGAAAGCGGATGTGCCGAAGCAGTCCGGATGGCGTTTGCCGGCAATGATCTTGTAGCCTTCATTGTAAATAAGGATACCGCTCCTCCCGACGAGCAGCACCATCGGAACCGGCGACGCAAGCATCATGCGGATTGTCGCGATCAGGGCCGGCGGCCATGTTTCGACGGGACCAAGTGCCGTCGAGTGCCATGCCATCGCGTCGAAACAATTCAGCATTTCGCTGTTTGCCATCTTTGCGGCGATATCAACGCCGCGCGAGGCGAACAAAGGTTTCGACATAGGCTTCAATCTCAAAAAAGATACAAAATATAGATGCCGGATGCGGGCATCGAAACAAAACATATAGGCAAGTCCCAACGGAAGTCATCCGCGCGCCTGCAAATTTTAGAACTCACCGATCGAGAGGGTTTGCCTACCAGAGATGCACCTTCCGGAAACAGTTGCCTCCAGCCTCGATTCATCTTAGAATCGTGTCTTGAGCCGCTTGCAACTTTGTTTGCATCGCGTCCGGCTTTTGTCCGAATGATTGCCAGTGAACGGGTTTTAGATGGTATGGCTGCTGCAGCTATGCCGAGCCCTGACGTTCAGGCCCGGCAGATTGCGATCAATGCCTCTGGTGAAAAAATCCTTAAATCCGCGTTGATTTGAGGACGAGGACGTTGATTCAAGGGGTTATGATGATCCCCGGAGCGTTTTTTGTGAAATTCGGAGCCGACAAGGCCGATTTTGAGGCATATGAGCCTTGGCCATATCGTGTCTGCGCCGGAACAAAAACCCGCTGACGATTGTTCTCCGCTTCATATGTGGAGGTTGTGAATGTTCATACGTTTGGGATACGAAATCGGCATTCATTGTCATCAGCCGACACCGATGATGACCTATCTTTCTATTGATCGCGACCGCCGTCATGCGGTGGTCAGCGAGCGAGGGCCGATTGCCAGCCCGGCCATCGCAATGAGCGAAATTTCCGATCCTTTCGGCAATATCTGTATGCGCATGGTCGTGCCGGAAGGTGGCGTTCGTTTAAGCTATGACGCCGTGATCCGTGACAGCGGCCTGCCTGATCCCATCAACCTCGAGGCACAGCCGGTACCGGTTGAAAAGCTTCCGGCCGCGTGCCTGCCTTATCTCTCCGCCAGTCGTTATTGCGAAACCGATCGTTTCGGGTCTCTGGCATGGCGGTTGTTCGGCGAGGTCGAGGCCGGTTGGGCGCGGGTACAGGCCATCTGCGACTATGTTCATGAGCGCCTGCTGTTCAGCTACGGCTATGCGGCGACCTTGCGAACCGCGATGGAGGCGCATGACGCGCGTGTCGGCGTCAGCCGCGACTATGCCCATCTTGCCGTTACCCTGTGCCGGGCCATGAACATGCCGGCGCGCTACGTCAACGGCTATATGGGTGACATCGGCGTCCCGGAAAACCCGGCTCCGATGGATTTCAATGCCTGGTTCGAAGTCTATCTCGGCGACCGCTGGTACACGTTCGACGCGCGCTACAACGAGCGCAGGATCGGCCGTATCGCTGTGGCACGGGGCAGGGACGCTGCCGATATTCCGCTGATACAGACCTTCGGAAAACACGAACTGACGACGTTTACCGTCTGGACCTACAAGGAATCGGACGCGGCACTGACACGGCCGCATCAGGCTGCAGACGTGTCGTTGCTGACGCCATGGTTCAGCGAGCGCTGGGCTCGTCATGTGCAGGAACGGGAACATCTGCACGAGCATGACCATTCCCATCTCTGACCGCATATTGTGAAGGCACGGCAGACAATGCCGCGGAATTGTTTTTTCAATTTCCGGCAAAAATGAGAAAAATAATATCTATAAATTTTGTCGAATATATCGGACAACATGACGGTCAGGTTGCTTCTGGCCGTTTCGGGACCGCCAATCTCCCGTATGGTTCAACCCGCAAGGAGGACGACATGCAAAGTTCAAAGACAATCCGCCATTCGACTTATGCCGCACCGTCCACGCCGCGCCTGACCTGGAATTCCCTGGCCCACGGTGCTGCGCTCGTTGCTGCATTCGTGTTTTTGTCCGCTGTCATCTGCGGCGTCCTCTAAGTATTTTCTACGCTGCCCCTAGACAGCGCGCGACAAATGTTCGTGGATAGCCAGCCAGTGGCCGTCCGATCCTCTCTCGAAAACGATCGTTTCACGTTCGTGGCTGGTGACTGCTTCTCCACCAAATTCTGCTTCCGTTTCCACGCTGTGCGTGAAAATACCGACATCACCGGCAATCTGCAGGTTTCTGTTGCTGGATCGACAGGCGCGCACGCGAAATCCGTCGCGTCTTTCCCAAAGAGCCCATTCAATCTCGTATTCGGCGCGGTTTTTCAGTGCACGGTCGAGATTGTGAAAGATGAAAGTCGCATCCGGTGAAAATGCGGCGAAATAGGTTTCGCGATCATGGCGCGCAAACGCCGCGATCAGTCGATCGGCCGCCGCGAGAATAGCTTGCCTGGTCTGTTCCATCCCTGATGTTCCCGTTTTTATGATGTCAATTTAGGCGACGACATCATCGTCGCAATCGGCCTGTTCTGTCGGGTGACCTCTCGCTTCAGCGTCTCGAGCGGCATGGTTTCGTCGCGAACGAACTCAGTGAACATCGTATTGAGATTGTTGAAGATCATCTGGCCGACCGCGACCGTGTCGATGCCCGGCATGATGGCGCCGCGGAGCTGCAGTTTGCCGATCAGCATCGAGACCTGGTCGCAAAGGCGCCCGTCGAGTTCGGTATAACGTTTGCTGAACGGGCTATCCGGCTGCTGGATCGAGATCGCCATGGCGGTGCGCCACATTTCCTTGGAGAGATAGAACAGCGAGTGGTCGTAATATTGGTTGATCAGCGCCACCAGTGCGTCGATCACCATCGGCGGTGGATTTTCGACGATCGGCTTGCCCGCTTCCAGAACCTCCTCAACCTCCATCGAAACTGCGGCGACGAGGATGTCGCCCTTGTTCTCGTAATAATTGTAGAAGGTACCGACCGAGATTTCGGCGATCTGGGCAATATCCTCGATCCGCGCGGCGTCATAGCCGACCTCGCGAAAGAGGCGGGTGGCCGCCTCCAGGATGCGGCGGTTCCTGTCCGCTTTCTGTTTTGCGCGAAGTCCCGCCATCGCCCCTCCCTTTTCTGCGCTTTTCTTTTCTGAATGTCCTCAAAATTAATATTGACTAAAAAAATGAACTCATTCAATCTTTTTCTCGAAGGCGCCGGAATGAGCGTCAAACCAGAGGGCAACGTGATGACATCTTCCATGAAGGGCGCCTTTGCGCGTCGATTTCTTGCATCTGCAGCCGCCACGTCGATCGCCGCGGGATCGTTTTTTCCCGTTGCCACGCCGGCTTTCGCGCAGGAAGAGCTTAATGCTCTGGTGTGGTGCGACCACACGGATCCGGCATTGATCGAGCCGTTTGAAAAAGCCAATGACGTCAAGGTCAACCTGAAGGACTATGAGGGGACGGGGGCTGCCCTTTCGATCCTTGAGCAATCGCAACCGGGTGACTGGGATGTGCTGGTCATCGACGGCGTTGACGTGCAGCGCGCCGTTGGTTTGGACCTGCTTGCCGAAATTCCGGCCGATGCGTTGCCGACGGCGGATATCTTTCCAGAAGTGCGGATGGAAGCGAACAACACCAAGGACGGAAAGACTTACGCCGTCACGGAAAAATTCGGCTACAACACGATTTCGTACGACAAGACCAAGGTCGATCCGAAGGACATGCAGGACCTGACGATGATCTGGTCCGACAAGTACAAGGGCCGCATAGCGCTCTACGATTATTACCTTCCGATGATCGGCCTCGTCGGCCTTGGACTTGGCAAGAAAACGGCGGAGCTCTCCGACGCCGACATGCCGGCCATTACCGAAAAGCTGTCGGCGATGAAGAAGGTTTCCAAGCAGGTGAGCGACGTCGTCTCCTCGCAGACGGCGCTGGCCACCGGCGAGGTCGATATTCTGGTCGGCGGCGGCGAGTGGATCACCGCCGCCCTGTCCGGCGAGAAACCCAACCTTGACTGGACGGTGCCGGATCAGGGCGCTGTGCGCTGGGCACAGTCGATCGGCGTCATGAAAGCGTCGAAGAAGCAGGACCTGGCGCTGAAGTTTGTCCAGTATATCGTCAGCCCCGAAGGGCAGGCGCGGCTTGCGACCTCCTCCTGCTATTGGGCGATGCCTGCCAATACCAAGGCAGGTGATCACCTGACGGATGCCCAGAAAACGGCATTGCGCTGGAACGATCAGGCCGAATACCTGAAGAAGACCCAGCTTTATCCGATCCCCAGCGCCGAGCTGGATCAGAAGATGCAGGATGCCTGGACGGACATGATGCAGCAGTAAGGTTTTTCTCTTTTCCCCGTGGGGAGAAGAGGGAGAACTGGGCTGCCAGCAGTGGCCTCTCATCCGCCCCTTCTTGTCTCGAAAGGATGGCGGGCACCTTCTCCCCGTTTGGACGGGGAGAAGGACCAAGCGGCAGCCTCCGTCGTTCCCTCTCGCCATAAGCGGGGTGAGGGCCAGGGTGAGGCTATTTCGGAGCATTTGATGTCCATGACCCTCGAACAGTCCGAGCAGCGCAAGGCCTGGGGTTTCGTCGCCCCGGCGCTTGCCTGGACGCTCGCCTTCTTCGTCGTGCCGTTTCTGTTCATGGTGGCGATGAGCCTGTGGTCGCGGCAAAGCGGCGCCATCGTCAGGGCCTGGAACCTCGACAATTATCTGGCCTTCTTCGAGAAGGCCGCCCTGTTCAAGGGGCTCGTCAACTCGCTCGAAATCACCCTGATCGTCACCGTCTTGTCGGTCGTCCTCGCCTATCCTCTCGCCTGGATCATTGCCGAACGGGTTCCGAAGCGCTTCCAGCGCATGGCGCTGATCATGGCGGTCCTGCCGTTCTGGACCTCCTATGTCGTGCGCTCCTATTCCTGGCTGCTGGTGCTGTCGAAAAACGGCGTCGTCAACCAGACGCTGATGACGGTCGGCCTTGTCGGCGAGCCGCTCGAACTGGCGAGCAACCGCACCGCGACGGTGATCGGCTTCACGCATTTCTTCGTCATGCTGCTGACGCTGACGATCTATGCCAACCTCATCCAGCTCTCGCCGAACTATCGGCGCGCCGCAGCCGATCTCGGCGCCAATGCCTTCGAGACCTTCTGGCACGTCATCGTGCCGTTGACGCTGCCGGGCATCATGACCGGGGCCTTCCTCACCTTCGTCCTGTGCATCGGCGACTATGTCACGCCGCAGATTCTCGGTGGCAACAACGAGCTTGTCCTGCCGCAGATCATCATGCTGCAGCTTGGCCGCCGAGCGGATTTTCCGATGGCGGCGGCGTTGTCCATTATCCTCATGCTGGCGGTCACACTCGCCTATGTGCTTTGCGCCCGCTGGCTGAAGATCGAGAGGGCGTAATGTTGCGCAATGTGCTGATTTCCACGGCCTCCTGGGTCTATGCCACGCTGATCTTCGGCTTCATTTTTCTGCCGGTCGCCGTTCTCGTCCTCTTCTCGTTCCAGGATGGCCGCCTGCCGGTGCCGCCGTTCAATGGATTTTCGACGCAGTGGTATACGGCGGTATTTGCGGATCGCAAGCTGATGGCCGCTCTGCTGAACTCCTTTGTCGTCGCGCTTTTCTCCTCGCTGATCGCCTGCCTTCTCGGTTTTCTCGCAGCCTATGCGCTCGCCCGCCACAAGCTGCCGGGTTCGGCGCTGCAGCGCGGCCTTTTGATCGCGCCGATGACGGTGTCCTATCTCATCATCGCGCTCGGACTGCTCACGGTCCTCAACGCCTTCGGCATTCCGCTGTCGCTCTCAACTGTCGGGATCGGTCATGTGGTCATCAACCTGCCGCTCTGTTTCGCCATCATCTACTCCTCGATGGGCGACCATCACGTCAATATCGAGCGTGCGGCCCGCGATCTCGGCGCCAGCGACATAAAGGTGATGGTGCTGGTCACGGCGCCGATGCTCATGCCGTCGATCCTTGCGGCCTTCTTTCTCTCCGTTACCTTCAGCTGGGACGAGTTCATCATCGCCTTCCTGCTTTCGCGTTTCGATGTGACGCTGCCGGTTGAAATCTGGAGCCTGCTGCGCTCCGGTCTCAACCCGAAGACCAATGCGATCGGCTCGCTGGTCTTCCAGGTCTCCGTCGCCGTTCTGATGCTGCTCGAATTCACCCTGTTCAGAAAGACTGGAAAATCATGACCGCCGCGGTTTCCGTTCAGAACGCCACCAAGACCTTCGGCATGTTCACGGCATTGAACGACGTTTCGCTCGATATCGAGGCGGGCGAGTTCATCGTCCTGCTCGGGCCGTCAGGCTGCGGCAAGACCACGCTCCTCTCGATTCTCGGCGGATTTCTTTCACCGACCAATGGCCGCATATCGATCGGTGGCCGCGAGATGACCCATGTCCAGCCGGCCAATCGGCCGACCACGACCATGTTCCAGGATTATGCGCTGTTCCCGCATATGAAGCTCAGGGACAATGTCGGCTTCGGCCTGCGGATGCGCGGCATGGCGAAAGCGGCACGCGACGAAAAGGCCTTGGGTTTCCTTGATCTCGTGGGTCTCAGGGCGGCGGCCGAGAAGAAGCCGCACGAGCTTTCCGGCGGCCAGCGCCAGCGCGTGGCTCTTGCGCGCGCGCTTGCCGTCGATCCGGACGTGCTCTTGCTCGACGAGCCGCTCGGTGCCCTCGATCTCAAGCTTCGGCGCCAGATGCAGGATGAGTTGAAGGCGATCCAGAAACGCGTCGGCACCACCTTCGTCCACGTCACCCACGATCAGGAAGAGGCGATGGCGATCGCCGACCGGATCGTCGTCATGAACCAAGGGCGCATCGAGGATATCGGCGCACCCGCCGATATCTACATGCGCCCGCGCTCGCTGTTTTCGGCCGGCTTCATGGGCGAGGTCAATTTCATTCCCGGCCGTGTCGCCGATGTCGATCCCGTCTCGGCGCAGATCGAAACAGCACTGGGAACGATGACGCTTGCCCGCTCTGCCTTTACAGCCGGAGCTCCCTTTGCCGGGCAAGCCGTGACGCTCTGCATCCGGCCGGAGCATTTCCGTCGGGCCGGAAATGGAACGGCAGAGCTGGTGACACTCGGTTCGGCGCAGATGACGGGGCAGGCCTTCTTTGGAACGCATTATCGGTGCCATCTCCGTCCTCAGGGCGCGCCGGACCTGTCGATCATCGCCCACATGCCACAATCGGCCCATGTGTCGGAAGGTGAAGCTGTCACACTTGCCGTTCATGCGGGAGATGTGGTTGTCTTGCCGTCGGCGACAAAGGACGCGTGAGACGATGAAACGGATTCCTGCCGAAAACTGGTATGCGGTCAAGCGTCTCGACGATGATGTCACGGCGATTTCCGAGCCGTTCATCCAGGAATTCTACCGCTGCAACATCTGGCATGTGCGTGGACGTGATCGCGACATGCTGGTCGATAGCGGCATGGGCGTTGTATCGCTACGGGAGTATGTGCCGCTGGTCACCGAACGCGACCTGATCGCCGTCGCCAGCCATACGCATTTCGATCACATCGGCTGTCATCACGAGTTCGAGTGCCGGGCGGTGCACGCCGCGGAGGCCGATCTCCTGGCCAACCCGACGCGGGAAAATACGCTTGCCGACCCGTATGTCACCGACGAAATCTTCGATGCACTGCCGCCGGAGCCCTATTGCTCCAAATGCTATGCGGTAAAAAAAGCGCCGGCGACGCGCATTCTTCACGATGGCGATAGGGTCGACCTCGGCGACCGGCATTTCGAAGTCATTCATACGCCCGGACACTCGCCCGGTGGCATTGCGCTTTATGAAAAGGCGACCGAAACTCTTTTCTCCGGCGATATCCTCTATGACGGACCGTTGATCGAGGATACCTATCATTCCAATGCCGCCGCCTACCTCGCCTCCATGGAGCGCCTGTTGAAACTGTCCGTCCGCATCGTGCATGGCGGGCATTTTCCAAGCTTCGGCGGCGAACGCTACTGCCAGCTGATCACCGGCTGGCTGAATGAAAAACAGAAGACGATCTGACGGGAAGGACAGGACGAATGCTCGACAAACGCAAGTTCTACATCAACGGCGAATGGGTGGCCCCGCTCGTGGCCAATGATCTCGAGGTGCTCAACCCGGCCACGGAGAAGCCGGTTGCGGTGATTTCCATGGGCACATCGGCCGATATCGACCGAGCGGTCGCTGCAGCCAAGCAGGCTTTCGCGACCTATAGCCGGACGAGCGTCGAGGAGCGGCTGGCGCTGCTCGAAACGCTCCTGTCCATCTACAGGCGCCGCTATGACGAGATGGCGCAGACCATCACGCTCGAACTCGGCGCGCCGATCACCATGAGCACCGAGCAGCAGGCGGATGTCGGCGTCGGCCACCTCCAGGGGTTCATCGATGCGCTGAAACGGCTGCATATGCGCCAGGTGCTGCCGAACGGCGACGTGCTCTTGCGCGAACCGGTCGGCGTCTGCGGCCTGATCACGCCGTGGAACTGGCCGATCAACCAGATCGCGCTGAAGGTGGTGCCGGCGCTGGCGACCGGCTCGACCTGCGTGCTCAAACCGTCGGAATTCACGCCGCTGAATGCGCTTCTCTATGCCGAAATGGTGCATGAGGCGGGCTTCCCGGCCGGCACGTTCAATCTCGTCAACGGCGACGGTCTGGAATGCGGCGCGGCGCTCTCCAGGCACCGGGACGTCGATATGATGTCGTTCACCGGCTCGACCCGCGCCGGCATCGCCGTCAGCAAGGATGCGGCCGAAACCGTCAAGCGCGTGACGCTTGAACTCGGCGGCAAGTCGCCGAACATCGTTTTCGAGGATGCCGATCTGGAAGACCGGGTCGCCGGCAGCGTCAACGAGTGCTTCAACAATTCCGGCCAGTCCTGCGATGCGCCGACGCGCCTTCTGGTGCAGCGCTCGGTCTACGACAAGGCGGTGGAGATCGCGACCCGCGTCGGAAAGGAAGCGACCGTCGGCGATCCGATGCAGGAAGGCGGCCATATCGGCCCGCTCGTCAGCCATATCCAGTTCGGCCGGGTGCAGGCGCTGATCGAAGCTGGCGTCGCGGAAGGTGCGAAGCTGCTGGTCGGCGGTCCCGGCAAGCCGGAAGGGTTCGAGACGGGGTATTTCGTCAAGCCGACGATCTTTGCCGACGTGAACAACACGATGCGGATCGCCCGCGACGAGGTCTTCGGCCCGGTTCTGGCGATCATGCCGTTCGATACGGAAGAAGAAGCGATCGCGATCGCCAACGACACCAATTACGGTCTGGCGGCCTATGTCCAGACCAGCGATCCGAAGCGGGCCGAGCGGGTCGCGTCGCGCCTTCGTGCCGGCATGGTCCACATCAACGGCGGCCCACATCGCTACGGCAGCCCGTTCGGCGGCTACAAACAATCCGGCAACGGCCGCGAAGGCGGCATGTTCGGACTGGAGGATTTCCTCGAGGTGAAGACTGTGCATCGGCCGGAGGCAGCTGCTTAAGGCTCAAACCTCGGCGTATCAATTTCCTCCGCGGGCATTTGCGCTTGCGGAGGATCAAAATCGCTTTCAAGGCTGGCCGGACGACTGCTTCCAAGGGCTCTCATAATGCCGAATGTCGTTGAACTTTGATTTCATGCGTCGAATGACGTCATCGTCTGACGTGGTGATTTCAAGGAACGCACTGTCTATCGCCCGCACAACGACCCAAGTCTCATCCGGATCTTCCGGCAGCGACGCTGAAAACTCTCCCCATATCACCTGGAGTGTGTCGCTTGCTGCCTTCGCCAACGTATATCCGCTGACGGTTTCCTTCGACTCAGCCATGTCCTCCAACAATTCGCCTCCGGCGCCAGTCGCATCGAACCACCGATAGCCGGCATCGACGGCTTTTACGGTCCATGAAGCTTGAAGCGCGCGGGGTGAGAGCAGCTTCAGGACATCGTGCAAATGGACGGATAAAACAGACTGGGCTTCGTCGTAGATTCTGATCGTTCTCAAAAGCTTCCTCCAAAAAACCAAAGCTCGGCGCTCTCAGCCCGTTTTGTCAATTGGCTCGAGTTCACCAATTATCATCATCCCATCAGAAGAAGTGGCTGTTGCAAAACACGACCATCTGATAGCTGCCATGCTTTCCCGCGTGTCATGACTTGGTGCGCCGGCTTGTATGGATATCCTTTGTGACAGACCTTGCTCCGCCATCGCCATTGCCATCGAAATCCGCTACCAGTAACCGCCTGGCGCTTACAGCCCTTTTGATCGGCGGCGCGTTCATCGGCGGGTCGCCGATTTTCGTGCGGCTTTCGGAGGTCGGGCCGATGGCGACCGCGTTCTGGCGCGTGGCGCTGGCTTTGCTCCCGCTTTTCGTCTGGTCGCTGGCGGTGGAAAAGACCGCGACGGATGCGAAGCCGGCGGGCTTTGCCGATTATGGGCTTCTCGTGCTTCCCGGCGTGTTTCTGGCGATCGACCTCGCCGCCTGGCATCTCGCCCTGCATATGACTGCGGTTGCCAATGCGACGCTGCTCGCCAATCTCGCCCCGCTCTTCGTGACGCTCGGTTCGTGGCTGCTGTTTCGTGCCCATGTCAGCCGTATATTCATCGCCGGCCTTGTGACGGCCCTTGCAGGCGTCATCATCCTCAAAGGCGGGCCGGCCGCAATTGGCGACGGCAAGCTTGCGGGGGACGCGACGGCGATCGTCGCCGCCGTCTTTTATGCCGGCTATATCCTTTCCATCGGCCGCCTGCGCGCGCGGTTCTCGACCATCCGCATCATGATCTGGAGCACCGCCTCTGCCGCGATCTGCATGCTGCCGCTTGTGCTTGTGTTCGAGGCGGATTTCATGCCCGTGGCGCTGTTCGGCTGGGCCATGCTGCTCGGCCTCGCGCTCATTAGCCATGCGTCGGGGCAGGGGCTGATCATCTATGCGCTAGCCTTCCTGCCGCCCGCTTTCTCGTCGCTGACCCTGCTTCTCCAGCCCGTCGTTGCGGCAATCCTCGCCTGGCTGCTGCTCAGCGAGTCGGTCGGCCTGATGCAGGCGATCGGCGGCGCCATCGTGCTGGTCGGCATTTTGATCGCGCGACGCGGCTGAGCGTCAGATCCCCGGCAGTTCGAAACGCGAGAGCCGTTCCTCAAGCTTGAGGATCGTCTCTTCGTCGGCATTGGCGAAGGCGAACCGCAGGTAGCTTTCCTGCCCTTCGCCAAAATAGTCGCCCGGCAAGCAGACAACGCCGGCGATCTTCGCCAGCTTCTCCGCAACGAATTCCGAGCGGATGTCCGGATAGGGGTGGCGGATATAGGCGAAATAAGCGCCGATCGCCTGCAGCCTCCAGCCGGAAAGCCTGCCCATCACGTGTTTGAGCGCATCGGCCCGTTTCTCGATCTCGGCGCGGTTGCCCGCCCGCCAGTCATCGAGCGCCGGGATGGCGCGGGCTACGGCCGCCTGCGCGGACCGTGGGGCGCAGATCTGCAGATTGTCCATGATCTTGGCGATCTGCTCGATCAAGGCCGGGCTGGCGGTGATCGCGCCCAGCCGGTGGCCAGGAATGCAGAAGGATTTCGAGAAGCTGTAGAGGCCGATGAAACTGTTCTGCCAGCCATCGGCCGAAAACAGGCTGTGCGGCGCACCGCTGCCCGACGGCAAGAAATCGCGATAGGTCTCGTCCAGGATCAGCCAGGTGCCGTTGTCGCGGCACAGCGCATGGATGCGGGACAGCAAGTCGGCCGGATAGACCGCGCCGGTCGGGTTGTTCGGTGAGACCAGCGCAAGTGCGCGGATGCCCGGTTTCAAGGCGGACCGAATCGCCTCGATGTCCGGCAGGAACCCTTCATAGGGATCGCAAGGCACAAGCTCGACACCGATGCCGAGCATGGCCAGCGTCGTTTCCTGGTTGAAATAGAAGGGATTGGTCATCAGGATCGTGTCGCCCGCACCGGCGATCGCCATGACCGCGCAGATGAAAGCCTGGTTGCAGCCGGATGTCACCTGAATGTTTTCAGCCGAAACGCTGGCGCCATAGACTTTCGAGACATGCTCCGCATAGGCCGTGCGCAGCACCTGTTCGCCCTCGATCGCACCGTAGCCAGTATAAGCGGTGGAGCCGGCCGCTTCCGCCAGCCATGTCAGCATGTCGGGATGCGGCGGATAACCGGGGACGGCCTGGCTGAGATCGATCAACGGACCGCGCGAACCGTCATAGGCCTTGGCCCAGACGAGTACGGAGGGAACCGGCGGCGGCGACAGTCGGGCGATCAGCGGATTGAAATGCGGCATTGCGTTTATCCTGTGGTTCAAGGCTTTGCGCGGCGCTTCTGGGTCCTTTCCGGACGTCTGGCGCGGGCGGGGGAGGAGACGGGCTGAAAACTGTCTTTTGAGGGTAGTCGTTCCTGCACGCCGGTTTTGGGCGCACTGATTTTTGGCGCGCGGGCGCGGATGATCGTGCGTGCCGAGGTTTGCAACTCCGGCATGGGATCGCTTTCGAGTGCCGAAAACAGCCAATCGATGAACACCTTGACGATGGGAGCCGCCCGGTTTTCGTTGCGGCAGGCCACGTAGAAGGCATTGTTGGCAGGGACCGTGAGATCGAAGGGCGCGATCAGTTCACCCTTGGCGATGAGGCTTCCGGCGGTGATCGTGTCGCCGAGCGCCACGCCCTGATTGTGAAGTGCGCCTTCCGTCGAAAGCCGCGCATCGCTCATGAAATGCTGGGGCCCACGCTGGATGTCGATAGCGTCTGCGGCGGCAAGCCAGGTGTTCCATTCGCGCCCGTCATCGCCATGCAGGATGACGTGATCCCGCAGGTCGCGAACCGAGCGGAGGGGTCGCATGTTGAGGAGCGTCGGGCTGACCACCGGGAAAAGCTCCAGCCGGCTCCACAGCCGCGCCCAGCAATCCGGCCAGTTGCCGTCGCCATAGAGCATGCAGACATCGACATCGGGCGAAAAAAGCTGTCTGGAATCGTTGGAGGCGACCAGCGTCAGCCGGACGTCGGGAAACTGCTCGGTGAACTGGTGCAGGCGCGGGATCATCCAGAAGGACAGGAGAGCCGGCACGCAAATGATCTTCAGCTCGCCGCTGGTCGTCGGGCGGGTCATGGCGGCCGTTGCCGCAGCGATCCCCTCGAAGGCGTGGGTCACGGCCGGCAGGAGCAAAGCGCCCTGCGAGGTCAGCTTCAGCCGCTTGCCGCTGCGCTCGAAAAGTTCGACGCTGAACGACATTTCCAGTGCGCGGATCTGGTGGCTGATGGCGCCATGCGTGACGTTCAGTTCCCGCGCCGCCGCCGAAACGGATCCGCGCCGCGCCGTCGCCTCGAAGGCGCGCAGGGGATTGAGCGGGGGCAGGCGGCTTGACAAGAAGGAACTCCGGTCGGCAGATTCTTATGTGAGGTTTTCTCACATGAAAAGCTATAACAATGTCAATTGATTTTCCAATCAATTTGTTTCCTAATGCTTTCAACAAAGGCAGAAGCCTGGGGAACATGTGAGGGATGGTACGGTGGCAGAACCGGCCCAATCCCGTATTGGCGACCATTCCGGACCTTTTGAAGGCTTGACCTTTTAAGGACTAGGATCGCCAATCCGCACGTCCTCCCGGTTCAAAAAGAGGATGGCGGACATGGCTTGGGACGAAGGAAAACTGAACGAACTCAAGGCGAAGTATGGCACGGGCCATGGTGGCGAGATGTTCGATCCGGCCTTCCGCAAGGTCGCGGACAAGATATTTTCCAAGAGCGGCACGCGTCTGGCGCCCTATGCCGGCGTTCCGACATTCCTGACCGCACCCTACATGCCCGTCGATGCGGAAAATCCGGATTTCGGCAATCTGCAGGTGGCGATTACCGGCGTGCCGATGGATCTCGGCGTCACCAACCGCCCCGGCTCGCGCTTTGGACCACGCGCAGTGCGCACCATCGAGCGCATCGGCCCTTATAATCACGTGCTGGATTGCGCGCCGGTCTTTGATCTGAGGGTGGCGGATATCGGTGACGTGCCGTTCCAGAGCCGCTACCGGCTGGAGCTCAGCCATGACGACATTGAAAAGCGCATCAACCAGATCGTCGATGCCGGCGTCGTGCCGTTGTCGGTCGGCGGCGATCATTCGATCAGCCATCCGATCCTGAAGGCCGTCGGCAAGGGCCGCCCGGTCGGCATGATCCATATCGATGCCCATTGCGACACCAGCGGCGCCTTCGACCAGACGAAATTCCACCATGGCGGACCGTTCCGCAACGCCGTCCTCGATGGGGTGCTCGATCCGACGCGCACGGTGCAGATCGGCATTCGCGGCTCGGCGGAATATCTCTGGGAGTTCTCCTATGAAAGCGGCATGACCGTGATCCACGCCGAGGACGTGACCGGCATGGGCATGGCGGCGATCATCGAGAAGGCGAGGGCGATCGTCGGCGATGGTCCGACCTATCTCTCCTTCGACATCGACAGCGTCGATCCGAGCTTTGCGCCGGGCACCGGCACGCCGGAAGTCGGCGGTCTCACCACCCGCGAGGTGCTGGAGCTGCTCCGTGGGCTGAAAGGGCTCAATTTCGTCGGCGGCGATGTCGTCGAGGTGGCGCCGCAATACGACGCGACCACCAACACCGCCCATGTCGGTGCGCAGGTTCTGTTCGAAATCGTGAGCCTGATGGTGTTCAGCCCGTTCGTTCAGGGAAAAAGGGATTGATTTCTATTTGCGCTGATCGCCCGGATCAGCGGCTGGCGGCCGGATTGCCCGCATCACCCAAAGCAATGTCCATATAAAAAAGGGGAATAAAATGACCATGAAATCAGCACTGAAATCGACGGCCGCCGCGATGCTCCTGATCAGCGGCACCGTTCTTGGTTTTGCGTCCGCGGCCCATGCCGATGCGATCGACGACATCACCAAGGCAGGCGTTCTCAATGTCGGCGTCTTCGCCGATTTCCCGCCCTTCTCCTCGGCCAGCGCCGACATGAGCCTCAAGGGCTATGACATAGACGTGGCGCAGTACATCGCCGATGCGCTGAAGGTGAAGCTGGTTCCCGTGCCGATCACCGGCCAGAACCGTATTCCATACCTCACCGAAAAGCGCGTCGATGTGCTTGTCAGCGTTGGCTACAGCAAGGAGCGCGCCGAGGTCATCGATTTTGCCGCTGCCTATGCGCCATACTACATCGCTGTTATCGGGCCGGCGGCCATGGAAGTGAAGGGCAAGGAAGACCTTGCCGACAAGTCGATCGCCGTCAACCGCGGCACGCTTGAGGATACATCGCTGACGGAGGCGGCGCCGGCGTCTGCCGATATCAAGCGCTTCGACAACTATAATTCGGTCATCCAGGCTTTCATCTCCGGCCAGACCGACCTGATGGTCGTCGGCAACGATGTTGGCGCGCAGGTTCTGGCCCGACAGGAGGCGCTGAAGCCGGAGCAGAAATTCCAGCTCCTGACCTCGCCGTCGCATCTGGCGCTGAACAAGGGCGAGGATCGCCTAAAGGCCGCGATCAACGACGCGGTTGCCAAGATGCTCGCCGATGGCAAGCTGAACGAAAGCTCGCAGACATGGCTGAAGACGCCGCTCAACCCTGAAAACCTGAAGGACTGATCCTTTGGGCTATGTGCTCGATTTCGGCTGGCTCACCGACGCGTCCGGCGCGATCGTCAACGGTGCGGCCATGACGATGTTCCTGATCGCGGTGTCGGCTGTTGCCGGCACCGTGCTCAGCATTCTGGGGGCCGCGGGACGACGCAGCCGTCATGCCGTGCTTCGCCGGGCGATCGCCGCCTATGTCGAGCTCATCCGCAACACGCCGTTTCTGGTGCAGCTGTTCTTCATCTTCTTCGGCCTGCCCAGCCTTGGCATCCGGCTCGATCCGGTCGTGGCCGCCATCCTTGCGATGACCCTGAACATGACCGCCTATACGACCGAGATTGTCGGCGCCGGGCTTGATGCCGTGCCGAAGGGGCAGCGGGAGGCAGCGCTGGCGCTCGGCCTTCGCCCCCGCCAGGTCTTCATCAAGGTCGTGCTGCCGCAGGCGCTCAAGGTAATCTTCCCAGCGCTCACCAGCCAGATCGTCATCATGATGTTGGAATCGGCCGTCGTCTCACAGATCGCGGTGCGCGAACTGACCTATGAAGCCGATATGCTGCAGGCCCGGACGTTCCGCGCCTTCGAGACCTATTTCATCTTCACGCTGGTCTATCTGGCCTTGAGCATCGGCCTGCGCCGCCTGCTGGTGGCCGGCGGAAACCGCATGCTGTCGGGAGGTCTCTCATGATCGAGTTCACCTTCTGGGACATCGTCCGCAATCTGCTGCTGGCCGCCCGTTGGACCATTCTTCTCTCGATCGTCGCTTTCATCGGCGGCACGATCGTGGGGCTGACCATTCTGTTCCTGCGAATTTCCAAGCGTCGCATGCTGAGGAAGTTCGGTGAATATTACATCGGCCTTTTCCAGGGCACGCCGCTTTTGATGCAGCTGTTTCTTCTGTTCTTCGGGCTGCCGATGCTCGGCATCCGCATCGAGCCCTGGACCGCCGCCGTTCTTGGCCTGACGCTTTGCGCCAGTGCCTTTCTCGCTGAAATCTGGCGGGGTGGGGTCGAGGCCGTTCCTGTCGGGCAGTGGGATGCCGGCAGCAGCCTTGGTCTGCACTACGTCTCGCAGATGCGATTGATCGTCCTGCCGCAGGCTTTTTCCATGACCCGCGCACCGACCGTCGGCTTTCTCGTGCAGCTGATCAAGAGCACGGCGCTGACGTCGATTATCGGTTTCGAAGAGCTGGTTCGCACGTCGAACGCCATCAACAACGCGACCTTTGAGCCCTTCAAGGTGTATGGTCTGGTCGCGCTGATTTATTTTGCCCTGTGTTTTCCGTTGACACGGTATGCGCGGGTCTTGGAACTTCGTGCCGCGCGATATTAGAGACGTGCGGCACGCGTTTTCGTCGTAGGATGTGGGAACCGGCCAAAGTGCCGAATATAAGGAGAAACAAGATGAAGGATCTCGTCAACAAGCCTGTCAGCCGCCGGGTCGTCCTGGCCGGTGGCGCTGCGGCAACCGCGATGCTGGCCATGCCGTCCATCCTGCGGGCGCAGGACAAGTCGCTGAAAGTCGGCGTCTATGGCGGCTATTTCAAGGATTCGTTCGACAAGAACATTTTCCCGGAGTTCACAAAGGTGACCGGAATCGCCGTTGAATCGGTCGCCGAGCCGACGGGCGAAGCGTGGCTGGTTCAGCTTGAGCAGGCTGCCAAGGCGGGTGCCGCGCCGGCCGACGTCTCGATGATGTCGCAGGTCGCGATGCTCAAGGGCCAGTCCACCGATCTCTGGGCGCCACTCGACGTTGCCAAGATCAAGAATGCCGGAAACCTGATCGATCGTTTCGTCAACAAATATCCGGATGGCCGCATCGCCGGCATCGGCGCCGTCTCCTGGTACATCACGCTGGTGACCAACACCGACGTCTACAAGGAAGCCCCAACCTCCTGGGAAGCCCTGTGGGATCCGGCAAACGCCGACAAGCTCGGCCTTCTCGCGCTCGTCTCAAACTCCTTCCTGCTCGAAGTGACGGCGAAGACCTTTTTCGGCGGCACCAATGCGCTCGACACCGAGGAAGGCCTCCAGAAAGCGTTCGACAAGCTGGCCGAGGTCAAGCCGAACGTCCGGCTCTGGTATCGTGACGAGGCCCAGTTCGAACAGTCGCTGAAGTCGGGCGAAATCCCGATGGGCCAGTATTACCACGACGTCACGGGCCTGGCAGCGGCCGACGGCAATCCGGTTCGCTCGACATTCCCCAAGGAAGGCGGCATCCAGGATTCCGGTTGCTGGGCTCTGTCGCGCGCATCGACCAAGGTTGAGGAAGCCCATGTGTTCATCGACTATATGAGCCAGCCGTCGATCCAGGCGATCCTGTCGCGCAAGGTCGGCACTTCGCCGACGGTCAAGCGCGAGCTGACCGACCTGACGGCCGAAGAATTCGCTGCCGTCTCCTCCGATATCGAGCCGATCATTCCGCGCTACGATCTCTATCAGACGAAGTCGGATTGGCTGAACCAGAAGTGGACGGAGCTGATCGTCGGTTGACTGTAATTCCGACGCAGCGAGGATACCCCCCTCTGTCGGCGACGCCGACATCTCCCCCTCAAGGGGGGAGATGAGCCGCAAACCTCTTGCCTCCCTGACGATAGTGGGGGCATGAAAAGAATGATCTCCCCCTTGAGGGGGAGATGTCACGAAGTGACAGAGGGGGGTAGCTATCCTCAAATTCGACAATCAGATTGACGCACCATAGTTTGGATCACCATGTCAGGCCTCGTCCTCAACAATGTCACGAAGGAATTCGGGACTTTTACCGCGGTCAACAATGTGGCGCTCACCGTGCCGCACGGCACCTTCGTGTGCCTGCTCGGGCCATCCGGCTGCGGCAAGACCACGCTGTTGCGCATGATCGCCGGCCTCGACCTTCCGACGGATGGCGCCATCCAGCTCGACGGCAAGGACATTACAAAAGTTCCAACGCACCAGCGCGAACTCGGCATGGTGTTCCAGTCGCTGGCGTTGTTTCCGCATCTGACGGTCGGCGAAAACATCGCCTATCCGCTACGCATCCGTGGCCGGGCGAAGGAGGAGCAGAAGAAGCGGGTCGATGAATTGCTGTCGATGATTCATCTGTCCGGCTATGCCGACCGCCCGGTCTCCAAGCTGTCGGGCGGCCAGCGGCAGCGTGTGGCGATCGCAAGGGCGCTGACCATCTCGCCCAAGCTCTTTCTCCTCGACGAGCCTCTGTCGGCGCTCGATGCCAAGCTGCGCGAGGCCATGCAGGTGGAGCTGCGCCAGCTGCAACAGAAGCTCGGCATCACCACCATCGTCGTTACCCACGACCAGCGCGAGGCGATGACCATGGCCGACACCGTGGTCGTCATGCAGGGCGGCGAAATCCGCCAGGCGGCGTCGCCGATGGAGATTTATCGCAAGCCGGCCGACAGTTTCGTCGCCGATTTTATCGGCCAGACCAACCTGCTTGAAGCCGAGCTGGACAGCTCCGGCCGCGCGCTGGTTTTCGGTCATCCGGTCGAGGGTGTCGCTTTCAAGCCGGGGATGACCAAGGCCACATTGTCGGTTCGGCCCGAAGACGTGCATCTGACGGCGCCTGGCGCCGGCGCCCTGTCCGGCACGGTCACCTTCGTGCGCGACCTCGGCGGCACGATCGAGACCTTTGTCGATGTTGCCGGGCACCAGATCATCGCGGTTTCGACACCAAGGGCGCGGCCGGATGTCACCGTCGGCCAGCCGGTCGGCGTCGTGCTGTCGCCGGATGTCTGCGTGGTGCTGGCCAGATGAGACGGGAAGCGCCCCAGAAGATCGGCGATTATGCGCCGCTGTTTTTTCCGGCGACGATGCTCATCGTCTTCTTCGTTGTACCGTTTGCAACGATGATCGCCGTTTCGTTCTTTCAGCGCCAGCAGGCCGGCTTCTACGTGCCGGCCTTCGTGCTGTCGAACTACGAGCGGTTCATCAGCTGGTTCTTCGCCAATGTGTTGGGTTTTTCGCTGATGCTGGCGGTTGTCGTCGCCATCTGCTGTGTCGTGCTGGCGCTGCCCTTCACCTACCTGCTCACCCGCATGCAGCGGAAGGTGCAGATCGTCTGGCTCGTCGCGCTGCTGTCCGTACTGTCGCTGTCCGAGGTCATCATTGGCTTTGCCTGGTCGACACTGTTTTCCCGCACCGCCGGCATCACCAATCTTCTGGTCATGGCCGGGATCCTGAGCGAGGCGAAGGCACTGCTGCCGAGCTTCGGCGCGGTGCTGACCGGCATGGTCTATCAGGCGTTTCCCTATACCGTACTCGTGCTCTACCCGGCTCTGGTCCGGCTCGATCCGACGCTGACGGAGGCTGCCCGTACGCTCGGCGCATCGCCGGTCAAGGCCTTCTTTACCGTCGTCGTGCCGGCCCTGCGCAACACGATCACCGCGACGCTGATCATGGTGTTCATCTTTGCGCTCGGCTCCTATCTGCTGCCGCAGCTTCTCGGCCGGCCGCAGCACTGGACGCTGTCGGTGCTGATCACCGATCAGGCGATCTACCAGTCCAACATGCCGTTCGCTGCCGCCATGGCCGTGTTCCTGGTTCTCGTCACGCTCGGTCTCGTCGCGTTGACCGTCATTGCCGGACGCAAGGGGGAAGCCGCATGACCGGGGTATTCCGCAAACTCTACTTCTTCCTGATCGGTCTTTTCCTGGCGCTGCCGATGATCGTCGTCGCCGGTGTCTCGGTCAACGAGAAGCAGACGCTTGCCTTTCCGCCCAAGGGCTTTTCGCTGTCCTGGTACGGCGAGATATTCCTTAATCCGGAATGGCGAAATGCGCTGTTTGCTTCCGTTACGCTCGCGGTTCTTTCTGCTGGTCTCGCCGTAGTGATCGCCCTGCCGCTCTCCTGGTTTCTGTGGCGCAGGGTGGCGCCCTGGGCGAACATCTTCCAGCTTATCGGCGTCGCACCCTTTACCCTGCCGCCGGTCATCACGGCGCTCGGACTGCTCACCTTCTGGGCGACAACGGGTTTCTACGGCCAGCCCTGGACGGCGGTGATCAGCCACGCGATCTTCTTCGTGACGCTGCCGCTGGTGACGCTGTCGCTCGGCTTTACCGCCATCGACCGGTCGCTGGTGGAAGCGGCCGCGACGATGGGCGCCGACGACCGGACGATCTTCCGCACTGTCGTCCTGCCGCTGATCCTGCCCTATATCGTCTCGGGCTATGCCTTTGCCTTCGTCCTGTCGCTCAACGAGTATATCGTCGCCTACATGACCGTCGGCTTCACCATGGAAACGCTGCCGATCAAGATCTTCAACGCGCTGCGCTACGGCTACACGCCGACCATGGCCTCGGTGACGATCCTGTTCGTGGCGACGGCCGCCATCATCTTTTCCCTCGTTGCACGGTTCGGCGATCTGCCGAAGCTGCTCGGCGCCATGTCATCGGACGACAAATGATCACGCTTGCTGCTCTCCAGATGCAATCCATCGACGCCGATGTCGGCGCGAACCTGTCCCGGATCGAGAGTGCCGCCTGGGATGCGGCCACGGCCGGCGCCAGCCTGTTGGTCACTCCGGAGCTCTGCATCACCGGCTATGGCGCGGGCGATGTGATCTCCCATCTCGCGGAGCCGGCAGACGGGTCGATCGTCCGACGGCTGCAGGCGATCTCGGCGGAGACCGGGGTGGCCATCATTGCCGGGTTTGCCGAGCGGGCCGATGCGGCGGTTTTCAACAGTGCTGTCTATGTCGATGGCGCGGCAGAGCCGACCGTCTATCGCAAGTCGCATCTCTATGGCGACTACGAGCGCCGCCTGTTTGCAGCAGGAGCGCCCGAGGCCAGGCTTTTCAATCACCGCGGTGTCACCTGCGGCATGCTGATCTGCTACGATGTCGAGTTTCCGGAAAATGTCCGGCGGCTGGCACAGGCGGGAGCCGAAGCCGTGCTGGTACCAACGGCACTCCCGGCCGGCTGGTCGGGCACCTTTATCACCGGCCATATGATCCAGACGCGGGCCTTCGAGAATCAGGTCTTCGTCGCCTATATCAATCATTGCGGCGCGGATGCGCGATTCTCCTTTGCCGGGCTTTCGCGCATCGCCGCCCCGGACGGCTCCCTGCTTGCCAGTTCCGGTTCGCATGGCGAAAATCTGATGATCGCCGAAATCCGGCCCGAGCATTTCGCGATTTCCAAAGCCGAGAACACCTATCTCACCGACGTGGACCGGACATAAAAATAACGGCCGTGCCAGCACAACGCCGTGAGGCGGAAACCGACAGGGCTTTTCCTTCGTATCTTCCTTGAGCCAGACAATGGGAGAGAGAAGATGAAACGGTTTGTATTATCGATGGCGGTTCTGGCGACGGTGATCCTTTCGCCCGGCCTGGCCTTGGCCAAAGACACGCTGATGGAGACGTTCTTTGTCGGCAGGACGACGGCGGTCGGTTCCTTCTCCGCCATTAATGGTGTCAAACGGCGGTTCGACGTGACGCTGACCGGACGCCTGCGCGGCGGCACGCTTATTCTGCGCGAGGACTTCGTCTATGACGACGGCGAAAAGGACCGCAAGACATGGCGCTTCGTCAGAACAGGGCCAACGACCTATAGCGGCACGCGCGAGGACGTGGTCGGCGCGACCACGGTGCGCATCAGCGGCAATACGGCCCGGTTCAATTATCTGGTCGATCTCGATCCGGGGCCGGAGAAAAACATCGTCCGCTTCTTCGACACGCTGGTGCTGGCCAAAGACGGTAGGACGATCGCTAACACGGCGACCGTTTGGAAATACATTTTCCCGGTCGCGCGCGTCAGGGTCGATTTCAAGCGCAGATGATCTGGTGCAGGTCGTTCGATAACCGTGAACAATCTGTGCGTGAGATAGGCCTTTGTTAAACGGCGCAGACATCCGATATTCGCCTCAAATCGTTTCTCTTTGAGGAGGCAGCCATGAGCCTGCAACTGACCGGTATCCATCACCTGACGGCTATCACCGCCAATGCGCCTGAAAACCTGCGTTTTTACACGCAGGTTTTGGGCCTGCGGCTGGTCAAGAAGACCGTCAACCAGGACGACACCAGCGCCTACCACCTGTTCTACGCCGACGGGCAGGCGACGCCTGGCACGGACCTGACCTTCTTCGACTGGCCTGTCGGCCGCGAGGGCCGTGGCACGCATAGCATTTCGCGCACAGGACTTCGCGTCGGAAGCCGCGATTCAATCGCCTGGTGGAAAGCCCGTTTCGATGAACTCGGGGTGAAGACCGGCGAAGTCGCGGATATCGACGGCCGCGCATCGATCGACTTCGAAGATGGTGAAGGCCAGCGTTTCCGGCTGATCGACGATGGCGGTTTTGCCCCGTCGCATCCCTGGGATCGCTCGCCGGTTCCGGCCGAACACCAGATCAAGGGGCTGGGCCCGATCACCATGAGCGTTCCGGACATCCGCAACACGGAAATCGTCCTGACGCAGGTGATGAACATGGTCGAAAGCCGCGTCTATCCGTCGCCTGATGGTATCGGCGATGTGCACGTCTTTTCCATGGGCGAGGGCGGTCCATCTGCCGAATTGCATGTCGCAGTCCAGCCCGGCCTTCCGACGGCCCGGCAAGGTGCCGGCGCCGTGCATCACGTGGCGTTTCGTGCACCGGATGAGGCCGCCCTGCATGAATGGACGGCCCGCCTGCAGGGTTTCCGGTTGCCGTCGAGCGGCGAGGTCGAGCGCTACTATTTCCGTTCGCTCTATTTCCGCGAGCCGAACGGCATTTTGTTCGAGATTGCCACGGATGGTCCCGGCTTTGCCGTGGACGAGCCGATGGAGACCCTGGGTGAAAGCCTGTCGCTGCCGCCGTTCCTCGAGGGCAAACGGGCGCATATCGAGGCGCGCCTGAAGCCGTTGGTCTGAACATTTTGACTGTAAATCAGCCGGGAGCCGCAAGCGCCCGGCTTTTTTGTCTGTACTTTTCGCATTTCAGCATCAATCTCCGCTCGACAGAATGGAAGGATGACACGATGACCAAACTGCTTGGAATTTCCGGCAGCCTGCGCAAGGCTTCGTTTAACACCGCGCTTTTGCGCGCTGCCGTGCCGCTTGCACCGGAGGGCGTGGATTTTACGGTCGGGACGATCGATGGCATCCCGCTCTATAACGCCGATGTCGAGAAAGAAAGCGTGCCGGAGGCCGTGCGGATCCTCAAGGAGCAGGTGGCGGCGGCCGATGGCGTCATCCTGTTCACGCCGGAATACAACAATTCGATGCCCGGCGTTTTCAAGAACGCCATCGACTGGGTGGGCTCTTCCATGACCGGCGCGCCGAATGTCTTTGCCGGCCGCGCCTTCGCGCTCGCCGGCACGTCGCCGGGCAATTTTGGCACGATTCTCAGCCAGAATGCCTGGCTCGCCGTCTTCCACACGTTGGGTGCCGATCTCTGGTCGGGCAAGCGGCTGATGCTGCCCAAGGCGAGTTCGCTGTTTGATGCGGACGGCAAGCTCATCGACGAGGACGCAAGGAAGCGGCTTGCGTCCTTCATCGAGGCGTTTGCGGATTATTGCAACCCGGCTTCAAGATGACGGTGGCCTGAAACCCCGGCCGCCGCGCCTTCAAAAACCGATGTCGGCCAGCCACGTCCTTGTCACGCTGACATCCTGCAGGCTGAGTTCATGGCCGGTGTTGAGCAGGGTGTTTTCCACCTGCGCATGGCCGTTCAGCAGGTTCTTCTCCAATGCCGGCGTATAGGGTGCGTAAGGGTCCTGCGCGCCCGTCGTCATCAGCACCTTGGTCCCGGTGAGATCGCCGCCTGGAATGGTTTCCAGCACGTTCATCGCTCGGAAGAGAGCCGCCTGGCGGATAAGCCCCGGATGCAGCAGCATGACGGCGCCCAGCATGTTCGCGCCGTTCGAATAACCGACGAACAGGGTTCTTGAAAGATCGATGCCATAACCTTCGACGGCGCCTTTGACAAAGGCCGCGAAGGCTTCCGCCTCGGACAGGATTTCCTTCTGGTCGAAGGTTACGTTGGTCAACCGCCGGAAGAAGCGCGGAAAGCCTTCATCGAGGCTGCGGCCGCGCAGCGCGAGCAGCGTCGCGTTCGGGGAGATCTGGCTGCCCAGCTGCAGCAGACTGGTCTCGTTGCCGCCGGTGCCGTGCAAAAGCACGATCGTCGTGCCGTCCGGATTTTCCGGCTGCTGCAGGCGATGGATGAAGGG
>UCJH01000080.1 GCA_900472785.1 Hyphomicrobiales bacterium | reverse complement strand
GCCGAGGGCAGCTCCGAAAGATTTCAGCAAAATGCGACGGTCAAGGCCCATTTATTCCTCCATAGGTATCGAGATATTTTGTTGAATATAACGATCTTCAGCAAATGGCCAGCGCTATATTTTGAAAGATATAACGAATTCTGCTGGGTTGATCGGTGGAATGACCCGCGGTCTTTGTGCTTGTCTTGGCGGTCGTCCGCACTAAAGTCTCCCGCTTGGAACAGAGGGGAGGCGCATTGGGATGGAAAACAGCATCAAGCTCGAGGAAAGCTGGAAAGCGGTGCTCGCGACGGAGTTTTCCGCAGACTACATGACGAGCCTGAAGCAGTTTCTCCTGCAGGAAAAACAGGCGGGCAAGCAGATCTTTCCGAAGGGGCCGGAATATTTCCGCGCCCTCGACCTGACGCCGATCGACAAGGTGCGCGTCGTCATTCTCGGCCAGGATCCTTATCACGGGGAAGGACAGGCTCACGGGCTCTGCTTCAGCGTGCGACCGGGCGTGCGGCCGCCGCCCTCGCTCGTCAATATCTATAAGGAAATGCAGAGCGACCTCGGTATCCCGCCGGCCCGTCACGGCTTTCTCGAAAGCTGGGCAAGGCAGGGCGTGCTGTTGCTCAACAGCGTCCTCACCGTCGAGCGTTCACTCGCCGCGTCGCATCAGGGCAAGGGCTGGGAGCGTTTCACCGATGCGGTCATCCGTGCGGTCAACGAGCAGCCGCATCCGGTCGTCTTCATTCTATGGGGATCCTACGCGCAGAAGAAGGCGGCCTTCGTCGACCAGAAGCGCCATCTGGTGATCCGCTCCGCGCATCCGTCGCCGCTGTCCGCGCATAACGGGTTTCTCGGCTCGCGGCCGTTTTCCAAGGCGAATGATTTTCTGGTCTCCAAGGGTTTCGAACCGATCGATTGGGCCCTGCCGGACAATCCTGCCTCGTCGTCCTAGAGCGATGCTCTAATCTCCCAGCATGCCCTTGTCCGCCGCCTTCGCATTGCGGCGCGACACGACATGTTCCCGCCAGACCGTGAAAATGCCGGCGCAGACCACGATCACCGATCCGGCGACCATGTTGAGATTGAGCGTTTCGCCGAAGATCGAGACGCCGATCACCGAGGCGAAGACAAGCTGCAGATAGGTAAGAGGTTGCACTTCCGCCGCATCGAGATGTTCGTAACCCTTGATCAGGCAGAAATGGCTGGACGTGCCGGTGATGCACAGGAGGATCATCCAGGCCCAGTCGACGGGTGCCAGCGTCGTCCAGTAGAAGGGGCCGATCAGGGTGATGGCGACCGCGCCGGCAAGTCCGGTATAAAGAAAGCTGGTCATGGAGGAATCGTCGCGGCTGACCAGTCGCGTTGCGATCACATAGATGGCGAACAGCACGGCCGAACCCAGCGGAATGAGCAGCACCGGCTCGAATGTCCCTCCGTCGGGTTTCAGGATCAGCAGAACGCCGAGCATGCCGACGATGATCGCGGTCCACCGCCGCCAGCCCACCCGTTCTCCCAGCAGCGGCATCGACAGCAGGGCGACGAACAGAGGACCGGCTGCGAAGATCGCCTGCGAATGCGCAAGACCGACGCGGGCAAACGAAACAATCACGATGACGATCTGGAAGACCAGCAACAGGCCGCGCAGGATTTGCAGCTTGGGTTTGCGGGTCCGGATTGCCGCCTTGAAGCCGCCGTTCGAGCGGCAAGCCAGAACGATCGCGAAAGCGGCGAAGGCCCAGTAGCGGATCATCGTGATGAACACCGGCGGATAGAGGCTGCCAAGATGTTTGGAAATCGCGTCCTGGATCGAGAAGATCACCAGAGCCAGAAAGACGAAGATATAGCCGTTGCGCTTCGATTGCATGGTCTCGTCTTACATCGGGCATAACCCGGAAAACCATGGATTTTTGCGGCGCAGCAAAAAAATGCTGCGCCTTGCGTTTTCCGGCAACACCGCGCTTTCGGCGACGCGTCAGTCCTCGCGGAAGGTGTGTTGGATTTGCTCGGTCAGGGGCTTCGCCAGATAGGAGATCACGGTCCGGTCGGCGATCTTGATGAAGACTTCGGCCGGCATGCCGGGATAGAGCGTCAGGCCCTTCAACTGGGCCAGGCTTTCCGGCTTGGGACGGATGCGCAGCGAATAGTAGCTCAAGCCGGTTCGCTGGTCGGTGATCAGATCGGGCGCAATGGTCGCCACTTCGCCCTGCACGATCGGCGTGGTGCGCTGGTTGAAGGCGCTGAAGCGCACATCGACGGACTGGCCGAGCGTGATCTGGTCGATGTCATGGGTCGCGATCTTCGCCTCGATCGTCAGATGGTCGGCCTCCGGCACCACGAGCATCAATGCCTCGCCCGGATTGATCACCCCGTTTACCGTGTGCACCGCGAGCTGGTAGACCCGGCCGCTCAGCGGCGCGCGGATGTCGAGCCGTTTCAGCTGATCAAGCGCGGCGATGCGGCGGTCCTCGTATTCGGCGATCTTGCCTTCGATATCGGTCAGTTCCTTGGCGATCTCGGTGCGGCGATCTTCGTCGAGCTGCAGGATCTGCAGGTCGATTTCGCTTGCCTTTCCGGCCGCCTGCGCGCGCGCTGCGATCCGGGCGCCGCGTTCGCCTTCGAGCTGGGCGCGATTACGCTTGAGTTCGGTCAGCCGCTGCATCGACACGAGCCCCTGCGCGTAGAGCTTGTCGAGACCGACCAGTTCCTCGTTGATCAGTTTCAGTGCGTCCTCGATCGCGGCCAATTGTACGGTCTGGCCCTTGTTCTCGTCGGCGAGCTGGCTCTTGCGCGACGCAAGCTGGCTCTTCATGCCCAACAGCGCATTCTTGCGGCTGACGAACAGCTTGCGTTCGCTCTCTTCCAGCGTTGCTGCCGATGCTCCGGTGGTGAGTTCACCCAGTTTCTCGGGGATGCTGAACGTATCGGCCGCGATCTGCTCCGCCAGAAGTCTCGCCCGGCGGGCATAGAGTTGCGCCAGCGTGTTCTGGACGATCGACAGGTTGGCCTGCACCGTGGTGCCGTCGAGCTTGATCAGGATCTGGCCTGCCTCGACGCGGTCGCCTTCCTTCACGGCCACTTCCCCGACGATCCCGCCGGTCAGATGCTGGATCTTCTTGACGTTGCTGTCGACGATGACGGTCCCGGTGGCGACCACGGCGCTCGACAGTTCCGTCGTCGCAGCCCAGCCGCCGATGCCGCCCACCAGGGCGAGCGCCAGAAGCGTCACGGCCGTCATGTGGCGGCCAAGCGAACGCCGCGCACTGACGCTGTTTTCCTCGGGGGCGGTTTCCTGGTTGCTCACGATGCGCTTTCCTGTCCTTCACCCACCACCTTCAATGGCGAGGGGCGTTCAATCTGGGGCTGGCGGCTTTGGTTTTCCTTGCGCAGGATCTGCGACAGGACCTCTTCCTTCGGACCGAAGGCCTGCATACGGCCTTCGTTCAGCATCAGCACCATGTCGGCGCTGGCAAGCGCGCTCGGCCGATGGGCAATGACGACGACGATGCCGCCGCGCGACCGAACCGTCATGATCGCCTCGGAAAGCGCCTGCTCGCCTTCGGCGTCAAGGTTCGAATTCGGCTCGTCGAGCACGACGAGGAAGGGGTCGCCGTAGAGCGCGCGGGCAAGGGCGACACGCTGCCGCTGGCCAGCCGACAAGGCGGCGCCGCCTTCGCCGATCTCGGTTTCGTAACCGTTCGGCAGCTTCAGGATCAGATCGTTGACGCGCGCGGCTCGCGCGGCGGCGACGATGGCTTCCGATGTGGCATCCTCGGCAAACCGGGCAATGTTCTGCGCAATGGTGCCCGCGAAAAGTTCGACGTCCTGCGGCAGGTAGCCGATATGATGTCCGAGCCGGTCGCTGTCCCACTGGTCAAGCGCTGCACCATCCAGCCGCACGGCGCCGCGATGCGCCGGCCAGAGCCCGATCAGGGCGCGGGCCAGTGATGATTTGCCCGATGCGCTCGGTCCGATGACGCCCAGCGCGCTTCCGGCGCGAACGGTGAAGTTGATCTCCGCGAAGGTCAGCCGCTGGGCGCCGGGCGGGCCGCCAGCCAGGGCTTCCGCGCTCAGACGCTCGCGCGGGGCCGGCAGTTCCAGTGGCGCATCGCGTTCCGGCAGGGCCTTCAAAAGATCCTTGAGACGCTGCCAGCTTTGGCGGCAGGCGACATAACCGCGCCAGTTGCCGATGGCCAGTTCGACCGGTGCGAGCGCACGCGCCGTCAGGATCGAGCCTGCGATGATGATGCCGGGCGACGCCATGCCTTCGATAACGAGTACCGCGCCAGTCGCAAGCACGCCGGATTGCAGCGCCATGCGAAACACTTTCGAAACCGCGCCATAGCCGTTGCCGACGTCGGACGTCAGCCGGTTCTGGTCGCGATAGGTGCGGTTGCGCTGTTCCCAGATCTCCGACATGCGGCCGAGCATGCCCATTGCCTGCATCACTTCGGCATTGCGCTGCGAAGCCTGGGCAAATGCGTTGCGCCGGTTGCCGGCTTCGGATGCGGCGCGCGATGGCCCCTGCGTGCCGCGGTTGGTCAGGAACGTCAGCGCGATCAGGATCAGCGAACCGATAATCGCGACATAGCCGATCATCGGATGAAAGAGGAAGCAGATACCGATGTAGAACGGCAACCAGGGCAGATCGAAAAACGCAGCCGGACCGGTTCCGGAAAGGAAAGCGCGGACCTGGTCGAAGTCGCGCAGGGCCTGCAATCCGTCGCCCTGGGTCTTTACCTTCAGTGGCGCCTGCACGACGGCGCGGTAGATGCGCGCGCCCATGGCTTCGTCGAGCGCGCCGGCAATGCGCACAAGCATGCGGCCGCGAACCATCTCGAAGGCGCCCTGAAACGCATAGAGCAACAACGCAAGAATGCAGAGTGCGATCAGCGAGGGGATGCTGCGGCTTGGCAGCACGCGGTCGTAGACCTCCAGCATGAAGAACGAGCCGGTCAGATACAGGATATTGACGAGCGCGCTGGCGATGAACACCCCGACAAAGGCGGCCTTGCAGTTTCGCAGTGCAGCGCCCGGCTCGGCGGCGCCTGCCTTCAATTTAGGATTTTTCGTCACCGGCAAGCCCTCAGAAGACCCAGTTATTCACAAGTTTGGCGTCCATGCGTCTCATATCTTCTCTAAAATTGTTTTGCTTGGTGGGCTGTATCCACGGGAACTGTCGCTATTTTGCGATCATCCCGCGCATTCATGAAAAAACACCTAGAAATGTTGCTGTCATATGGGAAAGTTTCGGTTTCTGCCATGCTTTGTCATGGATTTTGTTTGCTGGCGCCGTTGTCCATCGGCCGTTCAGCGGCGAATGTCCCCTTCGAAAAATTTTTGCATTGCACAAGAAGCCGCTTATAGGCAGGATTGGCCCATGTCGCCCAAGCCGCTGTCCATACTCGTCATCGACGAAAACCATATCCGTGCCTCGATCATTGAAACGGGGTTGCGGGAGGCAGGCCATGAGCATGTAACCGTGTTGCATGAGATCGCCGGCCTGGCGCGCCAGATCGAGATTATCGTGCCGGATGTCATCGTCATCGATATTGAAAATCCGAACCGTGACATGATGGAACATCTCTTCCAGCTCACGCGTGCCGTCAGCCGGCCGATTGCCATGTTCGTCGATCGATCCGATACAGCCTCGATCGAGGCCGCCGTGGATGCAGGGGTTTCCGCCTATATCGTGGACGGCCTGAAGAAGGAGCGGGTCAAGCCGATCCTCGACATGGCCGTCAGTCGCTTCAACGCCTTCAGCCGCCTGCAACGGGAACTGGCGGATGCCAAGTCCGCACTGGAGGAGCGCAAGATCATCGAGCGCGCCAAAGGCATCTTGATGCAGATGCGTCAGATTTCCGAGGACGAGGCCTTCGTCATGCTGCGCCAGACGGCGATGAACGAGAAAAAGAAACTGACCGATATCGCCCAGAGCGTCGTCACGGCGGCCGGATTGCTGATGCGATGAACGACACTATTTATCCGGATGCCAAACGGAATCCTAGAAGCCGGGACATGCCAGGGTGTACAGAATGAGCGTGCTTGAGAGTATCACCGACGGCGGCACATTGTCCGCGCCGACGCGCATGCGCACGGAAGGTGCCCGTATCGTGCGGGCCGGGTTCATTCCGCTGGTTGATGCCTCCGTTCTGATTGCCGCCGCCGAATTTGGTTTTGCCGCCCGCGAAGGCATCACGCTCGATCTGGTGCGCGATGTGTCCTGGGCGAATGTTCGTGACCGGCTGGCCTTCCGCCAGTTCGACATCGCCCATATGCTTTCGCCGATGCCGGTTGCCGCCGCACTTGGCCTCGGCTCCAATCCGTCGCCGACGATCACGCCGTTTTCGCTCGGCCGCGGCGGCAACGCCATTACCCTGTCCACCGGGCTCTATAGCCGTATGCAGCAGGCTGCCGGGCTTTCGGGCACCGATACCGCCCTCGCCAATGCCAGGGCGCTGGCCACAGTCATTGCCGACATGAAGGCGTCTGGAGAGCCGCTGCCGACCTTTGGCATGACCTACCCGTTTTCGTCGCACAATTACGAGTTTCGCTACTGGCTTGCCGCGGGCGGAATCGATCCCGACGTCGACGTGCGGATGATCGTCGTGCCGCCGCCCTTGACCTCCGATGCGCTGGCTGCCGGCGCGATCGACGGTTTCTGCGTCGGTGCGCCCTGGAACATGGTCGCGTCCGAGCGCGGTGTTGGCCGGATCGTTGCCGCCAAGCAGGACCTGTGGCCGTCCGCGCCGGAAAAGGTGATCGCGACGCGCCCGGAATGGGCGGCCAGCCATCCGGAGACATTGTCGCGCCTGATCGTTGCGCTGGATGCCGCGGCACGATGGTGCGACCGGCCGGAAAACCACGGCGGACTGGCGGACGTGCTGGCCGATGCGCGTTACGTGGCGGCGCCCGTCGATATCCTGCGCCGCGTGCTGCGGGGGGAGTTCACGGTCGATCCACAGGGCAGCCAGCGCGTCATCGACGATTATTTCGTCTTCCATTCCGGTCTTGCCAACTATCCGCGTCCGAGCAAGGCGCTCTGGGTCTACAGCCAGATGATCCGCTGGGGACAGGTCGGCCATTCGGTTGAAGGCGAGCGGCTGGCGGCCTCCGCCTATCGTCCCGACCTGTATCGTGCTGCCTTGGGAACGTTGCTTCCCGATTCCACGGAAGATCTGCGCATCGAAGGAACTGTCGATGGCGATCGCTTCATCGACGGCCACATCTTCGATCCCGCGGATATTCCGGCCTATGTTGAAGGCTTCGCCATCCGCGCGCGCGCCGGCGGCCCCGATTCCGGCGATGAAATCTAGGGCCGGCGTCTCCCTTGCATGCATAAGAATGCTGCAGCCGCTTTGACGCGCTGCACAAATTGCGAGCCGTGCCACTGCCTGATTAAATTTTGAGCGCGGCGAAATTCTCTATTTATCTCATTTAAAACAATGGTTTGTCTGGTTTTTACAAAACTGGCACGCGGATTGCTTGGTATATTCCGCTTGGATCAATGACGATCCGGGCGCCATTGACCGGCTATCCGTTCAATCAGTGACATCGACGTCGCAAGGCTTCTGCATCGAGAGGGACTTCTCCCATTCTCTTGGTGCTTATGCCGAGCGGCGTTTTTTTGTGGGTTTTTTTCGGGGCTTCAGGCCCGGGGCAAAAGAGAGGGAATCGATTGATGAACAAGATTCTGTCCGGCGGACTCACCCGCCGTAGCATGCTGAAGACCACAGCCGCCACGGCGCTGATGGGCGCGGTCAAGATGGCTTTCCCCTCTGGCGCCTTTGCGCAGGGCGCGGGTCCCGAAACCACCAAGGCCGTTCTCGGCTTCATCGCGCTGACGGATTCCGCGCCGCTGGTGATTGCCAAGGAAATGGGCCTTTTCGCAAAGCACGGCATGCCGGATGTCGAGGTCGTCAAGCAGGCGTCCTGGGGCACGACGCGCGACAATCTGGTGCTTGGTTCCGAAGGCAGCGGCATCGACGGAGCGCATATCCTGACGCCGATGCCTTACCTGATTTCGGCCGGCAAGGTGACGCAGAACGGCCAGCCATTGCCGATGGCAATTCTCGCCCGCCTCAATCTCGATGCGCAGGCGATTTCGGTCGGCAGTGCCTATGCCGATCTCAAGGTCGGCATCGATGCCGGCGCCCTCAAGGAGAC
>UCJH01000048.1 GCA_900472785.1 Hyphomicrobiales bacterium | reverse complement strand
GACGCTCGGCCGCAACGGCATCCGCACGATCCGCGGCTGCAAGGTCTGCTACGTCGCGCAATCGGCAGCGGCCGCCTTCAATCCGGCGCACCGGCTTGGCGAGCAGGTCATCGAGGCTTCGCTGCGCCACGGCATCATGTCGAAGGAAGAGGCGAAAAAGCGCGCGCTCTACCTTTTCACCGTGCTTGGCCTGCCAAATCCGCAGACTTTTGGCGACCGTTATCCGCACCAGGTTTCCGGTGGCCAGCTGCAGCGGGCGATGACCGCGATGGCGCTTTGCCCCAATCCGGAACTGATCGTTTTCGACGAGCCGACGACCGCGCTCGACGTGACGACGCAGATCGACGTTCTGGCTGCGATCAAGCACGCGATCGAGGAAACCCATACGGCGGCACTCTACATCACCCATGATCTCGCCGTCGTCGCGCAGATTTCCGACGACATCATGGTTTTGCGTCACGGCAAGACCATCGAATACGGCACGACGAAACAGATCATCGAGGCGCCGAACGAAGAGTACACAAGGGCGCTCGTCAACGTGCGCCAGACCAAGCGGGAAGAAGCGCTCGACCAGAGCAACACGCTCCTGAAGATCGACAATGTCACCGCCGGCTACGGCAACGGCTTCAAGGTTCTGCAGGACGTGTCGCTGCATCTGCCCAAGGGCCAGACGCTGGCAATCGTCGGCGAAAGCGGCTCGGGCAAGTCGACGCTTGCGCGCGTCATCACCGGGCTCCTGCCACCGTCGGAAGGCACGATCAGCTTTCAAGGCAAGGAATTGCCGAAAGCGCTGAAATCCCGCACCAAGGACGAATTGCGCCGAGTGCAGATGATCTACCAGATGGCCGATACGGCGATGAACCCGCGCCAGACGGTGCGCGACATCGTCGGCCGGCCGATCTCCTTCTATTTCGGCCTGCATGGCGCGCAAAAGACCGAGCGGGTCAAGGAACTGCTCGACCAGATCGAAATGGGCGGGCGCTTCCTTGATCGATATCCGGCCGAATTGTCCGGCGGCCAGAAACAGCGCGTGGCGATCGCGCGCGCGCTGGCGGCCAAGCCTGAATTGATCCTCTGCGACGAACCGACCTCGGCGCTCGATCCGCTGGTGGCAGAAGGCATCCTGAATCTGCTTCTCAAGCTTCAGGAGGAAACCGCTGTTTCCTATGTCTTTATCACCCACGACATCGCCATCGTCCGGGCCATCGCCGATTCCGTGGCGGTCATGCACCGCGGCAAGCTGGTCCGCTTCGGACCGAAGTCCAAAGTGCTGTCGCCGCCCTTCGACGACTACACGGATCTCCTGCTGAAATCCGTTCCCGAAATGGAAATCGGCTGGCTGGAACGCGTATTGACCACGAGGCGCATGGCCAGCGCCGGGAATTGACGGTGAGAAACAGTCGGCCTAATATGACTACTATGGTCATATTAGGAGATCTCCGATGAACGAGATTCAGCTGAAGGACGCCAAGGCAAAATTGTCCGCGGTGATCGACGATGCCGTTAAAGGCAATGGTGCCATCATTACGCGCCATGGCCGCAAGGAGGCAGTCGTCATTTCGTTTCAGGAATTCGAAAGGCTGTCGCGGGTGGTGCCGAGTTTCGGATGGCTCCTGGCACAGTCACCGCTTGAGGAAGGCGACATGCCGGAACGCCGTCCGACACCGGATTTCGGCAAAGACATTTTCTGATGTACTTGCTGGATACAAATATCGTTTCCATTTTTGTGCCGGCACGCGGCAGAACGTCGGACGAGGAGCGAATAGCGCATTGGCTGAAATTTTCTTCCGACGAGTTCTATTTATCGGTGATCACGATATCGGAAATTGAAACGGGTATTTCCCGTCTCGTCCGCACTGGCGCATCCAGCAAAGCGTCAAGCTTCCGAAATTGGCTCGAACTCATTCTTGCCCTCTATGAATCGCGTATTCATGGGCTGGATTTGGAGACGGCGAGACTGGCTGGCCAACTCTTCGACAAGGCCGTTGGGAAAGGCGGAAATCCAGGATTTCCCGATGCAGCGATAGCAGCAACCGCTCAAATGCGAGGACTGACAGTTGTGACACGCAACATTGCGCATTTCGGTCTGTTCGATGCGCGATGCATCAATCCTTATAATGGAATACCCGGCCATGCTTGAGCTGTTTTCGCCGCGGTCCGTCCAATGGATACCTGCGTCCAAAAGGCAGAATTGGTCGGCCGGAATAGCGTCCGCGAAGCGCTCCTATGCTACGATACGATTATCATTTTCCCGTACAAGCAACATCGCCCAGCCGTTGCGCGGCGCCGCCTTCCAAGGTGACGGAAGGTTCGGCGCGTGCCGTGCAGTCACCCTTCTCGCCGCTGCCGGAGCGGAAATGCACGACGGGCTGACCTTCGATGAAGATGCTGGGTACGACGGTATAGAGCTCCGGCGGGCAGTTGACGACGTCCGAGAGCCGCAGCGCCGGCTGGCCGCCGATCATGACGCTGGTTGCACCGGACAAGGCGCAGGCTGGAAGAGGCGCGGTGTCGGCAAAGGCCGCACCCGGCTGAATCAGCGCCATCAGAAAACCGGCGAGATACACTCTTTCCATCATGACACATCCTCCCTGATCACAAGCGGCTCCTGATCATCCGCTTCTACCGAACAGCATGCAGAAAAGACACGCTCATGACCACAGGCAATTTCACCGTCATTGAAAACCAATGGATCGTCCTTGAGGACGGTACGCGGCTTGCAGCCCGCATCTGGATGCCGGACGGCGCCGCAACGAAACCGGTCCCTGCCGTTTTCGAATTCCTGCCCTATCGCAAGCGGGATGGAACGAGCCCGCGCGACGAATCCACCTATCCCGTGTTTGCCGCCGCCGGCATCGCCGGCATACGCGTCGATATTCGCGGCTCCGGCGAATCGGACGGCGTCATCGACGGCGAATACACGCAGCTGGAACTCGCCAACGCCTGCGAGCTGATCGCCTGGATTGCAGCGCAACCCTGGTCGAACGGTTCGGTCGGCATGATGGGTATTTCCTGGGGCGGGTTCAACTGCCTGCAGGTCGCAGCGCTCAAGCCTCCGGCGCTGAAAGCCGTCATCTCGATCGCCTCCACCGTCGATCGCTACAACGACGACATCCACTACAAGAACGGCACGCATCTTTCCGCACAACTCTCCTGGGCGGCAACGATGCTAGCCTACCAGTCCCGCTCGCCCGATCCGGCGCTCGTCGGCGACCGCTGGCGCGACATGTGGATGGAGCGGCTGGAAAACGAACCCTTTTTCCTTGAGGAATGGCTGGAGCACCAGCGCCGCGACGCCTTCTGGAAACACGGTTCGATCTGCGAAGATTTCGATGGCTTCCCGGTGCCCGCCATGGTCATCGCCGGCTGGGCCGACGGCTACCGCAACACACCGATGCTCGCCGTCGAGGGATTGGGCGACAAGGCCAAGGCGATGATCGGCCCGTGGGTGCACAAGTATCCGCATTTCGCCTGGCCCAAACCGCGTGCCGATTTTCATGGCGAGGCGATTGCCTGGTGGAACCATTGGCTGCGCGGCGAAGACACAGGCGTCGAAGCCCTGCCGCAGATGCGTGCCTACATGCTCGACGGACCGCGCCCGGCCCTGCGCCGCGATACCGATCCGGGCTTCTGGGTCGCCAAGGACAGCTGGACGCCGCCGCAGATGCAGCCGATGCATATCGGCCCGACCGGCGCGCTCGAATTCGGCAAGGGCCAGGCCAATGCCGTGCGCGACATCTATCTGAAATCGCCGCTCGACAGCGGCACGGCGTCCGGCGAATGGTTCACCTTGAAGCCCGACGCCGAGATGGCCGGGGACCAGCGCGTCGACGATGCCGGCTCCCTCACCTTTCAGACTGCACCGCTCACGGAGGCCTTCGACAGTTTGGGCCAGCCGGTCCTGACACTCGATGTTGCCTGCGATGCGGACTGGGCAAACCTCGCGGTGCGCCTCGTGGACGTGCATCCCGATGGTGCTGCCACCCGCGTCACCTTCGGCGTTCTCAACCTCGCGCATCGCGACGGGAATGCGGAACCGAAGGCCATGACGAAAGGTGAAAAGACGAAGGTCCGGCTGGTGTTGGATGCCTGCGGCTATCGTTTCGGCACCGGCCACCGCATCCGCGTCTCGCTGTCGACCGCCTACTGGCCGACCATCCTGCCGGCGCCCACGGATCCGGGCCTCACCATTGACACCGGCAGCATCGCACTCGGCCTGCCGATGCTCGGCGAGCACCGTGCCATCGTCGTGCCCGAGCCGGAGAACCGCGACCCGCTGCCGCACTATATCGAGCATGCACCATCCGAAACGCGCCGTTCGGTCGAGCGTGACCTCACCAACGGTAGGACGAACTATAAAATTTACGAGGACACCGGCCTGTTCGAACATCCCGGCACCGGACTTTCGACGCGGCAATTGCGCGACGAGATCTGGTCCATCACAGACGGAGATCCATTGTCGATGACCGGCATCTCTACCTGGACCTGCGACATGGCGCGTCCCGGCTGGTTCGTCCGCACCGTCTGCGTCGCTTCGATTGCCTGCACGCAGACCGAGTGGGTGATCTCGGCGCAGGTCAAGGCTTACGAGGGCGAAACGCAGGTGTTCGAAAAGACCTTCGGCAAGGCGATAGCGCGAGACTTCATGTAACGTTCGGCGCCGCGTGGACGGCTGGCTTGCCAAAAGATCAGGCTTTCGTCAGCTGTTCCAGCGCGTGCAGGGCCCGCTCGGCATCGGCCTGCGGAATGAAGACATGATCGTGATAATAGGCGGCGACGACGTTGGCACTGATATCGGCCTGCGTCAAAGCCGCGGAAACCGCTGCGGTCAGCCCGACGGCTTCGAGGGCGGAGTGCACGTTCAACGTGATCATCCGCATCACCGGACCATAGACGAGACCTGCGCTATCGGCCGCCCGCTTTTCAAGAATCAGGGCGAGCCCTTCCTCTTCCCGGAAAGCGCCTTGCGCCGAGCGAGCAAGTGACGTTGCCGGATCATTGAATGCCATCGTGCAGTAGACGAAGCTGTCGGGATGAAGGCTTGGGCGCATGTCACGCAGAAGCCTGGAAAGATCGGTGATGCCTGTTTTATTCATTGATACACCCCCATATCCGGTATCATCGGCAGGCCTAGCGGCAATCACGCATCCGTGCAAGGCGCGCTCCGCCCCGTCACTTCGACGTGAGGCACGCAGTTGCGAATTGACCGGACGCGCCGACTTGCGCAAGGTTTCATCATGATCCGCTGATGCAGCATCCGCGACCGGCCGAAAGACCCGGAGCCATCGCCACAAACCAAACCTCGGGAGAGAAAATGACCATGAAGAAATCGTTCGAAATGCCGTTCTCGAGACGTGCGCTTTTCGGGGCGGTGGCGACGACCGCGCTTGCGGCCACTCTGTTTTCCATGTCAACAAACAGGTCTGTTGCCGCGGAAGAGGCCTTCGTCATCCCGCCGCCATCGATTGATGAAACGGCGTCCGCGGAAACCGAAAAGGCAGTATTCGCCGGCGGCTGCTTCTGGGGTGTGCAAGGCGTCTTCCAGCATGTCAAAGGCGTGAAGAACGCCGTGTCCGGCTATTCCGGCGGCGATAAGGCAACGGCAACCTACGAAGCGGTCAGCGGCGGCCAGAGCGGCCATGCCGAAGCCGTCGAAATCACCTACGATCCGAAGCAGGTGACCTACGGACAATTGCTGCAAATCTTCTTTTCCGTTGCCCACAATCCGACGCAGCTGAACTATCAGGGTCCTGATCACGGCACCCAGTATCGGTCGGAAGTTTTCACCATCGACGATGAGCAGAAGAAGATCACCCAGACCTATATCGCCGAACTCGACAAGTCCAAGGTGTTCGGAGAACCGGTCGTGACGAAAGTATCGGACCTTTCGGCATTCTACCCGGCGGAGGAATATCATCAGGATTTCCTGACGCTCAATCCGACCTACCCCTACATCGTCTACAACGACATGCCGAAGATTGAGAACCTGAAGGCATTGTTCTCCGATAAATTCGCAAGCACACCGGTTCTGGTGTTGAAGGCCAAGGGTTAAAGCGTTCCGACAAGGCTTCCCACCCCACGGCAGAGGTGATCGAAACCACGACGCGCGCCCTCGCTCATATGACGGGCGCGCAACCACGCATGGATCATCTGCGGCTCATCGCGAAAGGTGACGTCGACGCACGCCATGATCAGTCGCGCGGCATAGATACGCGCGTCGTCGCGCAAGGGATCGAAATGCGCAGCCGTAATATAGGCGGGTGGCAAGCCCGTCAGGTCGCCTGCCTTCAACGGATGGGCGAAAACATCGTCCTCCGGCGCCCGCAAAACCGCGCGGTAATACCCGACATCCGCCGTCGTCAGGCCGGGCGCGTCCGCCATCTCGCGGTAGGAGCCTGACACCAGATCGCCGCCGAGCCCGGGATACACAAGCACCTGCCCGACGATGCCGGACAGGTTCCTTGCCTTGGCTTTCAGCACGATCCCGGCGGTGAGGTTACCACCAGCGCTGTCACCGGCCACGACCAGCGGCCGGTCTTCGGCCAAAAGCCATGTCAGAACGTCGAAGCAATCATCGAACGCAGCAGGCCATATATGTTCCGGCGCAAGCCGGTAGTCGATGGAAACCAGTTCGGCCTTCGCCGCATGGGCAAGCTCAGCGCAAATGGCGTCATGACTGTCGAGCGACCCGACGACGAAACCGCCGCCGTGGATATAGAAGATGCGGGTCTGTGTAGCGATCTGCGCCGGCCGGTAGCGGCGCACAGAAATCCGAGCGTCAACCAGTTCGTCCTGCCGCACGAGGCCTACCGGCGACGGCGCGTCGAACTCGGCGCAGAGCGCATCATACCATCGGCGCTGTTGACCAATCGGGGCATCGACGGCATCGGCCGGATAAAATTCCTCGCAACGCTTGTGGAAGGCGAGGATGCCGGATTCCGTGGGTGTTGCGTTTTTCATATGTTTCCTGTCGATGGGGTAAACTTCTGACAACCTGAAAACCTGCATGCCATCCACGGTAGAAAGAACTTAGATGCGTTCACGCCTTAAATCTCTTCGATTCGCAGCGATGATCGTCGCTGTAGTTATTTTATCGCCTCCTTTCGTATTGCTTGGCTTCGCAGCGATCACCAGTACACCGATTGTCGTTGCGCTGATGATCAGATCGCTGGCGTTTGAAACGTTCCAAGCGAATGGAGGAGCGATGCTTCCAACACTACAGCGAGGCCAACGCTTTTTCGCAAGCAAGGTCGCTTATGGATACACCAGATATTCATTTCCATTTGACAGCGGCCCCATAAGAGGAATGTTTCGGACCCCACCCAAGCGCGGGGATGTCATCATATTTCGTTTTCCCTCTGATCCGGAAATTGTCTATATCATGCGTCTCATCGGTATCCCCGGCGATCGTGTGCAGATGCAATCGGGAATCCTTTACCTTAATGGCGTTGCTGCCCCCCGCACGATGCCGACTTTAGAAACTTATGCAGAAACGGGGGAAACTGCGGCCCGTTATCAGGAAACGCTACCCGGCGGTAGCCAGTACACGATCATCAACACAGTGGAGAACTCTCGTGGAGACGATACTGACGAATTCATGGTGCCGCCTGGTCACTATTTTGTGCTTGGTGACAACCGTGACAACAGTGCCGATAGTCGTTTTGAGGTCGGTTTCGTTCCATTTGAAAATATTTACGCCAAGGCCAATCTGATATTTTTTGAACACGGAAAGTATATTTGGCCAAAGTGGATTAACTGAAACGTCTTATCAGTTGTAGAAACATTGAATTGACTGCCACCATGGCCTTCACGCTCCGTCAACTCCAGTATTTCATCGCGGTCGCCGAACAGGGGTCAGTCACGCGCGCGGCGCAGAACCTGTCGATCTCGCAGTCCTCAATCACGGAAGCGGTGAAGGAGCTGGAAAGCGATCTGGGCGTCGAGTTGTTCGAACGCCATCCGCGCGGCCTCCACATCACCCACAATGGCCACCAGTTCCTGCGGCATGCGACGAAGATCCTTGCCGACGTCTCCGATGCGCGGCGCTCGTTCTCGCAGGAGCGCGATACGCGCGGCGGCACGCTCAATCTCGGCGTCACCTCGCTCGTCGCCGGCTATGTCCTTTCCGATCTGCTGGCCCGCTACAGACGCGCCTGCCCCGGAGTCGAGGTCAGCGCCATCGAGGACAACGGCTCCTATCTCGAACATCTTCTGGTCGGCGGTGAACTCGATGTCGCCGTCATGGTCATCTCCAACCTGCGCGACCGCATGGCGCTACAGGCGGAAATCATCGAGACCTCGCCCTACCGCCTCTGGCTGCCGCTTGGCCACCCGCTGGTCTCGGCCGACATCATCTCGGTTGCCGATATTGCCAGGGAACCGCTGATCATGCTCACGGTGGATGAAATCGAGGAGAATACCGGCAAGCTGCTGACGGCACTCGGCGCCCGCCCGCATGTCGCCTTCCGGACCCGCTCCGTCGAGGCCGTGCGCAGCCTTGTCGCCACCGGCGCCGGCATCGCGCTCCTGCCCGATCTCGTCTATCGCCCGTGGTCGCTGGAAGGCGACCGCATCGAAAGCCGCGACGTCTCCGGCGCCCTTCCCGTCGTCCAGGTCGGCATGGTCTGGCGTAAGGGGTCAGGATTGCCGCAATCGGCGAAGGATTTCATCGGCGTCGCGGAGGCATTGAGAAGCGGCAGAATGCGTTCGCAGCCGTGATATCGGAAAAACCGATAGTGGCATTCTGATTAATGAATTTGCGAAAGCGGCGAAATCGGGGCACCTTTCATCCGGGAACAAAACCGTAAAATACGGACCTCAAACCGGGAGACCTCACGATGAAGCAGATTCTGAAATCCTGCACCGCGCTCACCCTTTCGCTCGCTTTCGCCACCCATGCTTTTGCACAGGAGCCGCTGAAAGAACTGGGCAAGGGCGAAGGCGAACTCTCGATCGTCGCCTGGGCCGGCTATATCGAACGCGGCGAAACGGATAAGGCCTACGACTGGGTCACCGGCTTCGAAAAGGAAACGGGCTGCAAGGTCAGCGTTAAGACGGCCGCAACCTCCGATGAAATGGTCGCGCTGATGAACGAAGGCGGTTTCGACCTCGTCACCGCCTCGGGTGACGCCTCGCTGCGTCTCGTCGCCGGCAAGCGCGTCCAGCCGATCAACACCGCGCTCATTCCGAGCTGGTCGACGATCGACGAGCGCCTGCAGAATGCCAAATGGCATACGGTCAACGGCACACATTATGGCACGCCCTATGTCTGGGGGCCGAACGTCCTGATGTACAACACCGACGCCTTCAAGGGCGAGGCTCCGAAGAGCTGGAAGGTGGTCTTCGAGGAAACGACCCTGCCGGACGACAAGTCGAACAAGGGCCGCGTGCAGGCCTATGACGGCCCGATCCACGTCGCGGACGCCGCCAACTACCTGATGTTCCACAAGCCGGAACTCGGAATCAAGGACCCCTTTGAGCTCAACGAAGACCAGTACAAGGCGGCGCTCGATGTGCTGCGCGTCCAGCGGACGCTCGCCAGCCGCTACTGGCATGACGCCATGATCCAGATCGACGACTTCAAGAACGAGGGCGTCGTCGCCTCCGGGTCCTGGCCCTTCCAGGTCAATCTGCTGAAGGCCGAAAAGCAGCCGATCGCCTCGGTCTTCCCGGAGGAAGGCGCCACCGGCTGGGCCGATACGACCATGCTGGCGGCTGAAAGCGAACATCCGAACTGCGCCTATCTGTGGATGGAGCATTCGCTGTCGCCGAAGGTCCAGGGCGATGTCTCCGCCTGGTTCGGAACCGTCCCGTCCGTCCCGGCGGCCTGCAAGGGCAATGAGCTCCTGACAGACGAAGGCTGCGCCGCCAACGGCTACAACGACTTCGAGAAGATCAAGTTCTGGAAGACGCCGGTTTCCAAATGCGAAAGCCAGGGGGAATGCGTGCCCTATCACCGCTGGGTCTCCGACTATATCGGCGTCATCGGCGGGCGTTGATCTCTGATCTTTCCCTCCCCTTTGTGGGGTGGGTGGCCCGAAGGGTCGGG
>UCJH01000024.1 GCA_900472785.1 Hyphomicrobiales bacterium | reverse complement strand
GATGGAGGCGCAGCGTTTCGACCAGTCGATGGCGCGCTACGAGCGTTCCGCCACGCAGGTCTGGACCTCGCTCGGCTGGCTCAACTTCGGCCAGGCGCTGATCTTCGGCCTGGGTACGGCGATCATGATGGTCATGTCGGCGCTCGCCGTGCAGCGTGGGGAACAGTCGCTCGGCGATTTCGTCTTCATCAACGCCATGCTGATTCAGCTTGCCATTCCTCTCAATTTCATCGGCTTCGTCTACCGCGAAATCCGCCAGGGTCTGACGGATATCGAGCAGATGTTCGATCTGCTCGAGGTAGAGGCGGAGGTAAACGACAGCCCGAATGCCCGCGACCTGGTAATCGACAAAGGCGCGATCGTCTTCAAGGACGTGCACTTTGCCTATGATCCGGCGCGGCCCATCCTCAAGGGCATTTCCTTCGAGGTTCCGGCAGGCAAGACTGTTGCGGTCGTCGGCCCCTCGGGGGCGGGCAAATCGACGCTGTCGCGGCTGCTCTACCGCTTCTACGACGTGCAGGATGGTGCGATCACTATCGATGGCCAGGACGTGCGCGACGTCAGGCAGAAGAGCCTGCGCGCCGTCATCGGCATGGTGCCGCAGGACACGGTGCTGTTCAACGACACGATCGCCTACAACATCCGCTATGGTCGTCCGTCCGCCGGCGAGGCGGAGGTGATCGCCGCCGCCGACATCGCCCAGATCGGCTCCTTCATCAAGAGCCTGCCGGAAGGTTACGACGCCATGGTCGGCGAGCGTGGCCTGAAACTGTCGGGCGGCGAAAAACAGCGGGTGGCAATTGCCCGCACGGTTTTGAAAAGTCCGCCGATCCTGATCCTCGACGAGGCGACATCGGCTCTCGATACCCGCACCGAACAGGAAATCCAGACGGCGCTAGACATCGTCTCGCAGAACCGCACGACGCTGGTCATCGCCCACCGGCTGTCGACCGTGATCCATGCCGACGAGATCATCGTGCTCAAGGACGGCGGCATCGCCGAGCGCGGCACCCATGGGGAACTTATCGAGAGCAACGGCCTTTACGCCTCCATGTGGAACCGCCAGCGCGAAGCGACGCAGGCCGAGGAGCAACTGAAAAAGGTCCGCGAAAACGACGATCTCGGCGTCGTCGTGCGGGGAGCGGCGGCTGTGTGAGGGACTGGGCAGTAGGCAATGGGGATCAAGTTGATGCGACGCTCCGGAAGCGTCTTTCTTCCGCTGTGACCTACTGCCTATTGGCTATTCCTTCGCTTCGCTGTAGGCCTTCTGCAACATAAGACAACTGGAGACTGCCATTCATGAGCCTGATCACGACCGTACGCAACACGCTGGTTCCGATCCACAAGGAAGGCTACCCCTTCATTGCCGGTTTCTTCGTCGTGTCGCTGGTGCTCGGCCTGCTGTGGGAGCCGCTGATGTGGCTTGGCTTCGTGCTCACCGCCTGGTGTGCCTATTTCTTCCGGGATCCGGTCCGGCTGACGCCGCTCGACGACGATCTCGTCATCAGCCCGGCCGATGGTCGCGTCTCCTCGATCGCGCTGATCTCGCCGCCGGAAGAACTGGGTCTCGGCAATGAGCCGATGCTGCGCATCACGGTGTTCATGAATGTCTTCAACTGCCATGTGAACCGCGCTCCGATGCGCGGCACCATCCGCCGCATCGCCTATCGTGAAGGCAAGTTCGTCAATGCGGAACTGGACAAGGCGAGCCACGAGAATGAGCGCAACGGCCTGGTGATCGAAACCGAGCGCGGCGCGATCGGCGTCGTCCAGATCGCCGGCCTCGTTGCGCGGCGCATCGTTTGCTGGTCGTCGGAAAACGATATGCTGCAGGCCGGCGAACGTTTCGGCCTGATACGCTTCGGTTCACGGCTGGATGTCTTTCTTCCGGAAGGCGCGCAACCGCGCGTCAGCCTCGGCCAGACGGCGATTGCCGGCGAAACCGTGCTGGCCGAGTTCGGTTCGTCCAAGGGGCCGGTCATCAGCCGTCGCGGCTGATCGCGGGCAATGATGCAAGGAACAGGAGCGACGCATGGAAACCCCCTTTCACTCCTATGAACCGAACGGCCCGAACGATGAGGCGCGCGGTCCCCGCCTGCGGGAAATTCCGCTGCGGCTGATCATCCCCAACCTGATCACCGTGCTGGCGATCNNCATTGACGGACGGATCGCCCGGCTGATGAAGGCGACCTCGAAGTTCGGCGCGCAGATGGATAGCTTGGCCGATATCGTCAATTTCGGCGTCGCGCCGGCGCTGGTCCTTTATGCCTTCGTGTTGGATCAGGCGCGTTCGCTGGGGTGGATCGCTGCACTGATCTACGTCATCGCCGCGGGCCTGCGGCTTGCCCGCTTCAACGTCATGTCCGAGCGCGACGTGAAGGCCGCCTGGCAGTCGGAATACTTCGTCGGCGTGCCCGCGCCGGCGGGCGCCATGCTGGTGCTGCTGCCGATGTATCTCGGGCTGCTCGGCCTCGTTCCGGACCGCACCATGGGCATCCTGTCCGCCGCCTATACGGTGCTGATCGCCTTCTTGCTGGTCAGCCGCCTGCCGGTCTGGTCAGGCAAATCCGAAAACCGCGTTCGCCGCGACCTCGTCCTGCCGATCATCCTGTTTGTCGTTCTCTATGTCGCGACGCTGATGAGCTTTACCTGGGAAACCATGGTGCTGACCGCGCTTGGCTATCTCATCACCCTGCCGTTCGGCGCCCGCAAATGGCAGAAGAAATACGGCGATTGGCCGCTGCACCCCGATAGCTCGACCAAGGGTGAAGACGGATTGCCAGGAGACAAGCTATAAGCAGAATTCTTTGGCAAAAGGTCGACGTGGGCTAGTGAAGCGTCGGCATTCGGGAATTCATGCCCTGGATCGCGAAGCGGTGTGTAGGAAGAGCATAAGGTTTCATTTCCGGAACCCTGTCGCCCATATACCGGACAAGAGCTTCCAAAAGCGGCTTCGGTTCAACGACGCCGCGTTGGAACAGCTTGATAATCAGCTTTGTCGCGACGTCAAATTCCCGGGGTCTGGGGTGTATATTGCACCAGTAGCCGGCCTTGATCAGCACGCTCTGAAGCATGTTGAGATCATCGCTGGTTAAATACTGCTCTGGAGATGTGGAAGACATCATGTCCTCCTTTCCGTTGGGGCGAAGGTGTGGAGGCCCTCAATCAGCAGCGCCCTTGTTCAAGGCTGCCGAAGGCTGGAGGATGCGCTCCAGCGCGTTCATACGCAAGGCAATTTTCAAGGATACACAACCAAAACGATCTGCAATATTGCGCTTGCTATTTTTCATTGAAGGCCACATAGCTTTTGCTTCGGCAGCATTTTGTGCGGGCACTGCCGCTTGAGGGGTGATTTCCCCTAGCCCCAATTGAAGGAGGACTTGATGTCTTCCACGTTCGTCGCCAATCGGATTACACTTTTCCTCATCAGTTCGTCGGTGGTTCTGGCGCTGCTGTTCATCGCCGCCGTCACGTTTTTCCAGCCTGTGCATTGATTCGTGGAGCGCGCATGATGGTATCCTTTCCGAATACCGCCAGAAGTTATGACGAAACCAAGCAACGTATCCGATTTCTCGGGCACGATGGCATGTTCGAAGTCAAATTCTTCATGAATATCGAGGCGTTGGCTCTCGGCCGCCCGCTCCGCGACCTGTCGGAAGCCGATTACTTGAAGGCCTTTGACGCCATGAGGGCAAAAATCCTCAAGGTGGCCGAACGGCTCTATAAATCCCGAGGCGGAAACGCTGTGAATCTGGAACTCAGCGACTTTTAGGCTGGGTCAAGCGGGGTTATCAGCCGCGCGGGGCAGGTTGCCTTCGGCGATTAGATCCGCGGTTGATTTCAGCAGGTCGAGATCGACGCCGATGGTTCGCAATGTCCGGGCGGCAACACCGTGCTGCATACTGGCTACCGCAGAAAGCACATGGGCTCCCAATAAGGGCGCGTGCTTCTGCCGATTTGCCGCAAGGGTTTGCATGACTTCCTGGCCGGAGGCGGCCGCGTCGTAGATATGACGTTTCTCAGCAATCGCATCGTCCTCGATTGCATCGGCCAAAATCCCGTCCGGATAAAGACCGAGTGCGCGGATCGCATCGGTATATTGTTTCCGGATCGCGGGCTTTATGGCTGCGGGGTCTGCACCGAGACTGTCGAAAACCTGTCGCGCGGTCCCGTCGGGCAGATCAAAGGCCGATAGGAGAAAATGCTCTGCGCCGGGGGTATTTTGCTGATCGTCAAGCGCATGTTTTTCCGCCTGTCGACAAAGGATTTCTATCGTTTTCATGTCGGCGAGACGGGATTTTATAAGTTGGAACATGTCAGGCTCCTGGAAGAGTGTTATCGCTTGCGGTGAGGCTCGAAAGGCGCTTGTGCGCGGCCTGTTTCGATATGCCGAGTGCCTGCGCTATCCTGGCCCAGGACCATCCCTGGGCTATAGCCGATCTGACGGCTTGCCGTTCCAAAGTATCCGCCATGCGACGCAAGGCCACCACGGCGGCCAGTGCTTCGTCCGGATTATTCGGAAATGCATTTTGATCGAGCATGCGTCAACTATGGTTGACGACCTCTCGGTTGTCAACCATAGTTGACGTCTTGGCGGTGATTTAAAGAGGTTTTATCGTCCGGCGCTAGCGAACAGTCGGTCTATTCCGGCAGTCGATAATCCACGATGCGATTTTCCCGCAGGATAAACAGCTTGCCCGTTTCCGTCTGGTCAGGACCGACCAGCGGCAACAGCTTGGCGGCGACTTCCGATGGGTGTGGCAGGGTCTTCGGGTCTTCGCCGGGGATGGCCTGCGCGCGCATGGCGGTGCGCGTGGCGCCCGGGTCGACGCTGAGGATGCGCAGCGGCAGGCGTTGCGTTTCGCCGGCCCATGTCCGGGCCAAGGCTTCGACGGCGGCCTTGGAGGCGGAGTAGGGTCCCCAGAAGGGCTTGCACTTGTGCGCGGCGCCGGAAGACAGGATCAGCGCCCGGCCAGCGTCGGAAAGCTGCAGCAGCGGATCGACGGAGCGGATCAGCCGCCAGGTGGCGGTGACATTGACCGTCATGACTTTTTCGAAAACCTTCGCCTCGACATGGCCGATCGGCGAGATGATGCCGAGCACGCCGGCATTGGCGACGAGAATGTCGAGCTTGCCCCAACGCTCGTGGATCGCGCCGCCCAGCTTGTCGATCGCGCCCATGTCGGCGAGGTCGAAGGGAACCAGTGTTGCCGGAAGCCCGCCTGCCGCCTTGATGGCATCGTCCAGATCTTCCAGTCCTCCGACGGTGCGGGCGCAGGCAATCACCTGAGCGCCAGCCTTGGCAAGTTCGAGTGCCGTGAAATAACCGATGCCGCGCGATGCGCCGGTGACCAATGCGATGCGGCCCTTGAGATCGATCATGTCTGGATGGCTCCGTAGGTCATGTGTCTGGGGCTGCTGCACGGCGGATCGCGGCAGCAGCCTAAGGCGAAGGCTCAGCCCTTGCTGGCGAGGACGGAGAGTTTCGGACCGCCGGCATCGCCATTCTTGTCGAGAAGGCGCGTCGGGTAATCGCCGGTGAAATAATGATCCGTGAATTGCGGCCGGGCATCGTTGCGGCTCTCGCCGCCGACGGCGTGGTAGAGCCCGTCGATGCTGAGGAATTCCAGCGAATCAGCGCCGATGAACTTGCACATCGAGGCAAGGTCGGCATGCTGGTTGGCCAGCAGCTTGTCGCGGTCCGGCGTGTCAATGCCGTAGAAATCCGGGTAGAAGATCATCGGGCTGGCGACGCGGATATGCACTTCCGTCGCGCCGGCCTCGCGGATCATCTGCACGATCTTCAGCGAAGTGGTGCCGCGCACGATCGAATCGTCCACCAGCACGACGCGCTTGCCTTCGATCATCGCCCGGTTGGCGGAATGCTTGAGCTTGACGCCGAAAGCACGGATCTGCTGCGTCGGCTCGATAAAGGTGCGGCCGACATAATGGTTGCGGATAATGCCGTATTCGAACGGAATGCCGCTCTGCTGTGCATAACCGAGCGCTGCCGGCGTGCCGCCGTCCGGAACGGGCACGACAACGTCGGCTTCGACCGGTGCTTCCTTGGCAAGGTTGATGCCCATGTTCTTGCGCGCGACATAGACGCTGCGGCCGCCGACGACGGAATCGGGGCGGGCGAAATAGACATATTCGAACAGGCAGAGGCGTTCCGGCTGTGGGCTGGCCGGCTTGCGCGCATCGATCTGGATCGAGCCATCCGGCTGGATTTCGCAGATGATGACTTCGCCATTTTCCACATCGCGGATGTATTTTGCGCCGATGATGTCGAGCGCGCAGGTTTCCGAGCAGAAGATCGGCTTGCCGTCGAGCTCGCCCATGACCAGCGGCCGGATACCGGTCGGGTCGCGGGCGGCGATCAGCTTGGTGCGCGTCATTGCCAGCATCGAATAGCCGCCTTCCATCTGGCGGATGGCGTCGATGAAACGATCGGCGGTCGAGGAGTGGCGGGAGCGTGCGATCAGATGGAGGACGACTTCGGTGTCCGAGGTCGACTGACAGATGGCGCCGGTGGCGATAATCTGCCGGCGCAGCGTCAGGCCGTTGGTGAAGTTGCCGTTGTGGGCGATGGCGATGCCGCCGACTTCCAGTTCCGCAAACAGCGGCTGGACATTGCGCAAGGCCACTTCGCCGGTGGTCGAATAGCGGGTATGGCCGATCGCGATCGAGCCTGGCAATTTGGCGAGCGTCGCCGGGTCCGTATAATGGTCGCCGACGAGGCCCATGCGCTTTTCGGTGTAGAATTGCGTGCCGTCGAAGGTGACGATGCCGGCGGCTTCCTGACCGCGATGCTGGAGCGCGTGCAGCCCGAGCGCAGTCAGCGCCGCGGCGTCCGGATGTCCCAGAATACCGAAGACACCGCATTCTTCATGCAGCGTATCGCCATCGATTTCATCGTTGATCTCTGCGGATCGCAATTGGGTCATCGCTGTCGGCCTTTGTTTGAAGGGCAGTACGAGTTGCGCATATCGTATCGGGTCATCGGTCCTTCAAGTCGCCAGACCTGAAGGTTTCACATGTCATCATTGCATAATGGGCAGAGCCCGCCGGAGCGGGCTCTCAATCCTTTTGTCTCAAGGCCTCAGCCATTGGTCGCCGGCGTATCCTCGACCGGCGGCTGGTCGGTCGTCGCTGCCGGGTTCTCGCTCTCGCCTTCGCCGGTCGTATCCTTGCCGCGCAAGCGGTCGAGGATCGTCGCATCGGCGTTTTCGGGCAGAAGGGCGATCAGCTTGCCGCCGAGATTATCAAGCAGCGGCTTGGATTTCGCGGTCGTGACCCAGACCGGCTGCTGCTGCGGCGCGACCAGCCAGTTGAAGAACAGCATGGCGACGACCACGAGCAGAACGCCGCGCGCCGCGCCGAACAGGAAGCCCAACGTCCGGTCAAGCGCGCCGATGCGGCTGTCGATGATGAAATCGGCGATCCGCATGGTGATGAAGGAAATGATGATCAGGGCAACGAGAAAGACGACGCCGGCCGAGCCGATCATCGCGACCGTGTCGCTGGTCGTGTAGGTTTTCGCGTAGGGCAGAAGATAGGGGTAGAGAAAGAAGGCCGCGGCGGCAGCGCCGACCCAGCTTGCAACCGACAGAACCTCCCGTGAGAAGCCGCGTACCATGGCCAGAATGGCCGAGAAAAGCGCGACGCCGAGAACGATACCGTCGAGAATTGTAATGGGCATGTTGTCCTACTCCGAACCCGCGCTGACGCGACCCCAAGCTAATTTTCTGTACCATATAGCATCGCGCCCAAGGCGTCTTTCGATGGCAGATGGTCGAACACTGTTTTCACCGGAATTTGCGCGTTTGCAACACCGCAGTTTCCTCAGTCGTCATTGTCGGCCTGTTTCAGCGCGCCCCTGGAGCCGGCAATGCGCGCCACCAGATCCGGCAGGCTTTCCATCTCGCTCCATCGCATGCCGGAGCCTTTCGGCAGGTCGGCAGAGGCAGAAGGCAAGACGGCCTGTGAAAAACCGAGTTTTTCGGCTTCTTTCAGGCGCTGGGCGGTGTGCGCAACCGGCCGGACGGCGCCGGACAGACTGACTTCGCCGAAATAGACGCAATCGGGCGGAAGGGCAAGACCGGCAAGCGACGAAACAAGCGCGGATGCGACGGCAAGATCGGCCGCGGGCTCGCTGATCCGGTAGCCGCCGGCAATGTTCAGGTAAACGTCGTGGCTTCCGAGGCGAACGCCGCAATGCGCTTCCAGCACGGCGAGGATCATCGACAGGCGCGCGCCATCCCAGCCGACGACGGCGCGGCGTGGTGTGCCAAGCGAGGTCGGCGCCACCAGTGCCTGCACTTCGACCAGCACGGGGCGGGTGCCCTCCATGCCGGCAAAGACCGCGGCCCCCGGCGATTTCGCGTTGCGCTCGCCGAGAAACAGCTCCGACGGATTGGTCACTTCGCGAAGTCCCTTGTCCGACATCTCGAAGACGCCGATCTCGTCGGTCGGTCCGAAGCGGTTCTTGACGGTGCGCAGGATGCGGTAGTGATGACCGCGATCGCCCTCGAAATAGAGAACCGCATCGACCATGTGCTCGACGACGCGCGGGCCGGCGATCTGGCCGTCCTTTGTCACGTGGCCGACGAGAACGACGCAGGCTCCGGTCGTTTTGGCAAAACGGATCATCGCCTGCACGCCGGTGCGCACCTGCGTCACCGTGCCGGGGGCTGAATCGGCGGTATCGCTCCACAGCGTCTGGATCGAATCGACAATCACGAGATCGGGCCGCTTGCCTTCGCTCAGCGTCGCCAGAATGTCCTCGACATTGGTTTCGGCGGCGAGCAGCACGTCGGTGTCGGCAGCGCCCAGGCGCTGTGCCCTCAATCTCACTTGGGCCACGGCCTCTTCACCGGAAACATAGATGATGCGATGACCCTGGCGCGCAAGGGCGGCAGCCGCCTGCATCAGCACCGTCGACTTGCCGATGCCGGGATCGCCGCCGATCAGGACGGCCGAGCCGCGCACGAAGCCACCGCCAGTGGCCCGGTCAAGCTCGGAAATGCCGGTGTTGACGCGCGGTGCTTCCTCGATTTCGCCGGAGAGCGTGGTCAGCGCCACGGGGCGGCCCTTCTTCGGCGCCTTGCCCGGCCCGCCGCCGATCCCACCCATCGGGTCTTCCTCGACGATGGTGTTCCACTGGTTGCAGCCTTCGCATTTGCCCACCCAGCGGGCATGAACCGTGCCGCAATTCTGGCAGATGAAATTCGTTCGGGCTTTCGCCATCAGGTCACGTCGCTTTCGGGAAAATCGTCGGGGGAGATGTCCTGGCGCCCATGGAGGATGCGCAGGACGAGGAGGTTTGATGGTGTGACACGGAAGTAGACCAAATAGCTCCGAAAGACGATTATGCGTAATCGGGATACTGACGGATCCGCCGGAGCGCCGGTCAGGCCCAAAGCTGCGATCGACCTCATTTTGGCCTGAATGCCGTCCACCACACGGCGTGCGCTTTTGGGGTTCTCCGCAGCAATATAGTCGTAAATTGACGTCAAATCATCCGCAGCCCGTTCGGACAGGCGAAAGCGACGTCGCTTCATCAGGCCTTCCGCGCTTTAGAACGGGCAATGATGAAATCGGTCAAATTGTCCTCCTCGCCAAACTCATAGAAACGGCCAGCGGCAATATCGTCGTCACCTTCCTGGATGAGTTGCTTTAGGCTTGCTTCATTGCGCTGAAGCGCCTGAAGTCCTGCATGAACGACATCATTGACATCCTGATAGGGACCGGTTCGAACGCGCTCTTCGATGAACGCGCGATCTTCGTCACTCAATTGGATATTCGTCACAATGATCTCCTTTTGTTCCAATGTACATTAATGCTTTTGCGATTCCAACGTCGCTGTCCTAAAAAAGCTATCCAGCCTCGATATAGTCGCGCTCGTAGCGATGACCAAGGCTCGTCAGCATCTCGTAGCCGATCGTGCCCCCGGCGCGGGCCACGTCATCGACCGCGATGTTCTTGCCGAAAAGCTCGATATAATCGCCGGCGCGCACGGCATTGTCCGGCAGGTCGGTGACGTCGAACAGGCTGATGTCCATGGTCACACGCCCCAGATGCGGAACTTTCTGCCCATGCAGGAAACCGAAGGCGCCGGATGGGGTTGCCTGCCTCAGCGCCACGCCGCCTCCGGAGACGGAACGGTGATAGCCGTCCGCGTAACCGACGGAGACGATGGCGACGCGGCTGTCGCGCGAAAATTGCGCTGACGCGCCATAGCTGGCGGTTTCTCCGGATCGGACGCTGCGGACCTGGATGATGCGTGCTTCCGCCGTCACCACCGGATTCATCGGATTGACGATGCCGTTGACCGCTTCGCCGCCATAGACGGCGATGCCGGGGCGGGTGAGGTCGAAATGAAACTCTGCCCCGAGATGCACGCCGGCGGAGTTGGCGAGGCTTGCGGGCACACCTTCGAAAGCCTGTGTCACCGCTTTGAAGGCTTCCAGCTGTCTGCGGTTGAGCGGATGGGACGGATCGTCGGCGCAGGCAAGATGGCTCATCACCAGCACCGGTGAAAAGCTTGCCGGGCGCACCGGATCGTTGGCGAGCGCCAGCGCCTCCTCGACCGTCAGTCCCAGCCGGTTCATGCCGGTATCGACATGCAGCACGCAAGGGTGATCGCCATGCTGGGAAATCGCCGACATGAACATCGAAAGCTGTTCTTCCGAATTGATGATCGGCACGAGGTCGTTGTCGAAGAACAGATGCTCGTTGCCCGGCCACATGCCCGCCAGGATATAGATCCGACCGTCTGGAACGAAGGGTCGCAGCTCGACACCTTCCTCGGCATCGGCGACGAAGAAATCGCGCGCGCCGGCGCGGTAGAGCGTTTCAGCAGCCGGCTCCATGCCGATCCCGTACCCATTCGCCTTAAGGACGGCAGCGGCGCGGGCCTTGCCGGACAGACGGTCCATTCTGCGCCAGTTGTCAGCGAGTGCGCCAAGGTCGATCGTCAGCCGGTTCGAGGCGGAAGCGAAGTCAGGATGGGCGGGGATGGATGTGTTCGATGAAGCCATGTCGAGAGAGATACAACCAAGCGCTGCCCGGCGCAATTGTCGGGAACGGCGGACTGCCGTTCGCTGGAAGCTGTCCGTCAATCCATGGCGGAAGAGGGGATGGCTCTTCCGCCACGGGTTGATCAGAGGAAGGACGAGACCAGCAGAGGTTCGACTTCCACGTAGCCTTCATAGATCATCTTCAGTGCAACGAAGAGAATGATAGCAAGCCCGAGGTAGGAAATCCATGGGAAGCGGTGCAGCAGCTTGGCGATGAAGGAGGCGGCGAGACCCATCAACGCAATGGAGACGGCGAGGCCGAGAATGAGGATATTCGGGTGATCCTTGGCCGCGCCGGCAACGGCGAGCACGTTGTCGAGCGACATCGAGACGTCGGCGACGACAATCTGCACGGCAGCCTGGCCAAGCGTCTTGCGCGGAGCATTGCCGCCGACGGTGCCGTCCTTGTTCGCGTCTTCGCCGGTCAGCGCCTCGACGCTGTCGGCCTCCGCGTGGGCGCTCTCGCGCAGTTCCCGCCACATCTTCCAGCAGACCCAGAGCAGCAGGATGCCGCCGACGAGCAGCAGGCCCAGAATGGCGAGCAGTTGCGTGGCGAGAAGCGCAAAGATGATGCGCAGCACGGTCGCCGCAGCAATTCCGATCAGGATCGCCTTGCCACGCTGCTCCTTCGGCAGACCGGCGGCTGCAAGGCCGATGACGATTGCATTGTCGCCGGCCAGAACGAGATCGATCGCCAGCACCTGAAGCAGCGCTATGAAAGCATCCATGAATATATTCCTCCGAAGACGTGAGGCACTCACCGAAGCCCTGACGCTGCGGCATAATGACACTTTTCTTTTCGCTTATCCGGAAGCCCGGATATTTGCAACTCGCAGATAGGCTTCGGCTGCCCGGGCAGCAGCCGGTCTTTTATCCGTCAATGCTCCTCGTACTGCGTGAACGACGGATCCGCCAGATCGGTGAAGCGGGTGAATTCCGCCTGGAAGGCAAGCTTGACGGTGCCGGTCGGTCCATGACGCTGCTTTGCGATGATGACGTCAGCCGTGCCCTTGACCTTTTCGAAGGTCTGCTTCCATTCCTCGTATTTCGGGTCGAACTCGTCACGCGGTTCGAGGTTCTTCACGTAATATTCCTCGCGGAACACGAAGAGCACGACGTCGGCGTCCTGCTCGATCGAGCCGGATTCGCGGAGGTCGGAAAGCTGCGGGCGCTTGTCTTCGCGGCTTTCCACCTGTCGGGACAGCTGCGACAAGGCGATGATCGGCACGTTCAGTTCCTTGCCGAGCGCCTTCAGGCCAGTGGTGATCTGGGTGATCTCCTGCACGCGGTTGTCGCTGGATTTGCCTGAGCCGGTCATCAGCTGGATATAATCCACCACGAGGCAGTCGAGGCCGCGCTGGCGCTTCAGACGCCGGGCGCGGGCGGAAAGCTGGGCGATCGAGATGCCGCCGGTCTGGTCGATGAACAGTGGGACTTTCTGCATCATCTGGCTGCACGCGACGAGTTTTTCGAAATCCTGTTCGGAAATGTCGCCGCGCCGGATTTTGGAGGAGGAAACTTCGGTCTGCTCGGAAATGATGCGGGTCGCCAGCTGTTCCGACGACATTTCAAGCGAATAGAAGCCGACGACGCCACCATTCTTCGCCTTCATCGAGCCGTCCGCCTGGACTTCGGGCTCGTAAGCCGCAGCGATATTATAGGCGATGTTGGTTGCCAGCGATGTCTTGCCCATGCCGGGACGTCCGGCAAGGACGATCAGGTCGGAGCGCTGAAGCCCACCCATGCGGCCGTCAAGGGAGTGGATGCCGGTGGAGATGCCCGACAGCGAACCGTCGCGTTCGAAGGCTTGCCCCGCCATGTCGATCGCCAGCGCCACTGCATCGTTGAACGCCTGGAAACCGCCGTCATAGCGGCCGGTTTCGGCCAGTTCGAAAAGGCGGCGTTCCGCGTCTTCGATCTGGCTTTGCGGCGGCATGTCGAGCGGCGCGTCATAGGCGATGTTGACCATGTCCTCGCCGATGGTGATCAGCGAGCGGCGCAGCGCCAGATCGTAGATCGCGCGGCCGTAGTCTTCCGCATTGATGATCGACACGGCTTCCGAGGCAAGGCGCGCGAGATATTGCGCCACCGTCATGTCGCCGACCTTTTCGTCAGCCTTGAGGAAGGTCTTGATGGTCACCGGATTGGCGGTCTTGCCCATGCGGATGATGTCGCCGGCAACCTCGAAGATCTTGCGATGCAGCGGCTCGTTGAGATGCACGGGCTTCAGGAAGTCGGAGACGCGATAGAAGGCATCGTTGTTGACCAGGATCGCGCCGAGCAGTGCCTGTTCGGCCTCGAGGTTGTTCGGCGCCTCACGATAGGCAAGGTCCCCCTGCGGCTTATCCATGGGTACAATTCTCCGCGCTGCTTCTTTCATGGTTTTCTCTATCCGGAATCATCGACCAATCGACACCCGGTTTGGTACCGTTGCCGTCATGGGTCAAGAGAAAGGGTGCATCGGTCGGCGTTCCGGTTCAAGGCATCCGATTCTGTGCCCGTTGTTCGACCGATCCACAGGCAATCATCGGCAACGACCCTGAATCGCAACGTGGTCCATCTTTCCGCTTGACCAGCCCGCATGTGAGTCGCGCCGTGGAAAATCCGGGTTCCGCTCTTGAAATGACTCGAACATCAAACTAGATAGGGTGTAAATCATTAGCATGCTACTAGTATGGAAAGATACTAAATGCCGCATTCTTCCGTCAATCGCGATCTTTTCGACGAGCTCTCCTTCGTCAACCGCAAGCTGCGCTCATTGTTCGATGCCCGTGTCAAGGAGCGTGGCCTGACGCTGTCGCGGGCGCGGGCGCTTTTCGCCCTGTCGCGGCGCAACGGCCTCAATCAGCGCGAACTCGCCGACGAACTCGACATTGAAACACCGACGATCGTTCGACTTCTGGACGGCATGGAAAAGCAGGGTTTCATCGAGCGTCGCGTGGAGCATACCGACCGGCGCGCCAAGAAAATTCACATGACCGACCTCGGCAGGAGCATTGCCACGGAAATCGACAAGCTCGCCTGCGAGATACGCGAGCAGGTCCTCGGCGACGTCGATCCGGCCGAAAAGCTCGTGGCGCTGCGTGTCATCAGTTCCATGGCCGGCAATATCCAGGCGATCGGCAGGGAATGAACCGCGATGAGCGCCGTCGACAAGAGCTCCGGAGACGATCATCGGTCTGCCGAGCGCGAAACGGCAGCGGCTTCGGTTGAAGCCGCCATTCCGGCCGCACCCATGCCCGTGCCGATGAACAGCGGTCTTGCTGTGGTGTATATGGCCTCGTCGGTTCTGTTTTTTGTCGTGCAAGGGCTCGGCATGAACCTGGTGAACGCCAATATCTCGCAGTTTCAGGGTGAGCTTTCCGCGACGACCAACGAGATCGCCTGGCTGTCCGCCGCCTATATTGCGCCCTACGCTTCGATGTCGATCGCGCTGTTCAAGATCAGGGCGCAATACGGCCTGCGACGCTTTGCCGAGCTCAGCATCATCTGTTTCGTCGTCGCCTCGCTGCTCAATCTTTTCGTCTCGGACCTGCATTCGGCGATCGTGGTGCGCTTTTTGAGCGGCATGGCCGCAGCGCCCCTGTCATCGCTCGGCTTCCTCTACATGCTGGAGGCTTTTCCCCCGGCAAGAAAGCTTTCCATCGGCCTGTCGCTTGCCCTCTTGAACACGACGCTGTCGGCGCCGCTAGCCCGGATCATCTCGCCGCCGCTGATGGAACTCGGCGGCTATCACGCGCTCTACACATTCGAGATGGGGCTGGCGCTGATCGCCTTGCCGATCATCTACCTCCTGCCGCTGACGGCGCCGCCGCGCGCCAAGGTGATCCAGCGCATGGATATTTTCAGCTATCTGCTGCTCGCCGTCGGTTTCGCCTGCCTTGCCGTCTTCCTCACACTGGGGCGAATCTACTGGTGGTTCGAGGCACCGTGGCTCGGTGTCCTGCTTGCCGGCGGGATCGGCATGCTGACGCTGATGGCGGTCATCGAGCTGCCGCGGTCAATGCCGCTGGTGGACCTGCGCTGGCTGCTGTCGAAGGAGAACCTGCATATGGAGGGCGTCCTGCTGCTGTTTCGCTTCGTGTCGTCGGAGCAGACGACCACGGCCGCCAATTTCTACCAGCAGCTCGGACTTCTCAACGACCAGACCCAGGCGCTTTATGGCGTCATCCTGCTGTCGTCGATCACAGGCGGAATTCTCTGCATGGTCCTCATGATGACACGTTATGTCGAAACGGCGCATGTGCTGGCGCTGATCTTCATCGCCACCGGCGCCTATCTGGACAGCCAGTCGACCAACCTGACGCGTCCAGAGCAGATGTATGTCAGCCAGGGGCTGATCGCGGCGGGTGCGGCGATGTTCCTGCCGCCGGTCATGGCCAAGGGGTTTGGCGTAGCACTCGCCAAGGGTCTGTCCTATGTCGTCAACTTCCTTGTCATCTTTCTGTTCACCCAGAGCATCGGCGGCATCTTCGCCTCCGCCGTGCTCGGCACCTTCGTGACCATCCGTGAGAAATTCCATTCCAACGTGCTGGTCGAGCATATTTTGCTGACCAATCCCTTCGTCGCCCAGCGAATCTCCCAACTCTCTGCCACCTACGGCAAGGTTATCACCGACACGGCGCTGCTGAAGGCCGAAGGGCTCGTTTTGCTGGGTCAGCAGGTCACCCGGGAAGCCAATATCCTTGCCTACAACGATGCATTTTTCGTCGTTTTCCTCGCCTGCGTCGCGGGGCTTGTTTTGCTGCTCGTCAATCTTGCCTGGACGCGGGGGATCGGCATTCGTCGCGCCGAACCAGACAGTCTTGCGCAATCCTGATATCAACCGGACACTGTACTATGCTGAAGTCTCTTCGCTCTCCCGCTACACTGATCACGATCATTGCCGGTCTCGCCGGCATCGTGCTGGTTCTCTACGCCTGGAGGCTGCCGCCCTTCGTGACCGCGGTCGAGACGACGGACAACGCCTATGTGCGCGGCTATGTGACGGTGGTCAGTCCGCAGCTTGCCGGCTATGTCGCGAAAGTCATGGTCAAGGACTATGAGAGCGTGAAGGCGGGCCAGATTCTCGTCAAGATCGACGATCGCATCTTTGCCCAGAAGCTGGCGCAGGCAAGGGGCACGCTTGATGCGCAGAAGGCGTCGCTTTCCAATTCGCACCAGCAGGAGCTGTCCGCCAGGGCAAGCATTGCCGCCAGCGAAGCCCAGCGCGACAGTGCCGATGCTGTCTTCAAGCGAGCCCAGCTTGCCTGGGACCGGGTGACGCCGCTTGCCGAAAAGGGTATCGCCACCACCAGCGACGTTGATACCAGCCGCGCAACGCTGGAGCAGGCAAAGGCCGGCGTCAGTCAGGCGCAGGCCTCCGTCGAAGTCGCCCGTCAGGCTTTGGCCACGACCATCGGCTCCCGTGCCGGGCTGGAGGCGGCGGTGCGTAGCGCCGAGGCCGCGGTGGAACTGGCGGCCATCGACCTTGCCAATACCACGATCGTCGCGCCGCAGGACGGCAGGCTGGGCGAGGTCGGCGCGCGGATTGGCCAGTATGTGGCCGCCGGAACCCAGCTGATGGCGGTGGTGCCGGCGGACGTCTGGATCATCGCCAATTTCAAGGAAACCCAGCTCGACGGCATGAAGATCGGCCAGCCGGTATCTTTCGCCGTCGACGCGCTGAACAAGGCGCGGCTCAAGGGGCATGTCGAACGCTTTTCGCCCGCCGCCGGCTCCGAATTCGCCGTCATCCGCGCCGACAATGCGACCGGCAATTTCACCAAGGTCGCCCAGCGGGTGGGGGTCCGGATTTCCGTCGATGCCGATCAGCCGCTCGCCGGAGCGCTTGCGCCGGGCATGTCGGTGGAGGTGCGGGTCGATAAGAGCGCCGAGCCCCAAGCGGTCATGACGCCGAACTGATCGCAGCATTTTCCTGCGCTGAAGATAAAAAAGGCTCCGGAACCTGCGTCCCGGAGCCTTCTGTTTTATGCTTGAAAAGCGTCGACGATTATTCGTCGTCGCCTTCGAAGTCAGCTTCCGGGTTGAAGAAGTCTTCCGGCTTCAGGGCGTCTTCGTCAACGCCGTAGATGGCGTCGGCCGATGTCAGGCTTTCGCCCTTCTGCTGGCGTTCTGCTTCTTCAGCCGAACGGGCAACGTTCATCTGAACCTTGATCTCGACTTCCGAATGGAGATGCAGGACGACGTCGTGCAGGCCGATGGTCTTGATCGGGTTGTTGAGGTCGACCTGGTTGCGGCCGATGTTGAAGCCTTCGGCAGCCAGAACGTCGACGATGTCGCGGGCTGCAACCGAACCGTAGAGCTGACCGGTTTCGCCGGCCGAGCGAACGACGATGAACGACTTGCCGTCCAGCTGTTCGGCAACGGTCTGGGCTTCGGACTTGCGCTCGAGGTTGCGGGCTTCAAGCGTCGAACGCTCGGATTCGAAGCGCTTCTTGTTGGCTTCGTTGGCGCGCAGCGCCTTGCCGAGCGGAAGCAGGTAGTTGCGGGCAAAGCCGTCGCGAACCTTGACGGTTTCGCCCATCTGGCCGAGCTTTGCTACGCGTTCGAGAAGAATGACTTGCATGGAATGTTCCTTTCGTTTGGTCGTGTTGTTTCAGATTTCAGTGTCTTTGGGTTTCCCGGTCGGGGAAAGCGCGATCGTGCGCCTCGTGTCCATGAGGCCCGACAGGAGAAGGAAGAAGGCCGGCAGCGTGAACAGCAGCACGGCCAGATAGGTGATCCACAGCACCGGCAGTCGCCAGGACTTGCCGCGTGTGCGAAAATGCAGGACGGCGAAGCCCGACAGGAGGAAGCCGGCGCCGAACGTGCCGCAGACAAGGGCACCGATGACGGCAGGCGTCCCGCCTACGAAGGTCAAAACGAGGCCGCCGAGGAAAGCGAAGATTGCATAGCGGTGCATGCGCAATGTCGAGGGCATGTCCTCGCGGGGGCGCAGGCCTTTGCCGGAGGTCTGGACGACGCGGGTGGCGATGTAATAGGCGGCGAACAGCATCAGCACCCAGAGCGCGCCTTGAATCAGCGGAAGGGCCAGACCGAAAATCGACTTGATCTGCGCGATCGTATCCGGATCCGGATTGTAGAGCGGTTCCTGTACCTTTAGCGATTCCAGCACCATGTCGATCATGCGGTCGGACAGGCCGCTGTCGTAGCCGATCATGACGCCGACGATGATCATGCTGAACGTGACGAGCAGCGCCAGATTGGTCATGATGTCCGACAGCGGATACCAGGCCAGCGCATCGGCGGGACCGCCGAGTTCGGACGCCGGGCGCGCCAGATTGGCAAGGTGGCTGAGCCATGCGGCTGGGATCAGCGTAATCACGACGATCATCAGTGCGAAATAGGGGGAAACAAGTACGCCACCGGTGAGGCCGGCCGTGACCACAGCTGTGATCGCAGCAGCGTTGCCCCAGCCAAGGCCCGCTATGAGCACGGGCAGGGCGGATGCGGCATAGAGCAGGATGGCCAAGGACGACGGCGTATTCGCGCCAAGCGAAAGCATGGCGGCGGTCACGCCGGCCAAAATGCCGGTCAGCAGCGATGTCTTGTCCAGGTTCTTCACGGTCGCTGTCCTGCTTATCAAGCAGTTAGAGGCGTTTGCTGATCTTCTGATTCAACTGCGCCCCAACATGGGGTTTGACGCGATCGCTCGCGCCGGTGTGTCCGATCCGCGCCCAACGCGGAAGGGAGAAGGTGAGGCGGAGCCTGATGGCGTCGCCTCACCGGGAGTCAGTTTCCGCGGCGTCCGGAGACCTCCGCAGAGTCAGGTCTTAGGACATGACGTAGGGCAGGAGGCCGAGGAAACGGGCGCGCTTGATGGCCTGGGCCAGTTCGCGCTGCTTCTTCTGGGAGACTGCCGTGATGCGGGACGGAACGATCTTGCCGCGCTCGGAAATGTAGCGCTGAAGCAGACGGACGTCCTTGTAATCGATCTTCGGAGCGTTAGCACCGGAGAAGGGGCAGGTCTTGCGACGGCGATGGAACGGGCGGCGAGCCGGAGCGGATGAAATGTCAGCCATTGTCTTTTCTCCTAAACCTTACGCACGGTCTTCGCGCGGACGGCGCGGACGGTCTTCACGGTCGCCACGCGGCGGGCGATCACCGAATTCGCGGCGCGGACCGCGGTCGTCGCCATCACGGCGCGGACGGTCGTCGCGGTCGCGCTTCTGCATCATGGCGGACGGGCCGTCTTCATGCTTTTCGACAGCGATGGTCATGTAACGAAGAACGTCTTCGTTGATGCGCATCTGGCGTTCCATTTCGTGGACAGCGGCTGCCGGAGCATCGATGTCGACCAAAACGTAATGCGCCTTGCGGTTCTTGTTGATGCGGTACGTCAGGGACTTGAGGCCCCAGTTTTCCACGCGTCCGACCTTGCCGCCGTTTGCTTCGAGGACACCCTTGTACTGTTCGACGAGGGCATCGACCTGCTGTGCGGAAACGTCCTGGCGGGCAAGGAATACATGTTCATAAAGAGCCATGGTGGCTTTGCCTTTCTTGCGTTAATCGTCACCCGATATTCGGCGGCTAAGCCTCAACGACTGTTCTATTGGCTGCGGACAGCCGGCAAGAAAGTGTTGTTTCGAGACGGTCGAGAGCGGAGACACGGGAGGCTGGATCCCTTTGGATCCTGACAGGTTTCATGACGGAAACCGGCCCTCCGTTCAGCCACCAGCCAGAAGACCGGGTGTTGCGAACAGCGCGCTTATACGGATTTTTCGCCTGGAAGCAAGGGGCGGGGCGGATTTTGAGCATCGTTACCGTCATACGACCATTCTGTCGGCTGAAAATAGTTGTTTTACAAAAAGGATGCGCTCTCCATCGGTCAAGCCATCCGTCGCAGCGGACGCCGCCCCACCGTGTTAGGTCTCGCGACATGCGGGCGGATGCGACGCGGGCCGAAAATCTGTCGTGGCAGGCACTGCGCAACCGCCAGCCGGAAGGCCTCAATTCAAACGGCAGGTACCGCTCCAGCTGTCATCCTTGGGATTGGCCCAGGACCTCCCGAGACCTTCCTCTCTCCGAATCCGCGCTCCATTTTCCGGTGAACACCCATTGATTGTGACAGTTGAATGACGGATTTGTCATACAAATGTTGTTCAATTGAAGGGGCCGACGATGGGTGAGAAGAAGAAACGGGTCTATGCGGCGCTTTTTGATGGGGCATATGAAGGTCTGACAGACAAGGCTTTGTTCGGCTTTGTAAAACAGCGCGTGCCGAAGGTCACGAGCCGAAACATCGTTCGCGCATCGCTGCTCGCACTCAGCGATTCGGACGTCAAGGATGCCAATGTCCTGCAGGTGATCTATGCGCTGGCCATCAAACACAGGCTGGATCCGGGCAGCCAGGACGATGAAGCCGATGATGAGGCGATCGTGCCGGCCGCGCAGACGGAGCCTGCCCCGCAGCCTGAGCCTGTCGCGAAGGCCGAGCCTGTTGCAAAGGCGAGAAGAATTCGGAAACAGCCGGCCGCACCTGTCGCGTCCAGCAGCAACGAGACCTAGAAGCAAGGCACCCGGGCGGGCCTTCGGCGCTTATATACCTGCGCATGACAGGCCCGGCCGGCTAGAATTTATATTGCAGTCCGATCTTGATATCATGCGTCTTGAGGTCGACCCGGCTTTCGATGCAGCCGCAGAAACCGGGAACGGGGTAGGCGGCATCGCCGAAGTCGGTGTAGCGGTATTCGATGCGGGTCGTCAGGTGGTCGCTGATTGCATATTCGATTCCGGCGCCGACGGTTGGTCCGACCTGCACCTTCGAATCGGGAAATCGACCTATTCCTCCGTAGTCCGGCGTGAATTCATACTTTCCAAAGGCGATGCCGGCGGTCACGAAAGGCAGGACACGGTCGATCGCATACCCTGCGCGCGCCCGGATGGATGCGGTCCATTGCAGATCGCCGGAGGCTTTATCGAATGGGGAGGGAAAGCCCATCAGGGAAAGACCGCTTTCGCCCTCGACCCCGGCATAGTTGAAATCGCCTTCGATGCCGATGACGAGCGGGTTCCGGAATTGAACATTGTATCCAGCGGACAGGCCGCCGATGAAGCCGTCGGGGTCGAGCTCGCCGGTGAGGGCGCCGACGGGCGCGAGCGGCGCATAGGCCCCGCCCGTGGACTTGCCCCAGGCATATCCTGCCTGCAGGCCGAAATACGGTCCGGTCCAGGTGAACGGCGCCGACAAATCCAGATCATCTGCCAGGACCGGGCCGGCCAGAAGATTGGCAAGGAACGCAGAAAGCAAAACCGTTTTCATTTCGACGCCCCCGCCAGACCATAAGATCTGTGACTATAGCCTAGGTGTGACCGTTCAACACGGTCCAAATTGGGGTGAATATTGCTTGCAGCACACCATCATGGGCTGGCGTTGCGATCGTTCAAAAACTCTCTGCGGACAAGAGGCTGCCCGTGGCATGTGTCTCAGATCGGCGCCGGAAACTCTTTATGCAGGTCGCCGATACCTTTCAGGACGTCACTGGATAAAACCAGATCCTTGGCCGCAATGTTCGTCTTCAGCTGCGCCATGCTGGTCGCGCCGGTGATGACGGAGGTCATGAACGGGCGCGTGAGGCTGAAAGCGAGCTGCATCTGGGCGGGGTCAAGGCGGTGGGTCGCCGCAAGCTTGACATAGGCGGCGACGGCGGCGTTCTGATATTGCGTGTAGCGGCCGCCGAGATCGTCGTTAATGGTCAGGCGGGAGCCTTGCGGACGGGCGCCGTCGAGATATTTGCCGGTCGTCAGGCCGGCGGCGAGCGGCGAATAGGCCAGCAGGCCGATATCCTCGTGATGGCTGACTTCGGCAAGGTCGAGATCGAAGGCGCGGTAGAGGAAATTATATTCGTTCTGGATCGAGGCGATGCGGGGCAGGCCGTGTTTTTCGGCGAGGTCGAGCATCTTCATCGCGCCCCAGGCGGTGTCGTTGGAGAGCCCGACGGCGCGCACCTTGCCTTCCTTCACGAAATCGCCCAGCGTCTGAAGAATGGCATGGAGGTCGTCGGCGACGGCGGTTTTGTCCTGCTTCGAGGGCGTATAGGTCCAGGCCTGTCGGAAATGATAATGGCCGCGGTTGGGCCAGTGCATCTGGTAGAGATCGACATAATCGGTCTGCAGGCGCTTCAGGCTCGTTTCAAGCGCCTCGCGCATGGTCTTCGGGCCTGCCGGCGTGCCCTGACGGATATAGGAGCGGCCGGGACCGGCGACCTTGGTAGCGACGACGACCTTGTCGCGGTTCGCCCGCGCCTTCAGCCAGGTGCCGATATAGTCTTCCGTCAGGCCGCGCGTTTCAGGGCCGGCCGGCGTGACGGGATAGAGTTCTGCGGTATCGAGGAAGTTGACGCCCTGATCGCGGGCGTAGTCCATCTGTTCATGGGCTTCGATTTCGCTGTTCTGCGTGCCCCAAGTCATGGTTCCGAGGCAGATTTCGGAAACCTTGATGCCGGTGCGGCCGAGTGTCTTGTATTGCATGGGGATGATGTGCCTCGATAGGATGTCGGCGGAAATGTAGAGCCTGTTTGCTGCAGTGCAAGAGATAAAGCACGGCTGCGCACAAAAGGGTTCAGTGCTCCTTGCTGCTCGTCCAAAGCTTGACTCTGCGGCCAGGAATGTGAATGGAGAGGAAAATGCAACGGTGCCGGCCGGACCCTTCGGGCCGCCGTACGGGGCAGAAATGGCGCGGCCACCGTCGCGCGTGACGGGAGAAACCGCATGGCAATCGCATTCACCTTTCCCGGACAGGGCAGCCAGGCCGTCGGCATGGGCAAGGATCTCGCGGATGCGTTTCCGGAAGCCGCCGCCGTCTTCGCCGAGGTCGACGAGGCGCTCGACGAGAAACTCTCCGATATCATCTGGAACGGTCCCGACGAGACGCTGACGCTGACGGCGAACGCCCAGCCGGCGCTGATGGCGGTATCGATCGCGGTGATGCGCGTGCTCGAGGCGCGCGGGCTGGACTTCAAGAAGCAGGTTTCTTTCGTCGCCGGTCATTCGCTGGGTGAATATTCGGCGCTTTGTGCCGCCGGCACGTTTTCGCTTGCCGATACCGCACGGCTTTTGCGCATCCGCGGCAACGCCATGCAGGCGGCGGTTCCGGCCGGCCGCGGCGCGATGGCGGCGATCATCGGGCTGGAACATGCCGATGTCGAGGCCGTTTGCATCGAGGGCAGGACGCTTGGCGCCTGCCAGATCGCCAACGACAATGGCGGCGGCCAGATCGTCATTTCCGGCGAAAAGGCGGCCGTCGAGAAGGCCGCGGCGCTCGCCACCGAAAAGGGTGCCAAGCGCGCTATCCTGCTGCCGGTGTCCGCACCTTTCCATTCCACGCTGATGGTGCCGGCGGCCGATGCGATGCGCGCAGCGCTTGCCGGCGTATCCATGAACACTCCGCTGGTTCCGGTGATCGCCAATGTACGCGCCGCTCCGGTCAGCGATGCAGGCGAGATCGCCGGCCTGCTCGTCAGCCAAGTCACCGGACAGGTGCGCTGGCGCGAGACGGTCGAGTGGTTCGCCGCCAACGACGTCACAACGCTTTATGAAATCGGCGCCGGCAAGGTTTTGACCGGGCTTGCCCGGCGGATCGACAAGACCGTTACCGGCATTGCCGTCAATTCGCCTGCGGATATTGAAAGTGCGCTCGCAGCGCTTGTCGGCTGAAGAGAACCGGCGAATAGGGAGTAGCGAATAGCGACTAGAACGGGTTGTCGTCGTACAACCTGCCGCAGATCACTATCGATCCCGTCTATTCGCCACTCTCTATTCGCTATTCGCTTCAAAGGAAGAGGAAAAGAACCATGTTCGATCTGTCTGGCCGCAAGGCCCTTGTCACCGGCGCATCCGGCGGTATCGGCGAGGAAATCGCCCGCATCCTGCATGCACAGGGCGCCATCGTCGGCCTGCACGGCACCCGCGTCGAAAAGCTGGAGGAACTTGCCAATTCGCTCGGCGAGCGCGTCCATCTGTTCCCGGCCGATCTGTCCGATCGTGCGGCGGTGAAGGCGCTCGGCGAAAAGGCAGAGGCCGATCTCGGCGGCGTCGACATCCTGGTCAACAATGCCGGGATTACCAAGGACGGCCTGTTCGTGCGCATGAGCGACGAGGACTGGGACAAGGTGATCGAGGTCAATCTGACTTCGGTTTTCCGGCTGACGCGCGAACTCACCCATCCGATGATGCGCCGCCGTTATGGCCGCATCATCAACATCACGTCGATCGTCGGCGTCACCGGCAATCCGGGCCAGGCCAATTACTGCGCCGCGAAGGCCGGCATGATCGGCTTCTCCAAATCGCTTGCCCAGGAGATCGCCACCCGCAACGTGACGGTCAACTGCGTCGCGCCCGGTTTCATCGAAAGCGCCATGACCGGCAAGCTGAACGACAAGCAGAAGGAAGGCATCATGGGCGCCATTCCGATGAAGCGCATGGGCACCGGTGCCGAGGTGGCGTCGGCCGTCGCCTACCTGTCCTCCAGCGAGGCGGCCTACGTCACCGGCCAGACGATCCACGTCAATGGCGGCATGGCGATGATCTGACCGGCTGCCAAGACGTAGCGCCAGCCCTTGACGGCAGGATCCGAAGCGCTACGGTCAAATAGCGGGAATTGCGTGTTGACCAAGCCAATGTCAGCGATTTTCGGACTTTGCGACAGACATAAACCGTGTTAATCGGGCCATGACTGTGCGCAGTCGATCGGAAGATGTGAGGTATACGACGGCGTTTGCCGCCCGTGTTTGGCCGCACTTCCGGTTGGATGGATTGCCCGCTGGACCCACTTGGTCTATCAGGCGTTAGTTGAGTGTACCGGTGTCAGAACGGCATCGTCGAAAAAACAAAGGTCGAGGAATCCGACATGAGCGACGTAGCAGAACGCGTAAAGAAAATTGTTATTGATCATCTTGGCGTCGACGCCGAAAAGGTAACCGAAGGCGCCAGCTTCATCGACGATCTCGGCGCGGATTCGCTCGACACCGTCGAATTGGTCATGGCGTTCGAAGAAGAGTTCGGCGTGGAAATCCCGGACGACGCTGCAGATTCGATCCTGACCGTCGGCGACGCCGTCAAGTTCATCGAAAAGGCACAGGCCTGATTTCAGGTCTTCGGGCGGGGCGCGTCGCGGCCCGCCAATTGCCCATCTGCGGGCAGAGCTTCCGTTCGAGGCTCGGGCATGGATCGGGAAAGCGAAAACAAAGCGCTTCCGTAGCCGATTGTGCAATCTATTGTTGAGAGATGGATACACGGATCCGGTCTTATGTGCATGGTCCGGTCCGGCTCTGGAGTGTAACAGGCAGGGTGGATCACGGTTTATGAGACGTGTCGTTATCACCGGTACCGGCATGGTATCGCCGTTGGGGTGTGGAACCGAGATCAGCTGGTCCCGCCTGCTTGCCGGGCACAATGCCGCCCGCCAGGTCACCGAATTCCAGGTTGACGATCTTCCCGCGAAAATTGCCTGCCGCCTGCCTTTCGGCGATGGCTCCGACGGCACCTTCAATCCCGACGACTGGATGGAGCAGAAGGAACAGCGCAAGGTCGATCATTTCATCATCTACGCGATGGCCGCGGCCGAAATGGCGCTGAAGGATGCCGACTGGCACCCGAAGACCGACGAAGACCAGATCGCCACGGGTGTGATGATCGGTTCCGGCATCGGCGGCCTCGAAGGCATCGTCGACGGCGGCATCACGCTGCGCGACCGCGGTCCGCGCCGGTTGTCGCCGTTCTTTATTCCCGGCCGCCTGATCAATCTCGCCTCCGGCCAGGTTTCGATCCGCCACAAGCTGCGCGGTCCGAACCATTCCGTCGTCACGGCCTGTTCCACCGGCGCGCACGCCATCGGCGACGCAGCGCGGCTGATCGCGCTCGGCGATGCCGACGTGATGGTCGCGGGCGGCACGGAATCGCCGATCTCGCGCATTGCGCTGGCAGGCTTTGCCGCCTGCAAGGCGCTGTCTACCCAGCACAATGACGATCCGCAGAAAGCGTCGCGCCCCTATGACAAGGACCGTGATGGTTTCGTCATGGGTGAGGGGGCCGGCATCGTCGTCCTGGAAGAACTGGAACACGCGCTGGCGCGCGGCGCCAAAATCTATGCCGAAGTTGTCGGCTACGGCATGTCGGGTGACGCCTATCACATCACCGCGCCGTCCGAAGATGGCGACGGCGCCTATCGCTGCATGAAGATGGCTCTTAAGCGCGCCGGCCTCGAGCCATCCGCCGTCGATTACATCAACGCCCACGGCACCTCGACCATGGCCGATACGATCGAGCTCGGCGCGGTCGAACGTGTGCTGGGCCATCATGCCGAAAACGTTTCGATGTCGTCGACAAAGTCGGCGATCGGCCATCTGCTGGGCGCCGCAGGCGCCGTCGAGGCGATCTTCTGCGCCCTGGCGATCCGCGACAATGTCGCGCCGCCGACGCTCAATCTTGACAATCCCTCGGTCGAAACCAAGATCGACCTGGTGCCGCACACGGCGCGCAAGCGCACGATCGATGTGGCGCTGTCCAATTCGTTCGGTTTCGGTGGCACGAACGCCTCCCTCGTTCTGCGCCGCTACGTCGACTGAGCGGCTCGCGGACGGCTTGAGGCCGCCGCTTTTCGTCGCTGCTTTTAATCGGGGCAGCGTATGACACATGGATCGGCTGGCATCCCGTTTTTTGCCGTATTGCTCTGCTGAAGAACGAGCATAGGACGAATTGACTTCGGCTGCGGCCGAACCATGTTGACGCAAGCGCGACCTGTGACAGTGAGCGCTTCATTCTGAATTGTTTTCTTCCCTGGTTCTCTTCCGGAGTCCGCATCAGGGGTTTGAGATGTGCATGAAGCGAACTCCGGAAGCAGGACACCCGTGAGCGACGGAAACGAAAACAGCCCGATGCAGTTTGGCCGCAACGAGGCCGCGAACAAGGGGCCGATCATCCCGAAGTCGGCGAGCGAAGCCCTGCGTCCTGAAAAGGTGCCGCAGCCGCCGAAGCGTTCGCGCAAGGCGCGCAGCCAGATGGTGATCTTCCTCAATTTCATCATGACGCTGATCGTCTTTCTGACGATCGCCGCAGCAGGCACTGTCTATTATGCGATGACCGCCTACGAGGCGCGCGGGCCGCTTTCCGCCAACAGCAATTTCATCGTGCGCAACGGCGCCAGCATCGTCGAGATTGCCGGTAGCCTCGAGCGCAACAACATCGTCTCGGATGGCCGCGTCTTCCGTTTCATGTCGGAAGCCTATCTCGACAACGACACGCTGAAGGCCGGCGAATACGAAATCAAGGCCGGCGCCACCATGCAGGAGATCATGCTTCTCCTGAAATCCGGCAAGTCGATCCTCTATTCGGTGTCGCTTCCAGAAGGCCTGACGGTCAAGCAGATGTTCGGCCGGCTTTCCGCCGATCCGGTTCTCGAAGGCAACTTGCCCGCCGAATTGCCGGCGGAGGGAACCCTGCGACCAGACACCTACAAGTTCTCGCGCGGCACCAAGCGCAGCGAAATCGTCGTACAGATGGCCGCGGCGCAGAAGGCGCTGGTCGATCAGATCTGGGAGAAGCGCAACCCCGATCTGCCGATCACCAGCCGTGACGAATTCGTGACGCTTGCCTCGATCGTCGAGAAGGAAACCGGGATCGCCGACGAGCGCTCGCGCGTCGCCTCGGTGTTCATCAACCGGCTGGAAAAGAACATGCGTCTGCAGTCCGATCCGACGATCATCTACGGCATCTTCGGCGGTGACGGAAAACCGGCCGACCGTCCGATTCTGAAATCCGACCTCGACAAGCAAACGCCCTACAACACCTACCTGATCAAGGGCTTGCCGCCGACTCCAATCGCCAATCCGGGTCGGGCAGCACTTGAAGCCGTGGCCAATCCGTCGCGGACCTCGGATCTCTATTTCGTGGCTGACGGGACCGGTGGTCACGTCTTTGCCTCAAACCTTGACGAGCACAACGCCAATGTCCGGCGCTGGCGCAAGCTGGAGGCGGAGAAGGCCGCTGCCGCAAAGGCGGCCGACACCACCGAGGAAACGCCGGCTCAACCCTGAGCCCCACCCGACTTGTGGATGACGCGGTCTCGTTTCGGTTAGCCCTTGCGGTTGACCGGCGCAGGGCCGTACACATGGGCCTTGCTGCGAGAGGGAGCTGACGATGCCGTTGCAATCCATGACCGGATTTGCCCGCCGGGAAGGCACCTCGGGGCGCCATCGCTGGGCCTGGGAACTGCGGTCGGTCAATGGCAAGGGGCTGGATGTCCGGCTGCGGCTGCCACAGGGTTTGGAGCATCTGGAAATCGAATTCCGCAAGCGCGCCGGCGACTGTCTTTCCCGTGGGAACCTGCAGGTCGGGCTGACGCTGTCCACTGCCGAGTCCGGGGTCGAAGCCGTCGTCAACCAGGGCGCGCTTGCCGCTGTCCTGGCGCTTCGGGCGCAGCTGGGCGATCTCATCGATCCCGCTCCGCTCCGGCTGGATACGCTGCTGCAGATGCGCGGCGTGGTGGATTTTCGCGAGCCCGAAGACGATGAAACGGCGCGCGCGACGCGCGACGCGGATGTTCTCGAAGGCTTTCGTCTGGCGCTGTCCGACATGATTGCCATGCGCGAAACGGAGGGTGACGCTCTCGGGCAAATCCTTCTGTCGCAGATCGACCGGATCGAGACCCTTGCGCGTCTGATCGAGACCGATCCGACCCGAAGTCCACAGGCAATCGCCGCAAAGCTGGCCCAGCAGGTGGCCATGCTGATGGAGACGGGGACGGCACTCGACCGCGAGCGGCTGCATGCCGAGGTGGCCCTGATCGCCACCCGAGCCGATCTGCGCGAAGAAATCGATCGTCTGCAGGCGCATGTCGCCGCCGCGCGAGACCTCTTGAGAAAAGGTGGCCCGATCGGCCGGAAACTCGATTTCCTTGCCCAGGAATTTAACCGCGAATCAAATACGATCTGTTCGAAGTCCAATGCCGCTGCCGTCACGGCAGCCGGTATCGAGCTGAAGGTCGTCATCGACCAGTTCCGCGAACAGGTCCAGAATCTGGAGTAAAGCATGAGTCCCGTCAGCAAACCGTCTTCGAAAGCCATCCAGCGCCGCGGGCTGATGCTTGTCATCTCTTCGCCGTCGGGGGCCGGCAAATCGACCATCGCCCGCAATCTCCTCGAATCTGACCCGCAGATGAGCATTTCCGTCAGTGTGACGACCCGCAAGCGTCGGCCGAGCGAGATCGAAGGGCGCCATTATTTTTTCAAGTCCATTCGCGAGTTCGAAGGTTTGCGCCAGACTGAGGCGCTGCTGGAATGGGCGGAAGTGCATGGCAATTTCTATGGCACGCCACGCGATGCCGTCGAAGCTGCGATGTCCGAAGGGCAGGACATGTTGTTCGACATCGACTGGCAGGGTGCCCAGCAGCTTCAGGAAAAGATGGGCGGCGATGTCGTCTCGATCTTCATTCTGCCGCCGTCAATGGCCGAACTCCAATCGCGCCTGCATCGTCGCGCCGAAGATACGGCGGAGGTCATCGCCACCCGGCTGGCCAATTCGCGCTCGGAAATCGAACACTGGCTGGAATACGACTATATCGTCGTCAACGAGGATCTCGACAGCGCCTTCGCGTCGGTCAAGGCGATCGTCGAGGCCGAACGCCTGCGCCGCGACCGGCGACCGGGCCTGTTCGAATTCGTGAACGGACTGCTGACGGAAAAGCCGGTGCTTTGAGGGCAGGGCTGAAGCCGGCAACAGCTTCCCGCCCCAACAGGGCGACCTAAAGACAATTTGCCAATCGGCAGAATTCTTCGACCGACAGCGTTTCGGCGCGGCGTTGCGGGTCAATGTCGGCGCGGGCGAGCAGGGCCTCTCCGCCGATCGACTTGACGCTCTGGCGCAGCATCTTGCGGCGCTGGCCGAAGGCGGCCATCGTGACTTTCTCCAGATCGGCCGCGGAGCAGGGTATCGGGTTGCGGATCGGCTCCAGATGGACCACGGAGGAGGTGACCTTCGGCGGCGGCGTAAAGGCCTGCGGCGAGACGTCGAAGGCCATATGCGCCTGCGTGCGCCAGCCGCAGAGCACGCCGAGGCGGCCGTAGTGGTTGTTGTCTGCCCTGGCGACGATCCTGAGCCCCACCTCGCGCTGGAACATCAGTGTCAGCGACTGATAGAGGGGCGGCCATGTCTCCGGCAGCAGCCAGTTCACCAGCAACTGCGTGCCGACATTGTAGGGCAGGTTGGCGATGATGCGTACCGGCGAGCCGTCGGTAACGAGGGTGTCGAACGGGGTCTTCAGCGCATCGCCCTCGATCACGTCCAGGCGCCCGGGATAATGATCCGCGATTTCGGCCAGCGCCGGCAGGCAGCGGGCGTCGCGCTCGATGGCGATGACTTTCTTTGCTCCGAGTGCAAGGATCGCCCGTGTCAGGCCGCCGGGGCCGGGGCCAACCTCGATGACGGTGACGCCGTCCAGCGGTCCGGCCGTGCGGGCGATCTTCTGCGTCAGGTTGAGATCGAGCAGGAAGTTTTGGCCGAGCGCCTTGCGGGCATCGAGACCATGGCGCTGGATCACGTCGCGGAGCGGCGGCAGGCCGTCGATGGCGGCCATCAGCGGGCTCCCTGCTTTGCGACGTTGGCCGCCAGATCAGCTGCCATCCGCAAGGCGGCGAGCAGGCTGTCGGCACGTGCAATGCTCTTGCCGGCGAGGCTGAAGGCCGTGCCGTGATCCGGCGAGGTGCGAATGAACGGCAGGCCGAGCGTGACGTTGACGCTGTCGTCAAAGCCGAGCGCCTTGGCCGGGATCAAGGCCTGATCGTGATACATGCAGATGGCAACATCATAGGTGTCGCGGGCGCGATCGTGGAACATGGTATCGGCGGGGAGCGGGCCGACCGCGTCGATTCCCTCCGAGCGCAACCTTTCGATCACCGGACGGATGACGGCGTCATCCTCCAGGCCAAGGGCGCCGCCCTCGCCGGCATGCGGATTGAGGCCGGCGACGGCAAGGCGAGGCTTTTCGATACCAAAGCGCGTGCGCAACTCGCGGGCTGTGATGGCGCAGGTCTCATGGATCAGCTCGGCGCTCATCTGCGCCGGCACGTCCTTCAACGGAATATGGATGGTAACCGGCACCGCGCGCAGTTTCGGCCCGGCGAGCATCATGACCGGGAGGGGGGCCTTTCCATTCTCGCGCCCCGCGATATCCGCCAGAAATTCGGTATGACCGGGAAACCGGAAGCCGGCATCATAGAGGACGGATTTGGCGATCGGATTGGTGACGACGGCGGATGCCCTGCCGGAAACAGTCAGTTCGACGGCCTTCTCGATGGCGCCGGTGATCGCTCCCGCATTGCGCGCATCGGCGACACCCGGCACGACCGTCTGCGCGCATCGGATGGGAAGTACCGGGAAGGCATCATCGAACAGACCGGGCGCGGCGTTGGCGTCGGTTTCGCGAATGGGTATGTCATGGCCCAGCAGGGCTGCCCGGGCGCGGATGACCTGCGGGTCGCCGATGAACAGGAAAGCTGGCGTCTGCCAGGCCTTGCGGTTCAGCCATGCGGCGATGCTGATGTCCGGGCCTATGCCCGCCGGGTCGCCCATGGAGAGGGCAACGGGCAGGCTCAAGTCTGATGTCATCCGGACGGTCTTATTTGTTCAGGATTTGCGCCTTGCGGCGCAGGTCCTCGATATACTTCCTGCTGTTCGGGTCTTCGGCGGCTGAGTCCTTCTTGCCGAGGTCTTCAGCCCGGAAAACGATTTCGGCGGCAAGATCGTCGGAAACCTGGCGCTTCTTGCAGATGGCGAGATATTCGACGCCCTTTTCCGTAACGCGCGTTCCGGTGGTAAGGCCATCACCGGCCTTTTCAATCAGCGGCTTCCAATCGGCCGGCAACTCCTGCGCCATGATGCGGCCGAGCTGGCGGATCGAAACATCCTTCATCGTCGCGGCATAGGCCTTTGCGCCGTCGCAGCCCGGGAAATTCGCCCGCGACGCATTGGCTTCCGCCTGTCGCTTGCCGACTATCGACTTGCGCTTCGATTCCGGGATGACGAAAATGACCTGTTGCAGGAAGTATTCGGTGGTGACCGGCTTGTTGCCGCCGTTCTCCATCATGCGCTTGACAAGGTCTGCCGGCGACATGCGTCCGCTGGCACCGCCACCATAACGGGCGCTGACGGCCCGCGGCCAGCTCATCTGTACAGCGACATACTGCTTGAAATGTTCAAGGCCGACGCCGGCCTGGTCCAGAACCTGTCCGAGCTGTGCCATGCTCATCTTGTTGCCGCTGGCAAAGCGATTGACGGCTGCCTCGACTTCCGACGTGCTGACGGACGCCTTGAGCCGGGAAATTTCCGAACGCTTGAGGACTTCATCGATCAACTGCTCGCGGGCGATGTTCTTGTCGGCCTTCTGCCGCTGCAAGCGCAGGAACGCTGCTCGCTTGGCGATATCGCCGCTTGTAATGGGCACATCGTTGACGACCACGGCAACCTGACTTGCAGCCTGTGCTGCAGGCACCGCCGCCATCATCAACCCACCGGCAACGATCGCAGCCACAAACCCACGCACAACCGAATGTATCCCGCCCATTGTCTGTCCCTTTTGTGTCCCGCCATCCAATCCGACTGGTATTCGATCCGATTGAAGGCCGCGCTTCTTTTGCCCGTGCTTCAGGGCACACGCCGATATTTGTCGAGAATGCATAATACATGCGGCCAAACGATGACAAGGCCGCAAGCCACGGCAACCGTGGTCCGTCGGCGATTCCGTGGCATGAAATGCCAAAAGACGGACGGATACCAGCTTTCGCCGGTATCCGGGATCAGTTGAGGCCGTCGAATTCCGTATCGCCGACATTGATGTCGCCGAGGGTTCGAAAGCTCAAGCGGGCGCCGATCGACCAGTCATTGGCAACCGACTGATCGGTGTCGCGTTCGCTCTGATAGACAAGCGAGAAGATCGTGTCGCGGTCGTCATAGGTAAAGCCGATGCCGTTGCGGGAGACGACGTCGCTGTTGATATCGTAGGTCACCGTGCCGAAAACCGACCAATATTCCTGGAACTTAAAGGCGGCTGCGGTCTGTATCTCGTCCTGATCGCTGGGGGAGCCGTAGAGCGGCTGCGCCTGGATGCGCGTATAGGTCAGAGCCGTCTGCCACTTGATGCCCTGGTAACCGATACTGGCATCGGCGCGACGCAGGTCGAAATTGCTTTCGTCAAGGCGGCCGCTGAGGCTTGCCGTCAGCCCGGACGGCGCATCGATGCCGACCATGCCGACATAATCCGACCTGTCCGTTTCCAGTCCCGAATCGGAACCCGCCTTGACGAGATCGTCGGTGGCGAAAGAATTCAAACCGCCAAGATGAAACGATTGTCCGGCAATGCTGCGCAAGGAATAGCCATTGTCGAAACTGCCGGTATAGCGCAGGCCGACATTGGCGCGCGTGCCGCCCTCGATACGGTCGTAGCCCGAGAACTTGTCGCGATCGAACAGCGAGGTGGCATCAAAGACAAAGCTCTGTGCATCCTCGTTCGGCAGGCCTCCGGCGAGATCCTCGTCGGGCCGCAAGTAAATCTGGCCGATCGGCTCGATCACGTGGCTGCTGTTGTCCCCGGAAACCAGGATCGGATAGCGTGCTTCGAGACCAGCGGTCAGCATGCTGCGCGTTGCCGCGTCATCATTGGTGTAGGCGCCGGTATAGGCCGCACCCGGATCCTGCATGGTAAGACCGATCGCATCGCCGCGAGCTGCAAACAGCGGCGTCAAAGCAAGGCCGCCGGGCGCGATGAAGGTCCGCTTCCATTCGGCCTCCCCCGAAAGACGGTGCGTCGTGCCTTCGAGACCGCGGAAACGGTTGACGCCCAACACCGTAAACCGGTCTTCGCGGTTGCGATTGATGTTCGTGAGGTTGACTTTGGCGCTCAACTGCCCACCGAGCACCGGATCGGGCGCGACGTAGTCATAGTCGAGCACCTGCGCCACGGCCTGCTTGTTTTCAGCGATGCTGTTGGGATCGGCATCCTGGATGTCGAAATAGAAGGCGCGCATATCGAAATAGTTGCGCTTGCCAAGACCGGTCAGATAGGCTTGGTTTGTGTAGGTCGTGCCGTCGAATGTCGAGAGCTCGTAGGTCTTGGCGAAGTTGTTGTCGCTCTGGACCAGAACGTTCCAGCCGAAGGTCCAGCGCGGATTGATCTGAAATTCGCCTTTCGAGGCGACCATGCCGCGGTTGGTCTCAAGCGAATCGACGGTCCCCTCCGTAAAGGAGCTACGATCCAGCTGGCTGATGCCGGCGAGGCTCAGCGTATGTTCGCCATTGTGAAACCGCTGGCGGAATTCGCTTTCCATCAGAAAGCCCTGGCGGGTCAGGCCCGTCGCCGTCACCGTCGCATCCATATAGGGCGAGATCGCCCAGTAATAGGGCACGCTGAGACCGGCACCGAGTTTCTGGGTATACTTGAGGCGTGGGAACAGGAAGCCGCTCTTGCGCTTCACCGTATGGTCGGGGACTTCCAGCACCGGCAGGAAGACGATCGGCTTGCCGAACAATTCGAAACGGGCGTTTTCCAGCCGGACCGTGTGGGTCCTGCCGTTCTGGACGATTCGCTGCGCCTTGATCTGCCACAGGGACTTGTGATCGGGGTTGGTCGCGCAGGGTGTGCAGGCGGTATAAACCGCCTGGTTCAGAATGATCTCTTCGCCGTTGCGCCGTTCGCCGTTGACCGCAGCCAGCTTGGTGAGGTCCGTCGTTTCGATGCGCATGGTCTCGATGAAACCGTTCGCGAAATTATCGGTCACGTCCATCTGATCGGCATAGATCTTGTTGCCGCCGGGCTCGATGAGCTCGATTTCCCCGGTGGCGATAATCCGCCCGGTCTTCTGGCTGTATTCGACCTGCTGGGCGACCATCTGGTAGCCGCCGTAATTGATCTGCACGGCGCCGCGAACGATCACGCGTTCGGCGTCCTGATTGTAGACAAGCTCGTTGGCCGACAGAAGCATCTTGGCATCTTCGGGCAGGGTCGGACTAAGGGCGTCGATATCGGTTTCCTGCGCCCACGCGGAAGCCGTCATGCCAGGAAGAATACTCTGGAACGCTACGCTTGCGAGCAGGGCGGCAATCACCAGCCTTATATGTTTGCGGTTGCCTGCCGCCACTAGCCATCCTCCTCATGCAATAGAATCGTCGAGCCCAGCGCCATCGCTACAACAACTGGCAACCAGGCTGCAACGAACGGAGGCACTACACCGCTGCTCCCGAATGCTTTTACAAGCACGGTCACGACATAAAGCACGAACCCTGAAAGGATTCCACCGAGAATTACCGAGCGTGATTGGTTGAACCGGCTAAATTTTAGCGACACGCTGGCGGCAATCAATGTCATGGCGACGAGGAGGAGCGGAAGCGACAGCATCGAATGGAACTGCGTTTCCATTCCGCTGGTCGCAAAGCCGAATGATTTTGCAATTTCGATCTTCCGCAGGAGGTCGAAAAACTGAATGGAATCAGCTTTTGTCAGAGCCTCCTGAACGAATTCGGGTTTCAGATTGGTACGCAACTGTGCCGTATCGAGGCGACGGGGCAACTGACCGTTGCGTGTTTCCGTCACATCCTTAAGCAACCAGTAACCATCTTCGAGTTTTGCGGACTTGGCGTCCTGTCGCGATACAATCAGGCCTTGCGGACTGAAGTGAATCACGGCCACGTTGAGCAGCGTGGCGCCGTTGTCCTGGATCGAGCGCGCGCCGATGATCGTATCGTCGTCACCATAGATTTGGCGCAACCAGGGAATGGAAATTGCGGCGCGCGAAGAGGACGAACCGCCGAGCTCGGCCTCGAGCGCTTCCGCCGCCTTGGTTCCCCAGGCGGCGATCGGATTGAGGATGATGACCGTCAGCACGCCGAACAGAAAGGCGCCGATGACGAAAGGCTGCAGGAACTGCCAGACGGAAATGCCCGCTGCCCGGGTAACGACCAGTTCATAGCGACGATTGAGCGAGATCAGGGCGGCCATGGCGGAAAACAGCGCCACGAAAGGCACGGTTTCCTGGAGGATCGTCGGGATCCTGAATGTCGTCATCAGGAAGGCACCGGCCAGCGAATAGCCGGGCAGGGCCGACATGCGGTTCGACACTTCGGAAAAATCGATGATGAAGACGAGCGAGAAGATGCCGGCCAGGAACCAGAAGGTCGTGACGGCATAGCGACGGAAGAAATAGCGGCCAAGCGTGCTGAAGATCACTGCGCGCCGCCTCCGCCGGAAGATTTCGGCTGCAAGCGGTCGAACAGGTCTGTCAGCTTGTCGTTCCAGCTGACGGGCATGCTCAGCCGGCGATTGCCGGCCAGCTGACGGATGGTGATGAAGCCCGTTGCCAGAGGGATAAGGTACATCAACGGGATGAAGATGCGTGAATCCTCGGCATTGTTGGCGGCGTAGAATGTTGCCCAGCGCAGCACCAGTGTGATCAGCAGGGCACGCACCATCGGATGCAGCCGGGCCTCGCGGTGCGAGCGGGCATCGCTGCTGACCACCAGCGCGATCAGACCGAACAGGATAGGGAATGTCCATTCCGTAAACCGGCGATGCAGCTCAGCCTCATAGGCGCCCGGGTTCTTCTTATAGTTCTCTTCGGTGACGTCAGGCGCCAGCAGATAGCCGAGGCTGCGGTCCTGGGCGCGGATCGTCGCGGCGCCCGCCATCTTCGTCAGGTCCGTAAGGTCGAAGGCGTAGGAATCGAACTTGATGATCGAAACACCGCCATCCGGCAATTTGCGGTGCACTTCGCCGTCGCGCATCACCAGGGCGGAGCTTTTTTCGTCCACGGCCCCCTCGCGGGCGTAATAAATGAGTTCGTAGCCAGGATTGCGCGAATCGGCGACGAAGATGCCGCCGAGCACGCCGTTATTGCGGCGCGATGCAACCTGCACATAAAGCCCGTCGGCAATCTTGCGGAAGGTATTTTCCTGAACGACGGAAGAAAGCAGGTCGGCGTGGGCGGTAGCGATCATCTGGCGTGCCGCCTGCCGTACCACCGGTTCGACGAAGTTGTCGACGGCAAAGGAAAACAGGCTAAGCGCGATCGAAAGCATCATGATCGGTCGGATGATGATCGACCGCGATCCACCGGCCGCCTCGATGACGGTCAGCTCCGAATCGTTGTTCATGGTCGTCAGGGTCTGGGTCACGCCGATGACGAGCGCAAAGGGCAAAACCAACGGAATGATTGTCGGCAAAATCAGCGTCGCCAGCTGCAGGAAGGCTCCGATAGACTGGCCGGTATCGGTGACGAGATTGATCCGCTGCAGCGCCTGTGTCGTCCAGATGATGCCCAGAACGGGCAGGAGCGCCGTCAGGAACATCTGGAACACACGTCGCAGGATATAGGTTTCGAAGATGATCATCGCAGCCTTGTCTCGGGAAGATCCGCCTGGCGCATCGCGGGATCGACCCTGACGGACGGCTTTCGTCCCCGGTTCGTCCGATATGCGGCGTTCCATGATTCTTGCGGAGCCATGGGATGGATCTTGCATTTCATGCTCTAGCCGACCCCATCCGCCACCGCAATGTGGAAGTCGTATGCCAATGTTTCTATTTCCGGCTTCGCGGCTTTTTGGTGACAGGGGGCGTTGCGACAAGCGCTTGCCCGCATCCGCGCTGCACGGTCATGGGTGGTGTTGAACAGCTGGTTTTGCTTTGCATTTCAGGGCGGGGCGTTTAACACTTGCTGCAGGACGGGTTCCTGCCTGCCAGCGCTTCAGGCCTTGCCGTCGATCGAAATTCGCCCGTTTCCGGAGAGAAAATGACTGTCAAATTCGAGATCACCTTCGCGAAATCGGCGCGTATCGCCGGCGGCGTCGCCATTCTTCTGAGGACGCAGGACGCCAAGGATGCGGCCGGTGCCGATGTTGCCGACCCGCAAGGCGTTCTGGCCAAGGCGGCCCGCGTTGCGAAGTTCACCGGCAAATCGCTGCGCACGCTGGATGTCATCGCTCCCCACGGCTCGCCGGCCGATCGTGTCCTCGTTCTCGGTCTCGGCAACGGGACCGGCCTTTCGGAACATGACTGGCTGAAGACGGGCGGCGCTGCCGCTTCAAAGATCAAATCCGCCGAAAAGGTGACGATTTTCATCGATGCGCCGGGTGTAGCGGTTTCGGGCAAGGCGGCCGCCGATTTCGCACTCGGCATGGAACTCAATGCCTACAGCTTCGATACCTACAAGACGACGAAGGCAGACGACGATCAGAAGACATCGATCAAACCCATCAAGGTGACGATCGTCACGGGTGCGGTCATCGCCGCCAAAAAAGCCGCCGCCGCATCCCAGGCGATCGCCGAAGGCGTCGTGCTTGCCCGAAACCTTGTCAACGAACCCGCCAATGTGCTTGGCCCGCTGGAATTTGCCGCAAGGGCAAAGGAACTTGAAAAGCTCGGCGTCGAAGTGGAAATCCTGACCGAGCGCGAAATGAAGAAGCTCGGCATGGGCGCGCTGCTCGGTGTCTCGCAAGGTTCGGTACGGCCGCCGCGGCTTGCCATCATGCAGTGGAAGGGCGGAAAGCCGAAGGAGCGTCCAATCGCCTTCATCGGCAAGGGCGTGGTGTTCGATTCGGGCGGGATCTCCATCAAGCCAGCCGCCGGCATGGAGGAAATGAAGGGCGACATGGGTGGCGCCGCCGCCGTCACCGGTCTGATGCATGTGCTGGCTGCCCGCAAGGCGAAGGCGAATGTCATCGGCATGATCGGGCTTGTCGAAAACATGCCGGACGGCAACGCCCAGCGCCCCGGCGACATCGTTACCTCGATGTCGGGGCAGACGATCGAGGTCATCAATACGGATGCCGAAGGCCGCCTCGTTCTCTGCGATGCGCTCTGGTATTGCAACGACCGCTTCAAGCCGCAATTCATGATCAATCTGGCGACGCTGACCGGCGCCATCATGGTGGCGCTCGGCAGCCATCATGCCGGGCTTTTCTGCAATGACGACCGGCTGGCAGGCCAGTTGACCGCCGCTGGCCTGACGACGCAGGAGCGGCTATGGCGCATGCCGCTCGGCAAGGAATACGACAAGATGATCGACAGCAAATTTGCCGACATGAAGAACACCGGCGGCCGCTATGCGGGCTCGATCACCGCCGCGCAGTTCCTCAAGCGCTTCGTCAAGGAGACGCCCTGGGCGCATCTCGACATTGCCGGCACCGCCATGGGTTCGCCGACCGACGAGATCAACCAGTCCTGGGCCTCGGGTTTTGGCGTGCGGCTGCTTGATGAACTGGTTCGCGCGAATTACGAGGCTTGACCGGGGCCATGACGGAAATCCTGTTCTATCATCTGACCGAATCGAAGCTCGAGGATGCATTGCCCGGGCTGCTTGACCGTTGCGTCGAGCGTGGCTGGCGGGTGGTCGTGCAAACGGCAGGCGAGGAGCGGCGTGACATGCTCGACACGCACCTGTGGACCTACCGGGACGACAGCTTTCTCGCCCATGGCACGGATGTCGCGGATTTTTCCGCCGACCAGCCGATCCTGCTGACGGCGGGAGATGGAAACGACAACGGCGCAACCGTGCGTTTCCTGGTGGACGGGGCGGAGCCCTCGGCAATCAGCGGGTACGAACGCGTCGTCTTCATGTTCGACGGCTACGACCAGGCGCAATTGGAAGGCGCTCGGGCGCAATGGAAGCGGCTGAAGGGTGAAGGGCACATGCTGACGTACTGGCAGCAGAATCAGGACGGTCGGTGGGTGAAGAAGGCTTGAGTTTCATACAGAAGGCCGCACAGGGGTAAGCTGTGCGGCCTGCATGGTTTCAAAAGCTTTGGTTCAATCCACAAAGGCTTCCACAAATTTGCGTCGGCCCAGCATGAAGGCGTCGGCGACATGGCGCAGTGGCGCCAGATCGACGTCCGACGTCTTGCCCTTGATGATCTCGGCGAAGCGGGCGTAGAGGGCCGGATATTCCTGTTCCGGCTCGTCATGCACGAGCTTGCCGTCGATCGAGAGCTTGGCGCCGCCTTCGGAGAGAACCATGCGGCCGGCTTCGGTTTCGGCGATGATATCCCAGCTCTGATGGCCGGTCTGACGCCAGTCGAAATCCGCGGTCACGGGCAGCTTGTCCGCATTGGTAAAGGTGATCGAGGCAGCGATCGGTGCGTCGCGGTTTTCCGGGAATTCGAGGGTTGCCGCGGTGATGAACAGCGGGTTTGGCAGGATGTGGGTGACGATCGACAGCGCGTTGATGCCCGGATCGAAGACGCCGAGACCGCCGGCTGCCCAGATCCAGTCCTGGTTCGGATGCCAGTGACGGACATCCTCTTTCCAGATCACCTGGACGCCGTTGATCTTCGTTCCGGCAAGAAATGTCTTGGCGGCTTCGACACCCGGTGCGTAGCGCGAATGCCAGCTGGCAAACAGCGACAGGCCTTTTGATGCGGCAAGCGCCTCGAGGTCGGCGACTTCGCTGAGCGTCGCGCCCGGCGGCTTTTCGAGGAAGACATGCTTTCCGGCTTCGAGCGCGGTGCGGGCGGCCTCATAGCGGAACTGCGGCGGCATGCAGAGCGAGACGGCCTCGATCGCCGGCACGGCTTCGAACATGGCCTCGATCGACTTGAAATTGTCGATCCCGTCGACGGTGCCGTTGCGGCTCGCCGCGGCAATCAGCTGATAATCCGCATTCTTGGCGATGGAGGGCAGGTGCTGGTCGCGGACGATCTTGCCGACGCCGACGATTGCGATCTTGATGCTCATGTGTTTCGCTCGATTTGTATGATTTTATGGCGGCTTTTGTATCAGACGATTTGACCGATACAAGCTGGAAATCGGGCCGGATCACCCCAAATCCGTTTTGGAGAAATCATCGCCCACAAACAGCAATGGCACACCCGCCGCCCTGCAGGCCGCGTAGGAGAAACAGTCGCTGAAATTGAGCTTTGCCGGATGTCCGCGCCCTTTGCCATATCGCCCGAAGGCGTCGATAGCGGCAAGACCGATTTCGGGGGTGATAGGAATGATGCTGACGCCCATGAAGTTCAGAAAGTCCAGAATCAACGCCTTAGTCTCGGAAACGGAGCTTTTTCGGATACGGGTAAGAACGACAGCGGCCTCGAAGACCACCGTGGGCGAGGTTACAAATGGTGATGTCGCTGCGGCCAGACGATCCGCTATTTCGCCGGCCCGAGGCTCTTCCGCCAGATATTCGACGATCGCCGATGTCTCGAGAAACACTATTCGTCGCCCCACATTTCGTCGAGGTAGGCCTTTTGATCGAAATCTTCGAGCGGTTCGCCAAGTTCACGAAAACGATCCTGAAAAACCTTCATGCGCTCCTGCAAGGTCTGCGTTGGAAACTCTTTCTGAACGACCCGCTCCAGCGCAATCCGGATCGCCTCCGTCTTCGTCTTGGTTTTCAGCACCCGTTGCGCCTCACTCGCCAGATCGTTCACGCTTTCATCGCGGACATAGAGGGGCATTGGAATATCCCATTTGAACAATTGAATATCCACTATAGATAAGGCCGGACGATTGTAAAGTTAGCGAAAGTCCCGCCATGTCCTCCATCATTCGAAATGCCACCCGCGCCGATCTCGACATGATCCTGGACTGGGCGGCCCGCGAAGGGTGGAACCCGGGGCTGGATGACGGGCAGGCTTTCTGGGCGGCGGATCCGCAGGGATTCTGGCTTGCCGAGGAAGACGGCGTGGCCGCCGCGGCGCTGTCGCTCGTCCGCAGCGGACCAGACTATGCCTTTCTCGGCTTCTATATGACGCATCCGGATTATCGCGGGCAGGGCATCGGCCATGCGCTGTGGAGCGAAACGATCCGGCAGGCCGGCGCTGGTCACGTCATCGGCCTCGACGGCGTCGTCGCCCAGCAGGAAAACTACCGGAAGTCGGGCTTTGCCTATGCACATGCGAATTTCCGCTATGGCGGCTCAGTCGAATGCGCCGAGCCGCCGGGTACCGAGTTGATCTCCGTTTCGCCCGTCCACGTGCCGATGATCGTCGACTACGATCGCAAGTTCATTCCTGCGCCCCGCGAGGCTTTTCTCAAGGAATGGCTGAAGTCGCTGGAAAGCCGGGAAAGCATCGTGCTTCTTCGCAATGGCGCAATCGCCGGCTACGGCACGATCCGGGCCTGCCGCGAGGGCTTCAAGATCGGGCCGCTGTTTGCCGAGCAGGAAACCGTTGCCGACCTGATTTTCCGCAAACTGGTGGCAAGCGTCGGCGGCGGCCAGATTTATATGGATATTCCCGAGCCGAATGTGGCCGCCCGGGCGTTGTGCGATCGCTACAATCTGAAGCCGGTGTTCGAGACGGCGCGCATGTATCGCGGCACGGCGCCGGAATTGCCGCTTGGCCAAATCTACGGGATCACGACGTTTGAACTCGGGTGAAGGGCGGCTGTGATCGCGGTTACGCCACCGGATGCTGCAGGCCGTAGAGCACGACGGCTGCGAAGGCAGAGATGGTCAGCAGCGAGACGAGAATCCAGAACAACCGCCCGGCAGGCGGATCGTCGTCGATGGCAACCGGCACCTTGTCGCGAAGCGCATTGAGCTTGTGGCGCGGATTGCCCCACTTCACCTGACGGAACCTGTAGAGGTTCGATTCTGGAGGATGTTCTCGCTTCATGATGACGAAGGATAAAATCCGGTTTTGAATGCCGGATTAAATCAGTCGTTAAAATTTTAGGAAAGCCTAAACTAGCTGGCCATCGCCTCTTCATATTCGGTAGAGAGCATCATCCAGTGTTCTTCGGCCTTGGCGAGCTTGGCCATAACCTCGGCGCGCTCCTTGACCTTGGCTGCGGCTTTCTCCGGGAATTTCTCGTAGATCGCCTGATCTTCAAGCTCCCGGTCAATCACCTGAATCTGCTTCTGAAGTTTTCCGGTCAGCTGCTCGACATCGTTGATCTTTTTCTTCAGCGGCGCAAAGCTTGCGCGTTTGTCGGCATTGGCCTTGCGCTGGTCCGCCTTGTTGCGCTTTTCTTCCGCCGTCGCCTTCGGGCCGCCCTTGCCGCGGGAACTCTGGACGATGACCGAGCGATAGTCCTCAAGGTCGCCGTCATAGTTGGAGACGGTGCCGTCCTTGACGAGCCAGAGACGGTCCGCCGTCGCCTCGATCAGGTGGCGATCGTGCGAAATCAGGATGACGGCGCCGGTATATTCGTTCAGAGCCTGGATCAGCGCATTGCGGCTGTCGATGTCCAGATGGTTGGTCGGTTCGTCGAGGATCAGCAGGTTTGGCGCATCGAAGGCCGCCAGGCCCATCAAAAGCCGCGCCTTTTCACCGCCGGAGAGATCCTTGGCCGGCGTGCTCATCTTGGCTGTCGCCAGACCCATCTGGGCGACGCGGGCCCGCACTTTGCCTTCGGTGGCGCCTGGCATGCGCTGGCGCACGTGCTCGACGGCATCATGTTCCGGGATCAGGTCGTCCAGCTGATGCTGGGCGAAGAAGCCGATCTTCAGGCCTGGAGCGACCTGTACCGACCCGCCGGTCGCCGGCAGCCGGCCGGAGATCAGCTTGGCGAATGTCGACTTGCCGTTGCCGTTCGAGCCCAGCAACGCGATGCGATCATCGGTATCGATGCGCAGCGACATGTGCTGCAGGATCGGCTTGCCGGGCGTATAGCCGACCGAGCCGCCTTCGAGCGAAATGATCGGGGATGCCGCCTCCTTTTCAGGATCGGGAAACTTGAAGCCCTGGACATGGTCCTCGATGACCGAGGACACCGTGCCCATGCGTTCCAGCGCCTTGACGCGCGACTGTGCTTGCCTTGCCTTGGAGGCCTTGGCCTTGAAGCGGTCGATGAACGCCTGCAGGTGCTTGCGCGCGGCGTCGTTCTTGGCTTTCGCCTTGGTTTGCAATTCGTTGGCTTCGGCACGCTGGCGCTCGAACTGGTCGTAGGAGCCGCGATAGAAAGTCAGCTTCTGCTGGTCGAGATGGACGATGGCGTTGACGGCGGTATTGAGGAGATCGCGGTCATGGCTGATGATGATGACCGTGTGCGGGTACTTGCTGATATAATCTTCCAGCCAAAGCGTGCCTTCAAGGTCGAGATAGTTGGTCGGCTCGTCGAGCAGCAGGAGGTCCGGCTCGGAGAACAGTACTGCAGCAAGCGCAACGCGCATGCGCCAGCCGCCCGAGAAGCTCGAGGCCGGACGCAATTGCGCATCGGCATCGAAACCGAGGCCGGCCAGGATACTGGCCGCGCGCGATTCGGCCGAATGGGCGTGGATATCGGACAGCCGCATATGGATTTCGCCGATCCGGTGTGGATCGGTCGCGGTTTCCGCTTCGGCCAGAAGCGCCTCGCGCTCCTTGTCGGCTTTCAGCACGATCTCGATCAGCGGCTCTTCCGTGCCCGGCGCTTCCTGCGCCACCTGTCCGATACGCGCGTTCTTCGGGATGGAAACCGAACCGGTCTCCGCCTCCATCTCGCCGGTGATGATTTTGAACAGCGTCGATTTGCCGGCACCATTCTTGCCGACGAGGCCGGCCTTGATGCCGGCCGGGAGCGCGACGCTGGCCTGGTCGATGAGGAGACGCCCGACGATGCGGGCCGAAAGGTTGTTGAGCGTGATCATGGCGGGGTTTTGGCCGAACTCGGCCGAGAAGGCAAGAGCCGGAAAGCCTTGGAAAGCTACGCCACAAAGCTTCCGCAGCTTTTCCGGGCCTGGCCGCCGATGGCTTCGGAAAAGACGAGAAGATCGGATCCGCCATTGGCCAGAACGGCCTTCAGGGCGAGATCGGCCAGCTGGAACAGGTCGGCCGGGCCGGTGGCGCTTCGGCTCATGGCGATGCCGGCCGAAAGCGATACGGTTTTCCGGGTAAAGGCGCGGTCGGGAAGGGCGATCTCGATGGCTTCGATCGATGCCCGGATGCGACCGGCGATCACCGCGGCATTGTCTGCGCTGACGTCATTGAAGACGAAGGCGAATTCATCATGGGCGATGCGGGCGACGAAATCGTTCTTCTTGATCGATTTCTTGAAAACCGGCGCAAGCTTCTTCAGGAGTTTGACCACCGGGCCGCTGCCATGGTTTTCGCCGATATCCTGAAGGCCGTCGATGGTGACGAGCACCAGCGCAGAGGGGCATTGATCCGCATCCTCGCCGAAGAGCGAGGCGAGGCGCATGGAAAACGCCGTTCTGTTGGGCAGTCCGGTTACCGGATCGCGCGTCAGGGCCTTTCGGCTGGCATCGATATCGGCGGTGGTATCGCGCAACTGTCCGGCGATCTCTTCAACCTGCAGGGCAAAGGCCTGTTCCTCCTTCAGGAGGGCTGCGGCGGCATAACCGAAACGGGTGGCGTCGCTGGCAAAGTCCGACATGCCGACCACTGGATCGGCATCCAGCCGGTCCAGGAAAGCCTGCAAGCTCGCCGAGAAGGATTTTTTCGTCTCGATGTTCGTCTGGAGCTTTTTTGCAAGCTCGGCAACGGCGCCGGCTGCGCTGGCGCGGGCCTTTTCTGCGGCAAGCGCGCTGTGGGCGACGAGATTGTGGCGGGTGCCGATCTGGTCGAGTTGCGCCTGTGTAGCGCCGGATCCAAGGGCCGTCATGTCCTGTAACAAGGCAGGCTGATGGCCGGCCAGAGCTTCGTAGAAGAGTTCATAGTTGCGGGGAAGGGGCGCGACGCCGAGCTTTGACATGGTCTGCGCGACCTTGAGCAGCATGGCGGCATTCTGCGCCGATCCCGGATTGCCCCCGCGCTCCGCCTGTCTTGCCATCCTGACCCCTCGCATAACGCGTATCAACGCAAAGCGGCATGGCGCCCATGCCATCCGCGGACGATCTTCCTGATAGCGGATGCGGATTAAAATAGTCTCAAACAAACGCCGGCAAACGATCGATCCCAACCGTTTCGCGCGGCAGCCGATCATGGGTTTTCCCGCCCGCATCTCTGTGCATTATGGCGGCGGGCCGTGCGTCCGCGCCGCATACCGTGATTATTCGAGGCATCGCCTGCCTCGCCACTCAAGGACCAATGACGATGACGACCATCTTTGATGCACCGGAAGAGTTTGCCGCAACCGCGCTGGCCGGCTTCAGCGCCATCTACCGCCGCCATGTGCGCTTGGTAAAAGGCGGCGTCGTGCGGGCGACGAAGGTGCCGCAGGGAAAGGTCGCCGTGGTCATCGGCGGCGGCTCCGGACACTATCCCGCCTTTGCAGGTTATGTCGGCCCGGGGCTCGCCGACGCGGCCGTGGCCGGAGATGTCTTCGCCTCGCCCTCGACGGCATCCGTTGCCCGTGTCTGCCGTCAGGCCGAGCATGGCGGCGGTATCCTGCTCGGTTTCGGCAATTATGCCGGTGATGTCCTGAATTTCGGCGTTGCTGCCGAACGCCTGCGTGCCGAAGGTATCGATGTGCGCATCGTTCCGGTCACCGACGATGTCGCGAGCGCACCTGCGGACAGTGTTTCAAAACGTCGTGGCATCGCCGGCGACGTTGTCGTCTTCAAGATCGCCGGAGCGGCTGCCGAGGCCGGCCTGCCGCTGGACGAGGTCGAGCGTATCGCGCGGCGTGCCAATGCGCGTACCGTCTCTTTCGGCGTTGCTTTTGGCGGCTGCACGCTTCCCGGCGCGGGCGGCCCGCTGTTCACCATTCCCAGTGGCCAGATGGCGCTGGGGCTCGGCATCCACGGCGAGCCCGGCATTCGCGAGGAAGCGACCGTTCCCGCCACGGACCTTGCGGCCCTGCTCGTCGACACGCTGCTCGCCGAGCGCCCGGCGGGAGCGACCCGCGTCGGTGTATTGCTCAACGGATTGGGTGCCACGAAATACGAAGAGCTTTTCGTGCTCTGGACGGCGGTTTCGGCGCGGCTGGAAGCCGCCGGCCTGACGATCGTCGATCCGGAATGCGGCGAATACGTCACCAGCCTCGACATGCAGGGCTGCTCGCTGACGCTGGTCTGGCTAGACGCGGAACTCGAAACTCACTGGACAGCAGCCTGCGACACGCCGGTGCTGCGCCGAGGCAATGCGATTGTCACCGAGCCGGCAACCAGTGTGATTATCGACGCGGACGCTGCGCCGTCTTTCGCACCGGCGTCGGATGCTTCGAAGGCTGCCGGTGTCTGCATCGCCGGTCTTATCGGCGCGATTGCAGCTCTTCTGACGGAGAAGGAAGCGGAACTGGGCCGGCTCGACACCTATGCCGGCGATGGCGACCACGGGCAGGGCATGCATCGCGGCTCGCTCGCGGCACGGCAGGCCGCCGACGTCGCGGGTTTGCTGGGCGCAGGGGTGGCGAGCGTGCTTGCTGCGGCGGGCGACGCCTGGGCTGATCGCGCCGGCGGCACGTCCGGTGCCATCTGGGGGCTTCTGTTGCGCTGCTGGAGTGCGGCGCTGAGCGACGAGACCGGCCTTGAAGACGCGGCCATCGTCAAAGGCGCCCGGCTGGCGCTGAATGGCGTTACCCGGCTTGGCCGGGCGCGGATCGGCGACAAGACGCTGGTCGATGCGCTGGTGCCGTTCGTCGAGACGCTGGAACGCGAATTTTTGGCCGGAAAGCCGCTATCGCACGCCTGGGCGTCGGCGGCCGACGTGGCAAAGGTGGCTGCGGATGCGACGGCCGCGCTCACGCCCAAACTTGGCCGCGCGCGTCCGCTCGCCGAAAAGAGCCTTGGTCATCCCGACCCCGGCGCCGTATCGCTGGCCATGGTCGCTGCGGTTGGCGCGAAATTTCTGGCTGCGCGAGGATAAGAATCGGCAGATTGCCAGATAGCGCACGACAATGCCGGCTGAAAAGCCTGTGGCTTGCGATGCAAAATGACCTCAAGCGATAAACCGTCTGAGATTATCGCTTCGGCAGCATGCTGCGGCCGGCATTGCGGATGGTGAGGCCCGAATCCGCCATTTGCGCGACGAGTCCGGCAGCCATCGCCGCTTCGAGCGCTTCGGTATATTCCTTGCCTTCGAGCCCCTGCTTGCGCGAGTGGCTCTCCACGGCACCCCGCGTGGCCGTCGGCGAAACGCCATACCGGTTGTTGTGGAAAGCGTTGACAATGATCTGGTATTTTTCGGCAAGGGTCATGGCAACTCTCCGGTGCGGTTGCCGCTGTGCTATCAGCATGGAACCCAACTAGATAGCTGCGTTCTGCGATGCCGCTGCACTTCTCGCAATTAAACCCCGTCAGTCTGCATAATGCCGAAACTGCGGGTCACGCAGGAAATAGCTCATGTCCAGGGCAAGGCTCGGCTTGCCGAGCGCCGTCAGCGTCATATGGCACTGGCCGCGATGATGGGTTTGGTGGTTGAAAATTGCGGATAGTTAAAAGCGCGGTAATTACAGTCAGATAGGAAAGTAGGTAGTGGCGCCCCGGGGCGTTAGGTTGCTGGACGATGCTCTAGCTTACGCGCCAGTTACACGCCACCGTTTACCTACTTGCACGCGGCGACCATTTCATCATAGCTCGTAAACGATTGGCCAACGTGTGGGTAGCCTCTGGTGATCGTATGGGTACCATCGCCACTGACTCTAAATTGATAGTTTCCGAATGACCCAGATGACGCGGGCGTGGCGGGCGCGGCTTCAATCGCAACTTTGTCCGCCTGCGCTGCTGTGACGACGTTTTCAAGCAGCTTGCCCAGGTACTGCTTATCATTCAGCATGAAGTATTTTTCGGCCAGTTTTGCTTCGTAAACGTCGCCATGAGCGCGCGCAGCCAACCCGGCTGCAGCGATGTCATCATCGACATCTGCGAGGGCGCGCCATTTTTTTAACTCAGGTGTTTCGGCTGCAGTGCGAGGCTCGTCAGCGCCTGTTAGTGCTAACATGGCGAGTCCAATCACTGGGAAGAGTACGCAGATTATGGCCCACGTAAGAGGGTCTTTGCCTTTCTCTCTGGCCATTCCCCAGCCGACCAAACCGCAAATCAAAGCGACTACAAAAAGAATAATGAAAATCAAAGCCGGTCTCCCTAAAACGTTTGTTCAGGTACCATATTTCGCTTTAGAAAAAAGGGAAGATGCTCTTCTTACAAGCGACTCGTGGCGCTCGTTGATTTCACCCCCTGTGACCTGTCGGAACCTATCCGCGCACGCTGAACGAAGATGGGGTCTGATAGGGTGCTGCAAGCACGGGGTAGAGTAACCCTGTCACTGTCAAAACGGTATGTCGTCGCTTCGTGAGTAGTCGTCGTATTTTGGCCCCTCGATCTGCTTCTTGGGTGGCTCTAACTTCTTCTGCTCAGCAGGCGGCGGGAGCTGGGCGGTTTCGGGTTCAGCGTCTTTGGCCGTTCCCATGATTTCGCTCACTCGTTTCATCAACTCGTTTATCGGGTTCAGGCTCTCGCCGTACTTTTTGACGACGTAGGCGCCGTCCAGCAGGAACAGCATCGCGTTATCAAAGCGGGTGCGAGCCCGGTCCACGTCGGCGCTGAAGAGGGCTAGCTTGGAAAGCAAGGAGTTCTTCTTGCGCTCCTCGATGTCCGCGCCCTGAATGATCCCCCGGATTTCATTAAGCAGGTTGTGGATGCGCTCCTTGGCATCATCGTCCAGACTGACCGAGTAAACCTTCACACGCCGGGCCGCACGGATTTGCACCTTGGTGACGAAGCGCTGCACCTCAAATTCAAAATTATCGTAGTTATCATGGATAATGCCACGCGACGGCATGCCATATTCCTTGATGGTCTCGATGTTCAGGGCATCTGCGGCAGCAAGCACGTTCCGCATGTATTCCATGATGTATTGAGTGCCGTCTTCATTGCGGTCAAGTTGGTTTACGTTGTCATCCCTGACCATTTGGTACTGCTCTACGAGTTGCGCAAACGCTAGCTCATCGTCGTCATGGAGGTCTGCATACTTGTCAAATTCTGATACCATTTTGGTCCCCAAAACCTTTAACACCTAAGATAAGGGGGATTATAGGTCGCTACAATGGGCCGGGGATTTTCGGGGAAGTTGTCCCGTGAATTATGCGTGAAGGTGGAGCGTCCTATGAGTTGCCACGAGTTCCTCCAATACCATCTTCCAGCCGTCCGCCGACACCTCGCCATGGACGAGATGTGCCGTGATGATTTCGATTGCGCTGTCAATGGCTGCCTCACGCGCGCCGGGCGTTTGTTGAGGGTTGTCAGGATGGTCGTTCATGTTATGCCACCTTCGCTGTCGGATTGATAACGATGGTGTCGCAATAGCGGTCTTCCTGCTTGACGGTGATAGGGACGGGATGGCCAAAAGCACGCGCTGCTTTGAATGCGGCGGCACGTGCATCATCCTCGCTGTCAAAGTTTACCACGTCGTCGTTTTCATCCCAGACGTGATAGGTATAGGGAGCGCGGGTTTGCTCGCGACCATCAAGCTTCAGGTCGAATTCTCTTTCGGCGTCCATGTCCTCACTTTCTCTTTGTTTAAGTAAATACTAATATATATTTAAGCGAGTGGCAATATAATTATTAGTATAATGTAATAAACTTATCCCCATACCTCGCCTTGAAGAGTGGAGGGAAGGGGTATAGCTATAGCCACAGTTACAGCTATAGGAGCCGCATATGGCCACGCCAACAGACCTCTCAAAGCTTTCGATTGAAGAACTCAATGCCTTAATCAACGCTGCAATCGATAGGCGTGAAGAACTCGTTCAGGAGAAGCGTTCCGAACTAATGCGGCAACTCGCTGAACTGGATGCGGTCGGGAAACCGTCAAAGGCAGCGACTGCTTCATCGAAGCGGGCAAGCCCTCAACCAAAGTATCGTTCCAAGGAAAATCCTGAAAGCACATGGGTCGGACGGGGTGGTACGCCCCGGTGGCTTAAGACGGAGATGTCCAAGACCGGGGAACCACTGGAAGCTTTTCTGATAAAGTGAACTAACGACAAAGCCCCCATTCAAGGGGGCTAGTCTATTCCTGCCAGTGGAAAGTCACCTGACTGCCGGGGTGCTTCAGTAGGAAGAGGTAAAAGGCCGTGACCTGCATCATGGTCGGGTCTTCCTCGGCGCAGTCTCCGGCTTCAACCACCACATTCACGGTATCTAGCAGCATATATTCCGGCTCAAAAAGGCTTTCACCGTTGGGCAGGATATAAATCTGGTAGTCCAGCTCTGGCATTTCCTCACCGTAAAGGTAGAAGTGAAAGTGCATCAGCTCACCTCTATCCGCACGACAATCTCGCCAATGTCAGCCATCTGACGCATGACAACTGTCTGCTCGTCCGTCAGTCCAACATCATCTATTTCAAGGATAACGATGATGTCCGGCCCGGTATTCTGGCTGGCGTGGTGCGGTATCAGGTTGCCGTCCAGCATTAGGTCGAAGTCGGCCTGGGAGGGTTCGACGCCCCCCGCAAGATAAAATATTATCTTCATAGGGGCTCCTAAACGGAAAAAGGCCCCACACAATCGAGTGCAGGGCCTAGGTTGCCGTCAACGGCGGGGAGTGCGCGTGACGGGATGTGGTCGGGGCGGTTTACGTCAGCCCCGTAAGACGAGACGAGAGACCACCTCCCTCCTAATTCACTACATCAAAGGCTTTCCAGCCGATGCAGCGGCATTCTTCGATTACGCATTTGCTGCAGGGCTGCTTAAAGTCCTGCGCACGTTTAGCCGTCAATGGCGGCGGTAAGTCAGGGAGTTCAAACTGGGCTTCGATATCCTCGCGAAGGTGTTCGGTCTTAAAGGTCATGATGTCGCTCCTTGTAGGTGCGGTTTAATCATGCGGCCGATGCGGGATAGTCGTCAAAGGATTTAACGGGGATTATCGTTCTGCGCTTGGAATGCCAAAGTTAAATCTCTTAGCTCCCCGAGTCGTCGCAATGTGGAATATCAACATCATAAACAGGCCCGAACCGATAAAATAGGCAAAGCCACCAAGTCCCGAAAACAGTGGGTCCGCTGGAGTCGGTTTGAAATACTTTGTCGCCAAAGCCAAGCCAGCCATAGGAATACCGAGGCCAAAAAAGGCGAGGACAAGAAATGGACCTATAGTCATTGGCGCGAACGGCAACTCCTCCTTGGTCGGCTTTTGTGCGGAAACTAGGATGCCGTCTACCGTGATGTCTCGATGATTTCCGGTGTGTAGTATCTCACAAACAAAGCCATGCTTTGGATCAAGGTACTCGAACGTGACTGACGCAGCCGTTTCGTCTTCTGGCAATAGCTGAACATCCATCGCAGGCAAGGCCATGCTCCCGACGGACCGCTGAAGCATATGCTGTCCAGCGCTGACGCTGATAACGAGTGGACCTTTCGGGGTTATGTCAGTTCGACGGAGAGTTCTGTTTCCGGAGTTCCAAAAGTACACGCGGGAGAGTGTCGCTCTCGGTATCGGCGTGTCGTTGTACATAATTGTGATTTTGTCTGTAAACGATTCGTCTCGATGGTCGACTACAGTCGAGCTATCCACGTTATACGATAGTTTCCAACGCTCCTTGGGCGAGTATGCCCAGTAAGCAAGCAGCACTGCGAATATCATGCTGAACGCGAAGGCGTAGTTGAACCCCCAAACCGAAGTAATTGTCTGCCAGTCCACCGGAGCCCCCTTTTTCTGCGCTCGATTATAATACCATGTTGTTCCGCAAAAGGTGCTTCGGAAGGGGTGGGGATAACTTTCAGTTGCGGTAATCCACAACTTGAATCAGCATATCTATCTCAGGGTGCGGACCCAACCCCGCATCCTGGCCTATTGATTTTGGTTGGGAGGCAAAATCAAAGGAAAGTGTTGGGATGTGGAACGTCCTGTTATTCTCAAAGCCCACGAAGTTCGTGGCATAATCGACGGCAGACAAACTCAGCTCCGCCGTATCATCAAACCTCAGCCCGCTGGCAAAGAGGTCTTCCAACGTCTCAATCGTCTCGGCCGTAAGGTCTGGACGAGTGGCTACAATGGCAATGAAGGCCTTCGTGTCGCGTTCGGGCAATTCGAATGCCCCTTCGGCCAAGTAGGCGGCCGCCTGTGGGGCCGGGAGGCATTTGTTGCCGGTAGCCCACTCGATGGGAATGAAAACTTCTTGCGCGATAAGGACGGCGATATACTGCCGGAGAAAGTCTGGTATCGCGCTGACGATGATCTTGATGAGTGGCTAGGTGACAACGGATGTGTAACAGATCGCATCCCTTGGAAATCCAGCACCCAAATGGCCCGCTGGGCATCTCGCATCCTTCTGGAAATCGTCAGCGTGCGAGTGGAGCGGGTGCAGGATATTTCGGAGAATGACGCCATTGCGAACGGCGCATTCGAAAGCGACCGCTGTACAGCACGCCTGAATTTCATGCGACACCGGGATGATGCGTATGGAAACGGCGCACAAGCGGCTTCACCATGGGTATGGGTGGTCGAATTCATGCGAGTCGCCGCCGATGAATAAACACCAGCAACGCCAGCTAAAGGCGCTCCGCATGAAGTGCCATAACCTTCCACGCCGCATGGCGCAAACGGCAGTATTCGAGGCAATCAGCACGCTCTGTCGCGAGAAAACAGAGTGGGGAGGTCAACGCTACCCCTACGGCAATCACGCCTATCCAATCATTCAAGCTCATGAAGAGTTGCTCGAAGAGATTGACCGTCGCCCCTTTCGAAAGTCGGATTGGGGAGAGTTTCGCCGATGAATAAACTCCGTAAGCCCGCTAGCGGCTTCACTATGGTGCCCAACGCACTCATCCGCAGCGATACCCTCAGCCTCAAGGCGAAAGGCCTGTATTGCCTTCTTTTCTCCAAGCCCGACAACTGGATTTACATGGAGGAGGCGCTCGTCAAAGAGAGTCTTGATGGCCGGGAATCCTATCGCTCCGGCATCATGGAATTGGTTCGGGCTGGATGGCTATCAAAGGTTCAGGTGCGGGACGATAAGGGCGTGTTTAGCCATATTGACTGGCGTTTATCCGACGACGGCCTAGCCGCAGACGGGAAACCCGTCGCCGGACAATCGCCTACTAATAATACTGATCTAATCAAAACTGACAGAGCAATACCCTCTGTATCTCCCAAGCCAACGAAAGCCTCCACCCGTGCCCTCCCTGCAATCAGCATTGCAATCGTTCTCGAACACCTTGCCGAAATCCCAGCCGAACTCGCCGACGCAGCCTGTAGCAAATTCAATATGTCGATTGGCAGCACTATCGACGAATGGGCCAAATTCCGAAACCACCACATCAGCGCTCGTTCCAAGCACACCCGCATCGACCTCTGCTGGGACACTTGGTGCCGTAATGCTGCCAAGTGGCAAAGAGGAGGCAAGACGCCTACTGGCGGAGCAGCCGGACAAGGTGGCGGCAAACGCTACGACCCGGTGGCTGCCGCCAAAGGTCGAGCAATGGCTGAACTCTTTGGAGAACGCGCCGAAAGACCTGGAGGGCAGACTGCTGGTCAAGATTCCAGCGCCGATCCTTGGGGAGGCGGAGCAGAAACAGTTGACGCAAGCTTTGTGGATTTTGGGGCAAGCGATGAAGCCAGCCAGCGAAACGCCGGAGGCGCTGATGGAAGCAATTCAGATTGCCATGAGCGAGCTGCGTTACCGCTCCAAGGCCAGTGAGGAGCAACACACTCTCAATCTCAAGGTCTGGATGAATGTCTGCCGTGCTTATCCGCTATGGGCAATACAGAAAGCAGCCGACTGGTGGAGCAAAGGAGCGAGAGACGGCGATGAACTCGGATATTTTTTAAACGATGTTCGTCTCGCCACTGGCACAAACGTACTCGCTCGGAAGAGTGTTCTGCTTCCGTTAATTTCGTAAATACCAGCAGTGGCCGCATTTGACTAGTGGCCACTGCTTTTTGGTTCACTTGATTTCCAACGGCTTCTCGATTGGGGGTGGCCAAAGGTAGTTTTTGAGGGAACCGTATGCCTCAAGTCCGGCCGCAGAAACCATTGGCAGGAAAAATGATCCTAAGACCGCAATAACAGCTGCAAAAATTTGGACTCTTAAACGCCTCAACGTCGTTCTCCTTGTTCACGGCTCTTGAGTGAGTCCGCAAACATAGGATCAGGCTTAACTATTAATATTATCTCTACCAGAATGGCACATGCGCCTTTGGCATCGCAGAAAACCCGTTAAGAGGTCGTTAACAAATCGCGGAAATTCGTTAAATAAAACAACGAAAACTGACACTTACTGCCTGAAATTCGCTGGAATAAAATTCTTTGCTGAAAAATAAGCGTTAACTGTTTCGCGAAAGAGGCTGTGTTGACTTACGTAGAACGAAATGGGAACTAGCGCCCATGGCAACACGCAAGGGCGAACTCACATCCGCAGGAATAGACAGGGGCTGGCCGTATCAGGTCGCCCTAGCTGCATCCCTCTGTTCCGGCAAGCAGCGGGAGGCTCACGACGCATTCTGCATGGACCTGTCGCGCTGCGTCAGGGGTCACTCCGTCACGTTTGAAGATGTCGGGTTCGTCGTGCACTGCTTCTCGATCCGCGACGACGCTGCGGCCTTCATAGCGAAGTTTGGTGGGGAATGGTTTGACCCTCGGGAGCGGGGGCGGGGCGCCAACTGGTTTAAATGGTACAAAGGCAAATACGCGTCCAAATAGCGAGTCGCTTTGAGGCACCACTATATCCCGCAATTCTACCTCCGCCCTTGGCTTGGTCCGGACCACAAGCTGCAAGAGTTTCGGCGCGGGTATGGCGGACGCATTCAAACAAAGCGCTACGGCACCTTTTCGACCGGATTCGCGGATGACATCTACACAATGCCGGGCGCGACGGAGGAAACGAAGCAGAACGTCGAAAGATACTTCATGGGCTTCGTGGACAATACCGCCGTGAAGGCGCGGGATATGCTCATCAACAAACAAATGCCGACAGGCGCGGAACTGCGGCATTCGTGGGTGCGCTTCCTGCTCTCCCTGCTGTTCCGCAATCCTGAGGAGCTGGCGACTTTCAAAGGACGTTTCAGTAGCGACCTACTGAGCCCGAGTGAGGACATCCAGGCCAAGTACGAAGCTGCGAGGCAGGATGGCGACCCCGAGCGGTTTGAGGAATGGGTTATGCTGTCCGACGCCACGTACCCCGAGCGTTCAGCGGTTTTGGCGATGACAAAGCTGGTTGAGAACGTAAAGGCCCTCGATCTGCTTCGCTCTATGCACTGGCGTGTCATTACAACAGAGAGCGTCTCACGGCGTCTGATGACATCTGACCGCCCCGTAATGATGACCACGGGGATGGTCCAGTATCGGGGGCATTGCGCTATCCCGCTCAGCCCCACGCAATTATTCATCGCTTTCACAGCGGTTGGGTTTGCTGATGAGTTTTGCGCTGTACCAGCGGGAAGGATCGTCCGGCTGGTCAATGAGACGGTCATCGGCCAAGCTCGCAAATACGTCTATGCCGTGGACGACAGCCAGTGTTCCGAAGTGAAGCGGCGTATGGGTAAACTAGAGCCGCCTTCGCTCATCCGGACTTTTGTGAGCCGTGCCCAAACGCTGGCCTAGCTGCTTGCTGTCGTGGTAGGCTGTCGTCGTGAATTCCGCTGATCGTCTCCACCTGTCCCGCGTCGCCGCCCTCGGCTGCATCGTGGTGTTTCGCGATGGCGATATGGCTGGTGAGCGCTGTTGTTCGCCGGCCGAAATCCATCACCCACGAGACGGGCAGGGCATGGGGCAACGTGCCGACCACTCTCAGGCGATCCCGCTTTGTTTCAACCACCACTCCGCTCAATCGCCCCTCCCGTACGGCCATGCCATCCACAAGGGAACCAAGACGTTCGAAGCCAACTATGGGACGGAGGCGGAGTTGCTGGCGCGGACGCTGGAGCTTCTGGTTTAGCGGCGGGTTTTGCGATATCGCGATGGCTGTTTTCGGCGCAAATACCGTCTCCCGTCACGTGAATAGATAGCAAACCCATCAGGCGCAATATCCGGAACAGTCTTATCAGGCCTTGGCAATTTGAGATGTTTGGTGCGGCGTTTGGAGTCAGACGCTTGACAGATAAGTCTGAGCTCCAGCCGCAATGGCTTGTATGCCGCCGCAGCAAAAGCATTCTCGGCGTCTGTGTAAGGCTTTGGCCCATAGATGAGTTGCATTGTCTGTCATTTTTATTGTTGGTTCAGCGCTTTTGCGTAGGCATCCTTGGCTCGCTTTTCGACTTTTTCTGCGTCGTCCAATTCCTTTCGACCCGGGGCAAACCTGTTCGCTTCCATAAATGCCCGGTAAGCCTCCGTTCGAAGGTTCTCCGCCGCAATCCAGGCGTCTCGTAGCTCTGTCAACGTCACCTCCCGCCCTCCATCGCGTAGCGGTAGTCGTCGGGGATGGGCAGCTTGACCTCAAGCTCCACCGATAGCGCTTCGATGGCTTCCATGAAGCGTGCCATGCCTGCGGTATCAAGATCGGTAGTACTGCGGGGCAGGATGAGCGCCTGTCCGGCGACAATTTTGCGTTCGACACCCAGCACGCGCACCTTCATCTGATCGTGAACGTCCTCGGGCTGACATCCAAGATGGTCGGCCAGAACGCCGTACCACATCCACATCGTGCGATTTTGAGCTAAGCTGCGGTTTTTCTTGTAGGGTTTAATCTCTACCGAATAGAGCGGAGAGCCGGGCAGGCGGGCGACAAATAGTGCCGCCTCCTGCCGTTTCTCTTTGCTGTTGATGATGAAAAACACCGCTCAGGGTTCCTTAAAAAGGAATCTCATCATCGAACGGCGCATCTTCCGTCACCTTCTTCGGAGCGGCTTTGCGAGGCTCGGGAGTGGCACGGGTATCATCCTTGCCACCCATTAGAACGAGGCGCTGAACCGTCAACTCAAGGCTTTGGCGGGTAGCACCGTCCTTGTCCTGCCATTCGCGCAATGAAGGCTCGCCGACGAACATCGCGGCATCGCCTTTGCTAAGAAAGCGCTCCATGCTTTCGCCGGTCTTTTCGAAGGCAACAAGGTTCCACCATGTCGTCCTCTTGTGGTCGCCATAGCCGGTACTGACGGCCAGCGAGGTGGAGGTGATTTTGGTGCCGGATTGAGTGGCACGGGTTTCGGGGTCGCGGCCAAGGTGGCCGATTAGGGTTGCCGATGCGTGGTTAGGCATTGGTCGTGCTTTCATTGATTTCAAATCCTATGCCCGCCAATTCGGCCATCAGATCGGGGAAGTTGCGGTTGACCCAGTGGAGCATTTCCATCGCGCGCGGATTTTGCTGCACCCATTCCCCCTGCTGGAAGCTATCCAGCGGTGCCAAGGCCGTTACAGCCTTTGCGACGGTATCTTTTGCCTTTACGAAGTTTGGATCTTCCTGCGGCGCAGCCTTTTTCGCAGACGTCTGGCTGCTGGCCTTGCTGTGGGCGCTTTGTCCATCGTCGTCTTCGGTGGCGATAGCCAACATACTGACAAGGCTATAGCGACGAGCATAGGTAACAGCGCTGCCGTAGCTCTGGGCGTCATTCATCTTATTGTCTGACCGCCAAGGAACCTCGGCAAACCCGTTGATTTGCTGCCCGCTCTCGGCGTGAATAAGAAGCGTTTCAACGCGCGCGTGGTTTGGCTGACTTGCTGGCTGGATCGGCTGGAGCACGATGATGCCGTGCTTATTGAGGGTTTCCACTGCCTCGTCCAGCACAGCGGGCAGGTCGGCATATTTGTTGTTATGGCCTTTCTTGCCCTTTTTGACGGGGTCAAGCTCCTGTTGCACTTTGAGAAGTGCGGCTGCGATTTCCTTCACATCCTCTCTTTCTACTGATTGACAGCCGGTGGAACGGGGGCAGGGCGCGGATTCTGCTCGGCGTCCAGCTCGGCGTTAATAAAGTCAGTGTAGGCGTCACTTGCTCGGCTCATAGTATAGTCTCCTCTTATTGATGTGTTGCGTAATCCGCATTTGAAGACTGAGCCAATATTATTTATTAGGCAAGTATAAAATACTATTTACAACTTAAAATATACGTGTCAGCCTCTCTCCATAACCAAAGGAGAAAAGCAATGAACACCGAATTTACGTATAACCCCGCCGCCCAGCTCAGCCTGCGCGATAAGCTGTCCAATTTCTATTACGGGAGCGCCGCTGGCCAATTCGCGGTCGAGCTGACGTTCTTCGCCACCGGATGCGCGGTCATCGCCGTCGCCGCTGTGGCTTTTACTGCCTAATTATCAATCAAGAGAAAGCGAGGACATGAATGACAAGACAGCCCTGACATTAGAAGCGGGGAAATTTTACAAGACGCGGATAGGCAAGAAGGCGTTTGTTGCCGGTCTCTGCCCGTTTTCAGACATTAATATTGATTGCCGAGCTACTGGCTTTATCGAAGGTCGTACCCAGACGTGCGATTGGATGGAAAACGGCACATGGGGATTAGGAGTTGTCGATGACCGCGACCTTGTCGCCGAATGGGTGGAGCCGAAACGCATCAAGGGGTGGCTCAACATTTACGGCGACCGACGCTCTGGAATCCTGCATTGCGCGCGTGGAAGTGCTGATAGCGTTGGCCACGGGCGTATCGCCTGCATCGAAATCGACGTTCTCGAAGGCGCTGGTCTAGGGGAGGTGGCGTAATGGCTCGTTCCTCAACTCCCCAGCTTCCCGGCTGCGAACCTCTCCCGCTGAAATACAAGGAAATGCCTGTCTTCAACGGCGACGGCGCACCCTTGAAGATGTGCAGCCCTTGCGCTGGCAGCGGCATGCTTTGCTCGGGATCAAAGGTCATCCAAGACAAGTCCGCCAGCCCCCCCCATACGGTATACAAGGACTTCACCGGAGCGGAATCCGTCAAGTACCGGCGCCAAGGTTGGTCGGTCACGTCACGCGCGTGTGCGTTCTGCGGGGGCGCGGGCTTATTGGTGGAGGGCAGTAAATGAAAACCTACATCCTCCAGAGCCTCAAAAACCTTTGGCAGGGCAAACGCCCGGCGCCGCCAACGGTATCGCAGGTGGGCATACAAGCCCGTGCCATCCGCCACCTCATTGCGACTGGCTGGATTGACGCCCGCACAGTGCTGAACATGGGCACGAACGACGCCACCAAGATGTTTAGCCGCCTGCGCGATGCCGGGCTGCTGTTCCACCATGCCGACCCCGCTGGCCATGTCTGGCTGGATAACCACAGCGGTCACGGAAAATACAAGCGCCACCGCTGGACCGGGAAGGTGCCTGCGAACTGGCAAACTTCCGAGCGCCGCAAACGCTTACGCGGCGGCAAATAATGAAAACTGAAAGTACCAATATGAAAATGCAGACCATAGCGCACGTGAGTGCCGCCGAATTCAGGCGCACGCTTGCCGCGTTCATTGCTGACTGTGGCAGCCAGCAAAACGCCGCCGCAAAGATTGGGGTATCGCAGACTAAGCTGCACCAGGCCGTTTCACGAAGCGACTTCGGACGGCGCGTGCCTGCCTATTTCGGCCTACGTGTCGAGCGCCTGCTGGTGCCTAAGAAAACCCAAGGGAAGTAACGAATGTGGACATTATGGACGAAAGCGGCGTAGCCGTAGGATTTGTGGAGCCGCACCCGGTGGAGTGCGAGGGGCGTCGGTTGCCGAATTTGGAGGTATCAGGCCGGGTGACGAGGGAGGTTCAGGCTATGCCCAATAGCACACACCCAGAACGGACGACACGTTACGATTTCCCTAATGGGTATTATATCCAGCGTCAGGCGCTTTTAGATACCACTCAGGAAGTTTGGTATATGTTCGGCCCTTGGGTTCACGGCGAACGCTATGCAGAGTTTTTCTGCAGGGGAGATGAATTAGCCAAATACTTCTCCGCCGCCATGCAGCCGTCAGCGGATGCCGGATTGCGGGAGGCTTCCGCCCTTGTGGTAAAGCATTGGTGGTCGTTCTACGGCGTTTCGGAAAACTTTATGGAAGACGGCGCTACAAACAATGCCATCGCCGACTTGCGGTTGTTCATGATGGGCAACCTTTCGGAAATTGGTGATGAGCTCAAATCGGCCCTCTGCACACGCACCCCGGTAGCGCAACCTATCGATGAGGCGGTGGCGCGTGAGATACTTGAAGCTGTATTGCCTGCCGAACTTAACAAGCACATTGTGGATGAATGCAGAGAAAAAATTGCCGCCATCCTCGCCCGTCACCGCCAGTCCGCGCCGCAACCTACTCAACGCGATCAATTCACAGCTGCGCTTGAGGAAAAGCTTGGCGACGCACTCCTTGTGATGGACGCAATAAACGTGAAATTCGGCGGAGAGATCGCCAATGCTGGTTTGTCGGGCAGGATGAATGCCGAGTTCAATAAATCCTTGGCACTGATTGTCGAAGCCCGAAAACGCGCAACCACCCGTAGCGCACAGGCTTCAAATGAGGTGGCGTCATGATGGCACTCCAAGTTTTCATCTCCCCGGGCGGCATTCTCATCATAGCGGCGGTGTTTTGCGCGGGTGCGGCCTTCGGGATGGCATTGTGTAAGCAGAACTAGCTCTTGTGTTCGTCGATTATCTCCCACCAAGGCATGACGTCTGTAAAGTCCAAGTCAAAGCCCCTCCACTCAGTGTTTTTCAGACCCTCGTCGCGCTGAACTGAGGTGATAGACCAGCCGCGGTAATTGGCTTGCGCTGCCTTGCCGAGAAGCACGAGAAAGCTGTCCTCGGTCGCCCAACCAATAATGTCCTCAAGTTCGTCCATAGCGCAAAAGACGATGGGCCTCATGTCAGCCGCTATAATCTGAGGGTCAGCTGCTGCAAGTATTTTCGCTTCCTCGGTCGCTGCATTCTGCATTTTCTCAGCGGCAGCGAACCACGTATCGAGCGTCAACAGAATACCATGGGCGGATGGGGACACAGGATGACCGGTGAATATTCCACGTCTGGAATGCGAGAAGAATTTCCAGAGTTGATAAATGCCTTTGGTCATCTGATCATAGGCCTGTTTGGCGGCAACCCTTGGGTCTTCGGCGTATTGCGCGGCGAAGGTTAGTTTCGTCGCTTTGCATTCAAAAGCGACGACAACCTCACCCCCATCTTTCAATAAGATGTCAGGCGTTTCGGCTTCGCTGTTGTTGAATTGGTATTTTTGAGCTTCCAGAACCTCAAAACGAGGTAGGTATCTGGAAACAAGAATCCGCCCGTACTGCTCGAACCGCGCATTGGCCTCGGTTAAAAGCGCTTGGCCACCTTTGACGACGTCGTAGAACAGCCCGGCCGTTGCGCGGTGCAGGACTAGCTCAGGCAACGGGGCAATTATCCTGTTCTCCAGTTCAGGCACTCTAACGATCGGAAACTGCCTTAGAACACTGGGCTGATAAGCGGTCTTGGATATATCTACGCCGCCATTCGCCTGTATTGCCGCAACCCGCATCTCCTTCGCCCTCGTCCGGGTCTCTTGGAGTGTAAGGGAAAGCACTGCAAGAGCTGCGTCCATGGTCTCTGGAGCGATTCCCAGCGCCGTTGCGTCAGGTTTCGGTATCAGTCGATCTTCATAGGTAACCTGAAAGATAAGCAATGCGCAGAGGGAAAAGTCGTTGATCGATAACCCGTATTTCTCTTCAAAATATTCGGCACAACGCCCCTGTCCGTAAATATAGAGGAAACGGTAGATGTTCTGGGGCTTGATGTAGCCGCGCTGCCACCCAAACTGCCTTTGTGCGATCCGGTGCAACTCCAACATGATGTTGTTGCCGTCGAGGTGCAGGGCATGTTCGGCGTTTTCGAGGGTACGAAGCATATTGACCGCATCCCCGAGTTCACCAAATCGCTGACATTTGATTTGCGGCTTCTTTTTGCTTGGAGGGGACTTCCGGCCTAGGAAGAGTATGGTCGCGAGAGTTTCGAGCTCCCAGGTATAGATTACGAGCTTATCGGTGATGGCTTTCGTATCTGCCCCTTTGGGAAATTGGATGTACTTTTTGGCTTCGGCTACTCTGTCTGATTGCAGTGCATCTACCGCCCAGATCAAAGCAAGAAAGTCGGCATCGTGAGCCCGGCCTAGATAATCGCGCAGCTCCCTGCGGCAGTCATCGCGCTCCAATAAGGTCATGTTTCACCCACCCTGATTCCCCAGCAGTAAGTTAACAGGATTCTTGCATTGGTTGCAGATATCTCATGGCGGACGGCTTGACTAAAGGGCGAAGAATCGGCTCTTTTGCTACTAAGGCTTGCGGATAGATTCTGCTGTTGTGTTTCGCGATAGTTGATATCAATGCGTCGGGCACTGCCCTATGCACTCCTTCCGGACTGTCCACTATGGTCCTACTTATGGCAAACGAGTATCCGCAAGCCTCAATGTCCGATTTAAAAGCACTTCGCGACGCAAGGAACCTTCCCCAATTAGCTCGTCTGCTCGACCTCAAGGGTGAGTATGTCTCGTATGCGCTTTATTGGCACCGCCGGCACAAGCCTTACAAGCATTTTACAATCTCGAAAAAAGGTGGTGGGGTCCGGGAGATAGCGGCTCCGAATTCACGCCTCAAGTTGGTCCAGCGTCGGCTTGCGGAACTGCTGATGCGCATTGAAGCGCAGATGGAAAGCAGAAGGACCACAAAGGCGAGGGTGCTTTCGCACGGCTTTAAGCCGGGGTTCTCAATTTTGACAAACGCGGCGTTGCATCGAAACAAGCGCTGGGTTTTCAATATCGACTTGAAGGATTTCTTCCACTCCATCAATTTCGGAAGAGTGTACGGGTTTTTCATCAAAGACAGAAACTTCGAGCTGTCAGCGAAAACCGCAACCGTAATTGCGCAAATTGCGTGCTACCAAAACAGGCTTCCGCAAGGGAGCCCTTGCTCGCCTGTCATTTCGAACCTGATCGCGCACATTCTCGATATAAAGCTCAACAAACTCGCGAATGCGCTGCACTGCACGTATACTCGCTATGCTGACGACATCACTTTCTCGACAAACGAGAAGGAGTTTCCCCAAGAGATCGCGCGTCTGGTGCGGGGTAGTGACGACAAGTGGGTCGTCGGGGATTCGGTTACGTGGTTGATCTACCGCGCTGGCTTCCAGGTCAACCCGGACAAGTCGCGCATGCAGCGGAGAGATTCACGGCAAGACACGACTGGCCTGATTGTAAATCAAAAGCTCAACGTCCGGCACGAGTATTACAAACAAATACGCGCAATGTGCCACCACTTGTTCGTTCATGGATACGCGCACACCGGATCAAAGGCAGGCAGTGTACCCGTGTCAAATGCCACTGTTGACGGAATGCTGGGATTTATCCACCAAGTCCGCAGCATCAAGAATGCGCCCTTCTTCAAGTTGGATCAGCCGGGATTCAGCGACCTTTACGGCAAGTTTCTTGATTACCAGTCGTTCTACGGCATTCTTCGCCCTCGCATCATCGGAGAGGGAAAGACCGACAACATCTATATCCGGGCCGCCATCAAACGCTTGGCTGCGAAATTCCCTGAGCTTATCGAGCCGACTACCCCCGTTACCCTTGGCGTTGACTTTTTCCACTACAATGACCGTAGCGCACTTTTTCAGGGTCTTTCGGGTGGGACGGATGAGATGCACAAGCTTCTCAGCTCCTACCGAACCCGCACATCAGCGTTCAAGCATATCGCGCGTTATCCGGTCATCATGGTCGTCGATAATGACGCTGCGTCCGCAAAGATATTTGCTCACCTGACCAATATCCTCGGCACCCCTATTGGTGGCACGGACCCGTTCTATCATGTGTATGAAAATCTTTATCTGGCGCCGATCCCCAAGACTACGGCACACGTTGCAATTGAAGACCTCTTTGACCCGTCGGTTACGGCACAAACAATTGATGGGCGCACGTTCAACCCGAGCAACAAGAAATTTGATCAGACGAAATTTTATGGGAAAAACGAGTTGGCGACCAAGATCGTCGCGCCTCAGAAAGCCACCATCGACTTTTCGAAGTTCGAGCCGCTGTTGAAAGCCTTCGTCGATATCATGGCAGATTATGAGAAGCGGTATGTTGCCGACCTTGCTGCTGCAAAGCTGAAACTAGCGGCCGCCGCTTAGCATCAGTTTCCTTGCCAAACCGCCAGATGTGTCGCACGATTCTTCCATGACCACAGTTGGCCGCCCCTCGATAACGCTAGACGATTTGCCGTCTGGCTGGCGTGACCTCATGCACGAAATTTACAGTCTGGGCGGTAGCGACGCTGAAGTGAAGGTTGCCATCGCCATTTCCCCCGCGCGAGCGCTCAGCAACGATTTGTGGGATGCGTTGCAAGAGCGCGAAGAGGAATTTTCGGAAGCCGTAAAGCAAGGGCGCCAAGTCGCGGAGGCTTGGTGGCAGGTTCAGGCCCGCAAAGGCCTGTTCACGCACGATGGCGAGAAGTTCAGCGCCTCGCTCTGGTTTATCAATATGAAGAACCGCTTCGGATGGCGCGATAAGCAGGAAGTAGAGCACTCCGCCGACAAGAATGCGCCGCCCGTGTTCACGTTGAAAATTGATAACAGCTAGCCGCCTTGCGTGGCATCACACATCTACCAGCGTCCCAAGCTCTACCAGAAGCAGAGCGACGCCTTTTTCAATACCGACCGCTACTCATGGATCGAGGGCAGCACAAAAAGCGGCAAGACGGTCTCCTGCATGGCGTGGCTGTTCGAGCAGGCACTATTTGTCGGCAAGGAGGGTAGGGAATTCTGGTGGGTTGCTCCCGCCATCGGTACTGCCAAGATTGCATTTCGTCGGATCAAGCGCGGCGTTCCCAAGGGCTTTCTCAAATCTAACGATAGCGAACTGACGCACACCTTGCCGAACGGGGCAGTCATGCGCTTCAAGACGGGGGAGAAGCCTGACAACCTCTATGGTGAGGACGTGTGGGCCGCTGTGCTGGATGAAGCCAGCCGCATGCGTGTCGAGGCGTTCTATGCCGTCCGGTCCACCCTGACTGCCACCCGTGGGCCAATCCGCATCATCGGGAACGTCAAGGGCCGCAAAAACTGGTTCTTCCTTGGCTGCCGCAAGGCTGAGGCCGGGGAGCAGGGGCATTCCTATCACAAGATCATCGCCACCGACGCCGTCGCGGCTGGCGTGTTCCCACAAGAGGAGCTTGACGACGCACGCCGGGCGCTGCCTGACGCCATCTTCCGTGAGCTTTACCTGTGCGAGCCGTCCGACGACGGCGGCAACCCATTCGGCTTGAAATACATCCGCCAGAATATTGCACCTATTTCAAATAGGGCACCTGTCGTTTACGGCGGGGATTTGGCCAAGTCGGTGGACTGGACGGTTCTGCACGGCCTGGACGATAACGGCGTTACCACAAGCCATACCCGTTTCCAGCTTCCATGGAAGGAAACCATGGGCCGTATCCGCATGATCTGCGGCGCCACGCATGCAGTGCTGGACAGTACGGGCGTGGGCGATCCGATTGTGGAAGAGCTGCAACGCGTAGGTTCAAATTTCACCGGGTTGAAGTTTACCGCGCAGTCAAAGCAGATGCTCATGGAGGGTTTAGCAGTTGCCATACAGCAAGGTGAAGTGCAGTATCCTGATGGTGTAATCGTCAGCGAGCTGGAAAGCTTTGAATATGAGTACACGCGGACGGGAGTTAAGTATTCCGCGCCGGAGGGTAGCCACGATGACTGTGTAATGGCTCTTGCTCTGGCGGTGCATGCCAAAAAGTCCCGGCCGCCGGAAGCAACAGTGATTGTATTGTAGAGTGGGACTTAGAAACTGGTTATCTCGTAAGGCGGCTCCGTCCCAATCCTCCATCTTCCTCGACGGCTCCAGTGCCTCGCTTCCGCAGAACGTGCGGGCCTACGCCAAAGAGGGATACTCTGAAAATCCCGTTGTCTTCGCCTGTGCCAGCATCATCGCTAACGCCGCCGCCAGTGTGAAGCTTGAGGTCCATACGACCGACGCCAAGGGCAACAAGAAGGTCGATGTGAAGCATCCCGTGCTTGACCTGATGGCCCGGCCGAACCCCATGCAGACGTGGGAAGATTTCGCGACGGAGCTGTTCGCTTGGCACCGTGTTGCGGGAGAATGCTTCATTCTACGCTTGCCGGAAAAGGGCAAGGCCAAAGAGCTTTACATACTCAATCCCGATCATCTTGAGGTGAAGCCGGGTAAGGGCACCGTCCCTGAGGCCTATGAATTCAGCGCAGGCTCGGAGAAAGTCCGCTACCCGGTCAACCAATTCGACGGCACTAGCCAAGTCCTGCACATCAAAACCTTCAACCCTAATAATAAATGGCGTGGTCTGTCGCCCCTGAGCCCCGCCGCCCGTTCGGTCGATATCCACAACAACGGCAGCCGTTGGAATTCGTCCCTTTTACTGAATAGCGCCCGACCGTCCGGCGTTCTGGAGGTTGCGGGTACTGTTAGCGAAACGGCTCTCAGCCAGATGCGAGAATATTTTAAAAAGGCATGGCAAGGGGTTGCAGCAGCTGGGAACCTTCCGCTTCTGACAGGTGGCACCAAGTTCACGCCCCTCTCGCATAATCCCAAGGACATGGATTTCCAGAACAGCATGTCCGACGCGGCGAAAAACATCGGCCTCGTCTACGGCGTGCCGCTACCGCTGCTCACCATGGAAGCCTCCACGTTCAGCAACATGGATGCCGCACAGGAGCGCCTTTGGACCGATACCGTGCTGCCGCTGCTGAATCAGATTATCAAGAAGCTCGGCCAGTTCCTTGTTCCCTTGTTCGAAAACAACGGGAACGCCCAGCTTGCTTATAACTCAGACAGCGTTCCTGCGCTGGAGCCCAAGCGCGAGCGGCTATTCAAGCGGATGAAGGAGGCGGTAGGCGGTTGCCTGCTGACCCCCAATGAGGCTCGTGCCGAAATGGGCTATGCAGAAGTCGAGGGTGGCGATGAGCTGATGGTGCCCGGTACTCTCAAGCCGCTAAATGCTGCGGAAGCCGCGCCGGCCAAAGAGCTGGTCAAGGCTATGCGCGCCAGCGGCTATACGGCGGTCGAGGTGGCTGAGGCCCTTGGCGATGACTACGGTGTAAAGAAAGCGGCATAGATGCTGCTCTGGCGCCGCAAGTCCGACCCGCAGGCTGTGTGGGAAGCCCTCATGCAATCGGTAGAGGTCCCCTTCGCCGCCGCAGTAGAGGAGGAGAAGAATCGCTATATCGCGGTTGCCGCTGAATCCTTCGCGATGAATATGCGCCTTACCGATACTGCCTTTGATGTGCATCTCGGTAACATGTCGGATATTGCCGCGCGCTTCGACAACATTGCCATCAGACTGGCTCTGCATGAGGCCCTCAAGGGTGTGAAGACTATCGCCCATGTGCTGGAAAAGCGGGAGGGATGGGAAAGCCTCTGGCTGTATCTCACCCGCAAGTGGATTCAGGACTTTGGTGCCCAACGCGCCCGCGAGACTGCCAATACCACCCGCTCGGACATGCAGCGGATAATAGACCTGGCTGTTTCCGCCACAGAGGAATTCAATCCCCAGCAAGTCGCGGCCAAGCTGCTGCGCGTGCAGGGGATGAGTGCATGGCGGGCGCTGACCGTCGCTCGTACCGAAACCCATGCCGCCATGATGTATGCCAGCGAGGAGGGGGCGGCTAAGACTGGGCGTGATAACGGCGTGACACTGCTCAAGTCGTGGTTGCCTGTTCATGATGAGCGAACCCGCGTCAATCACGCTGCCATGTCCTCGCATCCTGCCATTCCCATGGATGCGGATTTCTCAGTGGGCGGCTATCCCATGAAGCGGCCCGGCGATCCGCGCGGCGGCGCTGCCAACTGCATCAATTGCCGATGCGTGCTCACCTATAAGGTAGAAGAATAATTCTTGCGCACATCTTTAGCGTGTGTGCTTAATGTGGATATGAAAGAAAGCCTCTAGAGGATGAACAAAAAGCATCTGGCCTTTGATGCCGAATTTAAAGCGGTCGGTGACGACAACAGCGGTGAGTTCGAAGGCTACGGTTCCGTTTTCGGTGTGGTGGATAGCTACCGTGATGTCGTTGTAAAGGGCGCATTCTTGGAATCCCTAGGCTCCCGCAAGATGCCGAAACTCCTTCTCCATCACTCTACGAAAATGCCTGCTGGCATCTATACGGAGATGCGTGAAGATGAGCGCGGCCTGTATGTCAAGGGCAAGCTGAACCTTGAAGTGCAGGCAGCCCGCACAACGGGCGTCAATATGCTCAAGAAGATCAAGCTTTACGAGGTTTCCATTGTGACCTTCGCCGCCAATGAAGAGGCGACAGTTTTGGCAGTTAAGTCAGCCCCCGATACCATTCGGGCTTTTGAAGATTTCCTGCGGGATGCAGGCAAATACAGCCAGTCAGAAGCGAAATTAATCGCTTCCAAAGGCTTCAATGCACTGCAGGCACACCGAGAGGGTGGAGACGCGGCATTGGCTTTGATGGCGCTGAAAGGCGTCCAAGACCAATTACGAAAGTTCCTTCCCGATGTCGGAAATGGAGAAGATCACTCAGCTCGCTGATGAGCTGAAGGGTGGCCTGACTGCGCTGCAAAAGGCCCAAGAAAAACAAGCCAAAGATACTGACGGCCTCGTAAAGGCTCAAGTTGACCGCGTTGCGGAAGACATTGGCGCCAAGCTGCAAGAGATGCAGGAAAAGCAGGCTTCCCTGCAAGCCGTCATCGAACGTGTCGGCACTGGTGGCGAAAAGGCTGACAACGCCGAGGCTCGCGAAAAACGCGAAGCTGTCATCAGCTTCCTCCGTGCTGGAGCCGATGCCACCAAGTTGAGCGTTGACCAAGTCAAGGCCCTGTCAACCGACAACCTCGCCAACGGCGGCTATCTCGTCCACGCACAGATGCTCGGGATAATCAACGGCCGCGTTTTCGAAACGTCGCCCATGCGTAAGCAGGCCAACGTCATCAAGACCAGCAACAAGAGCGTCGAGATAATCCTCGATGACGATGAGGCTGGGGCAGGCTGGTCCGGTGAGAACGATAGCCCCGCGCTTCGCTCAACATGAAACGTGCCACCTTCATCGAGTACCTGAAGCTCTCTGGTACCAACGTGTTCCGCTTCTTCAACCTGCAACCACAGTCCGGCCCGCAAGGCTCCGTCCTCGGCGCCAGCCTCTCGTTGCTGGAAAAGCCTGTGTACCTCGCTGACGACATGCCGGCCATAGCGTCCAATGCCCTGTCCGTCATCTACGGCGACATGAGCGCTTACACGGTGCTTGACCGTCAGGCGATCACGGTTCTGCGCGATCCCTATACCAGCCATGGTCAGGTGAAGTTCTACACCGAGAAGCGCGTCGGCGGTGATGTCACCAACTTCGACAAGATGAAAATCCTCCGGATGTCTGTGTCCTAATCGGTCAACCAATAATCAACGAAAGCTCAGAACATGCAGTTCGATAGCGCAAGCGGGCTAACCCCCCGCGTGGCCCTGAATACGGCCGCAATCACGACCAACACGACGACCAACGGCGTCATTATCGACACCCAAGGATACAATGCTCTCACGCTCATCTTGACGATGGGCGCCCGTACCGATGGGACATTTACTCCTAATGTCCAGCACGGTGACGACCCTGCGCTGGCTGATGCCGCGACTGTGGATGCTACTGACTTGGTAGGAACTCCAGCATTGGCAGTCCTCAACACCGCGAATTCGGTGAAGAAGATCGGCTACGTCGGTAATAAGCGTTACGTGCGCCTGCAACAGGTCAGCACCAGTGTCACTTCCGGTGCGACTGTTGGCGCTACCGCCATCCTGGGCCGACCAAGCGTTGGCCCGGCCGCCTAAGCGGGTTTGGGGCGTTTCGGCGCCCCGCCTTTAATCTATGGAAGTCCAAACTATGAAAATCACCATGATCCGGGGAAAGCTCGGCTCTAACGATGGAGTTACGACCAAATACTACGAGGAAGGCGAGACCTACGATGTCTCCGACGCTCTCGGCGCTTGCTTCATTGATGAGAAGGTTGCGAACCCTACCACTGAGGAGAAGCTGGCAGCTAAGGCGGTTGTTGACGCACCAGAGAACAAGGCCATTGCCGCCGCGCCGAAGAACAAGGCCCATTAGCTTGTTCAACAGCCAATCCTACACGTTGGTCACGCCGCCGGCCTCAGAGCCGGTGTCGTTGGCTGATGTGAAAACGTTTTTGCGTATTGACGGCACTGACGATGACGCTGTTCTCGCCATCCTGATCGCCTCGGCCCGCCGCATGGCTGAGGAATATACAAAGCGGGCATTCATTACCCAGACGTGGAAGCTCGTCATGGATCGCTTTGGTGGCGATACCTGCGCCCCCGTGGGCAACATCGCCCCATATTTGGCGGCAGGTGACCAGTCCATCAGGCTTTCTCGCCAGCCTATTCAATCTATTACCAGTGTCAAAACAACAGACGGCCTGAACGCCACCACCACCGTATTGGCGGCTACTTATGCACTCGATACATCTGGCGGCATTATTTTGTTGAACGAGGGCTATAGCTGGCCGTCCAACCTCCGCGATCACGCTGCCGTAGAAGTTGTCTATGTGGCGGGCTGGGCATCTGCGGGCGCCGTTCCCGAGCCGATCCGCCAAGGTATCCTCCAGCACATCGCCGCGAGCTACACAAACAAGGTCTGCGCTGACATTCCAGAAGGCAGCAAGTCAGCTTACGACGCCTTCCGCCTGCCAGAGGCATTCGGTGCATTCTGATGTGCAAATGTGGCGCCGATTTCTCCTCTGCGGCCAACACCCGCATTGAAGTGCAGTCACCCGTCGAAACTGACGATGGATACGGTGGACGCTCTACCGCTTGGAATCCGCTGCTTTCGCTTTGGGCCTCAGTCGAGCCCATGGCCGGGCGTGAAATCTACGTGAGTGCCCAGCAGCAAAGCCGCGTCGATGCGCGGATGACAATTCGATACCAGTCTGCCCTTTCTGACACCACTGCCGCCGCCCGTAACCGCGTGGTCGTCGGAAGTCGGACCTACAACATTGCCGCAGTCCGCAACCTCGCCGCCGATCTCAAGACTGAGGGCCGCGATTTCCAGCAGCTGCTTTGTATGGAAGGGCAGGCGTCGTGACCGTGCGCGGCGCCGACAAACTGATTAAGAAGCTGCAAAAGCTGCCGCTTGATATGCGCGCGGGCATTGGGACCGCACTTGCTATCTCGGTTGTTGAGCTGGATGCCTACGCCAAGCAAAAGATTTCCGGGGGCGGGCGTTCGGGTCGAACGTACCGCCGTCGCACAGTCACGCATCAAGCATCTGCTCCAGGCGAATTTCCGAAAAGCGATACCGGGCAGCTCGTCAGTTCCCTTTTCTTCCGCATTGCCGCCAACAAGCTCGGCGCGTTCTTCGGCACGAAGCTCGCCTACGGCCGATACCTTGAATTCGGCACATCACGCATGCGCGCGCGTCCGTGGTTGCGCCCGACACTCAAGGCCAATGCCGACAGGATTACTGTCCGTGTCCGCGCAGCCGTCAACGAAGCACTAAGGAGGGCCCGTGGCTGATACCGCTGCCTATGTCATCAAGTCCATTGTTGCGGCGCTCAAAGCTGCTACGCCAGTCACCACGCTGGTCGGTGCCAGCATCTATTCCGATGTGCCGCAGGATACGGATTTCCCCTACATCGTCGTCAGCGTCCAGAGCGAGCCTTTCGCTGCCAACGATTTTAGCGGTCAGTCCCACACTCTGCGTATCCAGACATTCAGCAGGTTCAAGGGGATTTCAGAGGCGCTTCTGGTCCGGGCGGCAGCCCTCAATCACCTCGATAGAAACGAGAGCGCATTGACGCTCACCCAAGGCACGCTGGTCAAATGCGAATACTCCGGCTTTAGCGATGCATTCAAGGAGGATGACGGACGCACGTGGCAGGGGGTAGCCGAATTGCAATTAGTGGTTGTTTAAGCTTGCACGCTTCTCCTTTCCGCGTTTTAATCAGGCATAAGGAAAGGGTCACTATGTGGCTGCACAAAAAGGGCGAAACGTACTTGTAAAGTACAACTCCACGGGGTCAACATACGTCGCCATCGGCGGGTCTCGCGAGGCAACACTCACCATCAACAATGAACCAGTGGACACCACCAACTCCGACGATTCCGGTGTTCGCAAGCTTTTGGAAGGCGCCGGAGTTAACTCCATCAGTGTCAAGCTTCAGGGCGTTTATGTTGAGGATGCTGCTGCCGCTGCAATCCGGGTTGACGCCAGTACGAATGCCCATCGCAACTACCAGTTCGTCATGCCGGGCACGGTATCCAAGACTTACCAAGGCAGCTTCATGGTCTCCTCGTTTGAGGAGGCTGGCTCCTACAACGGTGCCGCCACCTACAATCTTACGCTCGAATCTGCGGGCGCGGTGACCATCAGCTAATGAAAACGCAGTATCCCACACTCTCCCGCTTGCTGCTCGCAGTAGGTATCGGTGCAGCCCTCGGCATAGTGTCCGCTGCTTTTGCTCAGGTGGCAAACGTGAGTACCACCGCCGCTTCGACCTTCGTGGGCCTAAACGTGACTACCACTGCGCAGAACGCGAGCCCTACCACGGCTTTTAGTAATGACGGCCAGTCCATGCTGCTCATTAAAACCGGGGCGACCGCCACCTCTGCGACACTCGTGACGCAGGCAACGCAGATGTCCCAGTCCGGCTACGGCTTGGTGACACTGTCGAACCAAACGGTTTTCGTTCCGGCCAACTCTTACATGCTTGTCGGGCCGTTCCCGCAAGGACGCTGGAATACCCAGCAAGGCACGGTGATCGTATCCTTTACGTCGGTTGTTGCCGTCAGCGTGTCCATCGTGAGCGTGGCACAGTAGCCATGACCAGCAACAATCCCCTCATCAATGAAGTCACCATCGAACTGGCTGGGCAAACCCGCACCATGCGCGCGTCATTCTCTGCCATTGTGCAGATCGAGCGTGTCTTGGGCAAAAGTATGACTGCCATCATCGACAAGGTTGCGGCCAGCGATTTGGCTATCACCGAAGCTGCCCACATTATCTATCACGGCCTACGTGGCTATGATGACAAGCGGCTGTCCTTCGAACAGGTAGGCGAGGCCATCATGGAGCGCGGACTCGGTGAAGTCAGCATGGCTGTTGTTGAGTTCGTCAGCCGCTCATTGAATGGCGTCAGCGTGGGAAAGCCCAGCGAGCCGAGCCCGGCTCAATAATTGAGCTGCCTTGGGAGAACATCATGTCTTCCGCTCTCGGTATCCTCAAATGGCCGCCCAACGTGTTCTGGAACGCCACCCTCTATGAGTACACGGCAGCCATGAAGGGCCACTTTGCTTCACAGGGGATGAATACAGAGCCGGGTGTGTCCCGCGAAGAGTTCCTTACCATGAAGGCTGAAGACGACGCTCGAACGAAAACCAATGAGAAGCCCAATGCGTGAGCCAAACCTTAGAAGCGCTGGTTGTCGAGCTTCGGGCTGACGTAAAGGGCTTACAAACCTCCCTTCAATCCGCCGCCAGCGACGTTAAGCGCTTCAGCTCCAATGCGGAAAACAGCGTCAATGGCTTTCAAGCGGCTGTTATGCGGGCGCGTACCGCAATCCTCTCCCTTGGTGTTGCCTACGCCAGTTTCCGGATCGGCCGCAGCATCATTGATGCCGGGGTTCAGGTCCAGGCCATGCAAAACAAGATGCAGGCCGCTACTGGGAGCGCGAATGTCGCTGCCGATGCTCTCCGCTTTGTGCGTGAGGAAGCCAACCGACTCGGGCTCGATATCCGCAGTGCGAGCGATGGCTTTGCGGGATTTGCGGCCTCATCTCTCCGCGCCGGGCTTACGCTCCAGCAAACCAAGGACATTTTCATAGGTGTCAGTGAAGCTGCGACATCAATGCGGCTGCCAGCTGAGCAGGTCTCTCTGATTTTCAAGGCGCTGGAGCAAATGGCAGGTAAGGGCACTGTCAGCATGGAAGAGCTGCGGGGCCAGCTTGGGGATGCCTTGCCCGGGGCATTTGAAATTGCCGCCAAGGCGATGGGTAAGACCACCGCCCAATTTAGCAAAATGGTCGCAGACGGCGAAGTTCTGGCCTCTGACTTCCTGCCAAAGTTTGGCGCCGCCGTGCGCAATTGGGCGGCAGTGTTGAAGAGGCGGCAAAGGGTGCGCAGGCTGCTTTCAATCGGCTCGGGAACGCGTTCTTCGACCTCCAAACGAAGATGGCTGACGCTGGCCTGTTAGACGTGGTGACCAAGGCCGTTACAGACCTCGCAACCGCCCTCAATGACCCGGCAACAATCGAAGGGCTGAAGGGATTTGCTGGACTATTGGCCGACATTGCCACAAGCGCTGTTGCCGCCGCCTCGGCATTGGGCAGCTTCTATAACAAAGCTACCTCAGCCATCGAAAAGGCCGGGGACAGCGCTTTCGCGGGCATCTTCGGGGAAGAGGGTGCAAAATCCATCGCGCTGGCGCGGAAGGCGAAAGCGAATGGCCTGAGCATGGATTCTCAAAAGGCCGTGGATGATTACATGGCCAAAGGCGGCTTTAAATTCGGTGGAGGCGATGCTGATACTGCAGGTTTGAGCAGTGAGGGCGCGTTCGTTGGTGGCAAGTCATCACCCGTTTCCGCAGCTTACACCCTTGGAAAATCATCGGGGCCAGTGGTTTCGGATAAGGCAGCGAAGGCCAAGCAGAAGGCTCAGGACGAGTCGGCCCGCATGCGTGAGCAGTTGGCCGGACAAGTGCAGAACATGCGCTACGGTTTCGCGGACCCGCAAGAGCAGGCAGCCATGGATGTGGAGAAACAGCAAAAGCTTCTGAAGGAGGCTCTGGACGTTAAAGCCATCACAGAGCAGGAATATCGAGACCTCAGCCTTGAAGCTGAAATGGAGTATCAAGACCAGCTCAAGGAAATCCGCGACAACGCCCGCGATGAAGAGTTGAGCGCGCTTGAGGGGTTTCTTGGCGCCCGTATCAAATCGCAGCAAGAAATGCGCGAGATGAGCCTGCAAGACCAAGCTGCAGGGTTTCGTTCCACCATTAGCGAGGCCGCCAAACACAACCGAGCGTTCTTTATGCTTGAGAAGGCCGCAGCGATGGCCCGTGCATTGATTGCAGCTCGGGAAAGCGTCGTAAACGCCTATAACTTCGGTAGTCGCCTCGGCGGGCCCATTCTCGGGGCGGAGTTCGCCGGGGTAGCGGCCGCCGCGCAGGCGGTGAACATCAGTGCAATAGCCTCAACTTCCTTTGGCGGCGGAGGAAGCAGCGTTTCCTCGGGTGGCGGCGGCGCCGATCCAGCATCTTCAGATGGTGGGTCCGGTGTAGCATCCAACGACGCTGCACCTTCGAAGAGCGTTTACATCACCTTGAACGGGGACGATGCCGCATTCTATTCCAAAAACAATGTGCGGAAACTGATTCAGACGATCAACGATGCCATCAGCGACGGCACCCAACTTCGCGTGGCGGTGTCCTGATGGCTACCTCGAACGCACGCATCGGCTACGAAAATCTGTTGGAGAACGGTACTGTCGTCGCGTCCAGCGAAAACGCTGATTTCTCGGTCGCCAATATCTTTGACTGGCGCACATCGGATTTCTTCAAACCAGCAGCCACGGGCACCATCAATATTGACCTGACCTTGGCAACCACGGACAGCGCAGATTACTTCGCCTTCTATGGCCAGAACCTCTATGACAACGGCGGTACGATCAAGCTCCAATACTGGAACGGTTCGGCATATGTGGACTGTTTTGCGGCGGTTACCCCAACGGACAACACGCCGCGCTTCGTGAGTTTTACGGCCCGCACGTCAACCAAATGGCGCGTGGTCATCACCTGTACCGATATTCCCAGCATCGCGGTTATCAGCTTCGGGGCGCAGCTAGCGTTAGAGCGTGGCATGTACCTCGGGTGGACTCCCCCCCAATTCGGCCGGGCAACCCAATTGATAGACAGCACGTCAGATGGAGGCGAATTCCTCGGCCGGAGCGTAATTTCCCAAGGTATCCGGACCTCAATCATTTTGAATCACGCTTCTGATGCGTGGATGCGGTCAACGTGGCTGCCTTTCGTCCGCCATGCCGAGCAGAAGCCGTTCTTCTTCGTTCCGGACGTTGCAACGTATCCATTGGAAAGTGTCTTCGCGTTTACAGACGGTGAAATTACAGCGCCATCGCAAAGTGCTTACGGGTTCATGGGCGCCAGCATCGCTATCCGGGGGATGGTCGAGTGAGTTATGACGACCTCCGCGTAAAGGTTGGCCGTCGCCCGGTCACAGTCGTTGAACTTGACCTTGATTTCTGCGCCAACATCTATGGAGTGGCGCCATGTACCGCCGTGGTTGGCGTTTCCAGCGGGCAGAAGTGCTTCAACACCTACAGCTCCTGTCAGGATACGGCCAACTACGCCAAGACGACCAAAACCTACCGCTTCACCTCCCAATCATCCTTCCTACCGATTGGCGAGACGGTCTTTCCGTGCATTACATCGGTGGACCTTGCTCCCGTTCAAATAGACCCGAAAGGGTTTTCGGTTTCAGGCTCCGTAACGGTAGAACTACAGGATTTCCCTCACCATGACCGGGGAATTGATTCTTACGCGGTGGAACGGGCTTATATTCCCGACCAGCGCGGAACCTTTTTCGGAAAGCTGCGCGGCCGGAATCCGTACATTGAAAATCGGGTGATGCGGGTCAAGGAAGGGTATATCGACGCGGACCGCACCATTTATAGCCGCACCCGCACGTATTTTATCGACCGGATGGAAGGCCCGGATGCTAACGGCAAGGTCCGAATCATCGGCAAAGATGCCCTGCGGTTCGCGGACTCATCCAAGTCCAAGGCTCCGTTGGTCAGCAAGGGAAGCCTCAGTGCTGATATTGCGGCTGTAGCCACGTCCCTGACTCTGGTTCCAGCCGGAGTTGGAGCGGAATATCCGTCTTCCGGAACTGTCCGGATTGATGATGAGGTTATTAAATACAGCGGAAAATCAACCGACATCTTGACCGGACTTACCCGCGCTAGCGATGGAACGGCTGCCGATACCCATGACGCAGGCAGCAAGGTCCAACTTTGCATCCGCTACACCGCCGCAACCATCCCAACGATCCTGAATGATCTGCTGGTCAATTACGCAAACCTAGATGCTGCGTACATTCCTCTGGCTGACTGGATTGATGAGAGCAACACGTGGATTGGCAGCATAACCTCAACGGTCCTTCTCACGGAACCAACAGGGGTCAATGATCTTCTGAAAGAGATTCAGGAAAGCACTGGATCGTACCTTTGGTGGGACGACATCGATGCCGAGATAAAATTTAAGGTGCTGGTGCCACCGCTGCCTTCCGATCTGCCGCCACTGCTGAATGAACGCGAGCACTTCATTGCAGGGTCTGTCACCGTCAAGGATTTGCCAAACGAGCGCGTAAGCCAGGTGCTGATGTATTTTGCGCCGACAGGCGCGGTTGTGGAGCTGAAACCCGAAAACTTCCGTTCTGTGTCGATTCAGGTGGACGCCACGGGCGAGGGGGTAAACGCCTATGGCACGTCGAACGCCCGCACCATTCTCAATCGATGGGTCACATCTCTTCCGTTGGCTGACGAAATCGGGTTGCGAGTGTTAAACCGATATAAGGAAACTCCCCGACAAGTCTCATTCCGGCTCGACGCGAAAGATGCCAGCTTGAAGACAGGCGATCTTGTAGACATTTCATCCCGGCTTATTCAGGGCGTTGATGGAGGGCCTCGCCTGATCCGCTGCCTCGTGACCGAAAGCCGCGAGGTGCAGATGGGAAGCCAATACGAATACACGGTCATGCAAGCGGCCAATACAGCGGGCAGCGCGGCACTCATAGCGCCCGATGGCACGCCGGATTGGCTCGATGCAACAGACGAGCAGCGGCTCACTTATATGTTCATCAGCAACGACGCAGGATTCATGAGTGACTTCACGGTTGCACCGCACATTACCTGATTGCTAGAAGTGGCAGTATTGGGTTAGCCTTTTCAGCGTGACCACCTTTACCACCCTCTCAGACATCTCGCTTTCTCAGGACAAGCCAGTTACGCAATCCATTGCCCGAGCATGGCGCGACAATCCGGTAGCTTTGGCTGAAGGGGATATTACGGCTCCGGAGGTTGTTGGCGTCAGTCCGCTGGATGTGCAAGTTGCTTCGACTTCTGCCGCGCTGGTTTTTGATAATCTCCCCGATGGCTATGACATTCTTGAGTTCGACATCGTGCGCCTCGTCCCGGTGACGAAAGCCAACCAGCTCTTAATGGAGGTTTCCACCGACAACGGCGCCACGTGGGTAACCACGGGGTACAGCATTCTTTCTGACGCAGGTGCCGGAAGCCCGGCCGCGTTCACGCTAACGGGAAGCGTGACCTTTAACAGCCTCGCTGAACACACAATCAGCGGCCGGATTCAGACCATCAATCTTTCGTCGTCAGCGGTCTACAAGCACATCATGGGCGAAGTCATTTGGGTGAACAGCGCTCCTAACATGGACCGTTTCCGGTTCATGGGATATTGGGCAAACGTCGCCAAGGTTACCGCTGTGCGATTCCGATTCAACAGTGGGAATATCACCAGCGGTTACGTCGCGATGCGCCGGGTGCGTCCGGCCTAAAATTTGTTGCAAGGCGCCGGATTGCGTGCGCAGAATATGGCAACGAAAGTAAACGCGAATGTTTGACCGTCAGCAGCCTGTCATTGAAGCGCGCGCCGTAGATATTTCCTCCACCGACGACACCTTCCCGGCCAACATGCCGACCCGCGCCATTTATGTCGGCGGTGCCGGGAATTTGGTGGTGGAGTTCGCCCATAAACCCGGAACGCAAGTTACTTACGTGGTTGGCGCAGGCTCCCGGCACGTCGTCGCCTTATCCAAGGTCATCAAGACCGGGACCACCGCTACAGGACTGATTGCTGAGTTTTAATGGATGTAGGCCTGAGCCTCCGGTATCCCCTGCCGCTGGCCGCGACGGCGGGCGATGCTGATGCTATGGCGTGGATTGCCAACGGCGCCAATGCTGATCCGGTTAAAGCCACGAATGCCGTAAGGGCGCTCAAGGCTGTGGGGTTCACATCGTCGAATGCCTTTGCGGACATCAAAGCGGCGGGCGGGATTATCCAGTTTTACAGGGGCCTCAATGCCGGGGGAGCCACCATCCCCGACTTGACCGGGAATGCTGTCGCCACACCCGTAGCGAGCCCACCATTCAATACCGCAACGGGTTACACGTTGAACGGCAACAACCAGTATATCAACAGCGGATACATGGCAGTCCAAGGCGCACGCTATTTCGGCGTGCTGTTTGGCAAGCACGTCACGTTTTCAGCAAACGACGGCCTGTTCTCGGATTTGGACGCGACCACCTCGGCAATTTCGGTGATCCAGAGAACCAGCGGCGGCAACAGGTTTCGCAGCACGGTAACCCGGACCACAGGCACAACAAGTTTGAGGGATTCAGCCGCCGACTACCTCACGGGTATCGACTATCAGATGGGCATCTTGCTGGCCGGCGGGTTTATGACGCCGTTTTCGAACGTGGTTTCAGCCGAGGCGTTTGTCGCTGATGGACCTGCGGCATCGCTGGCCGGCGAAATGATGCGGGCGGCTGACGGAACAATCAAGCTTGGCCGGGCCGGGTCCGGTTATGGAAACATTGAGGTTCACGCCTTTGTTTGCGCACCTCTCGCGCCGACAGCCGCCCAGCTTCAAAACTTGGTAGATGCAATGGAAGTGTTCTGGTCATGATTCCAACCGATATTTCCAACTGCGTGGCTTGGTATGATCCGCAACACACGAAAACCCTTGCCACATCGCCAGTCACCAAAACATTCACCCTCAGCTACACGCAGAGCGCCGCCAACTCCAAGCGGTTCTGCACTGCAATTCCTGACCGTTCCGGCGCGGGCAATGCTCTTGTACCAATCTCTGCAGGGAATGGCGTAGGCCACGCGCCTAAGTGGAATAACTTTCGCCACTGTTTTTTCAACAGCGAAACCACCAAGGCGATGGTTTCCACGGTCTACAATCGCTTCCAGAAAGACTACACGTGGTGCTTCACATTCCGTACAGCAGCGACACTGGGCACGGACGCCCTTTTCGGAGCGCAGGATGCTTCGGGGCGCCGGATGTATGTGACCCTCAACAGCTCTGGGGGGATTCTGTTCGGTTTCGGTAGCGCCTCCGAAACCGTCGCAAGCCTGCTGGCCGTCAACACCTATTATTTCCTTGTCGTCTCGTGGAGCAACACCACGGGCACAATCACGGCCTATTTGAATGGGACGCCTGTTACCTTTGTGTCGCCGACGTACACAGCGACCGTTGACTGCACGGTGCCACTGCATTTCTTCTGCCGCAGCAACAATGGCACGGCCACCGATTTCACGAACGACGTACCTGTAGGGGACATCATAGGGTACGAGAAGGTTCTGAGCCCCACGGAACGGGTCCAGTTGCAGCGCTACATGGAGCGGCGCTGGAAAAAGCCGCTGATCCACCTTGTGATCGACTCTGCGGGACAATCCCAAGAACAGGGGCGCACCACGGTTGCCGATTGGCCGAACGTGCCGGAATACGGAACCGATACTGCAGCGGATGCCCACGACCACAGGGTTCTTCAATATGGGCGCGTGGCTGGGGCTGATGACGGCCAGATTATCCTAGGATGTCAGTCGTTCGACCATTGGGATATGTCAGCAAACAATGATGTAGGCCCACTGCTGAACGCTTCCAAAACTTATCTCGCCTATATCGATAACCCCCTGTACGGTGACCGTGTGCGTATCGTTATCCAGCCGGGAGCCAAAGGCGGGTCGGGGCTCGTGAACGTTGACGGGAGCAGGTCCTATTGGATCAGCGGCGATCCCATCTATGACCAGTTTTCCGTGCGGTCCAATGCCATGAAATCGCTATTGGGCACTTTCGAGCAGCTCCTTGTCAGTTTTCACCAAGGCTATGCCTCGGCCTCTGACGGCCTCACGAAGAGTCAACACAGCACGGCCCAAGATGTCCTGTTCAACTACTTTAGGAGCGGGGTCATCAACGGGGTCACAGCGAGTACGCCTATCGAAATCGGAAACCTCGGCGGATTCTTCACGGCGCCGGGTAACAACCAAGTCATCATCAACGCTGCGATCAATGAAACGCCACTGCGCTTGTCCAACATTCGCGTCACTGACCTGTCTGATATGACAGCTGCGGCGGCACTGAGCGACGGCCTGCACCTCGATCCGCCTTATGCCCGGATATTCGGGAATCGGAAGGGGGCAAACTGGATAGCGTTGGCGCCGCAACCGATGAGTTCCACTTATGGGCTTCTTGTCGTGTCATGACCGAGAAACGGCGCGACGAAGGGTATTTCGAGAAGTTCCTCGATGAGCGGTTCAATCGCCTGCATGAGCGTCTGGACATCATTGAGCGCAAAAGCGACCGCCGCGACCTCGATGTGAATATGTTGGACACCACCAACAAAGCCGAAATCCACGCAGTGAAATTGCGCGTGATCGGCGTGGAAAACAAGATTGGCAACGTCCAGCTTCTGTTGAAGGCGGCGATGTGGGTTTTGGTGACAGGTGGCGGATTTCTATCCTGGGCGCTTGGAATTTGGGGGCATCTTGCTGCGGCGGTAAAAGGCGTCACACTGTGAAGGCTCTTAGGCTCCGCCGCTTACTGACAGCGAATGGCGCCTGCGTTGGTGTTCTAAGCGGCCTAAGCCGGACCCTTTACACGCTGGAAGACGAATGGCGGGATAATCGGCGGGGCGTGAGCTGCATCCCTGCTGGTACTTACCGCGTGACACCCCACGGTTGGGCGGCGAACACACCCCTCACATTTAAGCAGGTCTGGCAGGTTCTAAATGTGCCCAGCCGGATCGGCATCCTGTTCCATGCGGGCAATAAGCACGCGGAGACCGAAGGCTGTATCTTGGCGGGCCTGACGCTCCTAGTCACCCAGCTTGTCTCAAGCGTCGGTGACAGCCGCATGGCCATCGACCTCATGCGCCGGGAGATAGGCGAGAACGAATTCACCCTGACCATCGAATGATTGGACACCTTGATTCTGCTGGTGGTACGATTCCATCACAAGGAAAGTCCTCTTCATGAAAATTACCGAACGTCTCGCCAGCTATTTTAGCAAGAATGGTGGGATCAACAGCGTCACGAGCGCGCTGGCACCTATCGCTCTTCAGGTCGTTGCTGCAACGGACCCGACGCTAGCAAGCATTATTGTCCAGTCCTTCACACCCGAAACTAGCCAGCTCTTTCTCAAGGGCGGAGTGGGTGCGGTTGCGGCAGCCATCATTGTTGCCGTGCGCACGTTTTTGGGATGGCGGAAGGTCAAGGCTGACCAAAAGGCTCGTGCTGAACCATTGCCTTGGATCGGGTAAATGCCAATTCAGGTATACCCGCCTAAACAGGATCGCGGCAAGCTCGTCGCTGCTGGCATCATCGGCGTAGTCCTGCTGGTAGCTTTTGCCATGCCGCGTGTGGTGCGCGGGCTGTTTGTCGTTCTGGTCGCGCTTGCAGCTACAGCAGCATTTTGGTTGGGACAATAAATGGCCCCGGGGCGAAACCCGGGGCCAACTGCCGATTAGGCAGTGGTATCGAGGTACGGGATGAAACGCTTCTTCCGCTTCACGCCACCAGCCGCATTCCAATCCCCTTTTCGGTTCCGAACTGCGGTCTGTGTGATGGACATTTTCCGCCCAGCAGAGTTGTAGCCCGCACCCTTATCAAGAAGGCGAAATAGGATTTCCACGCCTTCAGGGGTCAGGTTGAGGCCTGTCTTATTGCGAGGATCGAGGCAATCCGCGTCACTGGGGTCTTTGAAAATCGGTGTTCCCGATGGTAAAGCGCGAACAGGGTCGAATCGGGCGATCAACACGTCCAGCTGTCGGTCGATTTCAGCATGCAACGTTGCGCGTGCCGCTTCCACGGCGGTTGTGATTTCTGCAGTCATTGAAAAACTCCGTTTTTCTGCCTTCGAAAGACAATCTATCGAAGTGCATGGACACTAGTACATGTACGTGCACTAGATTGCAAGACCGCATCGAAATATATCGAAAAACCCGCCTTTCAGCGGGTCCGTGGCAGAGCGCTCGTGAGTAGCAACGGCCAGAGGGGCACGTCGCGCCCTTTATCGGTTACGGCCATCATCTCCCGTTATTGGACACGGTGAGCTGGTCCATAAGCCAGCGGCGAGGTTTTCATGACAAAGGCCGTTTCGCCGCTGGGCTATTCCCTTCCAGAACCAAGGCTTGAGGGGAACGAAAACAGCTTGGCACCCCATAAGCGGGGTGCCAAGCAATATTCGTTATTCGGCGGCCTGACGCTGCTCCTCGGCAAATGCCTTGTTCCAGAGATAGTCAGAAGCCTGTCCGGCGTAACTCGCGGCGGTGAAGATCGCCCGGGTGTCCGCCTTCAGCACCTTCAGCCAACTGTCGATGTAGCTGGCGGATCGGAAGGACGGAGCGAACCCCAGCCTTGCGCAAAGGAAAGCTGATCCCAACTCAGCGCAAAGCTCCTCCATGCTGTAAGCGGCATCCCCGAAGCGTTTCCCGAAGGTCCGGCTAAGGCGATGTTCATGGCCCGTCCAATGCGTCATTTCATGGCACGTCGTCCCCCAATAGGCGGGCTCATCAACAAATGCGCTGAAGGAGGGCAGGTGGATTTCGTCGGTCGTCGGGACGTAGCAGGCCCGGCTACCACCGTGGACGAATTTGGCGCCGCTCCCCTTGGCAAAGGAAATGGCCAGGTCGTGGCTGGCGAATTCGGCCGGCTCTTCCTGAGGCTCCAGATATTTCTCCGGCACCTTGTCGAGCTGGGACACGTTGAAGACAGGGTACGCCTTCACGATAGTCCCGCCTTTTTCGTCGCCGCTCTCTTCGTCCTTGCGCGTGACGTGCTTGGTGAAGATGACGTGGATGGCCTTTTCGCCCTTTCGGATTTGGGCGCCCATCTCGTTGGCCTGATGGTAGGTGCAGTATTGCATCGACGGAAACCCGCGTGCCTGCGCCGCCATCCACAACAGCAAGACGTTGCCGCCGCTATAAAGCCTGCCGGAAACGAGGTTGCTGGGGATCATCCCAACGCCACGCCTGCGGTCGTCTTTCCATGGGCGCACCCACGGGGGAGTGCCTTCCTCGATCTGCCGGATTACTTCGGTGGTTATCGTTGCATAAAGGTCATTGGCTTTCATGTTACCTCGCAAGAGGCCGCAAAGATATTATCTAGCCGGAGTATACCTTCGGCCTGCGAAAAGGTTGGAGATGTTTAGGCTAGATGTGAGAAGGTTAAACTATGTGGTATATTTGGGCTATTACTTTAGGACCGTTTGAGGTGCTTTATCGGTGCTTAAGGTTTGCCGTAAATTCATTCACCGGGACTGTTGGCGGCTCCGTAAAGATGATTTCCGCCATCCGGCGTTGGCGGAATAAGCCGAAACCGATCCACGGGGATGCCCGGTATGCCGACGACAAGACCCTCCGGAAGCTAGGTCACCTCGATAACAGCGGCTTCCTCATGGGGGTGACGCAGAGCGGCAAGCGGGTATTCACCAACCCCGAGCGTAGCTCTATCATAATGGCGCCTCCCGGTACGGGCAAATCCCAGCACTTTATCGCCGCACTCCGGGCTATTTTGGAACGGCCTGATGACCGACTGCCGTTCCTGATCATCGGGGACGCGGATGGCGAACTTTACCGGGCCACGTCGAAGCTCATGCAGGCGAGGGGATACAACGTCCTCCGCGTTGACGCTGTCGAGCCCGACGAGTGGACTAAGTACGATATTCTGTCGGACATCGTGCCGCCAAAGGTCACGGACCCGAACAACGAGAACCGTTGGCGCTATGACCGGGCACTTGAGGCGCTGTGCAAGCTGCTCGTTCCGGATGAGCCTCATTCCAAGCAGCCGCACTTTGTGGAATTCGCTCGCCTGCTACTCAAGTGCGTCATCACGGTCAACATCAGGTATGAGGGGAATAACAAGCCAATTGGCGAGCTGGTCAACGAGCTAATCTCGGAAGAAAAACGCGCGGACCTGTTCAAGCGCTCGAAGAAGTACGGGGATGAGGTGGTCACCGCCGCACTTGGCGTCATGGGCAAGATGGGCGACAAGCCGGAGGGCCTCTCCATGATTTCCACCTCGCTGCGGAAGCTGGACGCTTGGAACGACGCGGCCGTGAAGGAACTGACGAACTACGGAACTGACATGCACGGCACCTATACCCGTGGCTGGAACTTCCAGAAATTCTTCACACAGGATACCCCTATGGTCCTGTTCGTCCGTACAGGTATCGATAAGGCAGGTGGGGACTCGTCCCGCGTCATCTATGGAAATGCCATTAATACCGTCGCCCATATCCGCAACAAAACGGCCCAGCCCCTTAAACGGGAGCTGGAGGTGTTTTTGGATGAAGCGGGTCTCACCGGGTATTGCGAGCCAATCGAGATTGCCTACGGGCGCCAGCGCAAGGCCGGGGTGCGGGTTCGCATGTGCTTCCTCAGCATGAAGGAATTCAAGAAGACCTATGTGAATGCCGGGGACATGTGGAACGGGTCGGATGTCGTGGTATTCGGCGGGGGGAAAGATACCGAGCTAGCCAAAGAAATCAGCGAGCTGGCTGGAGAATATACCATTGAGAATAAAGGCCGCAGCCAAGGAGATCATGGCGAAAGCAAGAGCCTGAATGAACAGGCCCGGAAGCTGGTGAAACCTGACGAAATCCGGGGGCTCGCTTACCAAGAGGAGCTGATGTTGATGGATAACATTGTTGCCAAGGGGGTAAAGCCTTGGCGAAAGGCGAGCAAACGCTGGTGGCAGGTCTGGCGGAAACCGGCGAGCGGCATTGATTACCTATAGTGACTGGCCGTCGTGCGCTTGGCCTTCATCAAGCAATTGAAGCTCGGCCTCATATCCACCTTCGGTTAGGAACGTCCGGTACTCGTCCTCGGTAATCAACCCCTCGCCATAGGCGGTTACAGCTTCTCCCAAGGTGACGGTCACCACCGTATCTTTGATGCCCGTGGTGATCGCCGCTTCGGCAGCTGCCACCTCTGCGTCATTGCCATAAAGGTTCTCCAGCTCGGCCCGGTACGTGTAGGCCTTGCGTTCTTCCTGTGTGGCTTGCTCGGATAGCTGGCCTATCTGGCTCTCATAGGCGTTCCGCTTATAGCGAGCCGCATTTGCGTCCAACTTCGCACTGTGAGCCTTCACCTGAAGTGTTTCTGCCTGTTGCCGGGTCTTCGACCTGAAGAGGGTAAAGCCGAAGGCGCCAATGGCGATTCCCTTCAGTTTACCGTCCGGTTTCTGATATTCAGCTAAACGCTCAATGGATCGATATTCTTCCTGCTCGATATCAAGCCGCTCAAGCTCAAAATTTCCCGCCTCGGCGGTAACCTTCAGCCGCTCGGCTACCAGCCATTCGTATCGTTCCTGAGCATCCTTTATCTTCTCCTGGCTGCGGTGCAGGTATTCAAGGCGTCCAACTTGGGTGTGTAGCAATTTTACGGATTGGACGGGATCGACGCCGATTAGACCGCTCGCGATTTCTGTCACCTGATCTTCACCCTCTAGGGCGTCCTCTGTTTCAACGGGTAAAGGTTCACTGACCATTTGGTCGGCTTCAACGATATGGTTGTCATTCTGGTATCCGCGATGCTCGCCAGCAGGTTCGAGGCCGCGCTCGAAGTTACTGCGGCGGTCAAAGGTGAGGTCGTAACCATGCTCACCGAATATCTCGTTGCCCGTGTCTTCCCACTGAATGCGCATCCACTCGGTGACGTTGGGTTCAAGGCCTTCCTTCTTGCGGTAGGATCGGCTGTGCCCAAACTTACCCACGGCTTTCCCGGTAATCCGGTCACGGTCAATCAAAACCACGTGGAAGTGGGGGTTGTCAGGTTTGTCGGTATGTTCCCACGCCTGCGCATAGGTCCGGCCCTCAAAGGTCACCTTTGAAAGGAACCGCTCCATCATTAAAAGGCGGTGAGGTTCGGACACTTCTTTCGGGAAGCTGACAATAAGGCTGTCGCCGAGCCGGGCATTCTTGCGGGCGTTAAGCCGCTCCACTTCAAGGAATGCTTGGCGGGTTTCATGGGAGGTACCGTAAAGGGGTATGCCGACAGTCGCGACGTGGCCGCGCTTGTTCTGGTTGGCACCATAATGCGCGGCCTCGGCCACACGGCCATAACCCCAATCATCCTTGTTAAAGGACGAATGCTCCAGTCGGAAGTATCCAAAATGTCCCATGCGCCAGCTTACCCTTAGGAGCGCAATAACAGGGGGACAATTTCTCAAATTGTCTAACTGCGCTATCTCTTAAGCACGCTACAGCTAAACAGCCATTTTCGCATTCAAGCTAACGGGGCAGTAAGAGGTATAACGGTCACGCTAAACGGGCAAGTGGTTGGGAATGTGCAACAGGTGATTTCTCGCTATTGTAGATTTCGGGCGTTCCGTTTCTGGAAAAAGAACTCAATAAGGTCGATGGGATCGCCGTGTTGCTCCAACATAATGAGGTGGGCTTTATACCTTGTGTATACATCAGAGCGATCGGTTTTGACATTAAGGGGTATCTTTTCGCCATCGTCAAAGCGGTATGTTGTCTTATCTATTCCGGGCGTGAATCGGCGAGGGCGATAAAAGGTAACAGGCGAGGGTGGCGAGAAGGGAAATGCGGTTGATACCGCAGCAAAGCCGTCCGCAATGATGATGCGTGGCCCTGCGACATGCGTACCCAGAATACGGAACGGGTTGTCCACCGATGATGGTACGTAGGTCTCAGTAAGTGCGTCGTAAAGGAAGTTATCCATCGCGCGAGCGAGTGTTTGCACGCCTCGGATATTGCCTCCAGACATTGACCAGATACCGTCATTCTTCAACGTATAGGGTAGAAAAATTCGGGTTAGTTGCTTCTTCTGGATGCGAAATATCAACGCTGGTAAAACGTCAATCAACCTTAGAAAATGTTCAAGGTCGTCCACGTGGATGTGAATTTCACTGCTGTTCGTGAGAGTTGATGCAAGTGAAAGAGCGTCATAATCGGGAATGACGTCAAAAACGCCATATCCGAAAATTCTTTCGTACGCTTCAAGCTCAGGTTGGTCCCGCCGTTCCCAAAGCTTTTCGAGGGCACGGTAGATTACCTCAGTAGCACTTTCCTTGAAAAATGCGGCTAGCAAAGCAAGCCTTCCTTCCTTGTATCCGGACGGAAGTGACAGGTTGAAAGTGTCCCGCTCTGGCTTGTTGTTGTCACCCCCGTAGCCGCGTCTTGGCATGCGATTCTCCCGCGCATAATCATGCGCATAAGAAATATGTTTTCATGCGCGTGGGCAATAAAAGTCTTTTGTTCGAACCTCCAAGCACACCAAGGGACTGGTCCTGGTGAGTTAGGAGACAAGCACATGCAATTTAAGGCACCGAAGTATCTACGGATCGGGAACAGCGAATTCAGCGGCCAGCGGCTGCCAGTCGTAATTGAGGGGACGGTCCACCGCCAGCCCCGAGAAAGGCAGAGAAAATGCCCGGCTTGGCTGGCCGCGAAGTACCGCGCCCTGAGGGTAACTTATGTGTTTGACCCGCCCACAAGCTACCACGCAAACCTTGAGCGGTTCAAACAGCTCAATACTGGCGAATGGGCGTGTGTGCTTTCTCAGCCAGTGCACATGGTACACAATCCTGTTCAGTGCTGGACGGAGAGGTTCGTGTGGGTCTGGCGCGACAACCGCATGGTTGAGCTGGAGCAATATGGCCAGCATGGTCCTCGCCGACAGGTGCAATGGCTGTATTACGTATGAGCGGCGCCCTTCAAGTGTTTTCTGCGATGCTCACTATGGCACTCCGCATCGTTGAACTGATGATTAAGGTCGCGGTGCAATTAGTTGGACTGCTGATTAAGGCCTTAATCGGAGCCTTTGGGCCCGAAAGAAATGAACGTAAGAGGGCGCCACCGCCCTCCTACGACACCCGTCCAAGCCGGAGGAGGGGTAAATGGCAAAAGAGGCGTTAAAGCCGGGATACGTCTACCTTGGTGCCGCATCATTCGTCATGCTTGTAAACTACATCAGCGTGTGGACAGGGCATCCCCCATTCCTTTATTGTTGGGGCATACCATTGTTTAGCTACCTTTACCTGACGATGGGCATATACGTTGTAGCCTTTCTGATTGTGTACGTTATTTGGCAACTCCTGCGCGGCAACTCAATGAAGGCGCTTGGAGGAATAATATTGATGTTCACGGTCTTTGAGTTGCCGCGATTGTTTGATAGTATCTTCAGGTGGGGTGGCTCCTGTGGAACCTGATAAGATGCGTGAAGCCGTTGCAAAAGAACATGGGATAACGATGTTTCGGCAGTATAGCGAGCCGGAAGCCGCCCATTTTTTGCAGCGGGACGTGAGTACCCTTAAACGAATGCGACGCGCCGGAAAGACACCTTATGTGTCCTTAGGAGAACGGCAAATCCGATATCTCGGCATTCACATCATAGACCTGATCCTATGGGGTGATAAATGGCGAGATATAGCAAACGAGAGTTCCAAATCGGACCCTACTACCTCGGGAGACGTGACAACTCCCCAGCTTGGTATCGTTGCTGGATCGAGAATGGACGCACCAAGCGCTCATCGCTCGGCACAGACGATTTTGGGGTCGCACAAGAAGCTCTGACGACTTGGTACTTTGAGAACCGTGTACTTGGGGAGGACAACGTCAATCCGGCGAAGATGCCGCTTGCCGATGTCCTCCTCGACTACTGGAACCATCAGGCATCCAAGCTGCGGTCACATGAGACCGCCAAAATCCACCTTCGGTACTGGAATGACTTTTGGGGCGAAGCCTCGGTAGCTGACGTGCGTTCGGTCAGCAAGCAAGAGGAATTCCAAGCTTGGCTTCTGGCAAAGGGCTTCAAGCAGAATAGCGTCAACCGGACGCTGGAAGCGGGAAGAGCTGCCATGCGGCGGGCTTATAAGCGCGGCGCCATTTCCTCCTCGCCATTCGTCCATATGCTCAAGGTCACGGAAGAAGGGCAAAAGGGTAAGGCGCTATCCGTTGAAGAGCTGCGGCGGTTCTACCTTGGCAGCAAGGAAAAGCACTGGCGGGACTTAGTGTTCCTGCTGACGGCGACAGCGGCACGGCCTGAGGCCATTATGCAGCTCCAGAAGGGGCAGATGGATTTTGCGGCGGGGCTGATTTACCTGAACCCGGAAGGTCGCAGCCAAACCAACAAGTACAGGCCCACGGTCAAGCTCCTGCCTGCGGCAAGGGAGCGGTTTTCAGCTTACGCCGAGGGTCACATCATTAAATTCCACGGGAAGTCCATAGAGCGGCCTGAGCGGGGCGTGAGGCGGGTACGTGACAGGGCGGGACTGGACAAGTCGGTGACGCTCTACAGCATCCGACACACATGTGCACGGTGGATGCGGATGGAAGGCGTGGACACGGCAGAGATTGCCAACCAGCTCGGCCACAAGAAGTTTGGGGCGGATATGACCTTGCGGTATATGCCTCACTCGCCGGCCTATCTCACCGCAGCATCGGCGGCTCTCGAAAAACTGTGCCGTGCCGCATTTTTTTGACGGGTCTGCGCCAATCGCGCGCCAGTGTCTCAGTTCGCATAATGTGCGAATTGGGGGTCACGCAGGAAGTAACTCATGTCCAGCCCTAAGCTTTTCTTCCCCAGCGCCGTCAGCGTCATATGGCACTGGCCGCGATGGTGGGTCTGGTGGTTGAAGACGTGGGAGAGGTAGGGGCCGAGTTTCTGGGTGATTTCAACGGGATTGGTCACCGGCGTATAGGTGAAAGAACCTGACAGTGTGTCCTGCGAGAGGCCGGCAATCCAGGCGGTGATCCGGGCGTCTTCCGCCCTCCGCGCGGCGACGAGTGCTGCGAAATCGTCGAACAGGATGGCGTCGAGCGTGGTCGGCGCGTCGCCCATGCCGGTGAAGCGTTTCATCCAGATGCGGTCTGCGCAAAGCACGTGATTGAGCGTCGCGTGCAGCGAGCCGAAATAGGCGCCTTTGTTTTCACGAAACTCTGCGTCCGTCAGCCGCTCCGCGGCGGCATAGACGAGGCCGTTCGCCCAGCTGTTGTAGTCGGCAAACATGCGGAAATGTTCGAGCATCGTCCTGTCCTCCACTGGCGCTATTCTAGCTTAAGATTGCATCGCAAGGCGTGATGCCATCCATGAAATTTCCTGATTTGATTTTTGCCGCCGGCTGTCCTCCCATGGGCGATCTTTGCCATTGCCGGAGACAGAGCATGACCAGAATTCTCTACGCCCTTGCCGGCGCCGATCGCTCGCGCCCATTCAGCCCGCATGTCTGGAAGGTCGTACTGGCGCTGGCGCACAAGGGGCTGCCTTACGAGACGGCTGCGGTCGGTTTCACGGACATTCCGGCCATCGAGGGCGGGGCGACAAAAACCGTGCCGCTCCTGCGTGACGGCGACCGGCTGATCGTCGACAGTTTTGCCATCGCGCTTCATCTCGAGGAAACCTATCCGGACCGGCCGTCGCTGTTTGGCGGCGAAGGTGGAAAGGTGCTTTCCCGCTTCGTCGAAAGCTGGTCGCAGACGGTGCTGCACACGGCGCTTGTGCGGTTCGTGCTCCTGGATATCCATGATTGCCTCGGTCCGGAGGATCAGGCCTATTTCCGCAGGTCGCGCGAGGTGCGGTTCGGAAAGAGCCTCGAAGCTGTCGTCGAGGCCGGTGCCGGCGAGATCGAGACCCTCGCCGCGAAGCTGGAGCCGTTGCGGGTGCTGCTCGGCAAACAACCGTATTTCGGTGGCGAAACACCATCCTTTGCCGACTACATCGTCTTCGGGCCGCTGCAATGGGCGCGGATCGTTTCGCCGAAGACGATTCTGGCTGCGGGCGATCCGGTAACGGACTGGTTCGAGCGCTGCCTTAACCTGCATGGCGGCGTGGGGCGCAGCGTGACAGCGGCGTGAAACTTCGATCGGTGTGACCGAAAAGCCTGCTCTACCTATTGTTTTGCTTGGAATTGGCGGCTATTGAACCGCCAAATTCACGGAAAAACCAAAGGAATTGAGAAAATGGCGATTGAACGCACCTTTTCGATGATCAAGCCGGACGCCACCAAGCGCAACCTCACGGGCGCCATCACCAAGATGCTCGAGGATGCCGGTCTGCGCGTCGTCGCATCGAAGCGCGTATGGATGAGCACCCGCGAAGCCGAAGGCTTCTATGCCGTTCACAAGGAACGCCCCTTCTTCGGCGAGCTGGTTGAATCCATGACCTCCGGCCCGACCATCGTCCAGGTTCTGGAAGGCGAAGGCGCCATCCTGAAGAACCGCGAAATCATGGGCGCGACCAACCCGGCCAATGCCGATGAAGGCACGATCCGCAAGACGCATGCCCTGTCGATCGGCGAAAATTCGGTTCACGGTTCAGACGCTCCGGAAACCGCAGCGATCGAAATCGCTTACTGGTTCTCCGGCACCGAAATCGTCGGCTGAATCAACGCTTGAGGGCTTTGTTCCCAAGGCATTGAAATGAATCAAGAAAGGGCCGGAGCTTCAACACTCCGGCCTTTTTAGTTTTTCGTGTCGAACTTGAAGATCGGCTGGCCGGCCAGAAGCACGGCCTCGGCCGGATGCGACAGGTAGGAGGCGCAGTGCCTGTCGATCCGCACGGCAAAATCGGTCGCGGTGAACACGCTCGCTTCGCCGGCCGGTGCCGCGTCCACCACGGCAGCCAGTCCCCTGATGTCGCTCTTGGCGAACAAGAGCTCGGAGACCATGCCAAGACGCATCGGATCATTGGTATGCTCCGCCGCTATCGCACCGCTGCGCACGATCTCGGCCATCGCCAGCCAGTCGGCATATTTGCTCTTCATCGTTTCCGAAAGTTCCGCCGGCGGCTCCGGTTGCGTCTGGTTTTCACCGCGAACGTGGGGCGTCAAGGCTTCGACCACCAGCAAATGGTCGATCACGTCACGGACGGTGACGCGGCCGCTGGATGCGTAGCGTCCTGTCTGTATCGTCACGGAGGCCAGAGTTGCATCGACGCTGCTGCGGTCTCCGGTGGCTTCGACAAGGGCGCGATAGGCGATCAGCCATGCAGCGTCGAGCGTGCCGTCAGGTCGGACCTTTCCAGCGTCGACGGCTGTCTTGACGGCCTCAGCCGCCGCGGCCGTCGATCTGAAGTCGCCCGTCTGGTTGAGATAGGTGTTGAGGAAGTCGAATTCGGGTTCGAGGGACGCCGCAAGCACGGTCGCGTGGATGGCGGCCCGTGTCTCGGCCATCTCGGGCGCGTCGTTGTTTCTTTTCAGCGACGGATTTCCGACAAGGGCCGGCAGCCAGTAGACCACAGGCCTCACAGTGTTGATCTGTTCCGCGGGGCGCCGCAAGATGAAGTCCCTCCAGGCGTCCTTATTCTTTTCCGTGGTGACGAGTTGTGCCGCGATGAGCTCGGATATCAGTGGAATATTCCGCTTTTCGACAGTCTGCGCGATGGTTTCCTTCAATGCATCGGGCTGATCGATGACGGCGGTCATGATCGCCTGCGCTATTCCGCCCAGGCGATCCTTGGGCGTTGCGGCGATGCGGTCCATCAGAATGTCGGCGCCGTTCTTCGTCAGAAGCAGCGCGCGGATGGCGGAGGGAGGCAAGGCGATGCTGAGTGTGCCGGGCCGATCCTTGGCAAGCCGGGGAAGGGCCTTGTGATCGCCGATCATGTGAGTGGACCATGCCAGCGCCAGCTCTTCGACACCTTGCACATTGGCATCCAGCAGGCCGTTCAGCAGCGTTGCGGCGGCATCTTCCGTCAATTGGCCGTAGCGGATTTTGAGGAAGGCGGCGCGGGCGCCGTAGCGGCGAGCTGCCAGCCTCGGCACGGACGGCTGGTCGGTCAAGGCCGTATCGACAAGCGAAAGCAGGGCATCGGTCGAGCAGAGCGGATCATCGGCAGCACTAACGGGCGCCTGGACTGCAAGGGCCATCAGGGCGGCAAGCACGGCGACAGACAGGCGCGGCATGGCGATCTCCCGATTTTGCCGGCATCCGAACCCGGCGGACCTGCCCGGCAGGCCAATCCTATGCCCGACGGGACGGACGGGCAACGGGGTTTATTCAACCGCACTTCGCCGTTTCGAAATGCGCCGGTGCCTTTCCGTCCTTGAAGACCTCCGGGTTCTTGTCGTAGGCCGGCCCGACCATCAGGGCCTTGGCCGGCAGGATGCTCTGGTCGAGATTGGAGGTGACCGTGGTTTGGAGCGTCTGGAGAATCGTGCCGTCCGGTCCCTTTACCTCGATCGTCACCGCATAGGGCTGCTCCTTCTTCACACAGGTGATGTCGTCGCTTTCGAGCACGACCTTGTCGAGCTTGGCGAACAGCTTCCGCTCCATGGTCAGCGGCTTGCCGCCGGCCGGGTTTTCGAAGGTGGCGACGACGGTGCTACCCTCCGGAACCGGCTCGGTTTTCGACAGGGTGACCATATAGGTCGCATAGGCCAGTCGGTAGTTGAAGACGAACATCTTGCCCGTCAGCTTGAGGATTTCCGAATTCGTCTCGCGCTGGCAGCCGGCCAGCGCTGCAAGAGCCAGAACTGCGATGGCGATGCCTGTATGGGTTCGCATGGCTAAGCCTCCTCCTGTCGTCGGTGATAATGACGTTTCGCCTTGGCGCGGTTGCCGCAGACGGCCATGTCGCACCACATCCGGCTGCGGTTACGGCTGCGGTCGAGGAACAGCCATTCGCAATTGGCGCAGATCTTCAGCCGTTGCGGCTCGGGATGCGTGGCGAGCATCAGCGCGGATCGTGCCGTCGCGGTATCGAGCGACGTGCTTTTTCCGCCGACAGTCGACCGGCGGAGAATAACGGATATGGCGTCGAGCAGATCGGCAAATTGCGCAGGCGTGGAGCGACCGAGCACCTCGGCGCGAAAGTACCGGTCCGTTTTCTCCCGCAGGTCGATGAAGCGCTCGCGATTTTCCGACATCACCGGTGTCAATTCGCCGTGGGACAGGGCGTCCGCGCAGTGCCGGTTGGCTGCACCGGCAAAGGCATCCATGGCCGACGCATCCGCATAACGATCGATCCGCCGCGCCGCGTCGAACCGCAGGATGACGGAATTGGCCACGTCCAGTGCCAGCGCGCCTCCGGAAAAACGATGGGGTGTCCAGGAAAACGTCATGGAAAATCCTAACTGGTAAAATGCATTTTACCAGTTATAATCAAAATGTCATCATCCGGAATGCCATGGCCTATTTTCTCCAGCAACTTGCCAATGCCGTGCCCGTGGCCGCGCTCTATGCGCTGCTCGCCTTTGGTTACGCCATCGCCTTCGCCGTCACCCGGCGGGCCGATCTCACCTATGGCGCACTGTTCGGCTTCGCCGGGCAGGTCTTCCTGCTGTTTGCCGATTTCGCCTGGAACCGGCTCTGGCTTATCCTGCCGGCGGCACTCGCCTTTGCGGCGATTTTCGCGTTGATCTACACTGCCGGCGCCGGCCTCCTGGTCGGTCGCTCGGTGATGCGCAAGCTGGCGGACACATCGGCCAATACGGTGGTCGTCGCGTCCCTCGGCGTCGCACTCGTGCTGATGGAACTCTCGCGGATCGCCGCCAATACCCGCAGCCTCTGGCTGCCGCCTTTCTTCAACACGCCGCTGGTGCTGTGGGGCGATGCCAGCTTTCCGGTGACTCTGACGATCATACAGCTCGCCAACACGGCGATCATGCTGGGGCTGGTCGCTGTCGGCGCATTGTTCCTTGCCCGCTCAGCCTGGGGCAGGGCATGGCGAGCGGTGTCCGACGATCCGGGTGCGGCGGCGCTTTGCGGTATCGACGGCCGGCGGGTGTTCGTCTCGGCCTACGCGCTTTCGGCGCTTTTGGCCGCCGTCGCCGGTATTCTGGCGACATCCTATTACGGCAACATGGATTTTGGCGCCGGTCTCGTCTTTGGCGTGAAAGTGCTGTTCATCGCCGCGATCGGTGGTCAGACAAGCCCCTTGCAGGCTGCTGCCGGTGCGGCGTTGATGGGTTTGGGCGAAACGCTCTGGAGCGCCTACGGCTCCATGCTCTGGCGGGATTTCGCGATCTTCTCGGTGCTTGTGCTGCTGCTGGTGCTTTTCCGGCGGGAACGGTTCCAGCCCTGATCAGGATTTCGTCCAGCGGTCCCTCGCGCTGTCGTCGGCATCCTTGGCGCTGACCCAGCCACCGGCGCTGCCATCGATGCCGTGCTCCTTTTTCCAGAACGGTGCTGCGGTCTTCAGGAAATCCATGATGAAATTTGCGCCGTCGAAGGCTGCCTGCCGGTGCGGGGAAGCGGTGACCACCAGCACGATGTTTTCGCCCGGCGCGATCCTGCCATAGCGGTGAATTGCGGTTGCCGCTTGCAGTTGGAAGCGTTTGACGGCCTCGTTGCAGATACGGCTGATCTCGGCTTCGGCCATGCCGGGATAGTGTTCGAGTTCGAGAGCATCCAGGGTGCCGCCCTCATCGCGGCAGAGGCCGGAGAAGGTGACAATGGCGCCGATCTCGTGGCAATCCCCGGATATCGTTCGTATCTCGGCCGCAAGATCGAAATCCTCGCGCTGGACGCGGACGCGAACAGCTGCCCCGGACATGAGGCTCAGCCTCCGGTCATCGGCGGAAACAAGGCGATTTCGCGCACGCCGGCAATCGGTTCGCGATGATCGACATGCTCCTGGTTGAACGCAACCCGGATGACGTTTTCGTGCTCCAGGGCCGTCTCGTATTCCTCGCCCAGCATCTTCAGATATTTCAGCAGGTCACCCGCGGTGACGACGCTTGCCGGCAGGTCCAGCGTCTCCTCGGCCTTGCCGATGCGCTCGCGCACCCAGGCGAAATAGACGAGATCAACGCTGGCCATTTCAGTCGACCATATGCTTCAGGCCGGCGCGGAAATAGTCGTAGCCGGTATAGATGGTGAGGACCGCCGCAACCCAGAGCAGGCCGATGCCCATCTCGGTCGTGTAGGGGATGAACTTGTCACCGGCCGGACCTGCCAGCAGGAAGGCGATGGCGAACATCTGTGCTGCCGTCTTCCACTTGGCGATCTGCGTCACCGGCACGCTGACCTTCAGCGCCGCCAGATATTCCCGAAGGCCGGAAACCAGGATTTCGCGGCAGAGGATGATGATCGCAGCCCAGATCGACCAGCCGGCGATCGTCCCGTCCGCGGCAACCAGCAGCAACACGGAAGCGATCAGCAGCTTGTCGGCGATCGGATCGAGCATGCGGCCGATGTTGGACGTCTGGTTCCAGATCCGGGCGAGATAGCCGTCGAGATAGTCGGTGATCGACGCAACCACGAACAACCCGAGCGCGGTCCAGCGGGCAAAATCGGAACTCTGCAGCCTGCCCTCGATGAAGAAGCACAGAACGATCACCGGTATGGCCAGAATCCGGCCATATGTCAGCAAATTCGGGATGTTGTAGGCGGCAGGCGTGGCCATGGACTCGGGTTCTCTGCTATTCTTGGCTACAGATGAAAGACTTTGTGACACTCAGGTCAACCGGTCTTTGAGGGATCGACCGAAATTGTGGCGGAATTCATCTGAACCCAGTGTGAACTGTGTCACAAACGGTTTCATTTTGTCCCATCGTCGTGAAAATGGTCATACACCAGACGTGCAACGGCCTCGGAAATGCCGCCGACGGCCATGAGGTCGCTGAAGGCCGCGCGGGAAACGGCTTTGGCGGTTCCGAAGTGATGCAGGAGCGCGCGCTTGCGCGTCGGCCCGATGCCGGCGATCTCATCCAATGGGTTCTTGACCATTTCCTTCTTGCGCCGGGCGCGATGCGATCCGATCGCGAAACGATGCGCCTCGTCACGCAGGCGCTGGATGAAATACAGCACCGGATCGCGCGGCGGCAGGGTGAAGCCGGGGCTGCCCGGCGGAAAGAAGCGCTCGCGGCCGGCATCGCGATCGACACCCTTGGCGACGCCGATCGCCGTGACGCAATCCTCGATGTCGAGTTCCTTGAGGATCGCGCGCACCGCGGACATCTGTCCCTGTCCGCCGTCGATCAGAATGACATCCGGCCAGGCGGGGAAGGCAGCATCCTCGACCGGTTCCGCCGTCCTGTCCGGCTTGCCTTCTTCCTTCAACAGGCGCGAGAAGCGGCGGGTCATGACTTCCTTCATCATGCCGAAGTCGTCGCCGGGGGTGATGTCGGTCGATTTGATGTTGAACTTGCGGTATTGGCCCTTCACGAAGCCTTCCGGCCCGGCGACGACCATACCGCCGACGGCATTCGTGCCCATGATGTGAGAGTTGTCGTAGATTTCGATGCGGCGCGGTACATAAGACAGCTTGAAGGTTTCGGCAAAGCCGTCGAGCAGCCGTGATTGCGAGGCGGTCTCCGCCAGTTTCCGGCCATGTGCTTCGCGGGCATTGGCGACCGCGTGATCCACCAGATCCTTCTTCTCGCCGCGCTGGGGCACGAGGATGGAAACTTTGTAGCCGGATTTCTCGGTCAGGGCCGCGCCGAGAAGCTCCTGTTCCTCGACCGTCTCGCAGAGCAGGATTTGCCGCGGACAGGGCTTGTCGTCGTAGAATTGCGCCAGGAAGGCGGCAAGCACCTCTGCGGAGGGCAGCGACGGATCGGCTTTCGGAAAATAGGCGCGGTTGCCCCAGTTCTGGCCTGTGCGGAAAAAGAAGACCTGGATACAGGAAACGCCACCCTCATGGTGGATGGCGAAGACATCGGCTTCGTCCACACCCGAGGGATTGATGCCCTGATGGCTCTGCACATGCGACAGCGCCGCCAGCCGGTCGCGGTAGAGGGCCGCCCGTTCGAAATCGAGATTCTCAGAGGCTTCACTCATTGCAGAGGCGATCGTCGCCTTCACCGCCTGGCTCTTGCCCGACAGGAAGTCGTTGGCTTCCGTCACCAGCTCGGCATAGTCGGCGTCGCTAACCTCGTGTGTGCAGGGGGCGGCGCAGCGTTTGATCTGATGCAGCAGACAGGGACGGGTACGGCTTTCAAAGACGCTGTCGGTACAGGTGCGCAAAAGGAAGGCGCGCTGCAGGGAGTTGATCGTCCGCCCCACCGCGCCGGCAGAGGCGAAGGGCCCGAAATAGCTGCCCTTGCGGCTGCGCGCGCCGCGATGCTTGTAGAGCGCCGGCGCCCGCGTATCGCCGGTGACGAGGATATAGGGAAAGGACTTGTCGTCGCGCAGCAGAACGTTGAAGCGCGGCCGCAATCGCTTGATGAGGTTGGCTTCCAGCAGAAGCGCCTCGATCTCGGTGCGGGTCGTTACGAATTCCATATGGGCGGTTTCCCGCACCATCTTCGTCAGCCGGTTGGAATGGACGCGGCCCTGCGCATAGTTGCTGACGCGCTTCTTCAGGCTGCGCGCCTTGCCGACGTAAAGCACGTCGCCGGCCTCGTTGAACATGCGGTAGACGCCGGGACTGTTGGGCAGGAGCTTGACGAAGGCCTGGATCAGTTCGGCGCCGCGCAGACCGTCGGGAATGGCGCTGGTTTCAGCCCAGTCGAGCACGGGGCCGGGCGCTGCAGTTTCCGCAACCGCCGACACATCCTCGTCTTCGTCGATCTCGACATCCGTCTCTTCGTAGAGAATTCCGCCGTCCTGCGACAAGCGACCGTTCATTCCACAATCTCCAAAATATCCGGCGTCTCCCATGCCAGATGCTGGCCGCCGTCGAGCGCGATCATTTGCCCGGTTATCGACGGCGTGTCGAACAGAAAGCGGATGGTGCGGCCGAATTCCCCGAATTCGGGGCCGGCTTTCAGGATCAGCGCATCCACCTGCTTTTGAAAGTCGTCCATGTTCTGGCGTTCGTTCGGCACGGTGGGGCCGGGGCCGATACCGTTGACGCGGATGTCCGGCGCCAGTGCCTGCGCCATCGTCTGCGTCGCCGTCCAGAGCGCGGACTTGGACAGCATATAGGAATAAAATCGCGGATTTGGAGCCCAGACCCGTTGATCGATGATGTTGATGATCAGGCCGGCGTTCGAGGGCGGCAATTGTCTTGCGAAATCGCGCGCCAGAATAGACGGCGCCTTCACATGCAGCGCGAAATGCCGGTCCCAGACGGCGTCGTCCAACTGGTCGAGGCTGTCCTTCTTGAACAATGAGGCATTGTTGACGAGTAGCCCGATGGGGCCGACGGCCGTGTTGACCGCTTCCATCAGCCCGGCCACGGCCTTTGTCTCGGTCAGATCGGCCCGCACCACCGATGCCCGGCCACCACGCTCGCGAATGTCACGCGCAAGCGTCTCGGCCGCATCGACGGAACTGTTAACGTGGATGGCCACGGCAAAGCCGTGCGCGGCTAGATCCTCGACAATCGCCCGGCCGATGCGGATTGCGCCGCCGGTCACCAGCGCTGTTTTCAACTGCGTCTTCAAACGATGTCTTTCCGTGTTTTCGAGTCGCGATCTTCTACGCGAAGGATACAGGGCCGGATGGGCAATGCGAAACCGCTCCGGTCGATTCCTTTCGGAAAATTTAACGGAAAGTGCCGGAATTGAATTGTTTCCACTGCAATTAGTATAGTTTTCACTAATCTTGATTTGTAGTTAACAAAATGCCTGTGGCACTGAAGCAACATCCCATTTCAGCCATGCCCGTGCCACTAAAATTTCACAATTTGGCTCTTGTGAATCCTCAATTGCTGGTCAATTTCACCTCAACCGGGCGGGGTTAACTAGAATTTGTCCGATGCACCATTTCAGGCCACGAGGGCCACAGGGCATCGGTTTGATAAGGAGAATAGTATGCGTACCATTATCACCACCCTCATGGCTTCTGCCGTATCGCTCATCGCATTCTCGGCCGTTCAGGCTGCTGACGCCGTTGACGAAGTACCGGCGGCTCCGGCTGCGGAATACAGCGAGCCGGCTGCCAAGGACTGGTCCGGCGCCTATGTCGGCGGTACCGCGAACTGGGCTCGCGGCGAGTTCAACGCCACTGGCGACCGCAGCGCTTCCGGCGCCGGCGGCGGCCTTTATGGTGGCTACAACATGCAGAACGGCCAGATCGTCTACGGTGCCGAAGCTGATGTGAACTACGGCGACAACGATGCCAGCAACGGCACGATCGGCATGAAGCAGGGCGTCAACGGCTCGCTGCGCGCCCGCGTCGGTTATGATCTGAACCCTGTTCTTGTGTATGGTACGGCCGGTGTCGCCGCTGCCAACGTCAAGGCACAGCAAGGCGGCTCGTCCGACAAGAACACGCTGCTCGGCTGGACGGCTGGTGCCGGTGCGGAAGCCCTGGTGACGGACAACATCACGGCGCGCGTCGAGTATCGCTACAGCGATTACGGTTCGAAGGACTTCAACGTCGGCGGCGGCACGGTATCGTCGGGCTACGACGAACACAGCGTTCGCGTCGGTATGGGCGTGAAGTTCTAATCATCGCGACAATCGATGAACGTGAAAAGGCCGGAGCGATCCGGCCTTTTTGCTGTGAACATGACAATTGGGTCAGGTAATGTCAGGTGCGAAACTTGCTGTGATCCGGGAAGAACTTCTGGAATTTCTGCGGCCAGTTCCTGAGCTTCGGGCGGCCCTTCTGCCATTCGCCTGTAAACCGCAGCTCCAGATAGGTCAGCATGGCGGCGAGCGCGAAATGTCCGGCATGCAGCTTGGCGGCGGTCTTCGGCAGATTGGCGTTGAGATAATCCAGCCCGCGAACGACCTTTTCCCACTGCCTGTCTATCCAGGGCTGATGGATCTTTTCCGGCGGGTGAAAACGCTTTTCGTAGACGATGGCGAGCAAGCAGTCGCAGATGCCATCGCACAGCGCTTCGAGAATTTCGACCTCGGTGCGTTTCGCAGGGTTGCGCGGATAGAGCTTGCCCTTGGTTTCCCGATCGACGAAATGCAGGATCGCCCGGCTGTCATAGATCGACTTGCCCTCGTCGGTGATCAGCGTCGGGATTTTGCCGAGTGGATTGCTGTCGATCAGCGATGGCGGGTTGGCATTGGTGTCGGTCAGCACGCTTTCGGCGGATAGTCCCGCATAGTGCGCCGCCATGCGCACTTTGTTGGAGTAGGGCGAGGCGGGGGAGTAGAGAATCTTCATCGCGAGGCTTTCTTGGGCTTGGTATTATCCTGTGTCAGGGTATCGGCGGCAGCGTGACGCTCTTCTGCCGGCAGCTGCGCGCATCGACGGCAGGACAAGGGCGGAAGCTCAGGTCCTTGTTGTAACAGATGCGGACTTCTTCGAGAAACCGCGCCTCGCAGGTCACCGCGATGGCATTCTTTCGCAATCCGGGATTGGCGGCGATGAATGCCGTCTCGATGTCGTCGGGTGCCGCCTGCCGCGACCCGTCGACCGATGTCAGCGCCGGCGGGATGTTCAGCCTCTGCCTTGCGGCGCGCACGACGGCAAAATAGTCGGTTTGGCTGAGGCCCGAGCAGCTGCCGTGCTTGCGCCATTCATGACCGATCAGCCCCATAGACGGGATGATGTCGAAAAGCGACCGGCCAAGCCGTTCCGGAACACGGTCCGATTCGCGGGTGCGACAGTATTCGGGAAAGCCAGTCTCGTTTTGCGGCCACAAACCATGCACGATGAAGCCATGGCCGGCCTTGGCTGCACATTGGTCGGTCCGCCCCGACGCATCGTTTTCTGCGCACCAGGTCGGCGACCAGGATAGGGACAGGACGTAATAGTCGAAACCCGTTCCAATCGGCACAGCTGCGGGGCCGGGCTTTTGCTTTTGAGCCTGATGCTTCTGCGGTTGTGTCTGCGCTTTTTTGTCCGGCGCCTGCGCCTGCTCGCCACTGTCGCAGCCGAAGAGGGTTCCTGCGGCTGCAATGAACACGATGGCAGCGAGCGGTTTCAGGGCTTTCACGCGAAAGACGAGGGGCATGCCGCTCAGCGCAGAGATGCGCAATGCGCGCCGTAGATGTGCTGGGGATCAAGATCGCTGAGGCAGAACTCGACGCTGGAGCCGAGGCTGGCAAAGGCGAAGTCGCGCTCGATCAAATACCACAGCGCCCGTCGCTCGCCATCCGTGGTGACAGCCGTTGCGGCGCAATAGTCGCGCCCCACACGATGTGTCTTGTCGCGCAGAGTCTGGCGCACCTGCCTGGGCCCGTCGATCTGAGTGATCTCGAGATCCGTCTTCAGATAGGTACGCGCCCGATCGCCGAAGCGGGCAGTGATGATATCGAGGATATACGGGCTGTCGCAGGCCGCCAGCGGCTTGTCAGCATCACCGGCCGATGCGATTGGCGGCGAAAGAAGGGTCGTCAGCAAAAGCAGGGCGGTTGCAAGCAGGCGCGGCATGGTCATCTCCGAAGCAGACGCAAACAGTGCGTCGGGTGGCTGCCGATCGTCAAGAGGCCGGCACAATGCTCATTCCCCGCCCGCCGTTTATTCCCAGTCGGAGCGATCGATGACTTCCTCGCCGCGTAGCCAGAAGGCGCGGGACGAGGCATGGCGATCAAGCTTCAGCCGGTCTTTGAGGAAGGGCAGGATCGTATCGAGTTCGCCTTTCAGGGTGAAGGGCGGGTTGACGATGATGAGGCCTGAGCCGGAAAGTCCTGTCGTGTCCCGATCGCTGCGCACCGAAAGTTCGGCGCACAGCATCTTTGGAATTTCCAGCGCTTTCAGCGCATCGTGAAAGGCTGCGATCGGCGCGCCCTGTTTCAGCGGATACCAGAGGCAGAAGGTGCCGCCGGAAAATCGCCGATAGGCCTTGCCCAGCCCTTCGGCCAGCCGCTCGAACTCGCCATCGATCTCGAAGGGCGGATCGACGAGAACGAGGCCGCGCTTTTCCTTGGGCGGCAAATGCGCGCCGAGCGCCAGCCAGCCATCGAGCTCCGTGATGCGGCTCTGGAAATCGCCGTCGAAAAGACGATGCAGCGTCTCATAGTCGTCCGGGTGCAGCTCCATCGCCCAGAGGCGGTCCTGCGGCCGCATCAGCATGCGCGTCAGCTTCGGAGAGCCGGGATAGAGCGTAACGGCGCCATCGGCTTGCGGATTGAGATCGCGCACAGCCTGCAGATAGGGCTCCAGTATGGTTGCGACTTTCGCCGGCAGGGGCTCGGCCAGAAGCTTGCCGATCCCGTCACGCCATTCTCCGGTCTTCTGGGCCTCTTCGCCCGAGAGATCGTAAAGACCGATGCCGGCATGGGTATCGAGCACGCGAAAGGCCTTGTCCTTCTGCTTCAGATAGGTGACCAGCCGCGCAAGCACCGCATGTTTCAGGACATCGGCAAAATTGCCGGCATGATAAGCGTGACGATAATTCATTTGCGTTCCTGAAGTGGTCTTTAAATTTCTGATGAAGAATGACGAGATGCCGCCTCGTCGCATTTAAGACGGACTTTCGTCGCCTACATGTTGTTGAATGCGTTCGATAGCAGATTTGAGCGGGGAGATGTTTTCGGTGACAACCACCCAAATGATGTCATCCGCGATTTTATGATACTCATGGCGAAGGATGTTGCCGATGCCACGGATTTTTTTCCAAGGAACTTCTGGAGCTAAGTTCAGCAACTCATCCGGAATGTGGCGGCAAGCTTCCGAGACGATTTCCAATGCTCGCTGGATTCCAAGGCGCAAAAGCCAATCTCTTTCGAAATTTTCCAGCGATTTTCCGGCGGTGTGTGTTTCGATGCCCTCTATGGCTTCCAGAATTTCGGCCAGGACCGGCCGGACTTTACGGTCTGCCATCAGAAAATCCGGACGGCGGAGTGTTCGATTTCTGCTCGAAGCAGGGGATGGAGGCTATTGCGGGTCGCAATGTCCACCTCCATGGACAGCTCTTCTTCCAGAAACTGTTTTATTCCCACCAAATCGAGCAGTGAGAACCGTTTGGCAGGATCGTAGTCGATAAACAAGTCGAGATCACTTGATGGCCCGGCTTCGTCGCGCGCCATCGAGCCAAACAGATAAAGCGCCGTCACACCCATGCCCTTCACGGCAGTGGCGCAATGCTCCAGTTTGAAAAGGGCATCAGTTCTGTTCATAGCGCCAGTTTATATTATTCCGCTAAAGCCATCCAGCTTCATTCCCGATCGATCAAACAAGGAGTTTGATTCAATAAAAATCAATTCCGAGCGGGTCGAGCTCTTTGAGAGGCTTTCGCGATGCAATATAGAAAAGCCATGAATGTTGCGACCCCGATCCTAGCAGAAAAAACCGTTGGTCATACGGTCTGTCCGCATGACTGTCCCTCCGCCTGTGCGCTGGAGGTCGATGTCAATCCGGACGGGCGGATCGGCCGGGTGCGCGGCGCGAGCGCGAATACCTATACGGCCGGCGTCATCTGCGCCAAGGTGGCGCGCTATTCCGAGCGGATCTATCACCCGGCCCGGCTGATGGTGCCGCAGCGGCGCAAGGGTACGAAAGGCGAGGGCGGTTTTCAGGAGGTTTCCTGGGAAGCGGCGCTCGACGAGATCGCCGATGCTTTCGTGAAGGCCGAGCAGCAACATGGCTCGGAAGCAGTCTGGCCTTATTTCTATGCCGGCACGATGGGGCAGGTGCAGCGCGATTCGATCGAGCGGCTTAGGCACGCCAAGCGCTATTCCGGTTTCTTCGGCTCGATCTGCACCAACATGGCCTGGACCGGCATGACCATGGCCACGGGGGCCTTGCGCGGTCCCGATCCGCGCGAAATGGCGAAATCGGATTGCGTGGTGATCTGGGGCACCAATGCGGTTTCCACCCAAGTCAACGTCATGACCCATGCGGTCAAGGCGCGCAAGGAGCGCGGGGCGAAGATTGTCGTTATCGACATCTACGACAACCCGACGATCAGGCAGGCCGACATGGGCCTGATCCTGAAGCCCGGAACGGACGCGGCCCTTGCCTGCGCGGTCATGCACATCGCCTTCCGCGACGGCTATGCCGACCGGGCCTATATGGCACAGTACGCCGACGATCCAGCGGGGCTCGAAGCGCATCTGAGCACTCGCGGGCCCGATTGGGCTTCCGCCATCACCGGCCTGCCGGTTGCGGAAATCGAAGCCTTCGCAAAGCTCGTCGGCACCACGCCGAAGACATACTTTCGCCTCGGCTACGGTTTCACCCGCCAGCGAAACGGCGCGGTTGCCATCCACGCCGCCGCTTCGATCCCCACCGTGCTCGGCAGCTGGAAACACGAGGGCGGCGGCGCCTTCCATTCCAACAACGATATCTTCCGGTTCGACAAGCGCGAGCTGGTGGGCACGGCGATGCTCGATCCGGATATCCGCATGCTCGACCAGTCGCAGATCGGCCGGGTGCTGACCGGCGACGCCGAGGCCTTGCGGCATCGCGGCCCGGTGACGGCAATGCTGATCCAGAACACCAATCCGGTGAACGTCACGCCCGAACAACGGCTGGTGAAGCAGGGTTTTCTGCGCGACGACCTGTTTGTCGCTGTGCACGAGCATTTCATGACGGACACCGCCAAGCTTGCCGACATCGTGCTGCCGGCGACCATGTTCCTCGAGCATGACGATCTCTATCGGGGCGGCGGTCACCAGCACATCCTGCTCGGCCCCAAGGTCGTGGAGCCGCCAGCGACCGTGCGCAGCAATCTTTTCGTCATCGAGGAACTGGCCAGGCGCCTCGGCGTCGCCGACCGGCCGGGTTTCGGGCTCAGCGAGCGCGAGCATATCGACCATATCCTCGTCCATTACGGCGTCGGCTACGAGGCGCTGAAACAGGACAAGTGGCTGGACGTGCAGCCGGACTTTGAGACCGCGCATTTCGTCCATGGCTTCGGCCATCCGGACGGTAAATTCCGCTTCAAGGCCGACTGGACCGGCACGCCGGCACCGAACCGTCCGCCGAAATCGATGGGTGCACAGGGACCCTATGGCGATCTGCCTGAGTTTCCCGACCATGTCGATCTGATCGAGATCGCGGACGCGGATCACCCCTTCCGGCTGGCGACGTCGCCGGCTCGCTCGTTTCTCAATTCGACGTTTGCGGAAACGCCTTCGTCGGTGACGAAGGAAGGCAGGCCGCAACTGATGCTGCATGCGCAAGACGCAGTCGAACTCGGGATTGCCGAAGGCGACGTCGTGCGGATCGGCAACACACGCGGCGCGATCCGCCTGCACGCGACGATCGGTGGCGGCACGCGGCGCGGCGTGGTCATCGCCGAAGGGCTATGGCCCAACGATGCGCATCTCGACGGCGAGGGCATCAACGTGCTCACCGGCGCCGATGCCGTGGCCCCCTATGGCGGGGCTGCATTTCACGACAACCGCGTCTGGCTGCGCAGGGATTGAGAATGGCAAAATTCAAGGATGCGAAGGTCGAGATCCTCAAGGACGAGACCCTTTCGAAAAACTGGTACCACCTGCGCAATATCACCTTCAATTACACCGGCTCGAACGGGGCGACGAAGAAGCTGAAGCGCGAGGTCTACGACCGCGGCAATGGCGCCACCATCCTGCTTTATGATCCGAAGCGCGACAGCGTCATTCTCGTGCGCCAGTTCCGCATGCCGGTGCATCTGAACGGCCACTCCGGCTGGCTTCTGGAAACGCCCGCCGGCCTGCTGGACGGCGATCATCCGGCCGAAGCCATCCGCCGCGAGGTGATGGAGGAGACGGGTTACCTGGTGACGGAGGTTCAGCCGCTGTTCCAGGCCTTCATGTCGCCCGGCGCGGTTACCGAGACCATCCACTTCTTCGCCGCCGTCATCGATGCGACGCAGCGCGTAGAGGAGGGCGGCGGTGCGGCCCACGAGGATGAGGACATCGAGGTGCTGGAGGTTCCGCTCGCCGAGGCGATGGCCATGATCAAAACCGGCGCAATCTGCGACGGCAAGACGATCATGCTGCTGCAATGGGCGATGCTGAACCGGGAGACGCTTTGCGCAGGATAAATAGGAACGTCGACTTTGATCCGACGTCAGAAAAGAGGGATTTATACTTTTGAATATCGCTCAACTGTTGGAACTCGACCGTGAAGGTAACATGTCGGCGCTAAAACCGGTATCGGACAGTGTTGTTGAGGCAATTTTCAGTCGCTACCCCAGTATCTCTCAACAATATCTCGAATTTCTTCGCAAGGTCGGTACGGGCGAAATAAATCGTGGACCTTATGTCTATGAGCCGGAGCCTGCATCCTTGGTTGAGAAGCACCCCTCATTTCAATTGTACAACGGACAATCTTACAGACAACTGACCAAACTGTTTTCGAGCAGGGAACCCGAACGCAGTCCTATTCCTGCCGATGCCCTGATCGTTGCAGACAGCGGTGCCTCTTGGCGATATTGCCTTTGCCCCTCGCTCGGCGAGAGCGTTTTCTGCCTGGATATGGCTGGGCCGACATTCGAAATTGATTCCGAGGATTTCTTCACCTTTGTCGCAAGAAGCTTGACATACGATGTCGAGATCCAGGACGGAGAATAACGACCACAACAGCTATTCTCAGGGCCGCCGATTCTTCGGCAGCCGTGCATCGGATTATAAACGTCTATTCCGTCATCTCTGCTCTGAAGCGGAAAGCTGCGGCGCCTACACGGACACGATGTGCTGAAGGTCTTACTCGCCGACGCCACGGCGATGATCGAACCGGTGCGATCTGCGACGCCAGGCGATCATGTTGCCGCAATCGGCGATGCTGAATCGGGTGTTCCTAGCGAAATAACGTCAAGCCAGCGGCAACTGCAGCCGCATGAAGTTTTTTTCCAAGGTCAACAGGGTCGCATTCTCTACCAGGGCAAGCGCAAGGTGGGTCGCGTCTAATCCGGCCTCGACTTTGACTTCGATTGTCACCTGTGCCTCTCAGGTCCGGTCATAACCGTGCGCCCCAAAAGTAGGAACTTGGTCAGACTTGATCGACCCCTTGACCAAGGGTCGATGGGCAGCGATTGGTTGGCTGCCTAAAATTTCCCCTTGAGGCCAAGACTGACGGAAGCCATCGAGAATTTTGCGCCGGCGGCGTCCTCGTAAACGGCTGTCGCGCCGGTCGTGGTGCTGCGGACATGGGTGTCGCCGGTGCCGAAATCCGTCATTTCGAAGGCGCCGTTGGCATAGAGGGAGATGTTCCGCGTCAGGTTATAGGCGATACCGGCATTGGCGCCGTAGACGGCGGCAAGATCGAAGCTGTCGGTGAAGCGCAGCGAGCGAAGCCAGTGGTCGTCCGGTGCCTCTGCGCGGATGAGGGCGCCGGCTTCCAGCCCGCCCGACAACGTCCAGTCTCCCATTGTCTGGGATCCGCGGATATTGGCATAGGCGGCTGGCATCTTCTGGCGATAGGTAACCCCCTTGAGGCCATCGGCGAAGTTGCCGGTCGTATCGCGCACGCCGTTGACGCTATAGATGTAGGAACCGCCATAGGCACTCCACTGGACGTCGCTGTAGCGGCCACCAAGGCCAGCGCTGACAAAGCGGCCGTTGTCGTTGATCAACGTGCGGTTCACTTCCAGGCTGCCGCTGAAATAGTGGTCCAGGTGCGTGTCGTCGTGATCGGAGCGGTGGCTCCAGCCATCATCCGTCAGGGCGGTGGTATAGGGGGCGAGCCAGTCTCGGTCGGTCATGTGGCCATCGCCGTCCATGCCGGTCTTGCCTTCGGCACGAACCGACCAGTCGCGGGCGACCTCGATGCTGAGCGAGCCGCGCAACAAAGTAACGCCCTTGGCTTCCCAATCAAGCCGGCTGACCGTGGTGCTGCCTTCGAAGACACTTTCCTCGGCATAGATGTTGGCAAGGCCGACATCGAAGGTCATCGATACCGGCCCCTCGGTCACGGGGCTGTAAAAATCACCGGCCTGCGCCGTGGTGGTGCAGGCGATCGCAGCGCCGGCGACAAGGCTGGAGAGAAGCTTCATGACCAATTCCCGAAGACGGGCACGCAACTGTGCCGGAGATGAAATGCCTCATCATTTTCTGCGGGTATGGTAAATTTTCAGTGTATTTTCGGCGTTTGTCGAAATGTTTTCGCCACTTTAGAGTGTGCTGTTTTTGGAAGTGCCGGCCGGCACGCGAACCGTCTTGCCGTGTTCCATCCGCACGTTGCCGTTGGCGACCTGCAGCAATGCCTGCGGATAGAGCAGGTGCTCGACGCGAAGCACCCGGGCGGCGAGCGTTTCGGCGGTATCGTCGGTCAGCACCGGCACGGTGCCCTGCAGCACGACCGGGCCTTCGTCCATGCCCTCGGTGACGAAATGCACGGTACAGCCGGCAGTCTTCTCGCCGGCATCGATCGCCCGCTGATGTGTGTGCAGGCCGGGAAATTGCGGCAGCAGGGACGGGTGGATGTTGAGGATCCGGCCCTCGTAGCGGTTGATGAACGCGCCGCTCAAAAGGCGCATATAACCTGCAAGGCAGAGAATGTCGGGGGAAAGCTGGTCGAGTGTGGCAAGGATGGCCGTTTCATGGGCGTCCTTGCTTTCATAGTCCCTGCGCAGGAAGACAAACGTCGGAATGCCCAGCGCCTGCGCCTTGGCAAGCCCGCCGGCATCTGCCTTGTCCGAGATGACAGCGACGATTTCGGCCGGGTATTCCTCGGCCTTTGTCGCTCTGGCCAGCGCCAGCATATTGGAGCCGCCGCCGGAAATGAAGGCGACCACGCGCTTCCTGGCCTGCGCAACCGTCATAGAGCAAGCGTGCCCTTGTAGATGGTGCCCGCGGCACCGTCTTCGCGAGCGACCATGCGGCCGAGCGGGAAGATCGTCTCGCCTTCGGCCTCAAGCGCGGCGGTGACCTTTTCGGCATCCGCAGCCGAAACGACGGCGATCATGCCGACGCCGCAATTGAAGGTGCGCAGCATCTCGTTGGGCGCGACGCCGCCGGTCTTGGCAAGCCAGGAGAACACGGCCGGCGCCTTGATGCTGTCGAGATCGATTTCGGCGGCCAGATGTTTTGGGAGCACCCGCGGAATGTTTTCCGGGAAGCCGCCGCCGGTGATATGCGCCAGCGCCTTGATCGCACCCGTCTCGCGGATCGCCTTCAAGAGTGGTTTTACATAGATGCGCGTCGGGGTCATCAGGACGTCGGCCAGGGTCGCTGAACCGGTGCCTTCGCCGAACGGGGCGGCTGCGTCCCAGGCGAGGCCCGAGAGCGAAACGATCTTGCGCACCAGCGAATAGCCGTTGGAATGCACGCCGGAGGAGGCGAGCCCGAGAATGACGTCGCCTTCGGCAATGTCGCCGGCCGGCAGAAGCTGCCCGCGTTCGGCCGCCCCGACGGCAAAGCCGGCAAGGTCATAGTTGCCGCCGGCATACATGCCCGGCATTTCGGCGGTTTCGCCGCCGATCAGCGCGCAGCCCGCCTCGCGGCAACCGGCAGCGATGCCGCCGACGATCGCGGCGCCCTGGTCAGGGTCGAGCTTGCCGGTGGCGAAGTAGTCGAGAAAGAACAGCGGCTCGGCGCCCTGGACGACGAGATCGTTGACGCACATGGCGACGAGGTCGATGCCGACCGTGTCGTGCTTGTTGGCATCGATGGCGATCTTCAATTTGGTGCCGACGCCGTCATTGGCAGCGACGAGGACCGGATCGGTAAAACCGGCCGCCTTCAGGTCGAACAGGCCGCCAAAGCCGCCGATTTCACCGTCCGCGCCGGGGCGGCGGGTCGAGCGCACATGCGGCTTGATCTTCTCGACCAGCAGATTGCCGGCATCGATGTCCACACCCGCATCGCTGTAGGTCAGACCGTTCTTTCCCGACTGGCTCATCGCACGTTCTCCGCTGGCTCGTCACGTTGCGGATGCGATTGGCATGACGAGGGGGGAAGTGCAAGCATCTTGCCGGCCGGATCGCCGCTTTTTCACCGCTTTGCTGCTGTTCTTCGGCCAGACCGGCGTGGGACAGGGCGATTTGAACGGCATCTGCAGGCTGCGGACTTGACCAGTCTTGCGGGCACATCCTATCTCCGTTCAGACAAGACCATCCGGCAAGGTCGTTCGAGCGGTGGCCGGACGGCGGCCACGGGACGGCAAGGAGCAGACGATGCCAATCCAGATCAATCCGGCAAGCCTTTGGAGACAGGTCATGTTCTGGCTTTTGTTCCTGGCGGTGTTCGTGATCTTCCTGCTCGTCTTCAGCTCGATCCTGTTGCCGTTCATCGCCGGAATGGCGCTCGCCTATTTCCTCGATCCCGTCGCCGACCGGCTCGAGCGCTGGGGCCTCAGCCGGCTCTGGGCGACCATCGTCATCCTGATCGGTTTCATCCTCGTCTTTGCCCTGTCGCTGATGATCGTCATTCCGCTGATCGCCGGGCAGGCGGCGGAGTTCATCCAGAAGATGCCGGGCTATGTGACCAAGCTGCAGGAACTCCTGAGCGACACGCAATCCTCGGTCATTCCGGGCTGGATCAGCAGCCAGATGGGGCAGATCAAGGAGAATTCCGCAAAACTGCTGGAGCAGGGCGCCGGCTTCCTGGCGACGCTGTTCCAGCAATTGTGGAATTCCGGCATGGCGCTGCTCGACATCATCTCGCTGTTCGTCGTCACGCCGGTGGTTGCCTTCTATCTGCTTCTCGATTGGGACCGCATGGTCGCCAAGGTCGACAGCTGGGTCCCCCGGCCGCAACTCGCGACAGTCCGCGCCATCGCGCGCGACGTGAACACGACGATCGCCGGTTTCGTCCGTGGCCAGGGATCGCTCTGCATCATTCTCGGCCTCTACTACGGGATCGGCCTGTCGCTGGTGGGGCTGAATTTCGGCCTGCTGATCGGCCTGTTCAGCGGCCTGATCAGTTTCATTCCCTATGTCGGATCAATGGTCGGGCTTGTGCTGGCTGTCGGCATCGCGCTCGTACAGTTCTGGCCGGACTATACGTCCATCGTGCTGGTCATGGCCGTCTTCTTCAGCGGCCAGTTCCTCGAGGGCAATATCCTGCAGCCGCGCCTCGTCGGCAAAAGCGTCGGCCTGCATCCGGTCTGGCTGATGTTTGCGCTGCTTGCCTTCGGAGCGTTGTTCGGCTTCGTCGGACTTCTGGTTGCGGTTCCGGCCGCAGCCGCCATCGGCGTGCTGGTGCGGTTTGCCATCGGGCGTTATCTCGAAAGCGATCTGTATCATGGTCACTCGACCTTGATCGCGCCGTCTGCGCCGAAAACCTTGATCGCCGCAAACGGAGAGGCGATTAAAAAGCCCGATAGTACGGCATAACTCATGAAGCCGATTACAGAACAACTGCCTCTTGCCTTCGAACACGACCCCGCTACCGGCCGCGACGATCTCCTGATCTCCGATCCGTTGAACGCTGCCGTCTCGATCGTCGATACCTGGCCGCAATGGCCGTCCCCGGTGGTCATTCTTGCCGGCCCCGTCGGATCCGGAAAATCGCATCTGGCCAGCATCTGGCGCGAGAAGAGCGGCGCCGTTCCCATCCATCCCGTCATGGGCGGTGATGCGGCGGAGATCGCTGCCCGCCAGCCGGTGCTGTTCGAGGATGCCGATCGCCGCGGCTTCGACGATCAAGTGCTGTTTCACGTCATCAACAGCGTGCGCGAAAACGGCACGGGTCTTCTGATCACCACCCGGCTCTGGCCGATGTCCTGGCCGGTCGAACTGGCGGACCTGCGCTCGCGGCTGAAGGCTGCGACCGTGGTCGAGATCGGCGAGCCGGATGACGAGCTTCTGGCGCTCGTGCTGGTCAAGCTGTTTTCGGATCGGCAGCTGACGGTCGATGAGAAACTGGTCGGCTACATCGTCACGCGCATGGAGCGCTCGCTCGACGCGGCACAGACTATCGTGGAAAAGCTCGATCGCCTCGCGCTGTCGCGCCGGACGCGGATCAGCAGGGCACTTGCGCTGGAAGTGCTGAGGGAATTGGGAAATTCCCGCGAAGCCGATTGACTGTCACAGTTGCGTCGTCAAACTGCGGTAGGCGGCATGCTGAAATAGAATGGGTCTGACGAATATGGACAATGCAACATCGGATATTCCTGTAACGCCGGCGCCGGTTGGGGAGACGATAGACCTGCTGTCCAGTCCGGACCGCTTCATCAATCGTGAATTTTCCTGGCTGCAGTTCAATCGCCGCGTTCTCGAGGAGACGCTGAACACCGCCCATCCGCTGCTGGAGCGTGTCCGGTTCCTGTCGATTTCCGCCGCCAACCTCGACGAATTCTTCATGGTGCGCGTTGCCGGTCTGGAGGGCCAGGTGCGCCAGGGGCTGCTGATACGCAGTCCGGACGGCAAGACACCGGCGGAGCAGCTGGAAGAGATCCTTAAGGAAATCGACAACCTGCAGATGGAGCAGCAGGCCTCTCTTGCCGTGCTGCAACAATATCTCGCCAAGGAAGATATCCTGATCATCCGCCCGGCTTCGCTCTCGGCGCAGGACAAGGTTTGGCTCGCCACCGAATTCGACCAGGCGATCTTTCCGGTGCTGACGCCGCTCGCCATCGACCCGGCACATCCGTTTCCGTTCATCCCCAATCTCGGCTTCTCCATGGGGCTGCAGCTGATCAGCAAGAGCGGGCGCGAGCCGATGACGGCACTCTTGCGCCTGCCGGTGGCGCTCGATCGTTTCATCCGGCTTCCCGATGCAAAATCCGTGATCCGCTACATCACGCTGGAAGACGTCGTCTCGCTGTTCATCGGCCGGCTGTTTCCGGGCTACGAGGTACAGGGCTCGGGCACGTTCCGGATCATCCGCGACAGCGATATCGAGGTCGAGGAAGAGGCGGAGGACCTGGTGCGGTTCTTCGAGACGGCGCTGAAGCGCCGCCGGCGCGGCTCGGTGATCCGTATCGAGATCGATTCGGAAATGCCGCCGGAGCTGCATCGTTTCGTCGTGCAGGAACTGAACGTGCCGGACAACCGCGTTGCCGTCCTGCCGGGGCTTCTGGCGCTCGACACCATGTCGCAGATCGTCAAGGCGCCGAGGGACGACCTGCGGTTCGAGCCCTATAATGCGCGATTTCCCGAGCGGGTCCGCGAACATGCCGGCGACTGCCTCGCCGCCATCCGCGAAAAGGACATGGTGGTCCATCATCCCTACGAATCTTTCGACGTGGTGGTCCAGTTCCTGCTCCAGGCTGCGCGCGATCCGGAAGTTCTGGCGATAAAGCAGACGCTCTACCGCACGTCCAACGACAGCCCGATCGTGCGTGCCCTGATCGACGCCGCGGAGGCCGGGAAATCCGTGACCGCGCTGGTCGAACTCAAGGCGCGATTCGACGAGGAGGCCAATATTCGCTGGGCACGCGACCTGGAACGCGCCGGCGTGCAGGTGGTGTTCGGCTTCATCGAACTGAAGACGCACGCCAAGATGTCGATGGTTGTGCGCCGCGAGGAAGGCAAGCTGCGGACCTACTGTCACCTCGGCACCGGCAACTATCATCCCATCACCGCCAAGATCTATACCGACCTGTCCTTCTTCACCTGCAATCCGACGATCGCCCACGACATGGCGAACATCTTCAATTTCATCACCGGCTATGGCGAGCCTGAAGAGGGCGCAAAGATCGCGATTTCTCCCAACACGTTACGCCCGCGTATCCTGCGGCATATCGGGCAGGAGATCGAACACGCCAGGAACGGCGCGCCGGCCGCCATCTGGATGAAGATGAATTCGCTCGTCGATCCGGAAATCATCGATGCGCTCTATGCCGCAAGTGCTGCGGGTGTCGAAATCGATCTCGTCGTTCGCGGCATCTGCTGTCTGCGGCCGCAGGTCCCCGGCCTGTCCGACAACATCCGCGTCAAGTCGATCGTCGGACGGTTCCTCGAACATTCGCGTATTTTTTGCTTCGGCAACGGCCATGGGCTTCCCTCGGAGAACGCCCTTGTTTATATCGGCTCGGCGGATATGATGCCGCGCAATCTGGACCGGCGTGTTGAGACCCTCGTTCCTCTCATAAACCGGACTGTGCACGAACAGGTACTGTCGCAGATCATGCTGGGCAATCTCATCGACAACCAGCAGAGCTACGAAATCCTGCCCGACGGCACGTCGCGGCGCATGGATGTCGCGGCTGGCGCCGAACCGTTCAACGCACAGCATTACTTCATGACCAATCCAAGCCTTTCCGGGCGCGGAGAAGCCTTGAAGTCCAGTGCTCCGAAGCTTATTGCCGGCTGGAACAGCGGCCGCAAACGATAAACTGGACTTGCATGGTAGAATCAGAAGCGCAGGGGCGGCTGCCTGGCATCGCCCCGGTCTCCGTGATCGATATTGGGTCGAACTCCATTCGTCTCGTGATTTATGAGGGGCTGAGCCGCGCGCCCGCGGTGCTTTTCAACGAAAAGGTGATGTGCGGGCTCGGCAAGGGCATCGACGCCACCGGCCGCATGGATGCCGAAAGCGTCGAGCGGGCACTCAAGGCGCTCTATCGGTTCAAAGCCCTGTCGACTCAGGCCCGGGCATCGACCGTTTTCGTTCTGGCGACGGCAGCGGCACGCGATGCGTCCAACGGCCCGGATTTCATCCGCCGTGCCGAAATCATCCTGTCGCAGAAAGTGCGCGTCCTGACCGGCGAGGAGGAGGCGTATTTCTCCGCGCTCGGCATCGTCAGCGGCTATCACGATCCCGACGGCGTCGTCGGCGATCTCGGCGGCGGTTCGCTCGAGCTGATCGATGTCGCGGGCCGCACGATCGGCAAGGGCATAACATTGCCGCTCGGCGGTATCCGTCTTTCCGAACATGCCGAGGGCTCGATCGTCAAGGCGCGTTCGCATGTGCGGCGCTACATGCGCGACGCTGCCGTGCTGAAGAACGCTTCCGGGCGGACCTTCTACGCCGTTGGCGGCACCTGGCGCTCGATTGCCAAGCTGCACATGGAGGTGCGCAATTATCCGCTGCATATGATGCAGGGCTACGAGATTTCCTTCGACGAGACCATGGCTTTCCTCGCGGAGGTGATCGAGCCGAAGGATACCAAGGCGCCGGCCTATGCGTCGATCTCCAAAAGCCGCCGCAACCTCTTGCCGTTCGGTGCAATCGCGATGCAGGAGGCAATCGCCCTGATGCGGCCGGAGCGCGTGTCGTTCTCGGCGCTCGGCGTGCGTGAAGGCTATCTGTTCTCGCTGCTGTCAGATCAGGAGCGCAGCCGCGATCCGCTGCTGACCGCTGCCGGCGAACTGGCGATCCTGCGAGCCCGATCGCCCGAGCATGCCCGCGAGCTTGCCGACTGGACGGGCCGGATGGTTTCGTTCTTCGGCATCGCCGAGACGGAAGAGGAAAGCCGCTACCGGCAGGCAGCCTGTCTGCTGGCCGACATCAGCTGGCGCGCCCATCCGGATTACCGCGGACTGCAGGCGCTGAACATCATCGCCCACAGCACCTTCTCCGGCATTACCCACGCGGGCCGGGCCTATATCGCGCTTGCCAACTACTACCGGTTCGAGGGTCTGAATGACGACGGCGCGACGGGGCCGCTGACGGCGATCACCACGCCGCGCCTTCTGGAGCTCGCCAAGCTGATCGGCGGATTGCTGCGTGTGGTCTACTTGTTTTCCGCCTCCATGCCCGGCGTCGTGCGCAACCTGCGCGTCCGGCCGGCGGAAAGTGCCGACCTCGACCTGGAATTCGTCGTTCCCGCCGCCTATGCTGATTTCGCCGGGGAGCGGCTTGACGGGCGCCTGCAGCAATTGTCGAAACTGACCGGCAAGAAGATAGCCTTCGTCTTCCAAGAATAAATTCGGAGGCACGCGCGTCCGTGCATTGTCTATTTCGAAAAGTTTGCGTAGCTTTTCTGTAATCGGCAATCCGGGCGGAGGACGCAATGGCGACGTTTACATACGGCAATCTCGGCGTCGGCGTCGATATGAGCAATTCCAGTGTCGCCGGTCTTTTCGACTATGATTTCCTGCAGACCAGTTCGACGACGCTCAAGCTTTTCGACGACGCCTCGAATTTTACGGCCTTTACCGGAACGAACCTCAAGATCAAGACCGCCGGCGGCAATATAACCGATGTCACAGGCGGAACGCTGACCGGTATCAAGATCGTCTTCGCGGGACAGACGGGACTTTCGATCACTGGGCTGAAGCTGTCGGCCGTCAAGGTGGGTGATGCCGTGTTCGCCCTGAACGATGCGGCCTTCCTGTCGCTCATTCTCTCCGGCAACGACACGGTCAACGGAACGTCCAAGGCCGACAAGCTGCTCGGCGGTGCCGGCGCCGATGTGTTGAAGGGCAACGGCGGCAACGACAAGCTTCTTGGCGGTTCTGGGACCGATCATCTTTTCGGCGGCGCGGGCGGCGACCGCTTCGCCTTTGCGAAATTGTCCGACTCAGGCACGACGACGGCAACGCAGGATATTGTCTTCGATTTCACCGTTATCCAAGGCGACAAGATCGATCTTTCCGCCATCGATGCCAATGCGAAGACATCCTTGGTCAATGACGTCTTCAAATTTATCGGCACTGCCAAGTTCAGCGGACACGCCGGAGAAGTGCGTTTCGACCTGAAGAGTTCCGATACCTATGTCTATGTCGACGTGAATGGCGACAAGGTCGCCGACCTGTCGGTCCATCTCGACGACCGCGTCATTCTGCACAAAACCGATTTCGTGCTCTGAAATCAGTTTAGGGAAAATGCGCTGCACGACCATTGCGATGACGGCATCACGATGCGTTGGATGCGCCGGACGATCCGACGAGATCGTGTTGCGTGTTCGAAGTGCCCCGTAAGATTAACCAAGCCTTAAGAATTGCCCTGCCACCCCGTTGAGACGGCTCGATTTTTCCTGCTACCAATGGTCAGCGAAGGTCAATTGAAGGGCGCACGACAGTGGCGAATATCTATCTGGGCGACGATGGCGAAGGTGCGAATTTTTCCACTTTCAGCTTCAATTTTCTGAACGAATACCAAAACTACGGCTACCATTTCTCGAGCATCGGCGCGAGCAACGACAGCCGGAACTATGCTGCCTTCACGGGCGACAAGCTGATCTACCGGGGCACGGACGGACAAATCCTTCTCGACCCGACGGCCAGCGGTAAGGATATTTCGGCTGTCGTCGGCGGCACCATCAAGAGCTTTCATATCGTCCAGGACGGCGTCAACGTCTTCAACATCACCGGCATTCGGGTGTCGGCGAAGCTGCTCTACGATGCGATTACGGCGAACGACAACGAAGCGATCAAGGACCTGTTGCTGGCCTATGACGACACCGTCAACGGCACACGATACAAGGATCTGCTTCAGGGCCGGGCCGGCAATGATGTCCTGAAAGGCCTGGGCGGCAACGATATACTGGAAGGCGGGCTGGGCGCGGACCAACTGTTTGGCGGCGCGGGTAAGGATATATTCCTTTACAGGACTCTGTCGGAATCGACGGTCGATCCCAAGGGACAGGATACGATCTCGGATTTCAATCTTTCCAAAAAAGAGGGGGACCTGATCGGACTTTCCGCCATCGACGCGAATGAGAGAAAAGCCGGTAACCAGGCCTTCGACTTCATTGGAAAGCAGGCGTTTTCAGGCCATGCAGGCGAATTGCGCTACGAAAAATTGGCCTCCGACACCTATGTTTACGCCGACGTGAACGGAGATAGAATAGCTGATTTTGCCCTCCATATCGATCATGCCGTTTCGCTGTCGAAGGGTGACTTCATCCTCTGAACCCACCGGCCGCATTCCGTCCCGGCGAACGGCTTCGACAGGTTCGCTACGGTTGTTTTCTATTCGGCAGGAATGCGCATGGCGAGCGGGTAAGCGCGTTCGGCCTGGATCCGTTTTTTCAATGACAGGACACCGACGGTCTGGCCACGGCCCTTGACGGCGTGTTCGCCCAGGTCGTCCGCCAGGATTGATCCGGGCAGGGTGATGCGGTGGGCGAGGTCTGCCGAAATCAGCACGCTCCGGTCCAGGGTCTTGCACAGGCTTTCCAGCCGTGCGGTGGTGTTCACCGTATCACCGAAATAGGTGATCTTGTGATGATCGACGCCGATTTCCGCGGTAATGATGACACCACCGTGCAAGGCCGCCCTCAGGCGCGGCACCTGTCCGAAACTGCGCCGCCAGACGTCCGCATTGGCTTCGATTTCGTCGAGAATATCAAAGATGCACCGAATGCAGCGGGCATGTCGAATGCCGCGACGAAGTGGCCATGTAACGATCGCCGCATCGCCGACATAATCGTCGATGGATCCCTGATGGCGGCGCACAGGCTCTGCAAAAGCGGCAAACAAGGCGTGGAGAAACTGCTGCGCCCGGAGGTCGCCATGTGTTTCGGCAAAGGTGGTCGAATCGGCAAGATCGATGAACAGGAAGACCCGCTCCTCTTCGACCGGATTGCGATAGCGACTGATCAGCATGCTGGCGAAAACGTCGCGTCCGAGGAGATCACGCACGCGCAAGATGAAGATGATGAGCGCGCAGACGCCAAGCGCATACAGGAACACCTCGAACGGAATGACGAGAACTTCGATCCAGGAGGAGTCGTTCAGCAGACCGAGCGCGGATAGAAAAAGCCCTGCTGCCGCATAGCCGGCACTCATGATGATCTCGTAGACGATGATCGATGCGAGAATGAAAGACAGTGTCGGCAGTTTCTCGATCCGCCGATGCAGCGGCCTTAAAAGAACACGGCGTTCGAAAGCAAGGATCGGCATGCCGGTAAACAGAGCAAAGACCGCGCCGATGAACAGCGAACCGTTGGGATAGAACAGCAGGCTGTAGATCATACCGCTCAGGCACAATCCGAGGGCAATCAGCAGCCAGTTCTGTGTTGGAGAGATTTCCCGCATGACGTCCGCTTTGCTGAGGTGCCCTGCGAACCTTTCTCCATGTGAGCAAACCGGGTCAAGCGGTTTTCTCGCTGGTCCGCCGATCGTGGTGTCGAGCGACGGAGCAGGCGGGTGCTTCCTACCGGAATCTTCGTCTCAAAGCTCAACGGCCTCGATCTTCTTGTCGACGAACCGCAACGCAACTTCGCCCTTGATCAGCTTCAGCGCGGCATCACCGAACAGTTCGCGCCGCCAGCCCTTTAGTGCGCCCACATCCGCCTGTTCGCCCTCGGCGGCGATCCGCTCGAGGTCGTCGGTGTTGGCGATGATCTTGGCGGCGACGCCCTGTTTTTCCGCGATCAGCTTCAAAAGAACCTTGAGCATCTCGATCGCGGCGGCGGCGCCCTCCGGCGACTGGTTCTGGCGCGGCAGGCGCGGCATTTCGTTCTTGGGGATTTCCAGCGCCGCGTTGACCGCCTCGGTGATGGCGGCACCGGCCGTCGAGCGCTCCCAGCCCTTGGGTATGGTGCGCAGCCGGGCGAGCGCATCGGCGTCCTTCGGCTGTTGTTGGGCGATCTCGTAGAGCGCGTCGTCCTTGAGGATGCGCCCGCGTGGAACGTTGCGGCCGCGGGCCTCGCGTTCCCGCCAGGCGGCGACCTTCTGCAGCACGGCCAGTTCCTGCGGCTTCTTCAAGCGCATCTTGAGGCGCTGCCAGGCATCATCCGGATGGATGTCGTAGGTTTCCTTCGCTTCGAGGATCGCCATTTCCTCGGTAAGCCAAAGCGAGCGGCCCTCGCGCTCAAGCTCGGTCTTTAGGTGCTGGTAGACGTCCCGCAGATGGGTGACGTCGGCGAGCGCGTAGTCGAGCTGTTTTTCGGTGAGCGGCCGGCGGCTCCAGTCGGTGAAGCGCGACGACTTGTCGATGTGCTCGCCCTTGATGCGGCTGACCAGCTGGTCGTAGGAGACGCTGTCGCCGAAGCCGCAGACCATGGCGGCAACCTGGGTGTCGAAGATCGGGTGCGGGATCAGGCTGCCAAGATTGTAGATGATTTCGATGTCCTGGCGGGCGGCGTGAAAGACTTTCACGACATCCGGATTGGCCATCAATTCGAAGAACGGGGCCAGATCGAGCCCTTTCGCCAGCGGATCGATGATCACGGCGACATCCGGTCCTGCCATCTGGATCAGGCAGAGCTGCGGCCAGAAGGTCGTTTCACGCAGGAATTCGGTGTCGATCGTCAGATAGGGTGCCGTCGCGAGCGTTTTGCAGGCAGCGGCGAGGTCGGCGGTTGTCTCAATCATCAAACTTCAATCACTATGGCGAAAATGCGGCGTTGAACAGGCATCCGATGTAGACCTTCGTTGCGGCGGTCACAATCGAAAAACTCAGGCGACACGGAAATATCCGGTCATTCCGGTCTTCTGATGTTCGATGATGTGGCAATGCAGCATCCAGTCGCCAAGGTTATCGGCGACGAGGCCAAGTTCGGCCTGTTCATCCGGCAACAGCAGGATCGTATCGGTCGGCGGCGGTAGGATTGCCCGTTTGTTGGAACTCAGGATGCGGAAGCTCATGCCATGCAGATGGATCGGATGGGCGTGCGGCGTGCGGTTTGCGACCTGCAGCACATAGCTTTTTCCAAGCTTCAATTCCGCGAGCGGTGAGATCGGATCGGGAGTGTCACCGGGCCATGGAACCTTGTTGATCGCCCAGAAGGTGTAGCCCAGAGTGCCGCAAAGACTGGGTGACGGCGCATGCTCCGCCGTTGCCGTGAAATCGAGCGGGATGCGCTCGGCTGTCGACAGGTCCGCTTCAGCGACCGGGTTTGCGGGCAGCGCGGACACATCGCGCAGGTCGCGTTTGAGCGACGCCCCGGTCGCGCGAAAGGTCGCGATCGTCCAGGGATTGTTACCGCGGACGTTGCTGAGCGTTACCGTTTCACCTTCGTTGTCGGGCATGCGCAGGACGACGTCGACGCGCTGGCCGGGGCCGAGATCCAAGAGGTCGAGCGGGTGGGGCGTCGCGACCGGACTGGCATCGAGTGCGATGATCCTTGCCGCGGCACCTTCGAGAGCGAGTGTATAAATTCGGGTCACGTCGGTGGCGGCGATGCGAATGCGCACAAGCCCGCCCGTCGGCGCATCGTAACGTGGCTCCTGCTGCCAGTTGGCCGTGCGCACGGTGCCGTAGGTGCCGCCACGGGCGGCATCCCGGGGCTTGAACGGAGTGATGAAGGCGCCGCCGGCACCGAGGCGCCAGTCGCGCAGGTTAAGCACGATCTCCGCGTCGAAGACGGGATCCTCCGGATTCTCGACCACGATCACGCCGGTTAACCCATGGCCCATCTGTGTCAGTGTGTTGCAGTGCGGATGATACCAGAAGGTGCCGGCATCCGGCGGTGTGAAGACATAATCGAATCCGTCCCCCGGATAGACGTAGGGCTGCGTGATCTCAGGCACACCGTCCATCGCGTTGGGAATGCGCAGGCCATGCCAGTGCACTGTCGTCGGCTCCTCCAGTGCATTCATGAGGCGGGTGGCAAACGGTTTGCCCTTTGTCATACGCAATACAGGAGGCATGCCGGTGGCGGCGGTTTCGCCCGCTGTATAACTCATGACCTTCGGGGTGATGCCATCTGCCGCGATACGCACATCAGTGAAATGCGCCTTGAGCAGGGGCAGGTCATCGGCCGTGATCTGGGCGCGAGCGGCAAATCCCGCTCCGACCGAAAAGGAAGCAGCGGCGGCGGCGGAGCCTTTGAGCAGGTTACGTCGGGTCAGGATCGGCATGAATGGACTTCCGGCTTCAGCGACAGGTCTGCCGAGGTTTAAACTTGATATCCGCCTTCAGCAATTGCCCCTGGCGCGCATCTTGCCGCAGCCTGTCGATCAGACGTCCTTCCTGTCGTCGGGGGCAGCTGCCAGCTTGTTGAAGAAGGAGGAGGTGCGCAGCAGGTTACGGAACCGCATGCGTCGTGCGCCCGCCGGCACGCCGCCGCGGGCCGTCATTCGCTGCAGGGTATAGAGCATGAAGGCGGCGAGCACTGCGGCGGTATAGATGAACAGCGCTTGCGGTCCAAAAATGTCGAGCATGAACGAGGCGAACAGCGGCCCGATGATCGCGCCGAGCGACCAGAAGAACAGCATGCCGGCCGAGACGAGAGCGTGCTGGCCTTCCGCTGCGTGGTCGTTGGCATGGGCCGAACACAGCGAATAGAGCGGCATGGCGAAAGCGCCGAAGACGAAAATGCCGACGAAGTTCGCCCATTCGTCGCTGCCGGCAAAGAGCGCGAGATAAAGCCCCGCGAGCAACGAGCCGAGCGTAGCCAGGAGAATAATGACGCGCCGGTCGAAACGATCGGAATAGAGGCCCAGCGGATATTGCAGCACCACGCCCCCAATAATGCCCACACTCATGAAGGTGGCGATCGCTGTGATCGACAGGCCGATGCCATCGGCATAGATTGGCCCGAGCGAACGGAAGGTGGAGTTGGTTAGGCCGACGACGATGCAGCCGATGGTCGCCAGCGGCGAGATATTCCAGAGCGCCTTGATGTCGAACCTGATCGCCTCCGGCGCGCCGGGGCTCGACCGGTCGGCAAACGAGATGGGCACGAGCGACAGAGACAAGGCCATTGCGGTAATGGCAAACAACTGGAAACCATCGATCCCGACCGTCGGGATGAGATATTGCGCGGCCGTGACCGAACCGAGATCGACAAGCCTGTAGATGGAGAGCGTTCGCGCGCGGTTGGCATTGGTGACGCGGGCGTTCAGCCAGCTTTCGACGGTGGCGAACAGGCTGGCGAAGCAGATGCCGGCGATCAGCCGCATGAGAAACCAGAACCAAGGATCGATGAACAGCACCATGGCGATGGCCGCGGCAGATGCAATCGCTGCCATGGCGGAGAAGGTGCGGATATGGCCGATCGATCGCAGTATGCGGGTCACGTAGATGCAGCCGATGGCAAAGCCGATATTATAACCCGTGCCCACAAGGCCGATCAGCGAGGTCGAAAATCCCTCTTGGAGCGCGCGCAACGAGATGTAGGTGCCCTGAAGGCCGTTCCCCCCGATCAGGATGCCCGCCGTTATGAGCAGGGGGATAAGCGGACGAATCTGGGACATGGAACACCGGCCTGTTGCAAACGTTCTGGTCACCAGAAACGCAAACGAAGCTCGATTGTAAACATCGTTCTTCGAAAAACGGCGCTTCAAAGCGTGCGCAACACCAAACGGACGTCACAATCGCGGAGATATGTTAAAGATCGCGTCAAGAGTCTGCATTTCTGGAACTGGTTGAGGAAAAATCGCGAATGCTGCCGGAAGAACTGCGTGCGTTGTTCTCGTCATACGAATCGATCGCGCTGATCGCAAATAATGAAAATGTCGATATCGAACTTCTCGAAAACCTGTTGCCGGCAAACACCATCTTCGTGTTTTTCAACAAGTGTGAAAAAGTCCTGTCGGCACCACTTCAACGCGACGCGCTTCTCTGTGTACGGCTTAGAAACCTTGGAGAGATTCTTGATCCGAAAAGGCATCAGCTGCGCGCCTATGATCTCTTGCCAAAACTAAAAACTGTCATCGGCGTGCTGGCCGGCCGCGGCCTGTCCTACAGAACCGAAAGCATCGATGTGCCGCTGAAAAGTCCCGTGGTGCCGGTGACGCTCGATTTCGATTATCTGTTCCCGTCTTTTTATCCCAACTTTCCCAGCGGACGTTTTGCCTCGACGGGATTTGCGGTCGCTCTTTCGCTTCTGGAGTGCGTCGGCAATGCCAAGATTTATCTCTGCGGCTTTTCTGGTGTGCCGGGCCAGAAATTCAGCATGAATGCCAGCCATGATTGGGTTTTTGAACAGACCTTGCTGCAGCTGATGATCGCACGGGGTCGACTGCACCGCATCGATGGGTCTCCGGAAAACGCAACTATTCTGTCGCTGTCAAAGATTTCCCAGCGCTATCCGGAGTTTAACCCGGCGGATGTCGCCCTTGCTGCAACCCAGGCCGTCAACGAGCGCTTCATCGGCATGGAGCGGCGGGTCAGCAAGCTCTGGCAGATGACAGGCTGGATTCGAGCGATCAAGGATGTCTTTCGTCCTGCCCGCAAGGCTTTCCGTCGCCTTGTGGATTGAAGGCTCTTCGATTGACCGGAAAGCTCTGGAGGGGCTTGTTGGACCCGAATATCCTGAGCAAAGGCGCGGATTTGCTGCGCGCAGTGCGCTTCTGCGGCTAGGCAAAACAGCTGCTCAGACACAGGATTTGGTGTAGGATGGGTCCATGAGTGAATCCCATTCCTTATTCGCGGCCCTGCGCCAGTCGGCAATGCCGGATATCGCTAACGTCCTTGAGCGGCTTGTCCGGGATGCCCCCGATCGCAAGCTCGGTCGGGTGAATGCGCTTGCCTTCGCCAAGAGCGAAGGCTTCGATGAGGAACAGGCGATCACTGCCTTTCTGCATGCCTCGCGTCTCGGCCTGTTCGACATGTCGTGGAACATTCTTTGCCCGGGATGTGGCGGCGTACTGGACGCGAATACCTCGCTCAAGACCGTGCAGGCCGAACGATATACATGCGCGCTCTGTGCCGCCGGTTACGAACCCAATCTCGATGAGATGGTCGAGGTGACGTTTACCGTGAGCCCGCGCCTGCGCCGCATAGCAGCCCACAATCCGCATCAGTTGCCGCCCGTGGAGTATTTCAGACAAATCTATTGGGGATCGGGTGTCGACCTGCCGGAGGAGGGGTTTGAGGCGAAGGTCGATGAATTCGTCATCGAAGCGCTCGAATTGCCCGCCGGGGAGAAAGCCGTCATTTCGCTGCAGCTGCCGGAAGCGTTCATCATCGTTTTCGAGCCCGTCACGCACGCGGCACAGTTCATCGATGTGAAGGGCGAGCCGGCAAAGGAGCGACAGTCTCTTTCGCTGGTTTTCGATCGTGGCCACCAACACCGCGAAACCTTGGAATTGCGGCCGGGGCCTCTGCGTATCCTTGTGGAAAACCACACGCAGGTTCGCGCCTTGCCGTCGGTCTGCATAGCCAATGATGCACTGCACGACCTGCTTGGCCGACGACGCCCGTTCCTGACCGCAAAGCGCCTGCTGACCAATCAGACATTTCGCGATATCTACCGCACCGACACGATCGACGTGGACCAGCGGCTGAAGATCACCAGCCTGACGTTCCTTTTCACCGACCTGCGCGGCTCGACCGAGCTTTACGAACGGGTCGGCGATCTTGCTGCCTTCGATCTGGTAAAGACGCATTTCAGTATTCTCAACGGGATCGTCAGCGCGGAAGCCGGCGCCGTCGTCAAGACGATCGGCGACGCCGTCATGGCAACATTCCCGACACCGGACCGGGCAGTGGCCGCGGCGATGCGGATGCGCGATGCGATGCGCACGCTTAACGAAGCGCGCGGCGCTGAGGATCTGCTGCTGAAAATCGGCATTCATGAAGGGCCGTGCATTGCCGTTAGCCTCAACGAGCGGCAGGACTATTTCGGCCAGACCGTGAATATCGCATCGCGTGTGCAGCATCTTGCAACGTCGCTGGAAATCTTCACCACAGGTTCCGTGCTTGACGACCCTCGCGCGGCAGATTTGCTGGTACGCCGCGGCGTAACACCGATCGCCCATACGGTCGCATTGCGCGGCATTACGGACCAGATCAGGATTTTTACGATTCCCTGAGAGGCGCCGACCACCTTCCTCCGTTTCGACGATCTGCCGCCTTTCCCCGGAGACAGTTATTGCCGGCAGGCTGAACCAGCAGATATGCAGTCGCTACGCTGAAGGGCAGGGACGCAGAGATATCTGAAACCCCAACGACGAAGGCCCGCCCTTGACAAATCAGGCCCGTCATGCGCTTTTCCGCCCGATTTTGACACCGCCGTTGCGCGCGTTTCGCTGCGAGCCGGCCCCCACTTCCAGGATAAGACCATGCACCGTTACCGCAGCCACACCTGTGCCGCTCTTCGCAAGTCCGACGTCGGCCAGGCCGTCCGCATCTCCGGCTGGGTTCACCGCGTCCGCGACCATGGCGGCCTGCTGTTCATCGATCTTCGCGATCACTACGGCATGACGCAGATCGTCGTCGATCCGGACTCACCGGCCTTCAAGACGGCGGAGACGGTTCGTGGCGAATGGGTCATCCGCATCGACGGCCTCGTCAAGGCGCGCTCGGACGAAACCGTCAACAAGCAGATGGCGACGGGCGAGATCGAGCTTTACGCGCAGGAGATCGAAGTCCTTTCTGCCGCCAAGGAGCTGCCGCTGCCGGTGTTCGGCGAGCCGGACTATCCGGAAGACATCCGCTTGAAGTACCGCTTCCTCGACCTGCGCCGCGAAACGCTGCACAAGAACATCGTCAAGCGCAGCCAGATCATTTCCGACATGCGCCTGCGCATGAACTCGGCCGGCTTTGCCGAATATTCGACGCCGATCCTGACAGCCTCGTCGCCGGAAGGCGCGCGCGACTTTCTCGTACCGAGCCGCATTCATCCCGGCACGTTCTTCGCTCTGCCGCAGGCGCCGCAGCAGTACAAGCAGCTTCTGATGGTGGCCGGTTTCGATCGTTACTTCCAGATCGCGCCGTGCTTCCGCGACGAAGACCCGCGTGCCGACCGACTGCCGGGCGAATTCTACCAGCTCGACGTCGAGATGAGCTTTGTCACCCAGGAAGATGTCTGGGATACGATGGGTCCATTGATGACCGGCGTCTTCGAGCAGTTTGCCGAAGGCAAGCCTGTGACCAAGGAATGGCCACGCATTCCCTATGACCAGGCCATCCGCAAATACGGCTCCGACAAGCCGGATCTGCGCAACCCGATCGAGATGCAGGCCGTGACGGAACACTTCGCCGGTTCCGGCTTCAAGGTGTTCGCCAACATGATCGCCTCCAACCCGAAGGTCGAGGTCTGGGCTATCCCGGCCAAGACCGGCGGTTCCCGCGCCTTCTGCGACCGCATGAACGCCTGGGCGCAATCGACCGGCCAGCCGGGCCTCGGCTACATCTTCTGGCGCAAGGAAGAGGACGGCACGACTGCCGGCTCCGGCCCGCTCGCCAAGAACATCGGCGAAGAGCGGACGGAGGCCCTGCGGGTCCAGCTTGGTCTTGAAGCGGGCGACGCCTGCTTCTTCGTCGCCGGCGACCCGGCAAAATTCTACAAGTTCGCAGGCGAAGCCCGCACCAAGGCCGGCGAGGACCTGAACCTGGTCGATCGCGAGCGCTTCGAGCTGTGCTGGATCATCGACTTCCCGTTCTACGAATGGAGCGAGGAAGACAAGAAGGTCGATTTCGCCCACAACCCGTTCTCGATGCCGCAGGGTGGACTTGAAGCCCTGCAGACGCAGGACCCGTTGACGATCAAGGCCTATCAGTATGACGCCGTCTGCAACGGCTTCGAAATCGCCTCAGGCTCGATCCGCAACCAGTCGCCGGAACTGATGGTCAAGGCATTCGAACTGGTCGGCTTGTCCCAGACCGATGTCGAGGAACGTTTCGGTGGCATGTACCGCGCCTTCCAGTATGGCGCCCCGCCGCATGGCGGCTGCGCCTTCGGCATCGACCGCGTCGTCATGCTGCTGCTCGGCGCCAAGAACCTGCGCGAGATCACGCTGTTCCCGATGAACCAGCAGGCGCAGGACCTCCTGATGAATGCCCCGGCACCAGCCATGCCGAAGCAACTGGCGGAGCTGTCGCTGCGGGTCATTCCGCCGATGAAGAAAGACTGACCCGTCTTTCGAGACCGATTTTATGAACCCGGCGATGGAAAAATCGCCGGGTTTTTTTTGGGAAAACGACCGGACGATCGGCCCGTTCGGCTTGCCATCCAGTTCTAATTCTTGTCCTTCGGGATATCGTTGTCGAGGAAGTACCATTGCTCGAGATTGGCGTGGACGATCGGCTCGATGACGGCGTTGATCAGCCTGATATCCTCCACAAGCCTATCGCCGTTGCCGTCGTCGGGAGGCAGGGTAAAGGGCGTTTCGCAGTGAAACGTGAAGTTCGCCTTGTCGGTGCGCAACGTATAAATGGGGCAGATGCGGGCACCGGTCATGCGCGCCAGCCGGGCGATGACGGCGAGGTTTCCCTCCAGATGCGGCTTGCGCCCAAACAGCGGACCGCGCAGCTTTCCGCGAAATCCCTCATCGCAAAATTGCAGCAGAACGCCGCCGGCCTTCAACTGCTTGACCGCCGGCCGCATGCTGGAATGGCCGGGCGGCAACAATTGCACGCCGCCCTGCTTTCGCACGGTATCGACGATCCAGCCACGCCCGCGGCGAGGCGGCGGCGCATAGTTGACATGGGGTACGACGCCCATCGACACCAGTTCCGGCCCCATGATTTCCCAGTTGCCGAGATGCAGGCAGGCGAGGATCACCGGTCCCTGACGTGTCGCCTCCACGATCTGATCCGTCCCTTTGCGGATGATCCGTCCCGGCGTCGCGGCGATGCGGCAGACGATGGAATATTCCGCCATCAGGCGTCCCTGCGCTTCGCAATTGGTTAGAAACAGCGCATCACGGCCAGCGTCATCGAGATCCGGGCGCAGGCGCTTCAGGTTGGCGCGTACGCGGCGCTCCTGTGTCTTGAACCAGCGCGGAATGGCGAACCGGCCAACCCAGGCTCCAAAGCCGGAGCAGGCGTCTGTGGGAAGCAGTTTCAGCGCAAAATAGAAAAAGATGTCCACAGCGTTGCCGGGACCTTCCCTGAACCAGTAGCGGACGAAAGCCTCGCGGGAGGCACGGCCACCGAACAGAGCACGCAATCCCGGTCGCGGCGGGTGTTTCTCGATCACCCAAGCCTTGCGTTTGGCGATATTTCCCCCCGTCATTCCCAAAAAGTCCCTCTCAGCGCCTGTGCAGGGTTACCGGCATTCCGCCCTTTGGCCGCAATGTCAACTGGAAAACCGCCTCGACCTTGTGGCCTTCCTGAACCCGCACCCGGAATTTCTGGGCGATGACGGCGAGGCACAGGATCGCCTCCGTCAATCCGAACTGCAGGCCGGGGCAGAGGCGCGGGCCGCTGGCAAAGGGGATGTAGCTGTAGGGCAGCGGCCGTTTGCCGTTCATGAAGCGCTCCGGCCTGAAGCTGTGCGCATCCGGAAAGAGTTCTTCCGTTCGGTGCAGCAGCCATGGGACGATCAGGATGAGCGACGCGGCCTTGACGTCATGTGTGCCGATGCGATCGGCGGTCTTTGCCTGGCGGGCAAGGATGGGAACCGGCGGGTAAAGCCTGAGTGCCTCCTCGACGACGGCGCGGCACCATTCCAGCGCCGGTACGTCATCGACGCTCGGCACCCGGTCGCCGCATACGTTTGCGATCTCCTCGTGCACGGCCGTCTCCACCCAATGGGCGCGCGACAGCAGGTACCAGATCCAGGTCAGGGTTGCCGCCGTCGTTTCATGCCCTGCCATGAAGATCGTCGCGGCTTCGTTGCGCAGGGCAACGACATCGAGCTTGAGCTCGGGATTGCGCTTCTGGCGGCGGATGAGCAGATCAAGCATGGAGCGATTGTCGCCATGGCCGGCCAGGTGATCCTCCACGACCTTGTCGATGACGCGATGGATCCGCTTGATCGCATGTTTCATCGACGGCGTGCGAAGCAGCGGCATGCCTTCGTCCAGCCCCAGGAAGTAGCCGAGGTTCACAGAGTCCACCAGCGACTGGTAGCTGGTGAAGCCCTCCGTCACCTCGTTTGCCCCGTCGGCGCCCAGATCGTTTCCAAAAACGCTGCGGGCGATGATTTCCGCCGTCAGCCCCGCCATTTCGTGCAGCATGTTGACGCTGGCGCCGTCGCCGAGGCGATTCCAGCGTTCGACCAGTTCCTCCGTCGTCCCGGTCATGATGCCGCCGAACACGGGCACGCGGTTCTTGTGCACGATGTCGGAGACGAGCGGTCGTCGCTGTTTCCAGGTGTCGCCATCGGAGATGAAAAGACCGTCGCCGATCAGATGCTCCAGCGCGCGGCGCATCTGCGGGCTCTTGCGCTCGAAATTCTCGTGGCGGGTGGCCACGACATATTTGATGGCCTCGGGCGCATTCACCACGACAACCTGACGGCGGAAAATCCACATGACGCCGATGCCTGTTTCGTAGTGCTTCTTGCGCCAGATAGCGAGCAGATTGGCCCGGGCGTGAAGCAGGAGCCTTATCGGGCGCCCTCCTGGACCCTTGTAGTAGACGGGATGAGCGGGCTCGAACCTCTTCTTCTTCAGGTCGATGCGCTCGACCGACGCATTTTGCGGATTGAGCCAGCCGATGAGGTTGCGCAAGGTCGTCTCCAGGCCCGCTCCGTCACGAAAGGATGCCAGGGGACATCCGGCTGTTGTCAGGAGGAAAAACGAGGGCCGCCGCTGCCAATCCTTTCAACAATTTCAAGGAATTTGCATGTTTGCTTCCATGAGTCGAGAGGGGAGCAGTTGGACGGTGCGCCATTTCGGGAGTGTTGCGAGGGCGAAATGCAAAAGGCCCGGCAGAAAACCGCCGGGCCTTGAAATCAAGGGGTCTTGCGACCGCATCAATCGTTCGCGGTGACCTTGACGCCGAGAACCGAGGGGATGGTGTTCGGTGCGCCCATGGCAGCGCCCATGATCATCGGGAACGGTACGGGGTTTGCAGGCTCCGCGCTGATCGTCAGGCTCTTCGGCGCATCCAGATAGGAGTTGACCGCTGTCGTCACCTGGTTCTGCAGTTCCGGTACGTTGAGCTGGGCGAGCATGATCGGAACCAGGCCTTTCAGCGACTGCGCCAGCTGTTCGCCGGAAACACCCTGCTGAGCGCCGGCATAGTCGAGCACTTTCTTGGTGATCGTCGCGTCATCGAACCGGATCTGCGCGCCGTTGAAGGTCAGCTGCTGCATCATGCCCATCATGGCGAGACCCATGGCCTGGTTGGCCTCTTCCTTGTTCGGATTGGCCTCCGCCGTCTTCACGGCTTCCTGCATCGCCTTGAAGAATTCGAGTGTATAGCCGGAAATTTCGAGGCTCAGGTTGAGGCGGCCGATATTGGCAAAATCGATGGCATATTCGTCGAGCTTGAAGTTGCCGCTCGCGAGTTCCCAGCTGCCCTTGATGGTGACTTCGCCGGAAAGGCTGGTCAGGCCGAGCTTTTCGATCGCATCCTTGGACTTGGCATCCTCGACCAGCGAGAGATCGGCCTTGAGGCCGCCCAGCGTGCCATCGAAGTCGAAGCCGGCATCGTTTTCCTGCTTCGTCAGGTTTCCTTCCGATTCCTCCATCGAAAACACCTGCTTGCCCTTGACTGTCACGACAACCGGACCGGTGCCGGCCGTTTCATAGAGCAGGATGTCGTTGATCGTACCGCCGCCCGCATTGGCCGGAATGGACATGCCGCCGATGGCGATGTCCTTTGCCGAGACGCTGGCTTCGGCGTCGGAAACGTTGACGTCGGGCAGGGTGACGGTTTCGACATAGTAGCCGCCGTCATCATTTTCCTCGACGCCATCCATAGTCACGTCGCCGATCTTGACGGTCTGGTCCGGCTTTGCCGCCACCTTCAGCGCCGCGCCCTTGACGGTGACCGTATCACCATCGACTTCGACGCCATCATAGGTGATGGTCGCGCCGCTGATGGCATAGGCGGCATTCAGCTTGGTCATCAGCGCTGCACCGTCCAGGGCGAAGGCCGGGCCGGTCAGGCTGACAAATGCGGCACTGGCCAGCATCAGACGGAATTTGCGCGTGTGCATCATCTTTGGGTTCCTTGTGTAAAGGTTTAATTTCGAACGCGTTTCTAATACGATTTGGTGCGCGAATATATTCGAATTAAGGCACCGAGTCATGTTTTGTCATCAGGCTTATTTTTAGGAGAAAAGCGCCTTCAGTGCTTTCCGTCCGGCCCAACCCTGTTGTCGGGTACGGTACGTCTATCGCTTGTCCAACTCGTCGGATTTGGGCCGGGATTGAACGGCGCTGGCCATACCATGTTTCGCGGAGAAGTGGAGGGGGTGCGATCTTGAATTTTTACGTGCATGGTTGAGGATTGCTTTTGCCGGGGGAAGGACGGCCTGTCCAACCACCTTGAACAGGCGGTTCTCCACAGCCCAATCCCCTGCAATCCTTGCTGTTGCCGCTGTCTTGGAGTAGCAAGAACCCATGGGACAGAGCCTTTTGCCGCCGTCGGGCGGAGACGATCATATTCTGCCGGTGGACCTCAAGGCGGCGCTGGAAGAGCGCTACCTCGCCTATGCGCTGTCGACCATCATGCACCGGGCGTTGCCGGATGTCCGCGATGGCCTGAAGCCGGTTCATCGCCGCATCATCCATGCGATGAGCGAACTGGGGCTTCGCTCCAATTCCTCGTTCAAGAAATGCGCCCGCATCGTCGGCGACGTCATCGGTAAGTTCCACCCGCATGGCGACCAGTCGGTCTATGATGCGCTGGTGCGTCTCGCGCAGGATTTCTCGCAGCGTTACCCGATCGTCGACGGGCAGGGCAACTTTGGCAATATCGACGGCGACAACGCCGCCGCCTACCGCTACACCGAAGCGCGGATGACGGATGTTGCGAGCCTTTTGCTCGAGGGCATCGAGCAGGATGCCGTCGATTTTCGGCCGACCTATAACGAGGAAGACCAGGAGCCGGTCGTTCTGCCCGGCGCCTTCCCGAACCTGCTCGCCAATGGCGCGTCGGGCATTGCGGTGGGCATGGCAACGTCAATTCCGCCGCACAATGCGCATGAACTCTGCGACGCGGCGCTGTATCTCATCAAGCATCCCGATGCGACGGTGGAGGACCTCATCTACGATCCGGCCAATCCGCAAAAGGGCGGTATCGAAGGCCCGGACCTGCCGACCGGCGGCATCATCATCGAGAGCCGCGAAAGCATCATCGAATCCTACCGGACCGGCCGCGGCGGTTTCCGCGTCCGCGCCAAGTGGGAGCGCGAGGAAACGGGCCGTGGCGGCTACCAGATCGTCATCACCGAAATTCCTTTCCAGGTGCAGAAGTCGCGGCTGATCGAAAAGATCGCCGAACTGCTGATCGCCCGCAAGCTGCCGCTGCTCGAGGACATTCGCGACGAGTCGGCCGAGGATATCCGGCTGGTGCTGGAACCGAAGAGCCGCGCGGTCGACCCGACCATCTTGATGGAATCGCTGTTCCGGCTGAGCGAATTGGAAAGCCGCATTCCGCTCAACATGAACGTGCTTTCCATGGGCCGCGTCCCACGTGTCATGGCGTTGAACGAAGTGTTGACCGAGTGGCTGGCGCATCGCAAGGAGGTGCTGCAGCGCCGTTCGCGCTTCCGGCTGGCGGCGATCGACCGGCGGCTGGAAATCCTCGGCGGTTATCTCGTCGCCTATCTCAATCTCGACGAAGTGATCCGGATCATCCGCGAGGAGGACGAACCGAAGCCGGCGTTGATGGCCCGCTTCACGCTGACCGACCTGCAGGCCGAATCGATCCTCAACATGCGGCTGCGCTCGCTGCGCAAGCTCGAGGAATTCGAGATTCGCACGGAATTCGATGCGCTCTCCAACGAAAAAGCCGATATCGAGGCGCTGCTCGCCTCCGACGACAAGCAGTGGCAGACTGTCGCTTACGAAATCAGCGACGTGAAGAAGAAGTTCGCCAAGGCGACAGAGATCGGCAAACGCCGGACCTTGTTCGCCGTCGCCCCGACCGCTGACGTCGAGGCGATCCAGCATGCGATGATCGAGAAGGAACCGATCACCGTCGTGATCTCCGAAAAGGGCTGGATCCGGGCGCTGAAGGGTCATATCTCGGATACCTCGACCTTGCAGTTCAAGGAAGGCGACGGCCTGAAGATCGCGTTTCCGGCGTCGACGACCGATCGCATCCTCGTCGTCACCACCGGCGGCAAGGCCTATACGCTGGGCGGCGACAAGCTGCCGGGCGGACGCGGTCACGGCGAACCGTTGCGCATCATGGTCGATATGGAAAACGACCAGGACGTGCTGACCGCCTTCGTCCATGATCCGGCGCGCAAGCTGATCGTCTCCTCGGCTGCCGGCAACGGTTTCGCCATCGCTGAGACCGAGATGGTCGCCAATACCCGCAAGGGCAAGCAGATCATGAATGTGGCGATGCCGGACGAGGCGAAGCTCGTCATTCCGGTGCGCGGCGACCATGTCGCCGTTGTCGGTGAAAACCGCAAGCTCCTGGTTTTCCCGCTTGGCCAGCTGCCGGAAATGACCCGCGGCAAGGGCGTGCGCCTGCAGCGCTACAAGGACGGCGGCATCTCCGACATCCGCTGCTTCGCCATCGCCGATGGCCTGACCTGGAGCGACAGCGCCGGCCGCAGCTTCGTGAAGAACAAGGACGAACTGATCGAATGGCTGGGCGACCGGGCAAGCGCCGGGCGCGCCGTACCGAAGGGCTTCCCGAGGAGCGGCAAGTTTTCGGGGTAATAGCGGTTGCGACGTTATCGCAAGAGATTTCAATCGAAAGCGATTGAGACGTCTCGCAGAAATTCCGCCGCCCCCGCCTCGTCGATTTCTCCTGCGGCGACGGAGAGAACGAACAAGATGACATCCGCCTGCGAGGCTTCGATCAAGACGCCGTTGATGTAGAGGAATGTAAACGCTGCCAGCCAGCCGGTTCTCTTATTGCCATCGGAAAAGCCATGGTTGCGCACGATGCCGTAAAGGTAAGCTGCAGCGAGGGCGTAAATATCCGCTTCGCCATAAAGAGACTTGTTAACAGGGCGTGCAAGAGCTGACTCTAGCGCATTCTCATCCTTCAGTCCGGCCAAGCCGCCATGCTCTAAAATCTGTTCCTGATGGATGATTTCGATTGCTTCGCGCGACAGCCACTGGATGTTCCTCATTTTGCCAGTTCACGCAAAGCGACATGATATTTTTTCATACCAATTCGAGCGGCTCGCAACTGTTCCGCCAGATCCGCTTTTTGCGGGACTAGCTCGATATTCACGCCGTTTTCATTAATCTGCAGCTCATCTCCCGCCTTTAGCCCGAGCCGGTCGAGGACTTCTTTCGGAATGATGATACCTTCGGAATTGCCGATCTTGCGAATGGTAACGTTCATGATGAAAGCTCCAATGTTATAACGTGATTATAACATCAATTTTCAGTGCAGGCAACGGACCGTCAGTGTAGCGGTGGCGGGATTGCCTCTACCGACCTCTTCCGCATTTGCCAAAGCGAATGCCCGACCAGCGCCAGTATCAGCACGGCGCCACCTAGCAGCGTCTGCGAGGTCGGGACTTCGTTGAAAGCGATCCAGACCCAGACCGGGGCAAGGATGGTTTCGAGGAGGTAGAACATGCCGACTTCGGGTGCCGACAGGTAGCGCGGACCTGTTGCGAGGCAGAAAAAGGCGAGCGGAATCATGATCGTGCCGTCGAAAACGATCCAGAAGGGTTGGGCAATGGCAATGCCCTCAGCCGGCGAAAGCAGATAGCCGATGATGCAGGGGAAAATCGCGGTGGCCAGCGGTACCAGCCCCATGTCCTTGCCGCTGGCGCGGCTGACGGTGATGGCGCAGGCAAGCAGCAGGGCCGACGAGACGGCCATGGCATCCCCGAAGAAATTGCCGCTTTTCAGTCCGTCCTGAACGATCAGGCCGACGCCAAAGACCATGATCGCCATGGTCAGCAATGTCGCGTTCGACGGGCGTTCTTTCAGAAAAACCCATGAGAGCACGGCCGCAAACATCGAGGTGAAGGCGACGATGAAGACGACGTTGGCGGTCGCCGTGTTGAAGACGGAAAGGAGAAACGTAAAACTTCCCAGGCCGTAGAAGATGCCGGCGAGCAGGCCTTCCTTGCCCGGCACAAGCGCGATGCGGCGCCCGAGCAGCTTGTTGAGCACGAACCATGCGATCAGCGCGACGAGAAAGGTGCAGAGGCTGCGGGTTGCGAGAAGCGACCAGACCTCGCCATCGGAAGCGCGGATCAGCGGGATGTCGAACGACAGGGCAAGACCACCGATGCCGGTGATCGCAAGTCCCCGGCGGTGGTGAGCGGCATCGATGGGCAGGGACAAGATTATTCCGATTCGGCGGTTGTTTCCTCAAGCCCACCATATCGCTCCCAACCGCGCGCCATAAGGTGCTCCTGCGGCAGAAACTTTGTTTTATAGTCCATCTTGCGCGATCCCTTGACCCAATAGCCGAGATAGACATGGGGCAGGCCGCGTTCCTGCGCCTTGCGGATATGGTCGAGGATCATGAAACTGCCGAGCGAGCGGTCGGCATGGGCGGGATCGAAATAGGAATAGACCATCGACAGACCATCGCCCATCTTGTCGGTCAGCGCTGCGGCGATGAGCGCCCCTTTGCCCTTCTCGGCAAGGCCGTCGCCCTCCGCGCGCAGGCGATATTCGATGATGCGGGTGTTGACGTGGGTATCCTCCACCATCATCGCGTAATCGAGCACCGACATATCGGACATGCCGCCACGCTGATGGCGGCTGTCGAGATAGCGGCGAAACAGGCTGTATTGTTCGCTGGACGGCTCCGCCGGATATTCCGTCGCGACCACGTCGCTGTTGATGGCCACGATGCGGCGCATTGAGCGGGTCGGCTTAAATTCGCCAGCAATAATGCGCACGGAGATGCAGGAACGGCAGGTTTCGCAGGCCGGACGATAGGCGATGTTCTGCGACCGGCGGAAACCGCCCTGGGTCAGGAGGTCGTTGAGTTCGGGCGCCCGCTCTCCCACCATATGGGTGAAGACCTTGCGCTCCATCTCGTCCGGCAGATACGGACACGCCGCCGGCGCAGTCAGATAAAATTGTGGAGACGGTGCAGTTTGCGTATTCATAGGCTGCGGGGGTCGCTCTTCATTCCGCTTCGGATCGCACCAGCATGGCGGAAGAATGAAAAAGGTCAACCGGCTCGCACGGTTGCACGAGCCGGCCTGAGGATAAAATCGGGCGAAAAACCTCGCGAATTTTCGCTATAGGGGACGAACCAGCCTAGTAGCGGTCGCGCCGGATGGTCACGGTGCCGATCAGAAGGTCATGCAGCAGGCGCCCGCGATCGGTAAAAAGACCGATCAGAAGAATCAGCGGCGTCAGCAGTGCATTGGCAATCCAGAAGATCACCAGATGGACGATGGCCGTCAGAAAATCCATCGGTTTTCCGTCGGTGCGGGCAATCGCCAGCCCCATCATATTCATGCCCGGCGACGCCTGGTTGCGGCCGCCGACCGTGACGCCGAAATACAGCATGGCAACGGCGGCAAACAGGACCGGGTAAAGCAGGAAGCCGAGGCCGAAGGTCAGAATGCCGAGAAAGAACACGACGACAGCCGCCGGTACCCAGAGCAGCGCGACGATCAGATAATCGACCGCAAAGGCGATGACCCGGCGCGACAGGACGCCCTGATACGCCCGCCAGTCGGGGGAGGGGATTCTCAGGTTTTCGTCATGCACGCTCATGGGCTTGTCTCCGTTGTTTCAGCATCGGATATGGGAAGGCCGGAGCAGAAAACAATGGTGATGCTTCGAGCCTGCCGTTTCAGCTGGTGGCATGGACGTGGAGCCAGTGGGTCGGTTCTCCGTCATAGGCGTCGCCATCTCGCGGCACGATCCGGACAGTCTCCCAGCCGGCATCGCGGTACTGCTCGAAGAGCCAGTCCTGCGTCGGATAATTGTAGTAGCGGTCGAACCGGTCGCGGCCATCCGATGTGCCGGCCTTGAAGCTGGCATGGAAAAGACCGCCGGTTTTCAGGGCATTGCGAATACGGGCAAGGATCTCGGAGAGCTTGGGCCTCGGGACATGCAGGAGGCAGGCATTCGCCCAGACTGCATCGTAAAGATCAATCGCCTCCAATTGTTCGAAGGGCAGGATGGCGACGGGACGTCCAAGCCTCCTTTCTGCCAGTTTTGCCATTTCCGGCGAGCCATCGGTGGGCATCACATCAAAACCGCGCGCCAGCATATGCGCGCTGTCGCGCCCGCTGCCACAGCCAAGTTCCAGGATGCGGCCGCCGCTCGGTAATGCATTGAGAAAACCGTCGAGATCGTGGGTCGCGGTCGTTCCTGTCGCCGCAACATAAGCTTCGGCGTTCCGGGCGTAAAAGTCGAGCGTCTTCGCATCGGACGACGGCATCGGCATGCTTCCCGTTCAACCGCGTCTGGCGAGAACCCGCGCCACGTCCAAGGCGAAATAGCTGAGAATGCCATCGCAACCGGCGCGCTTGAAGGAGAGCAGCGTTTCGAGCATGACGCGTTCGCCATCGATCCAGCCGTTCATCGCGGCGGCCTTGATCTGCGCATATTCGCCCGAGACCTGATAGGCAAAGACCGGCAGCCCGAATTCCTGCTTCATCCGCCAACAGATGTCGAGATAGGGAAGGCCGGGCTTGACCATCAGCATGTCCGCACCTTCCTCGACGTCGAGCGCTGCGTCGCGCAGGGCCTCGGTGCCGTTGGCCGGGTCGATGTAATAGGTCTTCTTGTCGCCCTTGAGCAGGCCGCCGGTGCCGATCGCTTCGCGGTAGGGACCGTAGAAGGCGGAAGCGAATTTCGTCGCATAGGACATGATGCCGACGGACTGGTGACCGCCTGCGTCTAGCGCCTGGCGAATGGCGCCGATCCGGCCGTCCATCATGTCCGAGGGCGCGATGATATCGGCGCCGGCCTCGGCCTGCATGACGGCGGCCCTGGCGATCTGGGCGACCGTCTCGTCGTTGACGATTTCGCCATCGCGAAGGATGCCGTCATGGCCGTGGCTGGTAAAGGGATCGAGCGCGACATCGGTGATGATGCCGATGTTGGGCACGGCGCGTTTGATGGCGCGCGTCGTCTCGTTGATCAAATTGTCGACGGCAAGACTGTTGGAGCCGGTCTCGTCGCGCAAGGACATGTCGATGTTGGGAAAGGTCGCTAGCGCCGGGATGCCGAGATCAGCGGCTTCGCGTGCCGCTTCTACGGCCTTGTCGATGCTCATGCGGCTGACGCCCGGCATGGCCGCGATCGGCTCGACGATATTCGAGCCCGGAACGACGAAGATCGGCCAGATCAGGTCATCGACGGTCAGGCGGTTTTCCTGCACCATGCGCCGTGTCCAGTCGGCCTTGCGGTTGCGCCGCATGCGGCGGTGTCCGGTGATCAGGTCAACGGGGCTGGTCTTGTCGGTCATGGCTGCTCGTCTCTCAACATTGGATCTGCCGAGGCGGTTTATCATGGGAGACGGTGAAGGGAAATGTTGCCGGGTGCGGCACGTTTGTCTATCTGAGGGCAGAGATTGGTCTGCAGTCCGCTGCGGACTGCAGACCAATATTTCAGGATTGTTTCTGGTCTTCGGGATCGACGCGACCTGTCGGAACTGTCGGGCTGGTGATCGACACCGGATCGCTGGCCGGAAAGCTTTCCTTCAGGCCCCGCTCCAGCTGTTCTTCCGGCGAGGTCTGCGCCTGTTTCGCTTGTTCCTGCTTCAAGGACTTCACAGCCGGCGAGGCTGCCTGACGCTGCTCGTCCGTCTTGATTGGAGGTGTGGCCGTCATGATGGGTTCTCCGTTCCACGGTTTGTCGAACAGGAACGCCTGATGCAAGATCTGGTTCCCTTGGCAGCCCATGCGCGTCGATATGAACGGAAGTGGTTTCGTCCGCAGAACACCCTGGACGAGGCTCTCGATGGTGGTGCTGAACAAGCGTCTGGCAAAGCCCCGTGGCGCCACGTATCTTTTGCGGCATGGCTGCTGATTCTGTTCATGTCCCGAAACCGTCCCTGGCGGAAACGATCTTCGGATTGTTCCTTCGCCTGGTTTCCGTATCCTGCTTCTGGTTCGGTCTGAGCTATTGGGCGATGCTGATCGGCTTTTCGATGGGCGGGCAGGGGCGTTTCGATCTTCTGCCCTTGTCATGGCGTGCGGCCGCAACGACGCTTGCCGTCGTCTATCCGGTCGCGGCGCTTGGATTGTGGCTGCTCGTCTCCTGGGGACCGGTGCTGTGGGTGGTGGCGGCCGCTGTCGAGATCACCATGTTCGAGATCTATCCGCAGATCTTCGGGACCCGGCCGCGGCTGCTCGTGCTCCATTTAACGGTGGCCGTGACCTTCGTGCTTTTCCGGGCTGCAATCGCCTACCAGCGGGCCAAACAGGCCAAGGCTGCAAGAATTGATTTACCCTGAGACAAGGGCTGTGGATAGTAAGGTGCCGTTAAGGCTGTAGTTTAAGTCGAATTTTATACGTATTCGATAGTGTCTACCTCAAGGCGGGAAGAGATACATACACCGCCAAACAAAACAGTGAGGCAGTCATCATGAACACGAAAATGAAACCGCAGGTCGTTGCCGTCAAAGATCCCCATGAAGACGCAATCCGTTCGCTCTACATGGAATCGCTCCACCTCGTCGAGCGTCTTCACCGTCGTCTCCTCGATGTCATCAAGGATGAGTTCGACCGCTCGGGCCGCTCCGACGTCAACGCCGTCCAGGCGCTGCTGCTCTTCAACATCGGCAATTCCGAACTGACGGCCGGCGAACTGCGCTCGCGCGGTTACTACCTCGGCTCCAACGTATCCTACAATGTTAAAAAGCTGGTTGACCTCGGCTTCATCAACCACCAGCGCTCGCGCATCGACCGCCGCTCGGTCCGCATCAGCCTGACGGACGACGGCCAGCAGATCGCCGAGACCGTCGCCAAGCTCTATGAACGCCACATCGGCTCGATCCAGAAGGTCGGCGGCATCGGCACCGACGAATTCGGCCAGATGAACAAGCTCCTGCAGCGCCTCGACCGCTTCTGGAACGACACGATCATGTATCGCCTTTAATCCGCTTCAGCCATTCCCTCCAGTCAAAACCGGACGTGGTCCCCCACGCCCGGTTTTGCCGTTTAATGTTGCTGGAAAACCGCGCAGCACCGCCTGGCTGAACTGCTCTGATATGCCGAGAGGCTGACGACACGAATCGGCCATATTGATGTGACAGCCACTATACCCTGAGGCAGACGTGCTTTATGAGCGGCCGCTCGTTGTTTGTCGGTTCGCTTACCCGGTTCGCCGGTGCCCGATCTCGCGATTGTGAACGCAACAAAGCACCATTGGTTTGCGTTTGTTAACCGTATTCATGGTAACGGCTTCGGTTCAGGATGCGCCGCAGCATTGGATGGTAGGACTATGTCGAAGAAAAACGGAATTGATGCTTTCTCGCGCCGGGCTTTCCTGCGCTCCGCCGCCACGATCGGCGCTGTGACGGTTGCCGGCAACGCACTTGCCCAGACGGCGCTGGATGAAATCATCAACGCTCCGCGTCGCGGCGTCTGGGACGACCAGTTCGATGCCAAGGCCTCGCGTAGCGCCACAGCCGTCGTGTCCAACAATCCGATCTTCGGCATGGATACGCTGGCAAATACCCAGAACGCCATCGCACAGTATCAGCAGATCGTCTCGGCCGGCGGCTGGCCGCAGGTCAATTCCTCCGTACGACTGGAAATGGGCGTTTCCGATGCGTCCGTGCAGTCTCTGCGCCAGCGTCTGATGGTCTCCGGCGACCTGCCGCGCTCGGCCGGCATCTCCAATGCCTTCGACAGCTATGTCGACGGCGCGGTCAAGCGCTTCCAGGCTCGCCACGGCCTGCCGTCCGACGGTGTGCTCGGTGAATATTCGATGAAGGCGCTGAACATCGGCGCCGATACGCGGCTCGAGCAGCTCAACACCAACCTCGTCCGCCTGCAGTCGATGTCCGGCGACCTCGGCCAGCGCTATGTCATGGTCAATATTCCGGCCGCCTATATCGAAGCCGTCGAGAATGGCCGCGTCGCGACCCGTCACACGGCGGTTGTCGGCCGCATCAGCCGCCCGACGCACATCATCAATTCGAAGATCTACGAGGTCATCCTCAATCCTTACTGGACGTCGCCGCGCTCGATCGTCGAGAAGGATATCGTGCCGTTGATGCGCAAGGATCCGGAATATCTGAAGAAGAACTCGATCCGCCTGATTGACGGCCAGGGCAACGAGGTTGCGCCGGAAACGATCGATTGGAACGCTGAAAAGGCACCGAACCTGACCTTCCGCCAGGATCCCGGCAAGACCAATGCCATGGCCTCGACGAAGATCAATTTCCACAATGAAAACAACGAATACATGCACGATACGCCGCAGCAGGGCCTGTTCAACAAGCTTGCCCGCTTCGAGAGCTCCGGCTGCGTTCGCGTGCAGAATGTCCGCGATCTGACGACCTGGCTGCTGAAGGATACTCCCGGCTGGTCGCGTCAGCAGATTGAGGCGACGATCCGTGCGGGCCAGAACAATCCGATCAAGCTGGCCGTCGAAGTGCCTGTTTATTTCAAGTACATCACCGCCTGGGCTGCAAAGGACGGCGTCGTCCAGTTCCGCGACGACATCTACCAGATGGACGGCGAGCAGCAGCTGGCGCTGCAGACGACCACCGGTATCGAACAGGCTGCCGGTTCCGTCGAGCAGGAAAACCTGCCGCAATAAGACAAGTGGATGCATTTTTGAGAAAGGCCGCCCATCAGGCTCGATGGGCGGCCTTTTTTATTGGTGTATGGCATTCCCGACAGGCGCTTCAGGTGCTGGAAATGACGCAAATCGCACAGCGCGTATTGCCCTTGCCATGCGAGGACGATAAACACCGTGCCACAGTCTCACAGGAGCTTTGAGAATGAGCGTTTCCGCCGCCAATGATGTTTTCTTCAGCCGTTCGCTCGCCGATAGCGATCCGGATATTTTCGGCGCGATCGAGAAGGAGCTTGGTCGCCAGCGTCACGAGATCGAACTGATCGCCTCCGAAAACATCGTCTCGCGTGCCGTGCTCGAAGCCCAGGGCTCGATCATGACCAACAAATATGCCGAAGGTTATCCGGGCAAGCGCTATTACGGCGGCTGCCAGTTCGTCGATATCGCCGAAGAACTGGCGATCAAGCGCGCCAAGAAGCTGTTCGGCGTCAACTTCGCCAACGTCCAGCCGAATTCCGGTTCGCAGATGAACCAGGCCGTCTTCCTGGCGCTGCTGCAGCCGGGCGACACCTTCATGGGCCTCGACCTCAATTCGGGTGGTCACCTGACGCATGGTTCGCCGGTCAACATGTCCGGCAAGTGGTTCAATGTCGTGTCCTATGGCGTGCGCGAAGGTGACAACCTGCTCGACATGGATGCGGTTGCCGAGAGCGCCCGCAAGCATAAGCCGAAGCTGATCATCGCCGGCGGCACTGCCTATTCGCGCATCTGGGACTGGAAGCGTTTTCGCGAGATTGCCGATGAAATCGGTGCCTGGCTGATGGTCGATATGGCGCACATCGCCGGCCTCGTCGCCGGCAACCAGCATCCGTCGCCGTTCCCGCATTGCCATGTCGCGACCACCACGACCCACAAGTCGCTGCGCGGCCCGCGTGGCGGCATGATCCTCACAAACGACGAGGATCTGGCGAAGAAGTTCAACTCGGCCGTTTTCCCGGGCCTGCAGGGCGGCCCGCTGATGCACGTCATCGCCGCGAAGGCCGTTGCCTTCGGCGAAGCGCTGAAGCCGGAATTTCAGGATTACGCGGCGCAGATCGTCAAGAACGCCAAGGCGCTTTCGGAAACGCTGGTCGCCGGCGGTCTCGACATCGTCTCTGGCGGTACCGACAACCACCTGATGCTCGTCGACCTGCGCAAGAAGAACGCCACCGGCAAGCGTGCCGAGGCGGCCCTCGGCCGCGCCTACGTCACCTGCAACAAGAACGGCATCCCGTTCGACCCGGAAAAGCCGTTCGTCACCTCCGGTGTCCGTCTCGGCACCCCGGCCGGCACGACGCGCGGTTTCAAGGAAGCCGAGTTCCGCGAAATCGGCAATCTGATCGTCGAGGTTCTCGATGGCCTGAAGGTCGCCAATTCGGACGAAGGCAATGCCATTGTCGAGGCTGGTGTTCGTGAAAAGGTCGTGAAGCTCACGGACCGCTTCCCGATGTATCCGTACCTCTAAGCAACAGGCCTCGAAGAATCAGGATCGCGCATGCGCTGCCCTTACTGCAGTTCTGAAGACAGCCAGGTGAAGGACAGCCGTCCGGCAGAGGACGGCTCCTCCATCCGCCGCCGGCGCATCTGCCCGGATTGCGGCGGCCGCTTCACGACGTTCGAACGGGTGCAGTTGCGCGAACTGATGATCATGAAGAAGACCGGCCGCAAGGTCCCGTTCGATCGCGACAAGCTGTCGCGATCGTTCGAGATCGCGTTGCGCAAGCGGCCCGTCGAACGCGACCGTATCGAGCGCGCCGTCTCCGGCATTGTCCGTCGCCTGGAAAGTTCCGGCGAGACGGAAATCCCTTCGGAAGAGATCGGCCTGCAGGTGCTGGAAGCCTTGAAGGGTCTCGATGACGTCGCCTTCGTGCGCTACGCCTCGGTTTACCGCGAATTTTCCCATGCGGAGGATTTCGAGAAGGTGATCGCCGAGATCAGCGCCAAGATTGCCCGCGACCCGGGCGTCTGACATGAAGTCCCATGACATGCGTAACGAGGATGCGCGCTTTATGGAAGAGGCGATCCGCCTGTCCTATTTGCATCTCGGCCAGACCTCCACCAATCCCTCTGTCGGCTGCGTCATCGTCCGCAATGATGGCGCCGGTCCGGTCATCGTCGGCAGTGCCGTGACGGCAATCGGCGGACGTCCGCATGCCGAAACGCAGGCACTGAAGATTGCCGGCGAAAAGGCGAGAGGCGCCACCGCCTATGTGACGCTCGAGCCGTGTTCGCATCATGGAAAGACGCCGCCCTGTGCCGAGGCGCTGATTGCGTCTGAGATCGGCCGGGTGGTTGTTTCCGTGCTCGACCCGGACGAGCGGGTATCCGGCAATGGCGTGGCCATCCTGCGCGAGGCCGGCATCGAGGTGACGCTGGGCGTCCTGACGCGCGAAGGCGAGCGGGCGCTCGAAGCCTATCTGATGCGCCAGCGCAGCAAGCGCCCGCATGTGACTCTGAAACTTGCGGTTTCCGCCGACGGCATGATTGGCCGCCTGGGGGAAGGGCAGGTGCGCATCACAGGTGCAGAGGCGCGCGACGAGGTCCACCGCCTGCGCGCCCGCACCGATGCGATCCTTGTCGGCATCGGTACGGCACTTGCCGACGATCCCGAATTGACCAGCCGCATCGAGGGGCTTGAGGACCAATCCCCGATCCGCATCGTGCTCGACCGCAGGCTGGAACTACCGCTTTCATCGAAGCTGGTGAAGACCGCCCGCGATGTGCCGGTGATTGCGGTGACGGATTTGAAAGGGGCGGAGAGTGCCGACATTTACCCCCCTCTGTCCCTCCGGGACATCTCCCCCTCAAGGGGGGAGATTGACCGAGACATCTCTGCCTCCCTTACCGAGTCTGGAATTCCGGAGCATGCGTCTCCAGCGATCTCCCCCCTTGAGGGGGAGATGTCCGACAGGACAGAGGGGGGGAAGCCTGCCCGACGCTCCGAACTAACGGTTCCCGCGGTTGGCCGCCGCGAAGCCCTCGAAGCGGCAGGGGTTGAAATTCTCGATTGCGATTCAGCCAGGCTCGACGACCTTTTGACGGCACTTGCCACCCGCGGCGTGTCCTCGCTTGTGGTCGAGGGCGGTGCAAGAACGGCGCGGTCTTTTCTGGATGCCGGACTTGTAGACCGGATTTTGCTATTTCGCGGCGCGGGCACCCTTGGCGAAAGCGGCATCGCATCCCCATTTGATACGCGATCCATCCCCGCCGGCTTCACACTGGTGGAAACGCGTCGCTTCGGTGCGGATATTTGCGAGAATTACGAAAGAGACATTTGATGTTTACCGGCATTATTACCGATATCGGCACCGTCGAAACGCTGACTCCGCTTGACGAGGGCGTCAAGCTGCGGATCGCCACGGCCTATGAGCCGGATGGTATCGACATCGGCGCTTCGATTGCCTGTTCCGGGGTCTGCCTGACAGTAACGACCTTGCCGGAACAGGGCTCGAACCAGCGCTGGTTCGAGGTCGAAGCCTGGGAAGAGGCCTTGCGGCTGACGACGATTTCCGATTGGAAGGCCAATCGGAGGATCAATCTGGAGCGCTCCCTGAAGATCGGCGACGAACTCGGCGGCCATCTGGTGTCCGGCCATGTCGACGGCAAGGCCGAGATTCTTTCGGTTGAATCCGAAGGCGAGGCAACCCGCTTCCGCCTGCGTGCGCCGGAGCATCTGGCGAAATTCGTGGCGCCCAAAGGCTCCGTGGCACTGGATGGTACATCGCTGACCGTCAATGCCGTCAACGGCGCGGATTTCGACGTGCTCCTGATCCGCCACTCCCTCGAAGTGACCACCTGGGGGCAGCGACAGGCCGGCGACTTCGTCAATTTCGAGGTCGATACGATGGCGCGATATGCCGCCCGGCTTGCGGAATTTCCGGCGCCCAAGCCTGCTGCATGAAAAAGCCTCCCCCTTTGCGAAGGGAGAGGCCGGTGGGTTTCCTGAAGGTGTGATGCTTCAGCGGATGTAAAAGGTGAGGCTGCCATCGGCGGCTTCCTCGGCGCCGACGACGTTGTTCAGCTCGACATTGCGTGCCCGCAATTCCTTCGACAGCTTCGGATTGGATTCAAGCGCCTTGCGGAAGGAAGCCTGTTCTTCCGGATGCTGGTCGTCGATCCAGCTGTGGGTTTCGTTCAGCTTGTTGAGGGTGTGAACATCGACGACGTTGAAATTGTCCATCTTGTAGTTCGCGACGGTCCGGTCGATCTCCTTCGGCCAGTTTTCCGTAACACTCGCGGCTTGGGAGACGCCGGCGAACGGCAGGGCGGTAAGGGCAACGATTGCGGAAAGTTTTGCGATCCTGTTCATAGTCTGATGCTCCATAGGTTGCCTGCGGACTGCGCGTTTGGCAGGGCTGCCGCAGGACGGTCTCCGCGACGCACAACGCGTGCGGAAGGCCTTGGGTTGCGATTGTCGGCTTTGGCGGTCCGATGAGATCGGGCGGTGCATGCCGACACATCTGAGATAGGATGGAATATCGGTAAAAAAATGACTTAAGCCACTGAAATAAAATTAAAATTTGTTCATCAAACTTTGAGCTGCGGCTGTTTGCGCGGCAGTTTATTTTTCGCAGATCACCACCTGTGCACCGTGATAGATCGTGCGTTTCGCCTCCCGGAATTGCAGCTTCGCCGCGACACGCAGCGACGCCAGATTGGCGATGTCGATGATGCAGGTCTTCTTCAGCGTCGGGAAGTGCTGGTCGCCCCATGTTAAGGCAGCGCCGACGGCCTCCGTTGCAAGGCCACGGCCGTGGGAGAGGGGGGACAAGGCCCAGCCGGTCTCCATCGTGCCTTCAACCGAAGGGGTGATCACGCGGTGTAGGTCGTGAAAACCGGCTTCGCCAATGAAATGACCGGTTTCCTTTTCCTGCAGGGCAAAGAATCCGAAACCAAAATAATGCCACATCCCGACTTGACGCAAAAAGCGCGTCCAGGCCTGCTCGCGCGAAAACGGCACGCCACCGATGAAGCGGGTCACCTCGGGATTGGCAAAGAGTACGCTGTAAGGCGCAAAATCGTCGCGGCGGTAGGGGCGGAGGATGAGGCGTTCGGTTTCGATCGTAGGGACGTATTGCATGAAGGCAGTTCATTCCGGTGGTTGGGGAGGGGACAAGAAAATAAGGGCAGGAACAGCTTTCAGATACCGGGTTCACCGTCCCAGTAGTCGACGGCGGCGTCCGGTCTGCCGATGAAACGGAACTGCGGCTTTCCATTCGCATCGCGCGTCTTGGCGAGAAACTTTCCGGAATCGGGATATTCGCAGATTTCGGTTCGGGCATTGGCCGAAATCGACAGGTATTTGAGCGGAACCGAACCGGTATTGATCAGGTTATGCGCCGTTTCCGGACCGCCGGCCGGCGCCCCCAATATGTCGCCTGCCTTGACCTTGTAGCGATTGGGACCGAACCGGTACTGGCCTTCTCCCTCGATGATCACGAACAGCTCTTCTTCGACATGGTGATTGTGAAACGGACAGCCGGATTTGCCCGGCGGCACCTCGCCATATCCGATGCCGAGATTGGTGAGGCCGAGCAGAGCCCCAAACGATATATCGCGGGATTCAAAGAAGCTGCCTTCGCTCCAATGTTCCAGCTCAAGATCTGCCGGATTGACGATGGGTCCCTGCTTTTCGGTCATGCGCAACTCCGCTTTTTGGAAATGTTACAGATACGGCGCTCCGTTGAAAAGGTTTGGCGCGTTTGTCTCGCGAAAACCTTGCCACGCCGCCATTTCGCGAAAAAAGCTTGCCATTCCGCCGCCATCGTGGTTTGTCCCCCGCCTGTGCCGGAGATGTCCGGCGCCAAATTTCAAACAGGTGAAAAATGGCCAACAACCCGACCCCACATATTCTCATTGTGGAAGCGCGCTTCTATGACGACATGGCCGACGCTTTGCTGGACGGCGCAAAGTCGGCGCTGGACGCGGCTGGCGCGACCTATGATATCGTAACCGTTCCGGGTGCGCTGGAAATTCCGGCTGCGATTGCCATGGCGCTCGACGGTGCCGACAATGGTGCCGCCGAATATGACGGTTTCGTCGCGCTCGGCATGGTCATTCGCGGCGAAACCTATCACTTCGACATCGTCGCCAACGAATCCAGCCGTGCCATCATGGATCTCACCGTCAGCGAGAGCCTTGCAATCGGTAACGGTATTCTGACCGTCGAGAACGATGCGCAGGCCTGGGCGCGTGCGAAGAAAAGCGAAGGCGACAAGGGCGGCTTTGCTGCGCGCGCCGCTCTCACCATGATCGACCTCAAGATGAAACTGGGCGGCGAACAGTGAGCGACACGTCTTCGACACCGCCGGCAAATCCGCCGGTCAAGCAGGCCAACCAACGCGGTGCGGCGCGCCTCGCCGCCGTGCAGGCGCTTTATCAGATGGATGTCGGCGGCACTGGCGTGCTCGAGATCGTCGCGGAATACGAGGCGCATCGGCTTGGCCAGGAACTCGACGGTGAAACCTATCTGAAAGCGGACGCCTCATGGTTCCGCTCGATCGTCGCCGGCGTGGTGCGCGACCAGAGGACGCTCGATCCGTTGATCGGCACGGCGCTTCAGGACGACTGGGCGCTGTCGCGGCTGGATTCGACCGTTCGCGCCATTTTGCGCGCCGGCACGTTCGAGCTGGTTGAGCGCAAGGATGTGCCGGTGGCCGTCATCGTTACCGAATATGTCGAGATCGCCAAGGCCTTCTTCGAGGACGAGGAGCCAAAGCTCGTCAATGCGATCCTCGACCGCATTGCCCGCCAGATCCGCACGGACGTCAAGAAGTAGGGCTGTCAAAGCATGGACATGCAGCAGGGCAACGCGCAGGGCACGACACTGGACCTGCGCCTCGCCCGCCGCAACGTCTATCTCCTGACCGTCGCGCAGGGCGTGTTCGGCACGCTCGGGCCGATCTGTTTTGCCGTTGGCGGCGTCGCCGGCTATCAGCTGCTCGACGAGGACAAGTCGCTGGCCACAGCGCCTCTGACCGGCTTCAACATCGGCGTCGCGCTGGGGGCGGTTCTCGTCGCCCTGTTTTCCCGTCTCCTCGGCCGCAAGGTCGCCTTCATCCTTGGCGCGCTGCTTGGCGCCTGCGGTGGCGCCGTGGCGGCGCTTGCCCTGTTTCGCAGCGATTTCTGGCTTTTCGCCTTCGGACTTTGCATTGCCGGTATGTCCGGTGGCTTCGCCCAGAAAATCCGTTTCGCCGCCGCCGATACCTCGCCCGCGTTTTACAAGCCGCGCGCAATTTCATGGATCCTTGCCGGCGGCATGATTTCGGCGGTGCTCGGGCCGCAGATCGTCATCCTTTCCAAGGACACCTTTGCGCCGATCCTGTTTGCCGGTGCCTTCATGGCGCTTGTGCCGGTCTGCCTCGTCGCGATCGTCGTGCTCCTTTTCCTGCGTCTGCCCGACCTGCGCCAGCCTGTCACTATGACGCCGGCGGCCGTCTCCCGGCCGTTGAAGGAGATCGTGCTGACGCAACGCTTCCTGACCGGCATGATCTGCGGCATCTCCACCTATGCGTTGATGACCTTCATGATGACCGGCGCACCGATCGCCATGGTCGTCGGCTGCGGCTTCTCGACCGATCTGGCGACGCTTGGTATCCAATGGCACGTGCTGGCCATGTTTGCCCCGAGCTTTTTCACGGGCATGCTGGTGACGCGCTTCGGTGCCGAAAAAGTTGTGGCTGCAGGGCTTGCCATCCTCATGTTATGCGCTCTCGTCGCCCATGCCGGCATCGCGCTCTGGAATTTCTGGGGCGCGCTGATTCTGCTCGGGCTCGGCTGGAACCTTGGGTTCATCGGCTCGACCGCCATCGTCGCGGCGAGTTACCGGCCGCATGAGGCGGACAAGGTGCAGGGCTTCCATGACATCATCCTGTTTGCCGCTGTTGCGCTTGCTTCGTTCGGTTCCGGCAAGGTTTTTACCGCCTATGGCTGGGATATGCTCAGCGCCGCCGTGTGGCCGGTGACCACGGTCTGCTTCGTGCTTCTGGCGTTTTTGATCCGTTCCGGGACAAAGCAACCGATCTGAGCCTATCGAGGCCGAACGGCCTTCTGCTTGTCCCCGGAAAAGCGGCTAAGTGCTGCAAATCAACCAGTTTTGACCTCGTCGCAGGGCTTGACGATACCGATTCGTCACAGCACTCTGGCCGCCGCATGAGCCGCTGTGCTTGATGGGGAGCGCGGCCTCAATGCGATTTTTTGAGCCTGTGGAACGGAGTGAGCTGCGGGTAAACGGAGGAAAGAGCGAAATGACCATTCTATTGGGCGTTATCGCATGCGGGTTGCTTTCGGTGGTGTATGCCATCTGGACGACCCGGTCGGTGCTTGCCGCCGACCAGGGCAATGCCCGCATGCAAGAGATTGCAGGCTTCATTCGCGAGGGGGCGCAGGCCTATCTCACACGTCAGTATAAAACCATCGCCCTTGTCGGTGCCGTCGTCTTCGTCGGTGCCTGGGCTCTTCTTTCCGTTACGGCTGCCATCGGCTTTCTGATCGGCGCGGTTCTGTCCGGCGCTGCCGGCTTCATCGGCATGCATGTCTCGGTTCGCGCCAATGTGCGCACTGCCCAGGCGTCTTCCGTTAGCCTCTCGGCCGGCCTCGACATCGCGTTCAAGTCCGGTGCGATCACCGGCATGCTGGTCGCCGGTTTGGCCCTTCTCGGCGTCTCCATCTACTATCTCATCCTCACGGAGGGCCTCGGCCAGGCGCCAGGCTCGCGCGAGGTCATCGACGCGCTCGTCTCGCTCGGTTTCGGCGCTTCGCTGATTTCGATCTTCGCCCGTCTCGGCGGCGGCATCTTCACCAAGGGTGCGGACGTTGGCGGCGACCTCGTCGGCAAGGTCGAAGCCGGCATTCCGGAAGATGATCCCCGCAACCCGGCAACGATCGCCGACAACGTCGGCGACAATGTCGGCGACTGCGCCGGCATGGCTGCCGACCTGTTCGAAACCTATGCCGTCTCGATCGTCGCCACCATGGTGCTTGCTGCGATCTTCTTCGCCGGCAGCGCGACGCTTGACGTCGTCATGGCCTATCCGCTGGCGATCTGCGGTGCCTGCATCATCACCTCGATCATCGGCGCCTTCTTCGTCAAGCTCGGGTCCAACGGCTCGATCATGGGCGCCCTCTACAAGGGCCTGATCGTCACAGGCGTCCTGTCGATCGTCGGCCTTGGCGCGGCCACATCGCTGACCATCGGCTGGGGCTCGATCGGCGCCGTCGAAGGCAAGGACATTACCGGCACCAACCTGTTCATCTGCGGGATTCTCGGCCTCGTGGTGACGGCATTGATCGTGGTGATCACAGAATACTACACCGGAACCAACAAGCGCCCGGTCAATTCCATCGCCCAGGCGTCGGTCAGCGGCCACGGCACCAACGTCATCCAGGGCCTTGCCGTTTCGCTGGAATCGACGGCTCTGCCGGCGATCGTCATCGTCGGCGGCATCCTCTCCACCTACCAACTGGCCGGCCTCTTCGGCACCGGTATCGCGGTCACTGCCATGCTCGGGATCGCCGGCATGATCGTTGCTCTGGACGCCTTCGGTCCTGTCACCGACAATGCAGGCGGCATCGCCGAAATGGCGCACCTGCCACCGGACGTGCGCAAGGCGACGGACGCGCTCGACGCGGTCGGCAACACGACAAAGGCCGTGACCAAGGGCTATGCCATCGGTTCGGCCGGCCTCGGCGCGCTGGTGCTGTTTGCCGCCTATTCGAACGACCTGAAGTACTTTGCCGCCAATGGCGACAAATATCCGTATTTCGCGGATGTGGGCACGATCTCGTTCGACCTGTCCAACCCTTACGTCGTCGCAGGCCTCATCTTCGGCGGTCTCATCCCTTACCTCTTCGGGGGTATCGCGATGACGGCCGTGGGCCGTGCAGCCGGCGCCGTGGTCGAAGAGGTGCGTCGCCAGTTCCGCGAAAAACCGGGCATCATGGCAGGCACCGATCGTCCGGACTACGGTCGTGCCGTCGACATGCTGACGAAAGCGGCGATCCGCGAAATGATCGTACCGTCGCTACTGCCGGTGCTGGCACCGATCGTCGTCTATTTCGGCGTGCTGCTGATCTCCGGCTCGAAGGCGTCTGCCTTTGCAGCTCTTGGCGCCTCGCTTCTCGGAGTCATCGTCAACGGCATCTTCGTCGCAATCTCGATGACCTCGGGCGGCGGTGCCTGGGACAATGCCAAGAAAAGCTTTGAAGACGGCTTTGTCGACAAGGACGGAACCCGGCACCTGAAGGGCTCGGATGCCCACAAGGCTTCCGTGACCGGCGATACGGTTGGCGATCCCTACAAGGATACGGCCGGCCCTGCGGTCAATCCGGCGATCAAGATCACCAACATCGTCGCCCTGCTGCTTCTCGCCGTTCTGGCTGGATGACAGCGCGCGCTGCACGGTGACCGTGCAGCGCCTCTCTCATCGAGGTTCGATACAAACCTCGTTCAACGTTGAAATGCCAAAGAAAAACCCGCGGAAATTGGTTCCGCGGGTTTTTTATGCAAGAGTGAGGAGCGGATCAGTTGCCTTTGCCGCCGTCGCCGAAGATCGACTTTGCCATGCTCTTGCCGATGCCGTTGCCGGACAGCAGCTGGCTGAGGAAGGTCATTTCACGGCCACCCGTCGGCGTCGTGCGGGAAATCATGTCGAAGACCTTGCCGTCCTGAAGCGTATAATGTGCCAGTCTTTCGACGACGCCGTCCTTGTCGAAGTAGACGGTCAGAATACTCTGGTCGACGAGCTTGGGCTTCATGAAAGCCACCGGTCGCGTCCGCTTCTGCGAGATGTAGTAGAACACCTCGTTGTCGAAGGTGGCGGTGGTCGACGGCGTCCCGAGCGACAGGAGCACCTGTTCGCGGCTCGCGCCGACAGGCGCCAGCGCCAGAGTTTCCTGGTCGACGACGTAGCCCTGGTTGAGGACTTCGCCGGTACCCATCATGTCCGTTGTCTTGCACCCCGTCAGCGCAGTGCCACAGATCGCCAATGTTATAACAATGCTACGCAGTTTCATTTCGGACTTGAAATACCGTTTCGTCAACGACATCTCCCTTGGGGTAAAGATGGCAGATGCGCCATTGCAATTCGTGCCTGCTTCGGTAAACCAGCTTCAGCAATCATGCAATAACAGGATGCGTGGGTGCGCGCACTTTGAAGCAGCCAAACTTGGGCTTTATGATGATTTTTGGACTGTTCGGCAAAAAAAATAACAATGTCGCAATCGTCGAGCGCCAGTACGGCCTTTTGACGGCTTCTGCGCGCCGTCCTGTTCTCTATGCCGAACTCGGTGTTCCCGACACCGTCATGGGCCGTTTCGAGATGCTGTCGGCGGTGCTGATCCTGTATTTCCGACGCACGCGGCTTTCTGCCCGAGCAGGCCAGGAGATCGCCCAGGAAATCGTCGATGCATTTTTCGAGGATGTCGATCATTCGATTCGCGAGCTCGGCGTCGGCGACGTCGCGGTTCCCAAGCGCATGAAGAAACTGGCCGGCATGTTTTACGGACGGCTCGAAACCTATTCCGCGGCGTTGGAAGTCAAGGATGCGACCGCGTTGACGGAAGCGCTAAAGCGCAACTTCCATCCCGGGCCGTCGCCCGCCGATATATCGATGCAGGGACTGGCGGCATATTTGCTTGAAGCCGAGGCCGTGCTTGCTGGCTATGACGAGGATCTGGTGGAAAGCGGCATGCTCGACATGCCCGCGCCCCGGGTCTGACGAGGACCGGCCCCGTGTTGTCACGCGGCCTTCCGTCGTCTGAAAGGATCACAGAATGATGAATGACGAAAAGCCGGCATTTTCCTACCCGGTGAAGGTGGGAAATATCTCCGCCAATGCGGTAACCGTGCGCATGTCCGCCGATGACAGGGAACGTGCCGCGCTTGCCGCGTTGTGGGATGTCGTCGCTGTCGAATCTCTGACTGCCGAACTGCAGATCAACCGCTGGAAGAAGGATGGCGTGCGGATTCGTGGGCGCGTCGCGGCAAGGATCGTGCAGGCTTGTGTCGTGACGCTGGAACCGGTGGAATCGCAGATCGACGAGGCGATCGATACGATCTTCGTGCCGGAAGGCTCCCGGCTGGCGCGGATCGCCGCCAACGATACCGGCGAGATGTTCGTCGATCCGGAAGGACCGGATCTCCCGGATATATTCACAGGCGATACGATCGATGCCGGCACTGTGGTGACCGAGCACGCGGCACTTGCCATCGATCCCTATCCGCGCAAGGACGGGGCGGCTTTCGGGGAGCGCATCGAAAGCACCGTCGATGACGATGTCCGTCCAAATCCGTTCGCCGCGCTGAAGGACTGGAAAAAGGATTGAGGCGTCAAGCGCCTGCCACAAATCGGTTGTCACGGAACCGAAAAACGGTATTTTGGCCGCAATCCAGCCCGTTGGGCCATCACTCCCGGAGAACGGGGTGTCCCGTGGTCCAAACGTCATGAAAACACGTGTGTCTCCATCGCTCAAATCCTTGCGCTGAGACGAAACATGCGGTGTGGCAGGAAAAAAGGATAAGACACGCGTGGTCAGAATTTCTCTTGATGTCATGGGCGGCGACTTTGGTCCGCAGGTCGTCATTCCGGGTGCCGCAAAGGCGCTCGAGCGTCACCCGGATATCCGGTTCGTGCTCTTCGGTGTCGAATCGGAATGTGCGTCGCTTCTCGATAGGCATCCGAAGCTGAAGGCTGCCAGCGTTTTTCACCACAGCGAAATCGCGATCGCCATGGACGAGAAGCCGAGCCAGGCCCTGCGCCGCGGTCGCGGCAAGTCGAGCATGTGGAATGCGATCGACGCAGTCGGCAAGGATGAGGCGGATGTCGTCGTTTCCGCCGGAAATACCGGCGCGCTGATGGCGATGTCGGTGTTTTGCCTGCGGACGATGTCGGGCATCCAGCGCCCGGCCATCGCCGCGATCTGGCCGACCTTGAAGGGCGAGAGCATCGTGCTCGACGTCGGCGCGACGATCGGCGCCAATGCGCAGCAGCTCATGGATTTTGCGCTGATGGGCGGCGCGATGGCCCGCGCTTTGTTCGAGGTGGAGCGTCCGACGCTTGGTCTCCTGAATGTCGGGGTCGAGGAGATCAAGGGCCAGGAAGAGGTCAAGGAAGCCGGGCGCTTGCTGCGGGAAGCCGGTCTCGACAGCATCGACTATTTCGGTTTCGTCGAGGGAGACGATATCGGTCGCGGAACGGTCGATGTCGTGGTGACCGAAGGTTTTTCCGGCAATATTGCCTTGAAGGCCGCAGAAGGCACGGCGCGCCAGATCGCCGAATATCTGCGTGCCGCAATGTCGCGCACATTGCTTGCCAAGATAGGCTACATCCTGGCGAAGGGGGCCTTTGACCGGCTGCGGGAAAAGATGGACCCGCGCAAGGTCAACGGCGGCGTCTTCCTTGGCCTGAACGGCGTGGTCATCAAAAGCCATGGCGGCACGGATGCCGAAGGCTTCGCCGCAGCGATCGACGTTGGTTATGATATGGTCAGGAATGGCTTGAAGGCGAAGATCGCCAATGATTTGCAGAAATATCGTGCTGTGGCCGCTTCCGAAAGCGCTGCCGGTGGCATGACTGATGAGGTTTGAATAGATGATCCGTTCTGTGGTTCGCGGTTTCGGGGCAGCGCTTCCGAAGCAGGTGGTGACCAATCTCGATCTGGAAAGCAAAGTTGACACATCCGATGAGTGGATCGTGCAGCGCACAGGCATCCGGCAGCGCTACATCGCGGGCGAGGGGGAGACCACCGCATCGCTGGGAGAAGCGGCAGGGCGCGCCGCGCTCGAGAATGCCGGCCTGACGTCCGCCGATCTCGACCTGATCATCGTTGCCACCTCGACGCCCGACAACACCTTTCCGGCCACCGCCGTCAACATCCAGAACCGGCTCGGCATGCACCATGGCGCAGCCTTCGACGTGCAGGCCGTCTGTTCCGGCTTCATCTTCGGCGTTACGACGGCGGATGCCTATATCCGCGGCGGCCTTGCCAAACGCGTGCTGGTCATCGGGGCGGAGACGTTTTCGCGTATTCTCGACTGGACCGACCGCACGACCTGCGTCCTGTTCGGCGATGGCGCCGGCGCGATCATCCTTGAAGCGCAGGAAGGAACAGGCGCCAACAGCGATCGCGGCGTGCTGACGACCCAGCTGCGCTCCGACGGTGCACACAAGGAAAAGCTTTATGTCGATGGCGGCCCATCGACGACCGGGACCGTCGGTCATCTGCGCATGGAGGGTCGCGAGGTCTTCAAGCATGCCGTCGGGATGATCACCGACGTGATCGAAGCAGCTTTTACGGCGACTGGTACCACGGCGGACGATCTTGATTGGCTGGTTCCACATCAGGCCAACCGCCGGATCATCGACGGTTCGGCGAAGAAACTCGGTATTCCACTCGAAAAGGTTGTCGTCACCGTCGATCTTCACGGCAACACCTCGGCCGCTTCGATCCCGCTGGCGCTCAATACCGCTGCCGCCGACGGCCGCATCAAGCGCGGCGATCTGGTTCTGCTCGAAGCCATGGGCGGCGGGTTCACCTGGGGCTCCGTGCTGCTGCGCTGGTAAAAAATTACTGATATAAGGCAGGCGCTTGACCGGAATAGACAAGGGCAATAGTCTTCGCGAGCTAATCGATATTTCAATAAAATCGGTGGGGGAAGATGAGCGGAAAAACGGTAACACGGGCGGACTTGGCTGAATCTGTTTTTCGCAAGGTCGGCCTTTCCCGCACGGAATCGGCCGAACTGGTCGAAACGGTCATCGATGAAATCTGCAATGCGATCGTGCGCGGGGAGAGCGTCAAGCTTTCCTCCTTTGCAACCTTTCAGGTGCGCGACAAGAACGAACGCATCGGCCGCAACCCCAAGACCGGCGAGGAAGTGCCGATCTCTCCCCGCCGCGTCATGACCTTCAAGGCCTCCAATGTGCTGAAGCAGCGCGTGCTGAAATCGCATGTGGCGCGCAAGGCAAAGCAGAAGCCGGCATCGGCGGCGTCCTGACCTCCCTGATGCAGACCGGCACCGCCCGACGGATATTTGGGCGGCAATGCGTTAACATGGTTGAAAACTCATCCATAAGCCGTTGAAATAGACACGATTCGTATAATCATCGAATCGCGTTGTTGTCCCGCGCCCAGCGCCGCGGGTGATAAGGACGCGGCCGCGGCCTTCAAATGGGGAAGACATGGAAAAAAGCCCGGATGCGTTTCGCACCATCAGCGAGGTGGCCGATGATCTCGATCTGCCGCAGCATGTCCTGCGCTTCTGGGAAACGCGTTTTCTGCAGATCAAGCCGATGAAACGCGGCGGCGGACGTCGCTATTACCGCCCGGACGATGTCGATCTGCTGAAGGGCATCCGTCACCTGCTTTATGATCACGGCTACACCATCAAGGGTGTCCAGAAACTCCTCAAGGCCAATGGCAACAAGTTCGTCTCCGCCATCGCCAGCGGCGATCTGGCGACCGTCGAGGCGCTGGCTGCTGCCAACAATGACGAGACGCCGGCGCAGCCGCAGCAGCCGAAGCTCGGCAATCCGGACGACGACCAGATCGTCGGCCGTGCCAAGGCGCCGGCCAGCCGTCGCTTCTTCTCTTTCGTCGGCGGCAACGATGACGTCCCGGAAATCTCGCTCGGCAAGACTTCCGTCGGCAAGGAAGACCGCGCCCTTCTGCAGGAGGCGCTCTACGATCTTCTCGAATGCAAGCGTCTTCTGGACCAGGTGCGATAGACGTATACCGGAAGATCCAACGGTCAGCCAACAGGCCGGTTGACAATCGTAGGCACCCGTAAAATGCAATCCCGGTCAGGACTTAAGCGCATCATATGCCGCTCGCCTTGAAGGCGAATATTATTCTGATGATCGATTTCCGGTGGGGAATTTTGGTCGGAGTGGCGGGATTCGAACCCACGACCCCTTGACCCCCAGTCAAGTGCGCTACCGGGCTGCGCTACACTCCGAGCCGCCGCAAGACCTATAGTCTCGGGCTGCGCCGTGCAAGGGGAAAAAATGGCAATCGGCAACAAAATGGTCGAGTTGTACGGAGATCCGGAGATGAGAGCAGCGGCTACTTTCGAGCCGTCAGACCCCGATAAAGCGCCTCGGTCTTGTCGATCATCACGGTGAGTGCGTAGTCATGCTTGCGCGCCGTCGCGGCGGCATGCAGCGCCTCATAGGTGCCGGGTTGCGCCGCGTTGACCATGGCGGCTGATAGGCCCGCTATGTCGTCGCTGTTGGGAACGATGAAGCCGTTCGCGCCGTTTTCGATAACGGTTCCGGCGCCGCCGATGTCGGTGGAAATGATCGGTTTTCCGGCGGCCGCGGCCTCCAGCATGACATAGGACATGGCCTCGTAGCGGCTCGGCATCACCAGGAGGTCAAAACAGGAGACGGCCTGCGGGCCGGAGAACGCGCTGGTCAGGTGGATGCGGTTCTGTAAGCCGCTTGCGCGGATCGCCGCTTTTGTTTCCGATTCCAGTTCGCCGGAACCAACCATCACCAGATGCGCGTCACCGAGCCGGGATGCGGCATGGGTAAAAGCTTGAAGCAGCCGCTCGGGCGCTTTCTGTGGAGACAGGCGGCCGATGAAGCCGAAAACCAGCGTCTCCGGACCGATGCCGAAACTCGCACGCACGGTCTGCGCCATGCCGCCGGGCGGAGGCGCCACGCCATTGCGGATGACCGAAAGTTTGTGCCGGGGAATGCCGAGACCATGCGCATGACGATATTCGTCATCCGACACGCAGATCAGGTGATCGGTGAAGAGCCGGGCGAGCAGCAGTTCGATCGCGCCATAGATCAGGCGTCCGCCGAGGCCAAGGGTCGGGTCCATGGTGCGAAAGGCGTGCGGCGTATAGATGCGCGGAACATGCCGGCCGGGTATACGCAGCCGGGTGAGGGCACCAGCCTTGGAACTGTGTCCGTGGATGACATCGAAACCGCCACCGCGGATGATTTTGCCGAGCGCCTTGTGTGCGGCAATGTCGGATCGTCCCGGCGCGCGCTGCATCGCGACGGAGTGGATGGCCGGCAGGCCAATCGCTTTCAGCTCGCGCAAAAAGGTTTCTTCCGCGCGCAGTGGCGAATAGACCGCCTCCACGTGATGGCCGCGCTCGGCAAGCCCACGACAAAGGTCGAGAAAATGACGGCCCGAACCGCCGCCGCTTGGTTCCAGCACTTCAAGAATCCGCATGGGCGTTTCCGGGTTTGCATCGCTGGTCATGATCGATCCGCTGCGCTTCGGCATTGAAATCAGCCGCCTTCTCGCCTGAACATGTTTAGAATCAAATTGTTAAAGGAGCTTTGCACGCTGTCGTGACGCTGCAGCGACGGCTGCGTGGCGATATCGGTACTCCAGCGCGCCGCAGCCCCAAACAATGCCGAGCAGCAGATAGAAATGGCGCCAGTGGTCGGTGTCGATGACGTTGCCGATGGCGGTATGGCCGATGAGGACGATCCAGGAGATCATCAGGAAAGGCTGCCAGGGACGGTCGAGCAGCAGGAAGCGGAAACCGATCGAGACCGTCCAGAGGATCAGCGTGACATAACACACGAAGCCGAGCCAGCCATAGGAGGTCAATGATTTCAGCCAGATATTGTGCTCGTCCTCGGGAAAGATATTGCTGAAGACCATCGGCCCGATGCCAAGAGGTTTTTCCATCGACATCAGGAAACCGATGCGGTGACGCTCGAACCGGCCGAGATGGCCGCCGTCATAGTCCTGCACCAGTTGGGTCCGGCTCGAGAACAGGCTGGACACCTGTTCGAACTGCAGGGCGACGACAAGGGCGGAGATCATCAGGACCGCGCCGCCGAGCGTCAGCACCAGAATCTTCAAGCGGAACGCACCGGTTCGCTCCTTCATCAGCATGATGAAGACGAGCGCGCAGGCGCAGAACAGATAGAGCGCCCAGGCGGCACGGGAGAAGGACAGGAAAAGGCCAAGCGCCATGACGAGGAGGCAGCCGATGCGGATAGGCGCGCGCGACAGCCGGTCGGTCAGAAGGCCGTGCATCAGGTAGAGGGAAGGGGCGACCAGAAACGGTCCGAAGACGTTGGGGTCTTGAAAGGCGCCCTTGGCGCGGTCGTAGAGCGTGAATTGTTCGCCGCCGGGTATGGCACCGAAATAACCGAGAATGCCCAGCAGGGAGGTGATGACGCCGGCCGCAACCCAGGCATTGAAGATCAGTTTGAGCCGCTCGTGACGGGCTTCGATGATCGCGGCATAGAACACGGAAGACAGGGCAAGAAACGCGGAAACGGCGATGTACATCGGGCCGGTCGCGAGGTCCTTCATCACCGTTAGCGACAGAAGGCCGCCGGTGATGAACAGGATGAGGAGAGCAAGCAGCGGCGCGGTGTAGCGCGAGATCTTCAGGCCAAACAGCGCCCAGAGGCCGATCAGCGCGGCCATGAAGACTTCGTATGGCGCAGGCTCGGCGATCACGAAGCCGGACAGGAAGACGCCGAAGGTCACCATCGCCGATCCAAGGATGGCAACTGCGGCGAGTTGCGGCCGGAAAGCGGAGGCCTGCGAGACGCCGATCGCCATCAATAGGCGTTTTCGGTGTTGAGCAGCCGGATCGGCGTCAGGAACAGAATTTTCAGATCGAACAGCAGCGACCAGTTTTCGATGTAGTAGAGATCGAAGGCCGTGCGGAACTTGATCTTGTCGTCATTGTCGATTTCGCCGCGCCAGCCGTTGATCTGCGCCCAGCCGGTGACGCCGGGCTTGACCCGGTGACGGGCAAAATAGCCTTCGACGACGTCCGAATAGTTGCGGTTCTGGGTCTGAGCAAGCACGGCATGCGGGCGCGGGCCGACCAACGAGAGCTGGCCCTTGAGCACGTTGAAAATCTGCGGCAGTTCGTCGATCGAGGACTTGCGCAGGAAGCGGCCCACGGAGGTGACGCGCGGGTCGCCCTTGGTCACGGCATTGCGGGCCGTCGGGTCGCTCATATTGGTGTACATCGAGCGGAACTTGTAGACGTCGATCGTCTCGTTGTTGAAGCCATGGCGCTTCTGCTTGAAGATGATCGGACCTGGCGAATTGACCTTGACGGCGATTGCGGCACCGATGAACACCGGCCAGAGGCAGACCAGCGCGACGATGCTGAAGAAAATGTCGAAGGCGCGTTTGGCGACGGAATCCCAATCGGTGATCGGCTTGTCGAAAATGTCGAGCATCGGCACCTTGCCGACATGCGAATAGCTGCGCGGACGAAAGCGCAGGTTGTTGGCATGGGCGGCAAGCCGGATATCGACCGGCAGGATCCAGAGTTTGCGCAGAAGCTGCAGGATGCGGGCCTCGGCCGAGAGCGGCAGCGAGATGATCAGCATGTCGATGCGGGTCAGGCGGGCGAAATCGACGAGCTCTGCCACGGTGCCGAGCTTCGGATAACCGGCGATCACGCTTGGCGAACGGCGGTCGTCGCGATCGTCGAAGATGCCGCAGATGCGGATGTCGTTGTCGGGCTGACTTTCGAGCGAGCGGATCAGGTCCTTTGCGGCCTGCCCGCCGCCGACGATGACGGCCCGACGTTCCATGATCCCGTTTCGCACCCAGTTGCGGATCGAATAGGCGATGAAGGCGCGCTCGAGAAAGAGGAAGGCCGCACCGGAGAGGAACCAGGCGCCGAAGAAGACGCGGGAATAGGGACCGCCGACCTTGGTGAAGAACAGGACGACCGCAAGGGCAGCAAAGGCGAGCATCCAGGCACCCATCAGGCGTGGCAGCGCGCGGATCGCGGATCGGAGCGAGGTGACCTGAAAGGCGTCGGCCAGTTGAAGAAAACCGACTGTTAAGGCCGAGCCGCAGAGCAGGGTGCCCGTGTAGATGAGCCAGTCGTTCCATCCGGGCGACACGTAAAGCATGAGAATGGCGTAGCCGATGGCAAACAGGCTGGTGAATTCGAACAACCGCATCAGGCCGATGATCATGGCCGGTGAATAGGTGTCGGCCCGGAACTGTTGCGCGATGCGCCGAGCGAGCGGATTGAGTTCGCTGGCGTTTGGTTCCTCGGTCTTTTCATCAACCCCGATCGTGCGGATCTCGGAAATCTTCTTGCGAAGCGCTTCCGTGTCGAAGGTTTCCGGTTTGTCGATCTGGTTCATGATGCTTTCCGCCATTGGCCCAGCTCGGAGATAGCAGAAAGCCCCTAAAAAACGCTTACGACCCGGCGCTGATCACGGTGTCGTGACGGACGATGCTGGCACAAGATCGCGATATAACCGCAGCATGTGGGCCGCCATCGTCGATGTGGAGAAATCTGCCTTGAACGCGGTCGCCTCGGGCATGACGCGCTCAGCCCAGCCTGGATCCGTCATCGCGGTGGCCATGATTTCGGCGAGCGACTGCGCGTCGTTCGGGACCGAAAGGGCGGCGCTGTCCGAACCCAATACCTCGGGGATACCGCCGACGCGGGCGGCGATGACCGGTTTGCGCGCGGCCAAAGCCTCAAGCACGATATAGGGCATGGATTCGGCGCGCGAGGGGACGACGACGCGGCGGGCAAAGGAGAAGGCGTCGCGCGCCTTCATCGCCGGCAGCATCTCGATGCGGCGGCCAAGCCCGCGCTCCATCATCATCTTCTCGTAGTCGTCCTTCTGCGGCCCGTCGCCGATCATGATGGCCGAGAGCGGCCGGCCGATCAGGCGTTCGGTGCGGGCAAAGGCATCGATGAAGAGATCGGGCCCCTTGAGGTCGCGCAGCATGCCGATATAGAGAAAATCCACGGCATCCGGTCGGGCATGGACCGTCTCGAAGTCGCGATCGTCGATGCCGTTGTAGATGCGTTCGCTGCGCACGCGCGGCCGGCCGACCTTGGCCGCGTAGCTGTTGCGTTCGAAATCGCAGACGAAGACCATCGCGTCGGTCAGAAATTCCTGCAATCTTTCCGCGAGGAATACCATTTTTCCGCTGAGCCGCGAACCGTCATAATGCAGGCTGCCGCCATGCGGCGAATAGAGGCGGGCGACGCAATACCTGTTTACCCGCAAGGCTGAGCCGATGATCCGCGCAACACCGCCGCCCTTGGCGCCGTGTCCGTGCAGAATATCCGGCCGCAAACTCCTGATTTCCTTATAGCTGCCCCAGAGGGCAACCAGATCGCTCGGTCCAACCGAGCGTTGTATGGGCAGACGCACCAGTCCGAGCGCCAGATACGGCCGTATCTCGTCGAACAGTGCATCCTCGAAAGTCCCGCCCGTCGTGCTGTCGCAGAGAATGCCGACCTCGTGTCCAGCTTTCGCATGCGCCTCGGCCAGATCCCGGACATGACGGAAAATGCCGCCCACCGGAGATCGAAAACAATGGATGATGCGCAGCGGGCGGGGGTCCGGCATGGCTGTCAGAACAGCCGCTCGCGAACATAGATGGTGTCGCCGGCCATGATCGGATCCGAGATCGAGACCCGACCGGTTAGAATCTTGCCGTTGATCTTGCGCGTGACATCGACATTCGCCTGGTTGGCGCGCGGAGAATATCCGCCGGCGACGGCGATGGCGTTCTGGACGGTCATGCCCGGCACGTAGGAATACTGACCGGACTGGCCGACTTCGCCCATGATGAAGATGGAACGGTAGCGATCAACCTCGATCGTCACGTCGGGATCGCGCAGATACCCTTGGCGCAACTTTTCGGCGATCAGCTTTTCCATTTCAGGCAGCGTGTGGCCGCGCGACGGCACGGCGCCGATCAGCGGGAAGGCGACATAGCCGGCCTGGTCTACAGTGTAGCTGCCCGTCAGGCCCGCCTGCTCGAAGACGCTGATGCGCAGCCGGTCGCCGCTATCGACGCGGTAAGGCTGGATCGTCGCTTCGCTGAATGCCCGCGGGGCAGGCTGATAGCTGGTGCAGCCGGCAACGGTGACGCACAGCGCAACCGCCGTGAGTGCCAAACCTGTTTTCAATCGTGCGAACGTCATTAGGCTCTCGCGCTCCGGAATTCCTGCCATACCCAGACGTTATCGATCCGTTAGGGTTAATAGCCGGTAAAGGCCGCCGAAAAATCCTGAGCGGACCGTCGTTTTCTCAAGTCAGGGAAGGGGCGGACGCCGACAATCCCTTTCCCGCGCCCATTAACCCTTGTGTTACCATGTTTGTTTACGGTGGCCGGCAAGTTGTGTTGGTTCGGAGTAAAGCGCATGTCGGGCGTCAATGGCGGTCATCAGGATGTCGATATCGATCTCGGCGGGCTCTTCCGTGCCATCTGGAACAAGAAGGGCCGAGTCCTTCTGGCGACGGTCTGCTTCGCCGGCATGGCTTTCGTCGGCGCCAGCCTCATGTCGCCCGACTACCAGAGCGAAACCCGCCTTCTGATCGAATCGCGCCAGCCGGAGTTTACCGGCGTCAACCAGGCGCAGCAGCCGCCGGCCGATGCATCCTTTGACGAGTCCGCCATTTCGAGCCAGGTCCAGGTGCTGCGATCTGTCGACCTCATCAAGCAGGTTGCCCGCGAGATGAAGCTCTATGAATTGCAGGAGTTCGATCCGACCGCCAATCCCTCGGCGATCTCGGACCTTTTGGTCATGCTCGGCATCAAGAAGAACCCGCTCGACTTGCCGCCGGAAGAGCGTGTGTTGAAGGAATTCCAGCAGAAACTGCAGGTCTATCAGGTGGAGAAATCCCGCGTGATCGCGGTGCAGTTCACTTCCAAGGACCAGAAGCTCGCCGCCGCGATACCCAATGCGATGGCAAGGATCTATCTCTCGCTGCAAAGCGGCGCCAAGCTCGATTCCAACTCCGAGGCGACGCGCTGGCTGGAGCCGGAAATTGCCAACCTGCGTGAAAAGGTGCGCGACGCGGAAGCGAAAGCCGCTGCTTATCGGGCGTCGCAGGATCTCCTGCCGACGGGTGACAACAGCACTTTTGCCATCAAGCAGCTGAACGACATTTCCACGGAGCTTGCCCGGGTGCGGGGCGAACGCGCCAATGCGGAGGCGCGGGCTGAAGGCGTTCGGTCCGCACTGTCCAACGGTCGTGCCGTCGACACGCTGAACGATGTCGTCGGTTCGGCGATGATCCAGCGCCTGAAGGAGACGGAATCGACGATGCAGGGGCAGATTGCCGATCTGTCGACGACGTTGCTCGACGGTCATCCGCGGCTGAAGGCTCTGAAATCGCAATTGCAGGGGATCCGCGCGCAGATCCGTGCCGAAACCCAGAAAATCCTTGGCAGTTTGGAGAATGAGGCAAGCGTCTCGCAGCTGCGCGAGCGTCAGCTCGTTCAGCAGCTCAATACACTGAAGGCGACCTCGGCGCAGGCCGGCGAGGACGAAGTGGGCTTGCGGGCACTCGAGCGCGAAGCCACCTCGCAGCGGCAGCTGTTGGAAACCTATCTTGCACGATACCGGGAGGCGACATCGCGCACCGGCGCGAATTCGACCCCTGCCGATGGCCGCATCATCTCAAAGGCCGTCGAACCGACCGAGGTGCATTTCCCGAAGGTCCTGCCGATCACCATCGTCGCGGCCCTGGCCGCCTTCCTGATCAGCTGCGTCGTCATCATGCTGAGCGAGCTTTTCAGCGGTCGTGCCCTGCGCCCGGTGGATTATGAAGAAGATCAGCGTCCTGCCGAACAGCCCGTCGTTGCCGCGACCCCGGTACAGGTCAAAAAGGCCGAGCCGCAGGTTGCCCGCAGCCTGCTCGAGCAGCCGGTTTCGGAAAGCGCATCTGTTTCTGCGGCCGATACAGATGCCGACGATTTTTCGGTCGAATCCGTCGCCTATCACATCTGCACCAATGATATCCGCGTCGCCGTTTCGGTATCGCCTGCCGGCGACCAGGGCTCGACGGCGGCCGTCATGCTGGCGCGGCTGATCGCGGAGGAGGGACGCAAGATCGTGTTGATCGACCTGACCGGCTCTGCCTGCCCGACGCGCCTCATGGCCCAGTCGACGCAACTGCCCGGGATCACCAACCTGCTTGCCGGCGAGGTGCCGTTCACGGAGACGATCCATGCCGACCGGCTTTCGGACGCCCATGTCATTCCGCAGGGCGACGCCGATCCTGTGATCGCCATGCGGGGCATCGAGCGGCTGCAGATGATCGTCGATGCGCTGTCGAATGCCTATGACACGGTGCTGGTCGAGTGTGGCCCGGCCGACGTCAACGCAGTGCGGAAGGTGATGCGATCGACCGAAACGGAAATCATCCTGTCGGCCCCGGCCGTCAGCGACGAGGACATCATCGAGCTGATCACCGGATTCGGCGATGCCGGCTACAACGATATCGTGCTGATGACGGCGACGAGCCTGCCGCAGCCGGGACATCCGGGTCGTCGCGCAGCCTGACACCCAGGAGAAAAGTTCAGTCGCCGTCCGCCTCGGAAGGGGCGGTCGCGGCCGTGCCTTGCCGGCGCTGCCGCAGGCGTTGGACAAAGGCATAGACCTGGCGGTTCTTCTTGATCGCGCTCTTCATGGAAACGACCATGCGGTGCGACCATGCAGCGATCCGTCCACGCAGGGTCAGGGGCAGGATGATGTCGCGCTGGATCGTCTCGACCGTGCACCACGAGCGCTTGTAGGGCTGGTCGCCGATGCCGAAGTCGAAGAGTGCTGCACCCTCCGCGCAATGACGGCGGATCATCAGGTAGAACAGCAATTCGCCGGGGCTGCTGTCGGCCGCGATATCCTCGTCGATCGAACCGAACTGGCAGATGACATGGTCGCCCTTGCGCGACAGTCCGGCAATCGCAATGATCCGGCCGTCGTTTTCTCCGCGCAGGCGGATGGCATTGAGTTCCAACGGCTGGCCGTCCTGCGTTTCGCCGAGGGCTGCGAGCTGGTGGAAGAAGGCCTGCGTCTCGGCATCCTGGAAAACGTTGGGCAGGCCGAGAACCTTGAACCGGGCGGCCTTCTGGGCGAAAAAAAGGTCCAGGAATTCGCGGCGTTCCTCGCTCGTCTTCGCTACGACATGGTCGTAACCGCCGAGCGCTTCGAGACGCTTTTCAGAAACGCGGAACTTCTTGCGCCGGCGCTTGGCATTGATCTGCGCCAGCGTCGCCTCGAAATTTCCAAACAGCGGCAACTGGTAGGACGAGTTCTGGTTTTTCACGGCCGGAAGGCTGGAAAGGGGATGGCGCTCGCCGCGCCAGTCGAACGGCATTTTCTCCAGAGTCACGATATCGGCGACACGGGACAGTTTTTCACCGAGCTGCTCGATCACCGACGTCGCAAATTGCTGCGGCGTCAGATCGCCCATATCCGTCGAAAACAAGCCGGTGTTGATGTTGCTGTGCGGCGCGCCGATAAAGCGCGCGGTGCGGAACAACCGTCCGCGGACAAGCTCCAGCGGCAGGATGAAGATGGTTTTCTGACCGAGATTGCCGCGCACCAGCAGCAGCGAATTGTCATGGCTCTGTGCCCATGCCTTGCACCAGTCGAACCCCTGATGCAGCGAAATACTGTTCGATGCCTCGAGTTGCCGCCAGTCCGCTTCCAGCGCTTCAAGATTGACATGCACGGAAAGCTTCAAGCTGTTGGTGGCTGCTGCTTCGACTGCTGCAGCACGTGCCGCACGCGATGCGCGACCGCGTACCTCGTCAACGGGCATCATGTTGTAGTCGACATCCGTCATATCTGCGCTTGTCCAACCATCCGTTTCCGCCTTGCCTTCTAACGCGCAAACGCTGTCACTTCCTTTAAAAAATTATAGGGCGGCATTCCCCATCCCGGAAAACCGGGAAAAAAGGTTAGCAAAATGATAAGGCCACGCCGTGTCGCAGTGTTTTGTCAGTCCAGCCAGCCGGTGGACAGGGCATTTGCCCATTCCGCATGGCCGCGTTCGGCGGCAAGCTTTGCCATGGCCAGGTTGTCGTAGCGGACACGGTGAAAGTTGACCGTCCATGCCGTACCGGCTCGTTCCCGTCCGGTCTTTTCCAGGACGGCGTAGGATGCATCGGGCGAGCCCGTCTCGACCTTGTGGAAAACCGGTTCGTCATCGTCGTAGCCGGGGCAGCCGACGCTGCCGGGATTGACGATCAGGCGTCCATCGGCGAGGCGCACGGCGCGCGGAATATGGGTATGGCCGCAAAGAATGACCGGGAAATCCTGATCGCCGGCCAGTTCCTCGATCCGTTTGCGAGACGACATGTGCAGCACGCCCTCGGCCGTCAGGTCCTCAAGCCAATAGGTGGTGTCGCTGGCCGGGGTGCCATGGCAGAGCAGGATGTCCTCGCGGTAGACCAGCGTTGGCGGCAATGAACGCAGCCAGTCCAAATGGCGCGGGGCCAGATCTGCGTGGGAGAACCTGTCCCAGCTGTTCATGTCCGCTGGTGCCCGCGTCGTCAGCCAGCGGTCGTGGTTGCCGCAGATCGACGGAAACGTGCGCTCCATAAGGATGTCAGCGGTCCGGGCGGCATTGAGCGGGCCGCTCAGATAGTCGCCCAGATTGACCACATCGCCTATGCCGTGGGCAGCAATATCGGCGAGCACGGCTTCCAGCGCGAGATCGTTGCCATGGATATCAGCGATGACGGCGATGCGCATGGGGCGGGCCTTTCAGCGCGGCTTTGCCGGCTTTTCCATCCATTTGATGATCAGCATGGCCGGGAGAACCCAAAGCAAGCCGGTGAGGAAGAAATACAGCAGATGCACCCACCAGGGCGACGCGCCGAGCAGGAGCGTGGCAAAGGTCGTTGCCGCCAGCGCATAGACGATGACGAGAATGACGATCAGGACGGTGCCTATCAGCTTTCGAAGACGTACGGGCATTGCGGTCTTTCCGGTTCGGCGGCCTGTCCTGCCGGCAGCTTTCAGCCGCGACGGCATGCCGCAAAGGGGTAAGTCTTGTTTTGCATGCTGCTCTGGTGCAAATCAACACGCTTGAAGCCCGATCGCTGAGACAATTCGCCTCTCGCGGCACGGATCGCGCTTGAGTTGTCAGGAGCCAGCATCATGACCAGTGCACAGATCATCGACGAGCCGCCGTTCGTCCGGGCAACCGACCGGGTCGATCGCAACCGCGCCCATGTGCGGCTCTGGCTGGGTTTCGTGCTTCTGTTTCTTTTCGCCCTCGTGCTTGTCGGTGGTGCGACGCGGCTGACGGAATCCGGGCTTTCCATCACCGAATGGAAGCCGATCCATGGCGTCATTCCGCCGATCAGTGCGCAGGAATGGGAAGAAGAGTTCGCGCTCTACCAGAAAATCCCGCAATACCAGCAGATCAACCAGGGCATGACCGTCGATGAATTCAAGACGATCTTCTGGTGGGAATGGGCGCACCGGCTGCTCGCCCGCACCATCGGTCTGATTTTCGCCCTGCCGCTTCTGTTCTTCTGGGTGACGGGGCGCATCGAGCGGCATTTGAAGCTGCCGCTGGTCGGCATACTGGCGCTTGGCGGTTTTCAAGGGTTCATCGGCTGGTGGATGGTGTCGTCCGGTCTCGTTGCCCGTACGGATGTCAGTCAGTACAGGCTCGCAACACATCTCGTGATCGCCTGTCTGATCTTCGCCTCCTGCATGTGGATCATGCGGGGGCTTTCTCAGCATGCAGGGGAGGCTGCGCCGACTGCGCGTTCGAAGACGATGGCTGCGATCATCGCCGTCATGGCGCTCGTCCAGATCTATCTCGGCGCGCTGGTCGCCGGCCTTGATGCCGGCCTCAGCTACAATACCTGGCCGCTGATGGATGGTGCCATGATCCCGGGCGATCTTTTCGTCCAGCAACCATTCTGGCTGAACGTCTTCGAGAATCCGAAGACGGTGCAGTTCATCCACCGCTGCGGCGCCTATTTTCTCTTCGCGCTGGTTTTGATGCACATGATTGCGTCGCTTCGCGCAGCGCCGCAAACGACGCATGCCCGCCGCTCCGTGCTTCTGTTTGCACTGGTCACTATCCAGGCGATGATCGGCATCGTGACCCTCCTGCTGCAGGTCCCGGTCGGATGGGGCGTGCTGCATCAAGGCGGTGCGCTTGTCGTGCTCGGCTTTGCCATCGCCCACTGGCGCGGCTTCGTCGGCGAATATCCGCACGAGATCGCCATCCCCGGGCGCGGTTGAGGCGTATCAGCGCAGCAAAGTGTCGAGTGCCGGCATGCCCAGAACGGCAGACGCGCCGATCAGCACGTAGCAGATGAACCGGAAGGTCGATGGCTTTGCCAGCTTGAACAGACGTGAGCCGATATAGAGCCCGGAGCCATAAAGCGGCAGGATCACCAGCGTCAGGGCAAAAACCCTTTCGACGAACAGGCCGCCGATCGTATAGCTGATTGCCGTCAGAAGCGACGAAATCGCGAAGTAGAGCATGAGGTTCGAACGGACGACGAAAGCCTCGCTGGCGCCGCTCAGCCAGTAGGCGACGACCGGCGGCCCGCCCAGTTGCGCCGCTCCGCTGAATATCCCGGCAACACCGCCGACCCCGGCTGTCAACGGCGCGGATGGCTGGCCATGATAGCGCCAGCCAGAGACCAGAAGGGCCAGCAGGCAAGCCGAAACAACCGTGATCGCCCAGCGCAGGATGAGCGGATCGGCCAGCGCCAGCGCAGCCGTGCCCAGCGGAACGCCGATCAACGCACCGGAGGCCATGGTGAAGACTTCGCGCCGGTTCGCGCCACGGAACGCGGCCGGCAGCATGCCGGCTGCGGCCAGCGTATCGATGACCAGCAGCACCGGCGATATGATCTTCGGGCCGACGATCGACCCGCCGATCGGAATGAGGATAAGGGCCGCGCCGAACCCCGAAAAACCGCGCGCCATGCCGGCGATGAAGGTGCAGGCTGCGAGCAGATAAAGACCTTGATCCGGCAACGAGGCTGCGATCCTCAAAACAAGGGGCGCGAGGAAACCGGTATCGCCCATGATGGTACTTCGTCCTCGCGTTGCGCTTGCTGGATCGGCATGCGGCCTAAGCCGACAGCATGAGGTCCATGTTCTGGACGGCAGCACCCGAGGCACCCTTGCCGAGATTGTCCAGGAGGGCAACGAGGTTGATCTGTTCTCCACCGGTCGAACCGAAGACGAAGAGTTTCATCGTGTCCTTGCCGGCAAGTTCGACTGCATCGACGCGGGCCATGGCAGCGCTTGTCGCCAATGGCACAACCTCGACGATCGACTGACCGGCATAATGCGCGGTCAGAGCCGCGTGAACGCTTTCAAGCGTGGCGCCGTCGTTCAGGTCCTCGAGATAGAGCGGGACCTGCACGATCATGCCCTGCGGGAAGCGCCCGACAGAGGGTGAAAAGATCGGTGCCCGGGCGAGCAGGCCATGCGTCTGCATCTCGCCGACATGCTTGTGCTTCAGCGGCAGGCCGTAGAGGAAATGCGGAGATGCGATATGCTCCGGATGACTTTCGTCTTCCATCTGCGCGATCATCTGCTTGCCGCCGCCGGTATAGCCGGAAACGGCGTTTACGGTCACCGGATGACGTTCCGGCAGGATGCCGGCCTGGCGGAGCGGGCGGATCAGGCCGATGGCGCCGGTCGGATAGCAGCCGGGATTGGCCACCAGACGCGCCGAGCGGATTTTTTCCGGCTGGTCGCTGTCCATTTCGGCAAAACCGTAGGCCCAGCCGGGCGCCACGCGATGGGCCGTCGAGGTGTCGATGATCCGGACGCTGTTGTTGCCTTCGAGCATACCGACCGCCTCCTTGGAGGCATCATCCGGCAGGCAGAGAATGGCGACGTCAGCGCTGTTCAGGAGATCTTCGCGCATCGCCGCATTGCGCCGCTCGGCCTCCGGAATAGACAAAAGCTCCACATCCGGACGATCTGCCATGCGAACGCGGATCTGCAGACCGGTGGTGCCGTGCTCGCCATCGATGAAGATCTTCGGTTTCATGAATAACCTCGTGTTTCCAGATGCTTGAAGCAGGTTTCGGATTCGGTTTCCGACCCGGTTGAATCAACGCCTTAACTGCCCGCCGAAGCCTTGCTACAAGACCGAGAACGGCTTTTCGAGCATATATACACTGCCTGCCCGGATCGCAATCGCCGATGCCGTCCGTGCGATTCCTTCACGCCTTCTTAACCATGCATATTAACAGCGATTTAACGAATATGGCTGCGTTCCTTGTCTTCCTGGGCTGCGGATGAGATTTGTCATGAAATATTCATGAGATTGTCATGAACGGAGCCCTTGATATGAAACCTATTTTTGCTCGGGCGGTGGCTGCGCTGGCAAACCCTTTTATCGCCTTCGTTCTTGCTGCCGCGACGCTTTACCTGCTGCATTATTTTGATACGCGCTGGGCCTTCGTACCCTTCATGACGACCGTCATCGCAGCCTTTGCTGGTGTGCTTTTCCTTTTGAGCCGGCGTCCGGTTTTTTCAATTTATGCGTCCGTGACGCTTGTCGTGATGATTTCGGCCATGTCGGAGGCAAAATTTCAGCTGAAAGGCTTTTCGCTACATGTCTTCGATCTGGCCTTCACTGGCCTCGACGGATCGGCGCTTCGGTTTCTGGCCGGATCCTACCTGCATCTCCTAGTCGCCGGCCTTGTGGTCCTTGCTGCGGTCTGTTTTTTCCTGATGGTGTTGTTCATCGGCGACCGCCCGCGCCGCTCGCCGCTCTGGCTGAAGACGGGGCTGGTGGCGTCGACCGTGGGCGCGGCGTTGATGACCTATCCGGCCAAGCCGGGCGAACCGAGCTACATCCATTATATCTCCGGCTACAATGCCTCGTCCTTCTTCGTGTCGCTCGGCGACCTGCATCTGCCGTTCGGCAAGATCACGTTGGTCGATGTCGTGGAGGCGGCCGCCGTCGAAGGGCGCATGACCAATGACGTCACCTGCGGCGACATGGCGGCGCGGTCGGATGTTTTCTATGTGCTCTCCGAAAGCCAGACGGATCCTGCGAATTTTCCACAGGTCACCATTCCCGCCGCGATCGGGAAGACCTTTCAGTCGGATGACGGCAAGGTGCATCCGATGTATGTCGAGACCTTCGGCGGCGGCACTTGGGTCACCAATTTCTCTGTTATGACGGGCCTTTCCGGTTCGGATTTCGGTTGGCAGAGCCCCTACGTCACCCAGATGATGGAGAGCCGCGTCAAGGCGAGTTTTCCCGAACTTCTGGCCCAATGCGGCTACCGGACCGTTGCCATCATGCCGATGGACTTCTCCTTCGTGAACGAGGGGCCTTTCCTGAAGTCCCTCGGCTTTCAGGAGGTGCTGGACTATCAGTCCATGGCGCCGAAAGACCATTTCGTCCGCGACAGCTTTTATTTCGACGTCGCCGAGAAGTTGATCCGAGAACACCGCAAGACCGACAAGCGGCCGCTGTTCGTCGCATTGCAGACGATGTTCCCGCACGGACCTTATGATCATTCACTGGTCAGCGACAAGGAACTGCCGGGCGGGCCGCGCTATGCGCCGGATGACGAGGCCAATGAATACATGCGCCGGGTTGTCTTGGCGAAGCAGGATTTCCAGACCTTTCTAAACAGGCGGGAAGAAGCGCCGGGTAATGCGGGTTCGGTCGTCCTGGAATATGGTGACCATCAGGCGTCGGCCACCAAGCTCTACCTTCCGGAGGAAAAGGACGGCACGAACGTTTTCGCAGACCTGCATTCTCTAGCCTACAGGACCTATTTCTCGGTGCATGGCTTCGGCCGGACAATCGACATGAAGCCGCTTGCCCTGCCGATGGATGTCGGCTTCCTTTCCGCAAGCCTTATTCAGGCTGCGGGGCTTCCGAGTTCGCCGATGTTCCGGTCGCTGGCGACTTTGCGGGACGATTGCGACGGTCGTTACCACCAGTGCAGGGATCGGCAGAAGGTCGATGCCCATTTGAGGGAACGCTCGGACGCCGGCCTGCTCAGGCTTTACTGATCGTCCCGGCCGGTTCGCGCTCGGCCAGTTCTTCCGCATGCAGGCCCAGCATGTACATGGCGATCGTCGCACCGGCGATGGCGGTAATGTCGGCATGATCGTAGGCCGGTGCGACTTCGACCACATCGGCACCCTTGATCCGCAGAGCGCCGAGCTTGCGCAGCACGGAAAGAATTTTGCCGCTCGACGGGCCGCCGGAGACCGGCGTGCCGGTGCCGGGGGCGTAGGCCGGGTCGAGGCAATCGATATCGAAGGTCAGATAGGCCGCGCGGTCGCCGACATGGTGCAGGATGACGTCGGCGATGTCGGCTGCGGTCATCTCCTCGATGTCATATCCGTAGAGGATACGGATGCCGCAATCGTCCGGTGCGTGGCTGCGGATGCCGAGCTGGATCGATCCCGTCGCGTCGATCAGGCCCTCGCGCACGGCGCGGCCGACGAAGGAGCCGTGATCGATGCGGCCCTTCTCGTCCGCCCAGGTATCCTGATGCGCGTCGAACTGGACAAGCGCCAGCGGCCCGTGGATGGCGGCATGGGCGCGCAACAGTGGCAGTGTGACGAAATGATCGCCGCCGAGCGTCAGAAGGAAAGCGCCGCTCTTCAGGATTTTCATCGCTTCGCGCTCGATCGTCGCCGGGGTCTTGCTGTGATTCCCGAAATCGAGCAGGCAATCGCCATAGTCAATTGTCGCCATGTGCGCGAAGAGATCGCGCTCGAACGGATATTGCGGATCGTTGTCGAAGATGGCTGAGGCGCGACGGATTGCCTGCGGCCCGAAGCGTGCACCCGGCCGATTGGAGGTGGCGGCATCGAACGGGATCCCCCAGACGACCGCATCGACATTCTTGAGCGTCTTGGTGTAGCGGCGGCGCATGAAGGAGAGGATGCCGGCATGTGTCGGATCGGTGGCAGCATCCGTTAGAGATCGTGCCGTGATCGCATGGTCGATCGTCTTGTTGGCCATGGTGCGCTCCCCCCCTGCGTGTTTTTTGCAATCGTGGACAATCGAGCCGGCGAAGGCAAGCAGAAGAGGTTGATCGCAAAAAGAAAAAGGCGGGACCAAGCCCGCCTTTTCCAAATCGATATGCCTGAAACGATTAACGCTTCGAGAACTGGAACGAACGGCGGGCCTTCGCCTTGCCGTACTTCTTGCGTTCGACGACGCGGCTGTCGCGGGTCAGGAAGCCACCCTTCTTCAGGACCGGACGCAGGCCCGGTTCGAAGTAGGTGAGGGCCTTCGAGATGCCATGACGAACGGCACCGGCCTGACCGGAAAGACCACCACCGGCAACCGTCGCAACGATGTCGAACTGGCCGTCACGGGCAGCGGCGACGATCGGCTGGCGCAGGATCATCTGCAGAACCGGACGGGCGAAGTAGGTCGCGAATTCGCGGCCGTTGATCGTGATCTTGCCGGAACCCGGCTTGACCCAGACGCGGGCGACGGCGTTCTTGCGCTTGCCGGTCGCGTAGGAGCGGCCCTGGGCGTCAACTTTCTTGACATGAACCGGAGCCGAGGCTTCCGACGTCGTGCCGAGGTCTTTCAGGGAAGAGAGATCAGCCACGATTAGGCGCTCCTTGTGTTCTTGCTGTTCAGCGCGGCGACGTCGAGGACGGTCGGCTGCTGTGCTTCATGCGGATGATTGGTGCCGGCGTAGACGCGCAGGTTCTTCATCTGGCGACGGCCAAGCGGACCACGGGGAACCATGCGCTCGACAGCCTTCTCGAGAACGCGCTCCGGGAAGCGGCCTTCGATGATCTGGCGCGCGGTGCGCTCCTTGATGCCACCCGGATAACCGGTGTGCCAGTAGTACTTCTTGTCGCTGTACTTCTTGCCGGTCAGGACAGCCTTCTCGGCGTTGATCACGATGACATTGTCACCGTCGTCAACGTGAGGCGTGTAGGTGACTTTATTCTTGCCGCGCAGGATGTTGGCAATGATGGAAGCGACGCGACCGACAACGAGGCCTTCGGCATCGATGAGGATCCACTTCTTCTCCACCTCTGCAGGCTTCTGAACGAAGGTTGACATGGTAAAACTCTTTCGTTTGAGACCCGATGCGTTGCCGCCGGGCGTTTCTTGTTGCTTGATTTGGCGGGCTTGACACACGCCAAAAGGAAAACGGCCCAAAGGACCGCGATCTGACGCGGCTTATACGCAAGGCATGAAAAACCGTCAAGATCGGCATTTTCAGCGGTTAGAAAAAATAGAAAGCAAAAACAATTACTTAGTTATGAGGTATTTATATACCACACTTTATCGTCATGAACTGAGCGAAATTGAGCTCGCAGACCGCTTCGCCTTTCGCGAATCCGAAGATGAATGGGTTGTTTAGAGGCGCCCGCGCGGTCGGGGATGGATCGGAACAACGATTGCTCCATCTTGCGTGCTTGAAAGCCGCGCATGTGCGGCGTACCAAGCGATCATACTGCAGGTGATATGGGAGAGTGACATGGCAGAGGTGGTTTCCTTGCGCAAGGACGAGGCACGCGGGCTGGTGCTGCGTAGCGATGCATCCGCCGGCGTTGTCAGGCTGACCCTGAACAACCCACCGGCCAACGCGCTTTCCATCGCGCTGCTCGAGGCTTTGGTGACGGAACTGGATGTGATCGCACGGGCCGATGATGTCCGTGTGGTGATCCTCGCCGCATCCGGAGCCCTGTTCTCGGCGGGTCACGATCTCAAGGAACTAACCACGCATCGGACGGATGCCGATTCCGGGCGCGCCTTTTTCGAGAAGGCCATGCGGCTTTGCTCTGCATTGATGGTCAAGATTACCCATCTGCCACAGCCGGTCATTGCCGAGATCGACGGTCTGGCGACGGCGGCCGGTTGCCAGCTGGTTGCGACCTGCGATCTTGCCATCTGCACCGACAGTTCGACCTTCTGCACGCCGGGCGTCAATATCGGCCTGTTCTGTTCGACGCCGATGGTCGCCGTTTCCCGCGCAGCCCACCGCAAGCAGGCCATGGAAATGCTTTTGACCGGAGAGACGATTGACGCCTCCACCGCCAAGGATTTCGGCTTGGTCAATCGCATTGTTCCGAAGCAGTACCTGCAGCAGGTCGTCAACAAATATGCCGCCGTCATCGCGTCGAAATCACCGCAGGCGCTGAAGATCGGCAAGCAGGCGTTCAACCGGCAGGCGGACATGCCGCTAGATCAAGCTTATGATTACGCGGTGGGCGTGATGGTCGAGAACCTGATGATGGGTGATGCAATCGAAGGGATCGATGCGGTGCTCGGCAAGAGGCTGCCGGAATGGAAGGGAAATTGATCTACTCGTAGTGCGACCGGCAGGCTGCGACTTCAAGCAGTTGCAGGTCACGGCCGCCGGATATCCGGTAAATCAGGCGGTGTTCTTGGTTAATCCGACGCGACCACCAGCCTTTAAGCTCATTCCGGAGAGGCTCAGGTTTGCCGGTACCGGTGAAAGGCGTACGCTGGCATTCTTTCAGCAGCAAGAGAATGCGTTCCAGCATTTTTCGATCGTGAGCGATCCAGTACTGCAAATCGTCCCAGGCGTCGGCCGAAAACTGGAGTTTCATTCTTGCGCGAGTAACGCGTCGAAATCGACTTCGATACCCTTGCCGGCATCCAACTCGGCAATCGAGCGAAGAAGACGTTCCTTGTTAACGGGATTAGCCGTCAGGTACATCGTCTCTTTCCATCCCTCGAAGTCACTCAGCGACATCACGACCATTGGCTCGCGGTTCTGCCGTGTCACGATGAGTTCGTCGTGATCCTGCTCCACCTTGTCGAAATGCTTCGCCATATTGGCGCGCAGTTCGGAAAAACTTATAACGTTCATGGCGGCCTCTCTGTACGTCTTTACGTACATACATTGTGAAGGCACGTTTTTCAAGCCAGCTTCAGCATCAGCGCGCCGAGCGCGATCAGGCAGGCGGCAGCGATGCGGAAGACGCTGACGCGTTCCTTGAGGAAGACGATCGAGATGACGATCGCAAACAGGATCGAGGTTTCGCGAAGCGCCGCGACCGTCGCAACCGGTGCTTTCGTCATGGCCCAGAGAGCAAGCCCGTAGGATCCGATCGAGCCCGCGCCACCGATGAGACCGCGCCACCATTGATGGCGGACATGAAACAGCACAGGCGCCACGCCGCGTTTCGAGAAAGCCCAGGCAAAAAGCAGCACGGGCGGTAGGAGTGCCATCCAAAGCGTGTACGAAATGGGGTTGAGAGCCAATCGGGCGCCAATGCCGTCGACATAGGTATAGCTGGCGATAACGACGGCATTGGCGAGCGCCAACAGGATCGCGCGCTTGCCGCCCTTGCGGGCCTCGAATGCCAGTGTCAGCACGCCGGTCGAGATGGTCAGCACGCCCGCAAGCGCACCGGTGGTCAGGGTTTCGCCGATCAGAGCGCCGCTGGTCGCAGCCACAAGCACCGGTGCGACCCCGCGCATCAGCGGGTAGACGAGGCCGATATCGCCGGCGCGGTAGGCGGCGGCGACCAACTGGAAATAGGCGAACTGGAAGACCGCTGATACGAGGATGAAGGGCCAGGCATCCGGATGCGGCAACGGCAGGAAGGGCAGAAAGGAAAGAGCGACGACACCTGCGCCGAGCGCGATCATCGCCGCATCCAGTGATTTTTCCGAGCCGGACTTGACCAGCGCATTCCATGAGGCATGCAGCAATGCGCCGAGCAGAACGAGCGCGATGACTTCCAGGGGCAAGACAGACCTCGGCGGGGCGGGAAACGGATGCGCGTGTCGCGCCATGGTTCTGAAGCGGCTATCGGCAAATTGCAACCGCCTTTCTGGCCGTTCGAGCGATTGCCGAGGGCACAGTGCACGATCCGTTTTCAGCGATACAGGTAGATTGGCACGCAGCGGTTGACTCCCGGCGGGACGGTCCCAATTATCCAGGAACTGCCAATTGCGCCGCGGACAGGGTTTCATGAATCACGACACTTATCCCGACTACTACATCGCCGATATCCTGCGTTCGACGAAGACGATCGCGCTGGTCGGAGCCTCGCCCAATACCGAGCGCCCGAGTTACCGGGTCATGGCTTTCCTTCTTCGCAAGGGATACACCGTTCACCCGGTCAATCCGGGCCAGGCGGGCAAGGAAATTCAGGGCCGAACCGTTTATGCGACGCTGGCGGACCTGCCTGAGCCGGTCGACATGATCGACGTGTTTCGTGCTGCCGATGCCCTGCCGGCGCTTGTCGAGGAAATTCTCAAATTGAAAGATCGGCCGAAGGTAATCTGGGGGCAACTGACGGTGCGGGACGATGCTGCCGCTCAAAAGGCGGAGGAGCATGGCATCAAGGTCGTGCTGGATCGCTGTCCGGCCATCGAATATCCGCGGCTGATCGGGTAAAAGTAGGCGCAGCCGCACGGATGCCGAGGAAATATCCGGCGCACGTTTGTCGCGAAAATAAGAAAATCGATCTTTGCGGATGGCTAGGCCTCTGAAATAGTGGCGCCGATCTTGGTCACGGGGAGGACACGTCCATGAAGAACAATCCGGGTTTCAATACGCTTGCCATCCATGCCGGTGCGCAGCCGGATCCGACGACCGGCGCCCGTGCCACTCCGATCTACCAGACCACGAGTTTCGTCTTCAACGACGCGGATCACGCGGCTTCCCTGTTTGGGCTGCAGGCGTTCGGAAACATCTATACGCGCATCATGAACCCGACACAGGCCGTTCTGGAGGAGCGTGTCGCAGCCCTCGAAGGCGGTACGGCCGCACTGGCCGTCGCTTCGGGCCACGCGGCGCAACTGCTCATCTTCCATACGATCATGAGCCCAGGCGACAATTTCATCGCCGCACGCCGGCTTTATGGCGGCTCCGTCAACCAGTTCGGCCATGCGTTCAAATCCTTCGACTGGCACGTGCGCTGGGCCGACACTGCCGATATCGGCAGCTTCGAGAGCCAGATCGACGACAGAACAAAAGCGATCTTCATCGAAAGCCTCGCCAATCCCGGTGGCACCTTCGTCGATATCGAGGCGATTTCGGCTGTCGCCAGGAAACACGGCCTGCCGCTGATCGTCGACAATACCATGGCGACGCCGTACCTGATCCGGCCGATCGAGCACGGTGCCGATATCGTCGTGCATTCGCTGACGAAGTTCATGGGCGGTCACGGCAACTCGATGGGTGGCGTGCTGGTCGATGGCGGTACGTTCGACTGGTCGAAATCCGGCAAGTATCCGATGCTGTCGGAGCCGCGTCCGGAATATGCCGGCATGGTGCTGCACGCAACTTTCGGCAATTTCGCCTTTGCGATTGCATGCCGCGTGCTTGGTTTGCGCGATTTCGGCCCGGCGATTTCGCCGTTTAACGCCTTCCTGCTTCTGACGGGCATCGAAACGCTGCCCCTGCGGATGCAGCGCCATTGCGATAATGCGCTCACCGTCGCGACATGGCTCAAGACTCATGAAAAGGTCGCCTGGGTGAATTATGCCGGCCTTGAAACGGATGCCAACAATACGCTGCAGAAGCGCTATTCGCCGAAGGGCGCAGGAGCCGTCTTTACCTTCGGCCTGAAGGATGGCTACGAGGCAGGCAAGCGCTTTGTCGAAGGGCTGGAGATGTTTTCGCATCTGGCCAACATCGGCGATACCCGTTCGCTGGTCATTCACCCGGCCTCCACGACCCATCGCCAGTTGACCGACGAGCAGCAGACTGCGGCAGGCGCCGGCCCGGAGGTGGTTCGCCTGTCGGTCGGCATCGAGGATGTCGCCGATATCATCGCGGACCTTGAGCAGGCGTTGGCCAAGATCTGATATCGTCCAGTTGGCCAGACTAACTGGCCGCCGATCTTTTCCGGAGAATGCATGTCCAAGGTTCTGACATTCGACCCCAATGCCATCACACCCGAAATCGGCTCACCTGCTGCCGATCGTCTGATCGCAGGCGATCCGCAGTTTCGCACGTGGAATTTCGAGGAGGCCGAGGGCGGCATCTATGCGGGGATCTGGGAGGCGACACCTGGAAAATGGAGGATCGTCTATGACGAGTGGGAGTATTTTCACATTCTCTCCGGCTATTCGATCGTCACGGAAGAGGGCGGCAAGCCAATTCACCTGAAGGCCGGCGATAGGCTGATCCTGAGACCCGGCTTCAAGGGAAGCTGGGAAGTGATTGAAACGACTCGCAAGGACTACGTGATCAAGGTGTGACGTCAGGCTTCTGAACCGGCCATTCCAGCTCCAGCCTTTCCAGCCCGTGAAAGTGGTAGCTGTCTTTGACCGGCGGTGTTGACGCCAGCCTGAGGCCGGGCAGGCGCTCAAACAGGATGGGCAAGGACAGTTTCAACTCCAATCGCGCGAGCGGGGCGCCGATGCAGAAGTGCAGCCCGGCGCCGAAGGAGACATGCACGCCTTCGTCGCGATCCGGCCGGAAGGTCAGGGGATCGCTGAATTTCTTCGGGTCGACATTGGCAGCGGCAAGCAAAAGGCCGATCTTGTCGCCCTTCTTCAGGCGAATGCCGCCTTCAAGCTCGATATCCGAAAGGGCGTAGCGCTGGAAGATATGCAGAGGCGCGGCATAACGCATGCATTCCTCGACCGTTCGCTCCGTCGCCCGATCGTCGGCAAACAGCGTGTCCGGGCTGGCACCGGTTTCGAGAATCGCGTGCACGGCATTGCCGAGCTGGTGGACGGTTGCTTCGTGGCCGGCATTCAAGAGCAGCACCGCAGTCGAGATCAATTCGGCATCGGAAAGGCGCTCGCCGTCCTTTTCGGTGGTGATCATGTGGGTGAGCAGATCGTCTCCGGGGACAAGGCGCTTGGTCGCGATGACGCCTGACAGATAATCACTGAATTCGGCCGATGCCCGGTTGGCGTCGTGTTCGGTCTCCAGTGTCGGATTGAACATGTACATGCGCACCATCCGGTGCGACCAGTCGAGCAGTCGCGGGCCGTCTTCGACCGGAACCCCGAGCATGCGCGCGATCACCGTGACCGGAATGATCTCCGCATAGGTTTTCAGAAGCTCGACGCGACCACCGTTCTCGAAGCCGTCGATGATGCGATGGGCAAGCGCCGCGATCTCGGGCTTCAGCTGCTCGATCTGGCGCGACACGAAGGCGCGGTTGACGAGTGTGCGCAAGCGGGTGTGTGCCGGCGGCTCGAGCTCCAGCAGCGAGTAAGATTCGAGCGCATCGAAATCTTTCAGGTGTGGTTTCGGCTGGGGCATGCCGAGTTCCTCGCGTGTTGCGACGTGCAGGATCTGGCGGCCGAAGCGCCGATCGCGAAGAAGCGCGTTCACCTGATCGTAGCCCGCAAAATACCATTGCGCCTGCTCCTCCCAGAAAAAAGCCGGACACAGGGCATGAAGAGCGGCATAAGCGGGCAGGGGATTTTGGTAAAATGCCGGATTTCGCACATCCAGGCTGACATGGCGGCTCGCCGGATCGATCTTGATGCAGGCGGGATTGCTGACGGATGCAGGCATGGCAGATGGTCTCACAGGATGATAATGCTTTTGGTTCCGATCGCCATCTAGGGCGCAACGCCTGGGCGCGACAAGGCGGATTCGCGCGGATGCACAGCCGGATTCGACGTTCGGCATTTCGGCGCGCCTGTCTTGCCAATGCGGTGTGCCAGTCTATGTCAATAGAGGAACAGCAAGGGTTGGAACGGACATCATGACGGCACCGCGCAGCAGTCTTACCGCCGGAATTTTCGCGGCCATCCGTGGAAAGCGCGTGCCGCTGCCCGGCCGTGATCCGGCTGGGGAGCGAGGCGACACGGTCATCGCGTCCTACAACATCCATAAATGCGTCGGCACAGACAAGCGATTTGATCCCGGTCGCATCGCCGACGTGATCGGCGAGATCGGTGCCGATATCATTGCCCTGCAGGAGGCCGACCAGAGGTTCGGCGAGCGGGCAGGGTTGCTCGATCTGGAGCGTCTCCACCGCGACAGTCATCTTGTCGCCGTGCCGATCGAAGCCTTCTCGCCAAAGGGTCATGGCTGGCATGGCAATGTGCTGCTTTTGCGCGAAGGCGCCGTTGCCAAGGTTCACCAGTTGAAATTGCCGGGTGTCGAGCCGCGCGGCGCGCTGGTTGTCGATCTTGATCTGAAAGCCGGCCCTCTGCGGATCATCGCGGCGCATCTCGGTCTTCTGCGCTATTCCCGCGCCCAGCAGGCCGAAGCGATCCTGGCGGCGATCGACGGCGCCGAGCATCGGCCCACGTTGTTGATCGGCGACCTCAACGAATGGCGGATGGGCCGACGCTCCGCCCTGAAATTCCTGACGCCCGTATTCGACCCGGCGGCGACTGCGGTGCCGAGCTTTCCTTCCCGGTTTCCGATTCTGGCGCTCGACCGGGTCATGGGCAGCCCGCACAGTCTGGTCACGGCGGTGGAGGTGCATAATACGCCGCTTGCCCGGCTTGCTTCGGATCACCTGCCGATCAAGGCCTTCGTCGATATGAAGGCGGCCCTTGCCGACAGCGCCGAGACGCTGCCAGTCGGACAGGGGCTGACGCGCGGGTGACGATCATGCAGATCCTCGCAACCCTGTTGATCATCGCCCTTGCGGTGATCGCTGGCGTCTATGCCTGGGGGCGGTTCGGACGCCGCCCGCACGGCCCCGAAAGCAGTATACTTCCGCTAATCGAGGATGCGACGGTTCTGGACCGGTTCGGGCATCCGCTGCTGCTTAAGCACGCGGGGCAAAACGGCCTTTCGCTGCTGTCCGGAAATGTCGATGCTTTTGTCGCGCGGGCATTGTCTTCCCGCAATGCCGGGCGCAGCCTCGACCTGCAATATTACTACTGGAAGAACGATCTCACCGGGCGGCTTTTGACGCGGGAGGTCTTGGATGCGGCCGACCGTGGCGTGCGCGTTCGTCTCCTGCTCGACGATATCAATGCCGGGCTGCATGACCGGATGTGCCTTGCGCTCGATGCGCATCCGAATATCGAGGTCCGGCTGTTCAACCCGAGCCGAGCGCGCACGGATCGTTTCAAGCGTGGTGTCGAGATGGTGCTGCGCGCCTTCAGTGCAACCCGCCGCATGCACAACAAGGCGTGGATTGCCGACGGTCGGGTGGTGATCACCGGCGGCCGCAATATCGGTGATGCCTATTTCGATGCGGCCGACGATTCGAATTTTCACGATCTCGATGTCTGGATGCTCGGTCCGATCGCCGAGGAAACCGGCGCGGTGTTCGACCAATACTGGAACAGCCAGGTGGTGTTGCCGATCGGTGCATTGCGCACGCCGCGTGCCCATTATCTGCCGGCCCTTCGCCGCAAGCTGGAAAAACGTGCGCAAAGCAAGGGCGGCCTGTTCTATCTGTCTCAGGTCGAAAAGGCGCAAGCCGAGGGCGGCCTCTGGCACGGCAGCCGTCCGCTTCACTGGACGGCGCATGCCCGCATCGTCTGCGATCCTCCGGAAAAGGCGCATCTGCAGAAGCGTCAGAACTGGCTGATGCGCGAGCTGCTGCCGGTCCTGCGCGGCGCGCGCTCGGACGTGCGGATCATCTCGCCCTATTTTATCCCGGGCGGCAACGGCACTGGCGAACTGGCGCGCCTGGTGGAGGCAAAGGTTGCGGTCTCCATCCTCACCAACTCCCTTGCTGCCACCGATGTCGCCGCCGTTCATGGCGCCTATGCGAACTATCGCAAGGCCTTGCTGAAGAGCGGGGTTACCCTTTTTGAACTCAAGGCCGACACCGAGGACGACGATCCGCAACGCATGTCGCTGTTCGGGTCGCGCGGTGCGAGCCTGCACACCAAGGCATTCATTGTCGACGAGCGCATCGGTTTCGTCGGCTCGATGAATTTCGATCCGCGATCTGCATCGCTGAACACGGAAATGGGCGTGCTGTTCGAGCATGCGGGATTGTTGGCGGAGGTCCGTTCGATCTTCGACGAGGAAACATCCCCGATAAACAGCTTCCGGCTGTCGCTGAGCAACGACCGATTGCGCTGGCATGACCAGTGCGAAGGCAGGGCAAGGACCCTGAAGCGGGAGCCGGAGGCCGGTTTCCTGCGCCGCGTCACCGCCGGCATCATCGGTATTCTGCCGATCGAATCGCAACTGTGATTGCGGGGAGCATTTACCGTTTCTTCACCGAGAACGCCGCAAAGCCTGTGGGAAGGCCGCCGCGGCCAATGCGATTCGCCCGTTCGGGTGGCAAATCGGGGAAACGGCGCCGCACGATGCAAGTGGCCCGGGCGCAATTAACGTTATCAACGTTGGCGACTTGAAGTCGGGTGTATGGACACTCTATGTATGGGACGAGATATTTTCGATGATTCCCGGAGCGCAAAAGGGTTTGCGATCCAGATTGACAAAGGTTTGACATGAGAAATCCCGTTGATACCGCGATGGCCTTGGTGCCGATGGTTGTTGAACAGACCAACCGCGGCGAACGCTCCTACGATATCTTCTCCCGCCTTCTGAAAGAGCGAATCATCTTTCTGACCGGCCCGGTCGAAGATCACATGGCGACCCTTATCTGCGCGCAGCTCCTGTTCCTGGAAGCGGAAAACCCGAAGAAGGAAATCGCGCTGTACATCAATTCGCCGGGTGGCGTTGTCACCGCCGGCATGGCGATCTACGATACGATGCAGTTCATCAAGCCTGCCGTTTCGACGCTGTGCATCGGTCAGGCGGCATCCATGGGCTCGCTGCTTCTGGCCGCCGGCCACAAGGATATGCGCTTCGCAACGCCGAACGCCCGCATCATGGTGCACCAGCCATCCGGCGGTTTCCAGGGCCAGGCCTCCGACATCGAGCGTCATGCGCGCGATATCCTGAAGATGAAGCGCCGCCTGAACGAGGTGTATGTCAAGCATACCGGCCGCACCCTGGAAGAAGTCGAGCAGACGCTCGATCGCGATCATTTCATGACCTCGGACGAGGCCCTGAGCTGGGGCGTGGTCGACAAGGTGATCACGTCGCGTGAGGCTATGGAAGGCGCGCAGCCGGCGTAAGTTCAAGCTTTTGTGTGCGGATAGATGCAATTGTGACACATTTCTAACTGTTATTGGGCTTTATCCGCCCGTCAAAGCCGTTAATATCTGCCGTTAATGCTATGTTGAAGTTTGAAGTTCTAGCATTCGGTATTCGGTGGGAGTTCTGTTGCCGCCGGACGTCAAACAGGTTGTTTGAAGCCGGCTCGTACTCCCGAAAGCCTTGCAGTCTGCAGGCGCAAGAAGCGGGCAGTTTCTGCAGGGCGGGTTGAGTGGTCCGTGGTGCCTTTCGGTGGGTGCCCGGCGTGCTGGAAGGACATTGAAATGAGCAAGGTCAGCGGTAGCAACGGCGGTGACTCCAAGAATACCCTTTATTGTTCGTTTTGCGGCAAGAGCCAGCACGAGGTCCGCAAGCTGATTGCCGGACCGACGGTATTCATCTGCGATGAATGCGTCGAATTGTGCATGGACATCATTCGCGAAGAGAACAAGACCTCGATGGTCAAGTCGCGCGATGGCGTGCCGACACCACAGGAAATCATCAAGGTTCTCGACGAATACGTCATTGGCCAGCAGCAGGCCAAGCGCATCCTGTCGGTTGCCGTTCACAATCACTACAAGCGGCTGGCGCACTCGACGAAGGGTAGCGACATCGAACTGGCGAAGTCCAACATCATGCTCGTCGGTCCGACCGGCTGCGGCAAGACCTATCTTGCCCAGACGCTCGCCCGCATCATCGACGTTCCCTTCACCATGGCGGATGCCACGACACTCACCGAAGCCGGCTATGTCGGCGAGGACGTCGAGAACATCATCCTGAAGCTGCTTCAATCGGCCGACTACAATGTCGAACGCGCCCAGCGCGGCATCGTCTATATCGACGAAGTCGACAAGATTTCGCGCAAGTCCGACAATCCGTCGATCACCCGCGACGTTTCGGGCGAGGGCGTCCAGCAGGCGCTTCTGAAGATCATGGAAGGCACGGTCGCGTCCGTACCGCCCCAGGGCGGCCGCAAGCATCCGCAGCAGGAATTCCTGCAGGTGGATACGACCAACATCCTGTTCATCTGCGGCGGCGCGTTTGCCGGCCTGGACAAGATCATCTCGGCACGCGGTGAAAAGACCTCGATCGGCTTCGGCGCTTCGGTGCGTTCGCCGGAGGATCGCCGCGTCGGCGAAGTCCTGCGCGAACTGGAGCCGGAAGATCTGGTCAAGTTCGGCCTCATCCCGGAATTCATCGGCCGTCTGCCTGTTCTGGCAACGCTCGAGGATCTTGATGAAGACGCGCTTATCCAGATTCTGTCGGAACCGAAGAACGCGCTGATCAAGCAGTACCAGCGCCTGTTCGAGATGGAAGACGTCGAACTGACGTTCCACGAGGATGCGCTGCGCGAGATCGCCCGTCGGGCCATTACCCGCAAGACCGGTGCGCGCGGCCTGCGCTCGATCATGGAAAAGATCCTGCTCGACACGATGTTCGAACTGCCGACGCTCGAAGGCGTGCGCGAAGTGGTCATCTCCGACGAAGTGGTCAAGGGCTCTGCCCGTCCGCTCTACATCTACTCGGAACGGTCCGAGGAGAAGGCCAATGTTTCGGCCTGATGACCGGATGCAGGCATAACGGATTGGAAGAGGCCCGCCGCAAGCGGGCCTTTTTCGTTTGCTATTTCGTTTTACGAGTCGGCAGCATGGAAAGATTCCGCGATTGCCAAGTACGGCCAACAACGCGATGATGTGACGATTCTGTGTTGACGCGTTTGAACGGCGACGATGCGTGGCTTTATCCCAAGGCAAGGTCCGCAACAGTCAGGTGCCGTATATGTCAAAGACCCTCTCTATGCGATGGCCGGTATTGGTCGAAGGGTTGAAAACAGAGTTGGCGCACTCCACTTCTGTTGTGGAAAAAATGACGGCCGGCAGCGCCTTGAACGCATCCGGTAACGGGCCCGGAAACGGGACGGAAAGGAAATGACATGACGAACAAAACGTCTTCGGCAACCGAGAGCGCGACTTATCCGGTGCTGCCGCTGCGCGATATTGTGGTGTTTCCGCACATGATCGTGCCGCTCTTTGTCGGGCGCGAAAAGTCGATCCGCGCGCTTGAAGAAGTTATGGGCACGGACAAGCAGATCATGCTTGCGACCCAGATCAATGCCAGCGACGACGATCCAGAGCCTTCGGCCATCTACCAGATCGGCACGATCGCCAATGTTCTGCAATTGCTGAAACTGCCGGACGGCACGGTCAAGGTTCTCGTGGAAGGCCGTTCCCGGGCCGAGATCGATGGCTATACGCGCCGCGAGGAATTCTACGAAGCGATGGCGCATGCGCTGCCGGAACCGACCGATGATCCGGTCGAGGTCGAGGCGCTGAGCCGTTCGGTCGTCTCCGAATTCGAGAGCTACGTAAAGCTCAACAAGAAGATTTCCCCGGAAGTGGTCGGCGCTGCCAGCCAGATCGAGGATTATTCCAAGCTTGCCGATACGGTTGCGTCGCACCTGTCCATCAAGATCGTCGAAAAGCAGGAAATGCTGGAGACGACGAGTGTCAAGCTGCGCCTGGAAAAGGCCCTCGGCTTCATGGAAGGCGAGATTTCCGTCCTGCAGGTGGAGAAGCGCATCCGCTCGCGCGTCAAGCGCCAGATGGAAAAGACCCAGCGCGAATATTATCTCAACGAGCAGATGAAGGCGATCCAGAAGGAACTCGGCGACGGCGAGGAAGGCCGCGACGAGATGGCCGAACTGGAAGACAAGATCGCCAAGGCCAAGCTCTCCAAGGAAGCCCGCGAAAAGGCGGATGCCGAATTGAAGAAGCTGCGCCAGATGAGCCCGATGTCGGCGGAAGCCACCGTCGTGCGCAACTATCTGGACTGGCTGACGGGCATTCCCTGGAACAAGAAGTCGAAGATCAAGACCGATCTCAACCACGCCGAAAAGGTGCTGGAAGTCGATCACTTTGGTCTCGACAAGGTCAAGGAACGCATCGTCGAATATCTCGCCGTGCAGGCCCGCTCGACGAAGATCAAAGGCCCGATTCTGTGCCTCGTCGGCCCTCCGGGCGTCGGCAAGACTTCGCTTGCCAAGTCGATCGCCAAGGCGACCGGCCGCGAATATGTGCGCATGGCGCTCGGTGGTGTTCGTGACGAAGCCGAAATCCGTGGTCACCGCCGCACCTATATTGGCTCGATGCCCGGCAAGGTCATCCAGTCGATGAAGAAGGCGAAGAAGTCCAACCCGCTCTTCCTGCTCGACGAGATCGACAAGATGGGCCAGGATTTCCGCGGCGATCCGTCGTCGGCCTTGCTTGAGGTGCTGGATCCGGAACAGAACTCGACGTTCATGGACCACTATCTGGAGGTCGAGTATGACCTCTCGAACGTGATGTTCATCACCACCGCGAACACGCTGAACATCCCGGCACCTTTGATGGACCGCATGGAGATCATCCGCATCGCCGGCTACACCGAAGAGGAAAAGAAGGAGATCTCCAAGCGGCATCTGCTTCCCAAGGCCATCCGCGATCACGCATTGCAGCCGGCCGAATTCTCGATGACGGACGAAGCGCTGGAAGCGACGATCCAGACCTATACAAGGGAAGCGGGCGTCCGCAGCCTCGAACGCGAACTGATGAAGGTCGCCCGCAAGGCGGTGACCGAAATCATCAAGGGCAAGACGAAGACTGTCGAGGTCACGAAGGCCAACCTGCATGAGTATCTCGGCGTTCCGCGCTATCGCCACGGCGAAGCGGAGGGCGAGGATCAGGTCGGCGTCGTGACCGGTCTCGCCTGGACGGAAGTCGGGGGCGAGCTGCTGACGATCGAAGGCGTGATGATGCCGGGCAAGGGCCGCATGACGGTCACCGGCAACCTGCGCGACGTGATGAAGGAATCGATTTCCGCTGCGGCTTCTTACGTCCGTTCGCGTGCGATCGACTTCGGCATCGAGCCGCCGCTGTTCGACAAGAGCGACATCCATGTCCACGTTCCAGAGGGTGCAACCCCGAAGGACGGCCCGTCGGCCGGCGTCGCCATGGCAACCGCGATCGTGTCGATCATGACGGGCATTCCTGTCGACAAGAATGTCGCGATGACGGGTGAAATCACCCTGCGCGGTCGTGTCCTGCCGATCGGCGGCCTGAAGGAGAAGCTGCTGGCTGCGCTTCGCGGCGGTATCAAGAAGGTGCTGATCCCGGGAGAAAATGCCAAGGACCTGGCGGAAATCCCGGACAACGTGAAGAACAACATGGAGATCATTCCGGTCTCCCATATCGGCGAGGTGCTCAAACACGCGCTGATACGGGTTCCGGTTGCGATCGAATGGGACGCTTCGAAGCAGGCAACACCGATTCCCGCACCGGAATCAGCGGACGATGCAGGCGCCCTGATCGCCCACTGAAATCGTTAATATCCCTGCCGTTTTGTGGTGCGCGCATCACTTCGGCACAAAAAACACTGGAGACCGGCCCTCGTGCCGGTCTTTTTTATGTAAAACGTCACGCAAAGCCTTGCATTGCCGGGCATTCGGGGCGATTGGGTTTGCCAAGGCGGGGGCAATGCGTATGCTGCTCCCGGCTTGAAAATTAATTCGTGTCGAACCAGTATGAAAGGGGTGGAAACATGAACAAAAATGAGCTCGTGTCGGCAGTTGCCGAGAAGGCCGGCCTGTCCAAGACCGACGCATCTTCTGCAGTTGATGCAATCTTTGAAGTTGTCCAGGCAGAACTGAAGAACGGCGGCGACGTCCGTCTCGTCGGTTTCGGAAACTTCTCCGTCAGCCGCCGCGAAGCATCCAAGGGACGTAACCCGTCCACCGGCGCCGAAGTTGATATTCCCGCGCGCAACGTGCCGAAGTTCACGGCCGGCAAGGGTCTGAAGGACGCCGTCAACTAAGTTTCATGTTTCATCTGCGGCATTGCATGCCTCTTCGCATGAATTGGATCGCAGGTTGTTTGGAGGCCCGGGTTTTCCCGGGCCTCTTTGCGTTTGACGCCACGGATTGCCTCACGTTTTTATTCCGTGCCGCTGTCATCCGCCTGTTACAGTCCCGGACCAAAACCTCTCTCAATTCGATCATTCCGGAGGGGTTTCCATGAAGACAATTTCCTTGACCGCAACGCTGGCCGCGGTGCTTGCGGCATCCACAGTCGCACCGGCCGCAGCTGAACCGGTATTCAACCGGATCGCCTCTTTTGCCGTGGCCGGCAACCTGCCGGCCGAGGTCGACAGGAAGTCGGTTACATCCGCCGAAATCATCACGGCAACGCCGGATGGACTGACGCTGATCTATTCCGATAGCCCGCTGAAGGCGATCGGCTTCATCGACATCACCGATGCCAAGGCGCCGAAAGCCGGCGGTATCGTTTCGTTCGAGGGCGAGCCGACGTCGGTTACGGCCGTTGGCGCCAAGGCACTGGTCGCCGTCAACACGCGCGAAAGCTTCGTCAAGCCCTCCGGTTTCCTCGCCACCGTCGATGTCGCGACGAAACAGATCGATGCGAAATGCGATCTCGGCGGCCAGCCGGATTCGGTCGCGGTCAGCAAGGACGGGACTTTCGCGGCTGTCGCCATCGAAAACGAACGTGACGAGGACGTCAATGACGGCCAGATCCCACAGATGCCGGCAGGCGACCTCGTCATCGTCTCGCTGAAGGATGGCGCGGTTGATTGCGGCACGATCAAGGACGTCACGCTGACGGGCCTTTCCGATGTTGCCGGCGACGATCCGGAACCGGAATTCGTAGCAATCAACGCGCTTGGCGAAATCGCCCTGACGCTGCAGGAAAACAACCATATCGTCATCATCGACGGCAAGACCGGCGCGATAAAGACGCACTTCTCCGCAGGCACCGCAGATCTGAAGCAGGTGGATAGCAAGAAGGATGGCGCTTTGTCATTCTCCGACGATCTGGCCGGCGTCAAGCGCGAGCCGGACGCGGTGAAATGGCTGGACGACGATCGCCTCGTCGTTGCCAACGAAGGGGATTACGAAGGCGGTTCGCGCAGCTTCACCATCTTCGACAAGACCGGCAAGCTGGCTTACGAAGCCGGTTCGAGCTTCGAACATGCCGTTGCCGCGATCGGTCACTACCCGGAAAAGCGCTCTTCCGCCAAAGGTGTCGAACCGGAAGGCCTGGAGGCCGCGACGTTTGGGCAAGACAAGCTGTTCTTCGTTCTGGCTGAACGCGCATCGGTCGTCGGCGTCTACAAGGACACGGGCGCCGAGCCGGAACTGCTGCAGCTTCTGCCGTCGGGCATATCGCCGGAGGGCGGTGTCGCCATTCCGGGTCGCAACCTGCTGGCGACTGCAAATGAAGTCGATCTGGTTGAAGACGGCGGTGCCCGCTCCCATGTAATGATCTATGAGCGCGCCGAAGGCACCGCCGCCTATCCGCAGCTCGTTTCTGCCGAGAAGGACGGAATTCCGCTCGGCTTTGGTGCGCTTTCCGGTCTCTCGGCTGTCAAGGACAAGCCGGGCATACTCCAGGCGGTGTCGGATTCGGTCTATGCCGGGCAGCCGCGCATTTTCACGATCGATGCGACGCAGACACCGGCGGTGGTCACGGACGCCCTGACAGTCAAGCGAGACGGCGCGCCCGCGCAGAAGCTCGATATCGAGGGTATCACCGGCGACGGCGAGGGCGGATACTGGCTGGCCTCCGAGGGAGACGCGGCCAAGCTCTATGCCAACGCGCTCATTCACGTGAACGCCAAGGGCGCCATCAAGAAGGAAATCGCCCTTCCGGAGGAGCTGCGCGCCCATGAAGCGCGCTGGGGTTTCGAAGGCGTGACGACGATCGGCGAGGGCGATGGCTTGACGCTGTGGATGGCCATGCAGCGCGGCTGGAAGGACGACGAGAAGGGGTTCGTCAAGCTCGTTTCCTACAATCCGTCATCCGAGGAATGGGGTGCGGTGCGCTACCCGCTTGAAAAAACGGAAGAGGGCTGGGTCGGTCTTTCGGAAATCACCGTCCATGGCGACTACGCCTACGTCATCGAGCGCGACAATCTGATCGGGGATGCCGCCAAGCTGAAGAAGCTCTATCGTGTCGCCCTTGCCGACCTGAAGCCTGCCAAGCTCGGCGGCGAACTGCCGGTGGTGAAGAAGGAAGAGGTCCGCGACCTTATCCCGGACCTGAAGAAGCTCGGCGGCTACGTGGTCGACAAGGTCGAAGGCTTCACGATCGATGCGGCCGGCAACGGCTATGTCGTGACCGACAATGACGGGGTCGACGATTCCTCGGGCGAGACGCTGTTCTTCTCGATCGGAAACATGGACGCCATGTAACGCCTGCAGGCTTGCAAACGTCCAAAAACGAAAAGGCCGGGACATGATGACCCGGCCTTTTTGCTGTGTCGCCTTGTTCGATGCGAGCTACTGGGCTGCCTGATCCGGCGCCACGTCGGTTTCTTCCTTGCGCTTGCGGATATCGTCGGCCTTGACCACGAGACGGCTGACGATGTCGTACATCTGGTCGAGCTGCGTATCGTCGAGGGCGGAGAATATCTCCTCGATCAGCTGCTTGCGGGGGTGTTCGGCCGCCTCCAGGACAACACGACCGACTTCGGTAATCGATACGATCTTCGCCCGACGATCCTCGGGATCGGGCTTCCGGACCACGAGCTTGTCGCGCTCCAGGCCATCGATCGCTTCCGTCACCGTCCGGGGCGCGAAATTCAAGGCACAGGCAATATCCGTCGACCGACAGGGGCCAAGCTTGCTCAGGAAGAACAAAAACTTGCTGCGCGCCAGAGACACACCCTCTTCGGTCATCGATTCGTTCACCAATCGGTGGACCCGATGGTAAAGCTCAAAGAGTTTGTCTGAAACTTCGAATGTACTTTTCATTACCACGATATGGATATTATGAGGGGCCATGTCAAATGGCGTAACACTGTTGTTGCTACGACCTTCTTGTCAAAGTCAATATTTTTCTGCTGAAAACTCATTCGAACCCTGAATATAGGCGATCAAAGACGCTTTGGAACGAAAGGCCTGAATAGCGGCGGCACCGGCATCGCTCCGCCATTGACGCAAAGCTGCCGGGCGGGCCATGGTCGGTCATGCCGTTCCGATTTGTCCACACAGCCGATCTGCATCTCGATTCGCCGTTGCGCAGCCTGGCCTTGAAAAATCCCGAGCTCGCCGGTCTCGTGCGTGGTGCGACACGCAAGGCCCTGGAAGCGATCGTTGATCTGTGTATTGCCGAGCAGGCAGACGCGCTGCTCGTAGCGGGCGATCTTTATGACGGATCGCAAACCTCGATGAACACGGCGCTGTTCCTGGCGAGCGAATTGCGCCGGCTCGAACAGGCCGGGATCCGGGCGTTCCTCATTCGCGGCAATCACGATTCGCAGTCGACCATCAAGAAGGAGCTGACGCTTCCCGGAAACGTGCATCTCTTTTCGGGGCGTGTGAAACCGATCCTGGCGAAGACCCTCGACAATGGGCGGCCGGTTTATATCCATGGCGTCGGTTTCGACAATCCCCATGCCCCGGACAGCCTGCTTTCATCTTTCCAGGCGCCGATCGCCGATGCCGTCAATATCGGCATGCTGCACACCAGTCTCGCCGGTGCGCCGGGGCATGATCCTTATGCGCCCTGCAGCGTCGCCGAGCTTGCGCGGCATGGTTTCGACTACTGGGCGCTCGGGCATGTGCACCAGCGGCAGGTGCACCATGAGCGGCCGCTGATCGTCATGCCCGGCATGCCGCAAGGGCGCGACATCAACGAGGCCGGTGCGAAGACTGTGACGCTGGTTACCGTCGACGACGATGGCCGGCCGGCGGCCGTCGAACGCGCCATCGGCCATGCCGTGTTCGACCGGTTGCAGGTCGATCTCAACGATCTTCAGGATTGGTCGCAGATGATCGACGAGGCTGGCCGGGCTATCGCTGCAGCCCGTCAGGCGACGGCCGCCGAACAACTGATCCTGAGGCTTCATCTCACCGGCACGACATCTCTCGCATGGAAACTCCGTCGCGACCCAGAGTTCCTGAGCGCCGAAATGGCCAATCTGGCTGCCGGTCATGCCGGTTGCTGGATAGAAAAGGTCGAGGTTGACTGCGAGGCCCCCGGTGCGCACGTCGCGCACGGCGGGCCGGACCCCGTCGAGGAGATTGCAGGCCTCATTCAGGCCGATGTGCTGTCCTCCTTCACGTTTCGCCAGCAGATCGGGGAGACCATGAAGGAACTGCTCGCACAGCTTCCGCGCGACATTCGCGAGCGCCTTGAGAGCGACGAGGCAGCCATCGATGGTCTGCTGGCGCGCGTCGCGCAGGAAGGGAGCGACGACGTGCTTGCCCGGCTGCATGGCGGCGGCAACGCGGAGGGCTTACTCTGATGCGGCTCAACCGGCTTGATCTAGTCCGCTACGGCAAATTTACCGGGCACACGCTCGACTTCGGCAGAAAAGACGCGGGAAGCCCCGATCTGCATGTGGTCTACGGCCCGAACGAGGCCGGTAAATCGACCCTGTTCTCCGCCTTTCTCGATTTCCTTTTCGGCATCGAGCATTCGAGCGGCTATGGCTTCCTGCATCCCTATCCGACCATGCGGATCGGCGGCGAAATCGAGGCGGACGGGCGCACGCATCAGGCCTGGCGGGTCAAGCGCAAGCAGAACAGCCTGATCGGTCCGGACGATCAGCCGCTGCCGGACAATCTGTTTTCCGGCGCGCTTGGATCGATCGACCGGTCAACCTACCAGATGATGTTTTCGCTCGACGACGACAGCATCGAGAAGGGTGGCGAAAGCATTCTGAAGAGCGAGGGTGAACTCGGTACCCTCCTATTTTCGGCAAGTTCCGGCATGCCCGACAGCAATGCCATCCTGTCCGCGCTGAAGGCCGAGGCTGACGGCTTCTACAAGCCGCAGGGCCGCAAGCATCAACTGGGGGAACTGAAGGCTGAACTTGACGCCTTGAAGGATGAGAAGGCCGCGATCGACATTAACGCCCGGGAATATGCGGCGCTGCGCAAGACGCGCGATACCGCGGCAGCGCGACATGGAAAAGCATCGGACGCGCGAACCGAGACGCGGCTTGCTCTGGAATTCGCCCGCGACAAGATCGGCGGGTTGGATTTGCTCGACCGCCTGAGGGGGCTTCGTGCGGAACTGGCCAGTGGCGGGGATGATCCGGAGCCGCCACCGGCTTGGCATGCCCTTCTGCCGCAACTGATGCAGCGTGACGTCGAGCTGTCGACACGGTTGGCGCAGATCGATAGCGATCTTCAACGCCGCGAGAGCGAAATTGCCGGAATAGGGATCGATGACTCCGTGCTTGCGGTGGAACCAGCGGTGGGGAGCCTTGAGCGGTCCGGTCTCGAGGCGCGTCATGTAACGGCGCTGGAAGATTTGCCGTTGCGGCTTGACGAACGCGAGCGGTTGTTGGGGGAAATCACCCGCGTGCTGGCACGGCTGGGGCGTGATCCGGGAGAAGAACCGGAACGGCTGGTTTTGCCCGCAGTGATCAGCGGCCGGCTGCAGGAGCTCGCACAGCGCCATTCCAGCCTTGTCGAGAAACTGGCCTCCGCACGATCGGAGGTGTTGCTCGCGCAGCAGGAGAGCGAGGAGGCCGCCAAGGTTTTCGCGAGGCTGAGCGGCCGCGAATCGGAGACCGTTGTGCCCGATCCGTCTGCCCTTGCCGATCTTTTGCGGCTAATCCGCCAGGACGACTGCGTGCGTCGGCAGAAGGCGGCCCGGCGCGACATCGCCGTTCTGCAAGACCGGTTTGAGCAGCATCTGGCAGGCCTTTCGCCTTTCAGCGGGGATCCGGACGACCTGGCGACGATGTCGGTGCCGACCGCGGCGGAAATTGCCGAATGGAAGCGACAGGGTGCCGCCCTTGAAGCGACTGTTGAGCGTTTACGGGACCGCATCGCCGAAGAGCGCGCCGGTATCGCTGCCGAGCGGGGCCGGCTGGATGAATTGACGCGGCTTGGCGGTTTTGCCGTCGATGACGTCGCGCTTGCGCTGCGCGAGGCCCGCGATCAGGCGTGGGACAGGCATATGGAACTCCTCGATACGTCGTCTGCGACAGCTTTCGAAAACGCCCTGAAGCGGGACGACGAGGCTTCGGCGCTCCGGCTGGCGCAATCGGAGCGGCTGGCCGAGGCGAGGGGGCTTTCGTTGTCGCTTGCCGAACGGCAGGCGCGTCTGGCGGTATTCGAGGAGCAATTCAAGGAAAACCGCGCATTGCTTGACGGGCACATTGCGATCGTCGCATCCGCTGCGAATCTCTGCGGCCTGCCCGAGGCGATTTCCGTCGCGCGACTGGAGGTCTGGCTGGGACGGCGCGTCGATGCGCTTGAGGCCCGGACGGCATGGCAAGCCGCTCACCGCGAGTTGGAAACGGCAGCCCGTGAAGAAGAAGGCCTGCGTCAGCGGCTTGCTGTTCAACTGGCCCGCTTCGACGCCGGGGATATGCCGGACCATCTGGAAGACGCCGTCGGTTTCGCCGATGCTTTGGTAACGCGCATCCAGGCGCTCCGTAGTCAGCAGGTCACGGCCGCGGAGCGGGTGGAGCGAACGGACAAGGCGCTGGAGATGCGCAGTCAGGCGCTGGCCGATGCCGAACATGCCCTGCGGAATTGGACATCCGAATGGGAGAGCGTCACCGCCGAGACATGGCTCGGCACCGAAAAGCAACCGTCGGCACCGTCGGAGATTACCGCGGTTCTCGTCGTCCTGCAGGATCTCGAAAAACTGCTGCAGCGAAAGTCGGACCTCGACCACCGCATCGACGGTATGCGCCGGGACCAGTCGGACTTCCGGACCTCTGTCGGCGCCATCGCGGATCGATTGGCAATCGACGCTGCGGAACCGCTCCCTGCATTCATGGAGATCAAGGCAAGGCTCGCTGGCCTGCGTGAAAACCAGGCACTCCTGAAGCGGCTGACGAGCGAGAACGACGACAAGCAGGCGGACCGTCTCACCATCGCCGATGAGCGAACGCGCCACGACGCGATGAAGGGCGAGATGCTGTCGTTCTTCGGATGCGAAACATTGGCGGAGGTGAGCGTAAGGCTGGAAGCCTCAAAGGCACGCGACCGCCTGCGCGACCGTATCACCGAGACCGGCCGCGATCTCTGCGCCCGGCTCAAGGTTTCGGGCACCGACGAAGCCGAAGCCATCCTTGCCGCCGTCGATACCCTCGAACTCAGCCGTGATGTCACAACGCTGGAGTTGCGCCTGGAGGAATGCGATCGCGACGCGGCCGAGACGCATGCCGAGCGCCGCGAGGCGGACAAGGCGCTGGCCGCCATCGACGGTGACGACCAGGCGGCATATCTGGAGGAACGGCGGCGGACGATCCTGATGGATATCGAAGATAAAGCGATAATCTATTTGAAGCTGCGGGCCGGCATTCTGTCCGCCGAACTGGCGCTCCGGCTCTACCGCGAGCGCCATCGCAGCGCGATGATGCAGCGGGCATCCGCCGCCTTCAACAGGATCAGCGGCGGGGAATATGCGGGGCTTTCGACCGAGAGCGAAAACGGCCGGGAGTTCCTGATCGCCAACGCGGCGACAGGGGCCTCCAAGGTCGCCGACGATCTTTCCAAGGGCACGCGGTTTCAGCTTTATCTGGCGCTGCGCATGGCGGGTTACCACGAGATTGCCGCCACCCGCGAAAGCCTGCCCTTCATCGCCGACGACATCATGGAAACCTTCGACGACGGCCGCGCCGAACATGCCTTCGGACTGATGGCGGACATGGCGCGCGTCGGGCAGGTCATCTACCTCACCCATCATCAGCATCTGTGCGATATCGCCAAGAGGGCCTGCCCGGACGCGACGATCCATCGTCTGTAGGACGGTCCCGATGCGGGCCTCGCACATGGCCGGCCAAAAATCCAAAGTTTCGGTTCGGCTGCGGGCTATGTATAAGGGGCGCCGACGCTGTGGCGTAGCGCGTTTACTCGGATGCGCATTTCCATTCTTCTATTCATGCGAGGCAGGCATAAGCGGATGCTGAAGGATTTCTTTTCCTATTATACGCCTCACAGGCGGCTTTTTCTGATCGACTTCGGGTGCGCGGTTCTGTCGGGCCTCTTGTCGCTCGGCTTTCCGCTCGCTGTGACGGGTTTTGTCGATACGCTGCTGCCGCGGGGTGACTGGGTGTTGATCTGGATTGCCGCCGCAGGCCTTCTTGGCATCTACCTGATCAACACCGGCCTGATGGTCGTCGTCACCTATTGGGGGCATGTGCTGGGCATCGCCATCGAAACGGAAATGCGCCGCCGCGCCTTCGATCATCTGCAGAAACTCTCCTTCCGGTTTTTCGACAACCAGAAGACCGGGCATTTGATCGGCCGGTTGACGAAGGACCTCGAAGAAATCGGCGAAGTTGCCCATCATGGGCCGGAAGACCTGTTCGTCGCTGTCATGACTTTTGTCGGCGCGCTGATCCTGATGTTCTGGGTTCATCCGCAACTGGCGATGATCGCCGCCTCGATCGCACCGCTGATCATGTGGCTGGTGATTCGATTCGGGGGTGCCATGACGAAGAACTGGCAGGCTCAGTTTGGTCGAATCGGCGCATTCAACGCCCGGATCGAAGAAAATGTCGGCGGAGCCCGCGTCGTGCGCGCCTTTGCCAACGAGGACCACGAGCGCGCGCTGTTCGCCGCCGATAACGATCAGTACCGGCTGGTGAAGCATCAGGGCTATCGCATCATGGCCTCGACGCTGGCGATCAACTATCTCGGCATGCGGATCGTCCAGATCGTCATCCTCGTTGCGGGTACATGGTTCGTGACTGCCGGCAGCCTGAGTGTCGGCGGTTTCGTCGGCTTCCTGCTTCTGATCAATGTCTTCTACCAGCCGCTCGAAAAAATCGCCTCGGTGGTCGAGAGTTATCCGAAGGGCATTGCCGGATTCCGGCGCTATAGCGAACTGATGGCAACGGAACCGGATATCGTCGATGCCGAAGGCGCGGTGATGCTGGAGGACGTCAAGGGCGCCATTGGCTTCGAAGACGTCACGTTCGGTTATGACCCCGAACGCCCCGTCATGCGCGGCATCACGTTGTCGGTCGCGCCGGGCGAGACGGTGGCGTTCGTCGGCCCGTCCGGTGCCGGCAAGACGACGCTTTTGGCACTCGTGCCGCGTTTCTATGATGTCGATGGCGGGCGCATCACAATCGACGGCCGCGACATTCGCACGCTCGCCATGGGTTCCCTGCGCCGGAACATCGGCATCGTCAGCCAGGACGTTTTCCTCTTCGCAGGCACGCTGCGGGAAAACATCGCCTATGGCCGCCTGGAGGCGGGCGAAGACGAGATCATGGAAGCGGCGCGTCGGGCGCGACTTGCCGAGATGATTGCCGCTCTCCCGGATGGGCTCGATACGGTCATCGGCGAACGTGGCGTAAAATTGTCCGGCGGCCAGAAGCAGCGCGTCGCCATCGCCCGCATCTTCCTGAAGAATCCGCCGATTCTGATTCTCGACGAGGCGACCTCCGCCCTCGATACGGAGACCGAGCGGATGATCCAGCAGTCGCTGGACGAGCTTTCGAAGGGAAGAACGGTTCTGGTAATCGCCCATAGGCTGGCGACGATCCGCAATGCCGATCGCATCGCCGTGGTGAGCGACGGCCGAATCGTCGAAACCGGGAGCCACGCGATGCTGCTGTCCAGGGACAGTGCTTATCGGCGTCTGCATGAGGCACAATCGGCTTCGAAGGATTCCGGGCATACCGTTGCTGCGGAATGACGTGCGCAGAATGGAAGAATTTTCGACCTGTCGAGGTGCAGCGGTCAGCCTGTATGATCAGCTTGTTTCAGCTGGGGCGTCGATCGGCCGACTGCTGCGGCGGTCATGGAAGCATTTTCTGAAATCGCGCGACAACTATCATCGACTGAACGCGGCGGATACCATTTATTGACAAGGAAAAATGGTGGGCGATGACGGACTCGAACCGCCGACATCCTCGGTGTAAACGAGGCGCTCTACCAACTGAGCTAATCGCCCGCCGCGTTGGTGGCCGTGATCTATGCGTATCTGGCTGAAACCGCAAGAGCGCAGGCAAAGATTTTTCGATTTTTTTTAAGGATCCGCCGCAAAGCCCTGCAGGGGCGGGGATGATGCTTTCAGCGGTTCACCATCATGGTTGGTCGATGCATGTTGCCGATGACCATGGGTTCTTCCGGGCTCGGCCTCAAAGCTGCGCAAAATTATCGATTCTCCGGCAAGTCATTGAAATTTCGAGATCAGCCGCTGCGTCTGTGGATAAGCGAAGGGGTGTAGGAAAAACTTTTGCCGGCTGATCACCGCATTTGCTGGGGTTGCGGGAAAGATTTTTAGAAATGTCATGATTTTGTTTTCAACGCGCTTGACACTCCGGATCGAACCCCTTAATCAGCCGCTCATCGAACGGCGCAACACGCTGGTTCGACACGGAAGACGCCTCCGGGCGGTCTTTTAGAAAAATGCGCGGGTGTAGCTCAGTTGGTTAGAGTGCCGGCCTGTCACGCCGGAGGTCGCGGGTTCGAGCCCCGTCACTCGCGCCATTTTTCTTCTTCTAAATCTCAGTATCCATATGGTCAAAAGCGCGCTTCGGTCGCCTTGCGACCTTATGTCCTGCGCACTCAAGCCGTGCATTTCCTGCTCGTCTTCCATGCGTTCGGACATGTTTTCAATCGTTTTAAGGCATTTGCGCCGGCTTACCGGAGATGCTAGCGTTTGCAGGCTTTTCATTCCCGCGAAGGAACGGGTTGAAAAGCCGCTTCAAGGGTTGCGCGCCGGCTCCGGCTGCGCTAACCACTTTGGCGTTGCAACATATTTTTCGGCTTGCATGGCTTTGGTTTCGGCGCTCTTCGGCGCCCCTTGCGGGCAGGGACGGACACAATGACAGACCTTCTCGGTTCCTATATCCCGATCGCGATTTTCATCGGTATTGCCCTTGTTATCGGTATCGCGCTGCTGGTCGCGCCGTTCGCGGTCGCATTCAAGGCGCCTGATTCTGAAAAGCTCTCGGCTTATGAATGCGGCTTCAACGCTTTCGACGATGCGCGCATGAAATTCGACATCCGATTCTATCTCGTCTCGATCCTGTTCATCATCTTCGATCTCGAAGTTGCCTTCCTGTTTCCCTGGGCGGTGGCCTTCAAGGATATCGGCTGGCTCGGCTTCTGGTCGATGATGGTCTTCCTGGGCGTGCTGACCATCGGCTTCATCTATGAATGGAAGAAGGGAGCACTCGAATGGGAGTAGCAACCACACCGCTCGTCGCTCAGGCGTCCACGGGCATCATCGATCCGTCGACCGGCAAGCCGATCGGCAGCAACGACGCATTCTTTGGCGAGATCAACAACGAACTCGCCGACAAGGGTTTTCTCGTCACCTCGACCGACGAGTTGATCAACTGGGCGCGCACCGGCTCGCTGATGTGGATGACCTTCGGTCTCGCCTGCTGCGCCGTCGAGATGATGCAGATGTCGATGCCGCGTTACGACGCGGAGCGTTTCGGCTTTGCGCCGCGCGCCTCACCGCGCCAGTCCGACGTGATGATCGTCGCCGGCACGCTGACCAACAAGATGGCGCCGGCTCTGCGCAAGGTTTACGACCAGATGCCTGAGCCGCGTTACGTGATCTCGATGGGTTCCTGCGCCAACGGTGGCGGCTATTATCATTATTCCTATTCGGTGGTGCGCGGCTGCGATCGCGTCGTGCCTGTCGATATCTATGTGCCGGGCTGTCCTCCCACGGCAGAGGCTCTCCTTTACGGGGTGCTTCTGCTGCAGAAGAAAATCCGCCGCACCGGCACGATCGAACGGTAAGGGCAGGGGACCTGAGCAATGAGTGAAGCCCTGAACGAGCTTGCCACGTACATCACCGAGGCGCGTGGGTCGCTGGTCGCTGACACCGCGATCAGCTTCGGCGAACTGACGCTGACCTCGACCGCCGAAAGCATCATCCCGCTCCTGACCTTCCTGCGCGACGACAAGCGCTGCGGTTTCGTCAACTTCACCGATATCTGCGGTGTCGACTGGCCGCAACGCGCCGACCGTTTCGACGTGGTCTATCACCTGATGTCGCCGAAGCAGAACCAGCGCATCCGCATCAAGGTGGCGACCAACGAGGACCAGCCCGTGCCGTCCGCGACTGCGGTCTATCCGGGCGCCGACTGGTTCGAGCGCGAAGCCTACGACATGTATGGCATCCTCTTCACCGGCCACCCGGATCTGCGCCGCATCCTGACCGATTACGGTTTTGAAGGCTATCCGCTGCGCAAGGACTTCCCGACGACAGGTTTCGTCGAGGTTCGCTACGACGACGAAGCCAAGCGCGTGGTGTACGAGCCGGTCGAGCTGAAACAGGAATTCCGCAACTTCGACTTCATGTCGCCCTGGGAAGGAACGGAATACGTTCTGCCAGGCGATGAGAAGGCGAAAGCGCAGTAACGCAGTTATGATGAAGGCTGATCGCCTTCGCAGCAGGATTTTATCCGGCTTGGAGCAAGCGGTATGAACGAACACAACGTCCGCAATTTCAATATCAATTTCGGACCGCAGCATCCGGCGGCGCACGGCGTGTTGCGTCTGGTTCTCGAGCTGGATGGCGAAATCGTCGAGCGTGTCGATCCGCATATCGGCCTTCTGCATCGCGGCACCGAAAAGCTGATCGAAACGAAGACCTATCTGCAGGCGGTGCCCTATTTCGACCGGCTCGACTATGTCGCGCCGATGAACCAGGAACATGCTTTCGCGATGGCCGTCGAGAAGCTCACGAAGACCGAAGTTCCAATTCGCGGGCAGTTGATCCGCGTGCTCTATTCGGAAATCGGCCGCATCCTATCGCATCTGCTGAACGTCACCACGCAGGCGATGGACGTCGGCGCTTTGACGCCGCCGCTCTGGGGTTTCGAAGAGCGCGAAAAGCTGATGGTATTTTATGAGCGGGCCTGCGGCGCGCGCATGCACTCGGCCTATATCCGTCCGGGTGGCGTACACCAGGATTTGCCGCATGAACTCGTCGAAGACATCGGCAAGTGGATCGACCCCTTCCTGAAGACGGTCGACGACATTGACGAGCTTCTGACCGGCAACCGTATCTTCAAGCAGCGCAACGTCGATATCGGCGTCGTCACGCTGGACGATGCCTGGGCCTGGGGCTTTTCCGGCGTCATGGTTCGCGGTTCGGGTGCCGCCTGGGATTTGCGCAAGTCGCAGCCGTATGAATGCTATTCGGAAATGGATTTCGACATCCCGATCGGCAAGAACGGCGACTGCTACGACCGGTATCTGATCCGCATGATCGAGATGCGCGAGTCGGCAAAGATCATGCGCCAGTGCGTTGACCGCCTTCTCGGCAATGCGAAGATCGGTCCCGTTTCGTCGCTGGACGGCAAGGTCGTGCCGCCGAAGCGTGGCGAGATGAAGCGGTCGATGGAAGCGCTGATTCACCACTTCAAGCTCTATACCGAAGGCTATCACGTGCCTGAAGGCGAGGTTTATGCTGCCGTCGAAGCGCCGAAGGGCGAGTTCGGGGTCTATCTCGTGTCGGACGGTTCGAACAAGCCATACCGCTGCAAGATCAAGGCACCGGGTTATGCCCATCTGCAGGCCATGGATTATATCTGTCGTGGCCACCAGCTTGCGGACGTTTCCGCTGTGCTGGGCTCGCTCGACATCGTTTTCGGCGAGGTTGACCGCTGATGCGTCGCCTCGCTCCTGCGATAATCGCCCTGTTTTTCCTGTCCGGCGCCGCGCTGGCGCAGGAGGCGAAGAGCAAGACCACGACGCAGGGCGAAGTGAGCGTTGCCGGCGGCAGCGGCATGAGCAGCCTTCTGGCCGAAGGATATGAAATCAAGACCGCCGTGCCGAATGGCACGCGGTTCATCGTGTTTTTGCAGAAAGAAAAGTCAGCCTATGCCTGCGAATTCGTCACGCTGACGAAATCGCGGTGCGGTTTGATTAACTGATAAGGTGCGGGAAGAATGTCCGTTCGTCGACTAGCCGAGGAAAATGTCCAGCCGCAGAGCTTTGCCTTCAAGGGTGAAAATGTGGCCTGGGCTCAGGCAACGATCAAGAAATATCCGGAAGGCCGTCAGCAGTCCGCCGTGATCCCGCTTCTGATGCGGGCGCAGGAGCAGGACGGCTGGGTGACCAAGGCGGCCATCGAGAGTGTCGCCGACATGCTCGGCATGGCCTATATCCGTGTGCTTGAAGTCGCGACTTTCTATACGCAGTTCCAGCTCAAGCCTGTCGGCACGCGGGCGCATGTGCAGGTTTGCGGCACGACGCCGTGCATGCTGCGCGGTTCGGAAGAACTGATCAAGCTGTGCAAGAAGCGCATCCATCCCGAGCCGCTGACCCCGAACGAGAGCGGTACGCTTTCCTGGGAAGAGGTCGAGTGTCAGGGCGCCTGCGTGAACGCGCCGATGGTGATGATTTTCAAGGACAGCTACGAGGATCTGACGGTTCCGCAGCTTGACTACATCATCGACCGTTTCGACGCAGGCAGGGGCGCGGACGTCAAGCCGGGCACGCAGATCGACCGCATCTTCTCGGCGCCGGTGGGCGGCACGACGACGCTGTCTGCACCCTATGTGCGCCAGCGCAATCAGGTCACTGATGCCGATCCGGCTGCTGCCGAAGTCAGCGCCGACGCCGTATCGGTTCCGCCAGCCAACGCGGGTCGCGCCAAGACGCATGCGCCTGAAACGGATCCGTCCGTCAAGACGCCGGCCACTGCTAAGGCCGCGTCCGCCGCCAACGACAAGGTCGAGGGCGATACTAGGAACGTCGCCCCCGATGGCTCTCTGCCTGCCGGAAAGCCGGTCAAGGCGGCTGCTGTCGCAAAACCATCGCTGGACGACAAGAACCGTCCGGCGGCCATTGCGCGCCCAACCACGGTGGACGACCTGAAGCTGATTTCCGGCGTTGGCCCGAAGATCGAAGCCATTCTCCACGAGCTTGGCATCTATACCTTTGCCCAGGTTGCCTCTTGGAAAGAGGCCGAGCGCGAATGGGCTGATGCCTACCTGAATTTCAAGGGCCGGATCGACCGCGACGACTGGGTCAAACAGGCAGCGGCGCTGGCCAAGGGCGGCGAAGCCGAATACATCCGGGTTTTCGGCAAGAAGCCGCGATAGACAGGTGAACCATGCTTGACGATAAAGACCGCATTTTCAATAACATCTACGGCCTTCATGACAAGTCGCTGAAGGGCGTGATGAGCCGCGGCCATTGGGATGGCACCAAGCAGATCCTCGAAAAGGGTCGCGACTGGATCATCAACGAGATGAAGGCTTCGGGTCTGCGCGGTCGCGGCGGCGCGGGCTTTCCGACGGGCCTCAAATGGTCGTTCATGCCCAAGGAAAGCGACGGTCGCCCGCATTATCTGGTCGTCAATGCCGATGAATCCGAGCCTGGCACCTGCAAGGACCGCGATATCATGCGCCACGATCCGCACACGCTGATCGAAGGCTGCGTCATCGCCAGCTTCGCGATGGGCGCGCACGTCGCCTATATCTATGTGCGCGGCGAATATATGCGCGAGCGCGAGGCGCTGCAGGCGGCGATCGACGAATGCTACGATGCCGGGCTTCTCGGCGTGAACAACAAATGCGGCTGGGACATGGACATCTTCGTCCATCACGGCGCCGGCGCCTATATCTGCGGCGAAGAGACCGCTCTTCTGGAAAGCCTCGAAGGCAAAAAGGGCCAGCCGCGCCTTAAACCCCCATTTCCGGCAAATATGGGCCTCTACGGCTGCCCGACGACGGTCAACAATGTCGAATCGATTGCCGTCGCGCCGACTATTCTGCGCCGCGGTGCCGGTTGGTTCTCGTCGATCGGCCGTCCCAACAATGTCGGCACCAAGCTGTTCATGGTCTCCGGCCACGTCAACCGGCCCTGCACGGTCGAGGAAGCCATGGGCATTCCCTTCCGCGAGCTGATCGAAAAACATTGCGGCGGCATTCGCGGTGGTTGGGACAATCTGCTGGCGGTCATCCCCGGCGGCTCGTCCTGCCCGGTGGTCAAGGGCGAGAACATTCTCGACGCGCCGATGGATTTCGACGGCATGCGCGACGTGAAGTCGTCCTTCGGCACGGCTGCCGTGATCGTCATGGACAAATCGACCGACATCATCAAGGCGATCTGGCGTCTCTCGGCTTTCTACAAACATGAGAGCTGCGGCCAGTGTACGCCGTGCCGCGAAGGCACCGGCTGGATGATGCGCGTTATGGAGCGCATGGTGAAGGGCAACGCGCAGAAGCGCGAAATCGACATGCTCTTCGACGTGACCAAGCAAATTGAAGGCCATACGATCTGCGCGCTCGGCGACGCGGCCGCTTGGCCGATCCAGGCTTTGATCCGCAATTTCCGCCCGGAGATGGAGGCGCGTATCGACGAATACACGCGCAATGCCTCCTCACACGGCGCGGTTCTGGAAGCGGCGGAGTAAGACGGTATGGTGAAGCTGGCGGCAGAGGCAGGAAAGGGTGCGCAGGCTGGTTCTGCCGGCGCTGCATCCCTGTCTGACTCCAGCGGAAACGATCCCTTCGGTCTGACACAGTGGATGCCGGGAGCGTCGCTTCATCCGCTGATGGCGCATCCGACGGCCGCCGTTGCGGCCGCCACCGCCGTCGGCATCGGGATCACGAGCCAACTTGCCGGGTTCATGCTCGGCGCCATGCAGGGCTTCGTCGAGGCGACCCAGAAGACGGCAGCAGCTGTGGAGCCTTCGGTGGCCGTTGGCGAGCCTCTCGCGTCTGTCATGGAAGCGGTCGCCGTCAAACCGGTTGCCAAGCCTAAAGAACAGAAGCGGCCCCGCGCTGCCCGGATTGTCGAAGCGCGCGCCGACGATCTGAAACGGATATCGGGCATCGGCCCAAAGCTGGAACAGGTGCTGAACGGCATGGGTATCCGGCAATTCGCCGATATTGCCCGCTGGACGGAAAAGGACGTGCAGCGTGTCGATGAGCAGCTTGGTTTCGCCGGGCGGATCGTGCGCGACGGCTGGGTTGTACAGGCGAAAGCCCTCTTGAAGGGTTGAGAGTGGATTGACCGCGGCCGGTCGGCTGCGGTGCGTAAAGGTTGATTTGCCTAATAATATCGGTTCGTCGCCCTGGGGACGACGAACGCAAGACAGGATTGAGACTACGATGGCAAAGCTGAAAGTCGACGGAAAAGAGATCGAGGTTCCGGATCATTTCACACTGCTTCAAGCGTGTGAAGAAGCCGGCGCCGAGGTTCCGCGCTTCTGTTTCCATGAGCGGCTGTCGGTCGCCGGCAATTGCCGCATGTGTCTGATCGAGGTGAAGGGCGGGCCGCCGAAACCGGCAGCCTCTTGCGCCATGGGCGTGCGCGATCTGCGTCCCGGCCCGAACGGCGAAGCGCCGGAAGTCTTCACGACCACGCCGATGGTCAAGAAGGCACGCGAAGGCGTCATGGAATTCCTTTTGATCAACCATCCGCTCGATTGCCCGATCTGCGACCAGGGTGGCGAATGCGACCTGCAGGACCAGGCCATGGCCTTCGGCGTCGATTCGACCCGCTACAACGAGAACAAGCGTGCGGTCGAAGACAAGTATATCGGCCCGCTGGTCAAGACCGTGATGAACCGCTGCATCCACTGCACGCGCTGCGTCCGCTTTACCACGGAAGTTGCCGGCATTGCCGAACTCGGCCTGATCGGCCGGGGCGAGGATGCCGAGATCACCACCTATCTCGAGCAGGCGATGACGTCGGAGCTTCAGGGCAATGTCGTCGATCTCTGCCCGGTCGGCGCGCTGACCTCCAAGCCCTACGCCTTCAATGCCCGCCCGTGGGAACTCGGCAAGACCGAATCGATCGACGTCATGGATGCGCTCGGCTCGGCGATCCGTGTCGATACACGCGGCCGCGAAGTCATGCGCGTCATGCCGCGCGTCAACGAGGACATCAACGAAGAGTGGATTTCCGACAAGACCCGCTTCATCTGGGATGGCCTGAAGACCCAGCGTCTCGATCGCCCCTATGTGAAGAAGGATGGCCGCCTGAAGGCTGCCAGCTGGAACGAGGCCTTTGCCGCGATCAAGGCTGCCGTCGCCAAGACCAGCGCAGACCGGATCGGCGCGATCGCCGGCGACCTCGCGTCCGTCGAGGAGATGTATGCGCTGAAGGAACTGGTGACTTCGCTCGGTTCGAAGAACCTCGATTGCCGCCAGGATGGAGCAGCGCTCGATCCCTCGCTCGGCCGCTCCAGCTATCTCTTCAACCCGACAATCCAGGGCATCGAAAGCGCCGATGCGCTGCTGATCATCGGTTCCAATCCGCGCTTTGAAGCCTCCGTCCTGAATGCCCGTATCCGCAAGCGGTTCCGGATGGCGAACTTCCCGATCGGCGTCATCGGCGAGCCGGGTGAACTTCGCTACGACTACGACTATCTCGGTGCCGGTACCGATTCGCTTGGCGAACTGGTTGCAGGCAAGGGCAAGTTCTTCGAGGTGCTGACCAAGGCGCAGCGTCCGATGATCATCATCGGGCAGGGGGCTCTTGCCGGAACGTCCGGCTCGGCTGTTCTGGCGGCGGCGGCCAAGCTTGCCGGTGCCGTCGGCGTCGTCACGACCGACTGGAACGGCTTTGCGGTTCTGCACACGGCAGCCTCGCGCGTCGGCGGCCTCGATCTCGGCTTTGTGCCGGGTGAGGGCGGCAAGACCGCAGCCGAGATGTTGACGGGAACGGATGTTCTCTTCCTGCTGGGCGCCGACGAGATGGATTTCTCGGGCAAGACCGCCGGCTTCACCATCTATATCGGCTCGCATGGGGATGAGGGCGCGCATGGTGCCGACGTCATCCTGCCGGGTGCCGCCTATACCGAGAAGTCCGGAACCTGGGTCAATACCGAGGGCCGTGTCCAGATGGGCAACCGCGCCGGTTTCGCACCGGGCGATGCCCGCGAGGACTGGGCTATCCTGCGCGCGCTCTCCGACGTGCTCGGCAAGAAGCTGCCATTTGATTCGCTTGGCGAATTGCGCAGAAAACTGCATGCCGCTCATCCGCATTTCGGCGAGATCGACGGCATCCTGGCCGGCGAGGGCGGTGAAATTGCCGCACTTGCGCAAAAAGCCGGTGAGATGACGAAATCGGCGTTTGCGTCTCCGGTCAAAGACTTCTATTTGACGAACCCGATAGCACGCGCCTCTGCCGTCATGGCCGAATGCTCGGCTTTGGCACGCAACAATTTCAAAGCTGCGGCGGAATGAGCGCGAGGGAATAAGACACAATGGACGCCTTCATTTCGACCTATGTCTGGCCAGCGGCCATCATGATCGGCCAGTCGCTGCTGCTTCTGGTCGCGCTCCTGATTTTCATCGCCTTCTTCCTTTTGGCAGACCGCAAGATCTGGGCGGCCGTCCAGCTGCGCCGGGGTCCCAACGTCGTCGGTCCGTTCGGCCTCTTCCAATCCTTCGCCGATCTTTTGAAGTTCGTCTTCAAGGAGCCGGTCATTCCGGCCGGCGCCAACAAGGCGATCTTTCTCTTGGCGCCGCTTGTCTCGGTGACGCTGGCTCTGGCGACGTGGGCGGTTATTCCGCTGAACAACGGCTGGATGATCGCCAACATCAATGTCGGCATCCTCTATGTCTTCGCGATCTCGTCGCTCGAAGTCTACGGCATCATCATGGCCGGCTGGGCATCGAACTCGAAGTATCCGTTCCTGGGCGCGCTCCGCTCGGCCGCCCAGATGGTGTCCTACGAAGTTTCCATCGGCTTCGTGATCGTCACCGTGCTTCTCTGCGTCGGCTCGCTGAACCTCAGCGACATCGTCAACGCGCAGCAGGATGGGCTCGGAACGCGCCTTGGCCTGCCGGCCTCGTTCCTCGACTGGCATTGGATCTCGCTGTTTCCGATGTTCATCATCTTCTTCATCTCGGCGCTCGCCGAAACAAACCGGCCGCCCTTCGATCTGCCTGAGGCGGAGTCGGAACTGGTTGCCGGATACATGGTCGAATACAGCTCCGCGCCGTACATGATGCTGATGCTGGGCGAATATGCAGCCATCGTTCTGATGTGCTCGCTGACGACGATCCTGTTCATGGGCGGCTGGCTGCCGCCGGTCGATGTCTGGTTCCTCAACTGGGTTCCGGGGATCATCTGGTTCCTGCTCAAGGCCTCGTTCGTCTTCTTCATGTTCGCCATGGTCAAGGCCTTCGTCCCGCGCTATCGCTACGACCAGCTGATGCGTCTCGGCTGGAAGGTCTTCCTGCCTTTGTCGCTCGCCATGGTCATCATCGTCGCCTTCACGCTAAAATTGACGGGATGGGCATGATGGCGGCGCGCAATTTCACAGTTTTTGCCGGCGTCTCTCCGTCCGGCGCGTTTGGAGGTCGATGATGGCAAGTCTGTCGCAAGCCGTCGGTTCGCTGTTCCTCAAGGAATTCGTAGGCGCGTTTTTTCTGTCGATGCGCTATTTCTTTGCGCCGAAGGCAACGCTGAACTATCCCTTTGAAAAGGGACCGGTGAGCCCGCGTTTCCGCGGCGAGCACGCGTTGCGCCGTTATCCGAACGGCGAAGAGCGCTGCATCGCCTGCAAGCTGTGCGAGGCGATCTGTCCCGCCCAGGCGATCACCATCGAAGCCGGCCCGCGCCGCAACGATGGCACGCGCCGCACCGTCCGTTACGATATCGACATGGTGAAGTGCATTTATTGCGGCTTCTGCCAGGAGGCCTGCCCGGTCGATGCGATCGTCGAAGGCCCGAACTTCGAATTCGCCACCGAGACCCGCGAAGAGCTGTATTACGACAAGGACCGGCTGCTCGCGAACGGCGACCGTTGGGAGCGTGAAATCGCCCGCAACATCGGCATGGACTCGCCTTACCGGTAAGGCGCGGACGAACATTGCACCGCACCGCCCGCAAGGGTGGCCGGTGCGGAACAGATTTGGGGCGAGGGCCGGACGATGTCCGGTGCGCCAGTGGGAAGGATGGCCGCCCGGCCATCAGACCCGGGGAAGACAAAAAGGCACCGATCATGGGTCTGCAGGCTCTTTTTTTCTATCTTTTCGCCTTCGTCGCCGTGGCGTCGGCCTTCATGGTGATCTCGGCCAGGAACCCGGTCTATTCCGTGCTGTTCCTGATCCTGACATTCTTCAATTCCGCCGGGCTTTTCCTGCTGACGGGGGCCGAGTTCCTGGCGATGATCCTGCTCGTCGTCTATGTCGGCGCGGTGGCGGTTCTCTTCCTGTTCGTCGTCATGATGCTTGACATCGATTTTGCGGAACTGCGCTCGGGCGCGCTCGAATATGCGCCGGTGGGCGCCCTCATCGGGATCATCCTGGCGGCCGAGTTGATCATCGTCGTTGCCGGCAGCACGTTTTCGCCGGAAATCGCCAAAACGATCTCGATGCCGATCCCGGCTGTCACGGAGCGCACCAACACCGCAGCACTCGGCGACGTACTCTATACGCATTACATCTACTTCTTCCAGCTTGCCGGCCTTGTCCTTCTGGTCGCCATGATCGGCGCCATCGTCTTGACCCTGCGTCACCGCGAAAACATCAAGCGCCAGGATATTTCAAAACAAGTTGCCCGCTCGCCCGCGACCGCCGTCGAGGTGGTCAAGGTCAAGTCGGGCCAGGGCTTATAAGACGGACGCGAGGTCAAGGAACAAACATCATGGAAATCGGTATTTCCCACTATCTGACCGTCAGCGCCATTCTGTTCACGCTCGGCGTCTTCGGCATCTTCCTGAACCGGAAAAACGTCATCGTCATCCTGATGTCGGTTGAATTGATCCTGTTGGCGGTAAACATCAACATGGTGGCCTTCTCGGCGTTCCTCAACGACATCACCGGACAGGTCTTCGCTCTGTTCATCCTGACCGTCGCTGCCGCTGAAGCGGCCATCGGTCTTGCAATTCTCGTCGTCTTCTATCGCAACCGCGGCTCGATCGCCGTGGAAGACGTCAACATGATGAAGGGCTGAGGGCTCCATGGATACGATTATCAAGGCTGTCGTTTTTCTGCCCCTGATCGGCTTCCTGATCGCCGGCCTGTTCGGAACGTCGATCGGCGCCAAGGCCTCGGAATATGTCACCAGCGGTTTCATGATCATTGTCGCGGTCCTGTCCTGGATCGTGTTCTTCGACGTCGCAATCGGCGAAACGGAGATGATCAAGGTCTCGGTCATGCGCTGGGTCCAGTCCGGCAGTTTCGACACCGAATGGGCCTTTCGCGTCGATACGCTGACGGCCGTCATGTTCGTCGTCGTCAACACGGTCTCGTGCCTGGTTCATATCTATTCGATCGGCTACATGCACCATGACCCGCATCGGCCGCGGTTCTTTGCCTATCTGTCGCTGTTCACCTTCGCCATGTTGATGCTGGTGACGTCGGACAACTTGCTGCAGATGTTTTTCGGCTGGGAAGGCGTCGGTCTTGCCTCGTATCTGCTGATCGGCTTCTGGTACAAGAAGCCGTCGGCATCGGCTGCCGCGATGAAGGCGTTCATCGTCAACCGCGTCGGCGACTTCGGCTTCGCGCTCGGTATTTTCGGCGTCTTCGTGCTGTTCGGCTCGGTGAGCTTCGAGACGATCTTTGCCGCTGCTTCCACCTACCTGCCCGCTGCGGAAGCGCACGGCGCTGCTGCGGAAGGCGCCCATGTGGCCGGCGAAGCCGTCATCAATCTCTTCGGCATGCACCTCGACAAAGCCGGTGCGATCACCGGCATCTGCCTGCTTCTGTTCATGGGCGCGATGGGCAAGTCGGCGCAGTTCCTGCTGCACACCTGGCTGCCGGACGCCATGGAAGGCCCAACGCCGGTATCGGCGCTCATCCATGCCGCGACCATGGTCACCGCCGGCGTCTTCCTCGTCGCCCGCATGTCGCCGCTGTTCGAATTGTCGCATACGGCGCTGACCGTCGTGACGGTTGTCGGGGCGATCACCGCCTTCTTCGCAGCAACCGTCGGCCTCGTTCAGAACGACATCAAACGTGTCATCGCCTATTCGACCTGTTCGCAGCTCGGCTACATGTTCGTGGCGCTCGGCGTCGGCGCCTATGGCGCGGCGATCTTCCATCTGTTCACGCATGCCTTCTTCAAGGCGCTGCTGTTCCTGTGCGCAGGCTCGGTCATCCATGCCGTCGACGGTGAGCAGGACATGCGCCACATGGGTGGCCTTCGTCCGCACATCAAGGTCACCTTCGCGATGATGATGATCGGCACGCTGGCGATCACCGGCGTCGGCATTCCCTTCACGCCGGTCGGCTTCGCGGGCTTCTTCTCCAAGGACGTGATCATCGAGGCAGCCTATGCGGCGCATTCGCCGGTCAGCGGTTTTGCCTTCACGCTGCTGGTGATCGCCGCCATGTTCACGAGCTTCTACTCGTGGCGCCTGATCTTCATGACATTCTTCGGCAAGCCGCGGGCATCGCATGAGGTCATGCATCACGTGCACGAATCGCCCCAGGTCATGCTGGTGCCACTTTATGTGCTGGCGATCGGCGCAGTCGTCGCCGGTTTCCTCGGCGAGGGCTATTTCTTTGGCCATCATTATACCGAATTCTGGCAGGGCGCGCTGTTCACCTCGTCGGAAAACGAGGTTCTGGAGCACTTCCATCACGTTCCGGCTCTGGTGAAGCTCAGCCCGTTCATCGCCATGATCCTCGGCTTCGTCACGGCCTGGTACATGTATATCCGTTCGCCCTCGACACCGAGATACCTGACCGAGCAGCATCGCGGCCTCTACCAGTTCCTGCTCAACAAATGGTATTTCGACGAGCTTTACGACTTCCTGTTCGTCCGCCCGGCCAAGCGCATCGGCACTTTCCTCTGGAAAGAGGGTGACGGTCGCGTCATCGACGGCTATGGCCCGAACGGCATTGCCGCGCGCGTCATGGATGTTACAGACCGCGTCGTGCGCCTGCAGACCGGCTACCTTTATCACTACGCGTTCGTGATGCTTATCGGCATCGCCGCGCTTGTTACCTGGATGATGCTCGGGAGTTCCGTCTGATGACCGATTGGCCTATTCTTTCCGCGGTCACTTTCCTGCCTCTCGTCGGCATCGCGCTGCTCTTGCTGACCAATGAGAACAGTGTCGCCGGGCGCCGCAACGTGCTGAGCATTTCGCTTTTGACGACGCTGGCGGTGTTCGTCCTGTCGTTGATTGTCTGGTGGGATTTCGATGCCGCCAATCCCGGTTTCCAGATGGTCGAGAACCATGCCTGGCTTGGCACCGGCATCGCCTATCACCTTGGCGTCGACGGCATTTCGGTGCTGTTCGTCGTGCTGTCGGCCTTCCTGATGCCATTCTGCGTGGTGGCGAGCTGGGTGACGATCGAAAAGCGCCTGAAGGCCTACATGATCGCCTTCCTGATGCTGGAAGTTTTCATGATCGGCGTCTTCGTGTCGCTCGATATCGTGCTCTTCTACGTGTTCTTCGAAGCCGGCCTGATCCCGATGTTCATCATCATCGGCGTCTGGGGCGGCAAGGACCGCGTTTACGCGTCCTACAAGTTCTTCCTCTACACGCTGCTCGGCTCGGTGCTGATGCTGCTCGCCATCATGGCGATGTACTGGCAGGCCGGCACGACCGATATCGCCGAACTTCTGGCCTATCAGTTCCCGCGCCAGATGCAGACCTGGCTGTGGCTGGCCTTCTTCGCTTCGTTTGCGGTGAAGATGCCGATGTGGCCGGTCCATACCTGGCTGCCGGATGCGCACGTCCAGGCGCCGACGGCCGGCTCCGTCATCCTGGCCGGCGTCCTCCTGAAGCTCGGCGGCTACGGCTTCCTGCGCTTCTCGCTGCCGATGTTTCCGCTGGCCTCCGACTATTTCGCGCCTTTCGTGTTCACGCTGTCGGTCGTTGCGATCATCTACACCTCGCTGGTGGCGATGATGCAGTCCGATATCAAGAAGCTGATCGCCTATTCTTCCGTCGCCCATATGGGCTATGTGACGATGGGCATCTTCGCCGCGAACGTTCAGGGCGTGCAGGGCGCGATCTTCCAGATGCTGTCGCACGGCATCGTCTCCGGCGCGCTCTTCCTCTGTGTCGGCGTGGTCTACGACCGCACCCATACCCGCGAAATCAGCGCCTATGGCGGTCTGGTCAACAACATGCCGAAATATGCGGTCGTGTTCCTGATCCTGACCATGGCCAATGTCGGCCTTCCGGGCACATCGGGTTTCGTCGGCGAAATCACGACGCTGCTCGGCGCTTTCCGGGCAAACACCTGGGTCGCCTTCTTCGCGACGACCGGCGTCATCCTGTCGGCCTGCTATGCGCTCTGGCTCTATCGCCGGGTGATTTTCGGCACGCTCGACAAGGAAAACCTGAAGTCGCTGCTCGATCTTTCGGGCCGGGAAAAGGCGTTGCTTTATCCGCTGATCGTGCTGACCATCTTCTTCGGCGTCTATCCCGCGCCGGTGTTCGATGCAACGGCCGCCTCGGTGGACGCGCTCGTAAACAACTACTCCGCAGCTGTGCAGGCGGCGCATGACGTTGCGCTTTCGGTGAAATGACGACAGGATCCTTTGGACATGACCGCTGAAACAATCCTTGCAAGCCTGCATCTTTCGACACCGGAACTGATCCTTGCGGTCGGCGCTTTGGTGCTGCTGATGATCGGCGTGTTTTCCGGCGAAAAATCGTCCGGCCTTGTCACCGGTCTGGCCGTCGGCGTGCTCGTCGTGGCCGGCGCATGGCTGGTGCTGAAGACCGGCGATGGCCGGGCCTATAACGGCGCTTTCCTGTCGGACCCGTTCGCCAAGTTCATGAAGCTGCTGGCGCTGATCGGCTCCGTCGTGGCGCTCATCATGTCGGCCGGGCAGGCCCGTTCGGCCGGTATCGACCGGTTCGAATATCCGGTGCTGATCGTGCTGTCGACGCTCGGCATGCTGCTGATGATCTCGGCCAACGACCTGATGTCGCTCTATATATCGCTCGAACTGCAGTCGCTGGCGCTCTATGTCGTCGCCGCGATCAATCGCGACAACCTGCGCTCGACCGAAGCCGGCCTGAAGTATTTCGTCCTCGGCGCGCTGTCGTCGGGCATGCTGCTCTATGGCATGTCGCTGGTCTACGGCTTCACCGGCCATACGGGTTTCGAGGAGATCGCCACGGCGTTGACGGCCGAAGGCCGTTCGCTCGGCCTCGTCTTCGGCCTCGTCTTCATCCTCGCCGGTATCGCCTTCAAGATTTCCGCCGTGCCGTTCCATATGTGGACGCCGGACGTCTACGAGGGCGCGCCGACACCGGTCACGGCATTCTTCGCCGCGGCGCCGAAGGTCGCGGCCATGGCCATGCTGGTGCGGATCGTCATCATCGCCTTCCAGCCGATCGTCCATGACTGGCAGCAGATCATCGTCTTCATCTCGATCGCCTCGATGATCCTCGGCTCCTTTGCCGCCATCGGCCAGAACAACATCAAGCGCCTGATGGCCTATTCCTCGATCGGCCACATGGGCTATGCGCTGGTCGGTCTTGCTGCCGGCTCTATCGCGGGTGTGCGCGGCGTGGCGCTCTATATGCTGATCTACATGGTCATGACGCTCGGCACCTTTGCCTGCATCATGGCGATGCGCCGCAAGGAAGGCGCGCATGTCGAGGAGGTCAATGACCTTGCCGGCCTGTCGCAGACCAATCCCTTCATGGCGACCGTGCTGACGATCCTGATGTTCTCGCTGGCCGGCATTCCGCCGCTTGCCGGGTTCTTCGCAAAGTATTTCGTCTTCATCGCCGCCATCGAGGCGGATCTTTACGCGCTGTCGATCATCGGCGTTCTCGCGTCTGTGGTCGGCGCCTATTACTACCTGCGGGTCATCAAGCTGATGTGGTTTGATGAGCCGAAGGGCGAGTTTGCCCGGCCGGCTGGCGAGTTGCGGCTTGTCTACGGCCTGTCCGGCCTCTTCGTTCTCGGCTATGTGCTGATCGGCGGGCCGATCGGGACCGCTGCTGAAGTCGCCGCCCGGACGTTCTTTTGAGCGGCTACGCCCGCACCGGGCGTCTGAAGCTCGAGGATTTCCGGCATACGGCACTGGATGATGCCGGGTCTACGAATACCGAATGCCTGTTGCGCGCGCGGGCCGGCGATCCGGGATTGCACTGGATCACGGCAGCGCGCCAGACGGAAGGGCGGGGCCGTCGTGGCCGCGCATGGGTTTCGGAGCGGGGCAATCTCTACGCATCGCTGCTTCTGATCGACCCGGCACCGATGGAACGGCTGCATTCTCTGCCTCTGGCGGTTGCCGTGGCCGTACGGCAGGCGATCCAGAGCGTGATGCCCGCAGGCGCTAATCCGGTCACGGTCAAATGGCCGAACGATATTCTGATTGCGGGAAAGAAGACCTGCGGTATCCTGCTGGAAGGCGAAGGGCTGCCGGATGGGCGTCATGCGCTGGTCATCGGCTGCGGCATCAATATCGCCATCGCGCCGGACCACGGGCTGTATCCGGTCACGAGCCTGCACGCCGAAGGGGCGAGCATCTCGCCAGACGAATTGTTTGCCCACCTGTTCCGGACCATGGCGCAAGCGCTGGATCTGTGGAACAGGGGCAGGGGCATTGCAGCCATCATCGCCGAATGGCGAGCGGTTGCGAGCGGAATTGGTGAAAAGATAACGGTCAATCTGCCGGATCGCTCCCTGTCGGGGCGTTTTGCCGGGATTGACGATGATGGCCGGCTGATGCTCGACCTCGGGTCGGGCGCGATGCAGCATATCGCTGCCGGTGACGTATTTTTCGGATGAAACAAGGCACAACCCAAGTATGACCAAACCAGAAGAACTTGTCTTTCTCCCACTCGGCGGGGTTGGCGAAATCGGCATGAACCTTGGCCTTTACGGCTATGGTGCGCCGGGCCACCGTCAGTGGATCATGGTCGATTGCGGCGTGACGTTTCCAGGCCCCGATCTTCCCGGCGTCGATCTGGTGCTGCCCGACATCCGGTTCCTTGCGCAGGAGCGCAAGAACCTCAAGGGCATCATCATCACGCACGCGCATGAGGACCATTACGGCGCGCTGGCCGACCTCTGGCCGGGCCTCAATGTTCCTGTCTATGCCTCGCCGTTCACCGCCGGCATGCTCGAAGCCAAGCGCTCCTACGAGCGCAGCCGGGCTGAAGTGCCGATCACGATCTTCAAGGAAGGCGATCGCATCAATATCGGCCCGTTCGAGATCGAGGCCGTCGGTGTCAACCACTCGATCCCCGAGCCCATGTCGCTGGTGATCCGCACGCCGCTCGGCAACCTGATCCATACCGGCGACTGGAAGATCGACCACGCGCCGTCGCTCGGCCCCCTGACGGACGAGGCGCGTTTCCGCGCGATCGGCGACGAAGGCGTGCTTGCCCTGATGTGCGACAGCACGAATGCCATGCGCGACGGCGTCTCTCCGTCCGAACACGAAGTCTCCGAGAGCCTGACGAAGATCATCCAGAATGCGGAAGGCCGCGTGGCGATCACCACCTTCTCGTCGAATGTCGGCCGTATCCGTTCGATCGCCAAGGCCTCGGCTGCCGCCGGTCGCGAAGTCTTGCTGCTCGGCAGCTCAATGAAGCGCGTCTGCGCGGTTGCTCGCGACGTTGGTCTGATTGAGGGGTTGAACCCGTTCATCGCCGAAGACGAGTTCGGTTATATCCCGCGTGACAAGGTGGTCGTCATCCTCACCGGCAGCCAGGGCGAATCGCGTGCGGCGCTGGCCAAGATTGCCCGTGACGAGATGCGCAATGTCGCGTTTTCGGCCGGTGACACGGTGGTCTTTTCCTCACGCGCCATTCCCGGCAACGAGAAGGCGATCAACGACATCAAGAATGGCCTGGTCGAACAGGGCATCCACATCGTCACCGATACCGAGGCGCTGGTTCACGTCTCTGGCCATCCGCGCCGCAACGAATTGCAGCAGATGTATGCCTGGACCCGGCCGCAGATCCTCGTGCCGGTGCATGGGGAGGCTGCGCATCTGGTCGCGCAGGGCGAGCTCGGCCTGCAGTCCGGCATCAAGACCGTGCCGCGGGTTCGCAATGGCGATATCCTGCGCCTAGCGCCGGGACCGGCAACGGTGATCGGCACCGCCGAACACGGCCGCATTTTCAAGGATGGCAGCCTGATCGGTGATTTTGAGGAAATGGGGATCGGCGATCGGCGCAAACTGTCCTTTGCCGGCCATGTCTCTGTCAATGTCGTGCTCGACAGCCGTCTCGACTTTCTGGAGGATCCGATCGTCGTGCCGATTGGCCTGCCGGAGTTCGACGACGAGGGAGAGGACATGAACGACACCCTCTACGACGCCGTGCTCGGCGCGGTCGAAAGCATCCCGCGCGGCAAGCGCAAGGATCTCGCCCTGGTTCAGGAAGCCGTACGTCGCGCCGTGCGCGGGACGGCCAACGAGGTCTGGGGCAAGAAGCCCGTGGTCACGGTTTTCATAACCAAAGTCTGAGGATACACGGCCGCCGCTGTCCATCGGATCGCGGCGGTCAAAGGAGAGGCAAATGCTCGGGCGGGTCAATCATATCGCACTGGCCGTTCCCGACCTGGCGGCGGCAGTCGAAAGCTATCGCTTGACGCTCGGGGCAACCGTCACGGAGCCTCAGGCGCTGCCGGAGCACGGTGTGACGGTCGTCTTCGTGACCCTGCCGAACACCAAGGTGGAGTTGCTGGAGCCGCTCGGGCACCAGTCGCCGATCGCTGCCTTCCTGGCGAAGAATCCGGACGGCGGCATGCATCATATCTGCTACGAGGTCGAGGATATCCTTGCCGCACGCGACAGGCTGGTCTCGTCCGGCGCCCGTATCCTTGGTGATGGAAATCCGAAGATCGGCGCCCATGGCAAGCCGGTGCTCTTCCTGCATCCCAAGAGCTTCTTCGGCACACTCATCGAACTTGAGCAGGTGTGACACAAGGGCGCGAGCAACCGGTTTGTGCAGCATCGGTGGCCGTTATATAAGAAGCGCCAGGCGCTGATTTCGACAGGGCCGACACAAACAGGACAACGATGCCTCTATTCTCGACCTTCGCGATATATTTCATCATCTGGTGGCTGACGCTTTTTGCCGTGCTGCCGCTGGGCCTGCGGACTCAGGCCGAAGAAAAAGATGTCGTTCCGGGGAGCGTCGAAAGCGCACCGGCACGGTTCAGGGCAGGGCGGGTTTTCCTGCTGACGACGGTATTCGCCGCCATCATTCATCTGGCCTGGTATATCGTCTCTGTCCGGCTTGGCTACGGTATTGATTCCATCCCGCAGTTCGCGCCCAAATTTTACTGATCGAAAACGCCTGCTGCATGGACGGTTTACGTAACGTCAGGCGGAGGCCGCGGAAGATGCGGCGACTTTTGCAAGCGGCGCAATCAAACGTAAACGAGGATTTTCTGGCAGGAACTGGCTCAGCGCCGAGGGCAAAAGCCAAAAAAAAACAAGGCTAAAAGCCTTGTTTTATTTAAGTATCGCGTGACCCTTATCCGTTACCGGTGGCTGCGTGTAACCGCGCCAAAGATCTTATCCTCCCAAGACTTGACCGCGAAATCGACAAGAATTTAATCTCCTTGCCTCTTTTCTGAGCCAAAACTAGCTCAAAGAATGAGCGTTGTCATCTGATTTTTTTGCATTTTTGTTACAGTTGGAGTAAATTTTTCCGTTGACAAGCCTTGCCATAATCCTGTTATTACCGTGCCTTTCTGACGCAGCGTCCTGAAGCAATTTGTTGAGCGATTGCAGGGGACTTGCCTGCTCCCCGGTCGCGCATCATGACGGGTTTTCTTCCTGCTTCGAAGCGTTTATGAACGCACAGCGTCACACTGCTTTTCTTTACGGAATCACCCGCCTGGAAACGATGTGCGCCCAGCGAGATGGCTTGGCGTTTTGCCGATCCCGTTTCGCACAAGGCCGTTTCGCTCAACGTTATTTCGCCCGAATCCAAAGATAGGGCGAAGTCATTCAATTCTGGAACCCATCCATGCGCCTGTCCCGCTTTTTCATGCCCATTCTGAAGGAAAATCCGAGGGAAGCGGAGATCGTTTCTCATCGCCTGATGCTGCGGGCTGGCATGGTGCGCCAGCAGTCGGCCGGGATCTATACATGGCTGCCGCTCGGCAAGCGTGTTCTTGACAAGGTGACCAAGATCATCCGCGAAGAACAGGATCGCGCCGGCGCCATCGAGCTTCTGATGCCGACGCTGCAGTCGGCCGAGCTTTGGCAGGAAAGCGGCCGTTATGATGCCTATGGCGATGAAATGCTGCGGATCAAGGATCGCAACAAGCGCGATATGCTGTATGGGCCGACCAACGAGGAAATGATCACCGATGTGTTTCGCTCCTACGTCAAGTCCTACAAGAGCCTGCCGCTCAATCTCTACCACATCCAGTTGAAGTTTCGTGACGAAACCCGTCCGCGTTTCGGCACCATGCGCTCGCGCGAATTCCTGATGAAGGACGCCTATTCCTTCGATCTGAACAAGGACGAGGCGATCCATTCCTACAACAAGATGTTTGCGGCCTATCTGCGGACCTTCGACAGGCTTGGCCTGCGCGCGATCCCGATGCGGGCCGATACCGGCCCCATCGGCGGCAATCACAGCCATGAATTCATCATCCTGGCCGATACCGGTGAATCCGAGGTTTTCTGTCACAAGAACTTCCTGGATCGGAACATCCCCGGCATAGACACCGATTTCGACGACAAGGCCGGACTGCAGACGATCTTCGACGACTGGACGTCGGACTACGCGGCGACCTCCGAAATGCACGACGCGCCCGCCTTCGATGCCATTTCAGGAGACGATCGTCTGTCAGCCCGCGGCATCGAGGTCGGCCATATCTTTTATTTCGGCACGAAATATTCGGAAGCCATGGGTGCCAAGGTGCAGGGGCCGGACGGCAAGGAACACATCGTTCACATGGGCTCCTACGGTATCGGGCCGACTCGCCTCGTGCCGGCGATCATCGAGGCCTCGCATGACGAGAACGGCATCATCTGGCCAAAATCGGTGGCTCCGTTCGACGCGGTCGTGATCAATATGAAGGCTGGCGATGCCGCTTGCGACGCGACCTGCGACAAGATCTATACCAGCCTTTCCAAGGCCGGCTTCGACATGCTCTATGACGACACCGACGACCGTGCCGGCACCAAGTTTGCCACCGCCGACCTGATCGGCGTGCCGGTGCAGATCATCGCCGGGCCGCGGGCTGTCGCGAACGGCGAAGTCGAGATCAAGGATCGCCTGACCGGCGCGCGCGAAACGATGACCATCGATGCGGCCATCAACAAGCTGATTGCATCGAAATAAGGGAGAGACGATGAGTGCCGCGACCGTAGACCAGGCAGAAACGGCGGACGTCCGTTCGTCCGGGAGTCGTCCGTTCTCCGCATTCGAACGGATGGTGGCCTGGCGCTATCTGCGCTCGCGCCGCAAGGAAGCATTCATTTCGGTGATCGCCGGCTTTTCATTCATCGGCATCATGCTCGGCGTAGCGACGCTGATCATCGTCATGGCGGTGATGAACGGTTTCCGCACGGAACTGATCTCGCGCATCCTTGGCATCAACGGTCATATGATCGTCCAGCCGCTGGATGGTCCGCTCGACAACTATGCCGACCTCGCGACCAAGTTTTCCGGCGTCAAGGGCGTCACCATGGCGATCCCGATGATCGAGGGCCAGACGCTGGCCTCCGGTCCGAGCGGGGCTGGCACGGGTGCGCTCGTCCGCGGCGTTCGCGCCGACGACTTCACCAAGATGAAGGCGGTTTCCGACCACATCCTGTCCGGCGATCTCGTCGGTTTCGCCGCCGGAAGCGGCGTTGCGATCGGCTCGCGCATGGCAAACCAGCTCGGGATCACCGCGGGCGGCACGATCACGCTGGTGGCGCCGGAGGGCGATGTAACGCCGATGGGCGTCAATCCACGGGTGAAATCCTACACAGTCTCGGCGATCTTCGAGATCGGCATGTCCGAATATGATGCCTCGATCATCTTCATGCCGCTTGAGGAGGCGCAACTCTATTTCAATGCCGAGGGCATCGCGCAATCGATCGAACTCTTCGTCGAGAATCCGGACATGGTCGATGCGCTTCGCCAGCCGATCGAGGCCGCCGCCGGCCGGCAGGTGCTGATCAGCGACTGGCGCGACCGAAACAAGACCTTTTTCTCCGCGCTTCAGGTGGAGCGCAACGTCATGTTCATGATCCTAACGCTGATCGTGCTCGTCGCGGCGCTGAATATCGTTTCCGGGCTCATCATGCTCGTCAAGGACAAGGGCAGCGACATCGCCATCCTGCGCACCATGGGTGCGTCGGCCGGCTCGGTGATGCGCATCTTCTTCATGACGGGTGCCGCCATCGGCATCGTCGGGACCTTCGCCGGCGTGGCGCTCGGCGTCGTCGTCTGCCTGAACATCGAATCGATCCGCGGCTTCTTCTCCTGGATTTCCGGGACGACGATCTTCAATCCGGAACTCTATTTCCTCAGCCAGCTTCCAGCCGACATGAACCCCGGCGAGACGATTTCCGTAGTCGCCATGGCGATCGGGCTGTCGTTCCTCGCCACGATCTTCCCGGCCTGGCGCGCTTCGCGCCTCGATCCAGTCCAGGCCCTGCGGTACGAATAACAAGGATAACAAGAACAATGAACGCGCGCGTGGCATTGCAGCTTTCCGGCGTCGACCGCCAATACAGCCAGGGCGATACGTTCCTGTCTATCCTCAGGGGCGCGGATTTCACCCTGCGCGCCGGCGAAACCGTGGCGCTGGTCGCGCCGTCCGGGACCGGCAAGTCGACCCTTCTCCACATTGCCGGCCTTCTGGAGCGCCCCGATGCAGGGGAGGTGACGATCAACGGCCGCTCCTGCGGAACCCTGAACGATGAAGGGCGCACCGCCGTGCGCCGCAGCGATATCGGTTTCGTCTATCAGTTTCACCACTTGCTGCCGGAATTCACGGCGCTGGAAAACATCATGATGCCGCAGCTGATCGCCGGCCTTGGCAAGGCCGAGGCGCGGGAACGCGCCGCGGCGCTGCTCGACTACATGCGCATCGGCCATCGCGGCGATCACCGGCCGTCGGAGCTATCCGGCGGCGAGCAGCAGCGCGTGGCGATTGCCCGCGCGGTCGCCAACGCGCCACTGGTGCTGCTTGCCGACGAGCCGACCGGCAATCTCGATCCGGAAACCGCCGGCTATGTCTTCGAGGCGTTGAAGGCGCTGGTCCGGCAGTCGGGGCTGGCGGCGATGATCGCGACGCATAACCACCAGCTTGCCGGCCTGATGGACCGGCGTGTCACCATCGAAGACGGCAAGGTCGTCGAACTCGCATAGAGAACTCGATCAATAATTGCAGGACTGGGTGCCCATCTCGTCGTTCCAGTCCTCGATCGTCGTAAAGCGCGGCGCCACCGAAAATGGCGCATCATCGCGTTTGCCCTTGCCGGTCAGCACGTTGAGATCGCAGGATTGAAAGTTCTCGACGCCGTTGTCGTCGGAGCGGGTAAAGGTGTATCCGGCGACGACGAACTGGAAATTGCGGTAGGCGAGGGTGAGCTTCTGCTCGTAGTGCCGCTGGCCTTCGGCGCCGTTTTTCGTGCTCACCAGAATGGAGCCGTTCGGCAGTGCCGAGATCGTCGCCTCGTTGCCGACATAGATGAAATCGCCCTCGACCTTGTCGTTTGCCAGCGCCTTCACTTCCATGCTTCCCGAAAGCGGATCATTGAACAGGATGTAGATGGCGTTCTTCGCCGTCCCCTGATCCTGCGCCGGACGCACCAGCATTGCCAGATCTATATCGCCGTCGCCATCCCAGTCCCCGGTGGTGGCGGAGGCGATCCGCTCGGGATCGATCGGTTCGCCGGCATGCGCCGCCGTTGCTAGAAACCCAGCAATCACAATGGCCGCGAGCTGAAATTTCATAGGCTTCTTTTCTCCAAAAAATGCTTCTGCACGCCCACGATAAAGCGCCGTCGATGTTCCGTCCAGCATCAGAATTTCGGGATTAACCATACGCGTACCGGCATGCACATATTCGAATTTGTTTCTTGACGCGTGAACAAAAATAGAACAAAATGGAAACATAATAGAAAAGGGAGCCTCTGCATGACTGACCTCATTCGCGACCTCGCCGCCTTCGCCTCGATCAGCCTGTTTATTGCCAGCCTATCGATCATCGTCATGGGCATGTGAAGCTGCCGGTAATTTCTCAGGCGGCGATATCGCCGCCTGAAATCCCCGCGCCTTGCTGTGCATAACAGGCATCTGGCGCAAAATAATCGACTTTCACGCGCTCGAAACTGGACTCCGCCGTGCCGAAACAGTCTATCCTTGGATCTTCACGGAATCGGGATGTGCGGGCATGGCGGACAATGTGGGCGGCAAGCAGACTGCGTCGGTAAATGACGGCAGAAGCACGCCGCAATTCGTGCATCTCCGCGTCCATTCGGCTTTTTCCCTGCTTGAGGGCGCCTTGCCGATCAAAAAGATCATCGGCAAGGCCGTTTCCGACGAGCAGCCGGCGATCGGTATTGCCGATACCAACAACCTATTCGCGGCGCTCGAATTTTCGCTGAAATGCGTGGATGACGGTATCCAGCCGCTGATCGGCTGCCAGCTGTCGATCGACATGGAAGATGAGGGCGAGGGCGAAAAACGCGGTCACGCCCAGCATCTGGTCAAATTGCCGGCGATCGTGCTGATCGCAGCGAGCGAGGAAGGCTATGTGCACCTCGTCAATCTGGTCAGCCGCGCCTATCTCGATGGCGAGGGCAACCAGTCGGTTCGTATATCGATGTCCTGGTTGCGAGAGGTTGGCACCGGCGGGCTCATCGCGCTGACCGGTGCATCCGGCGGGCCGGTGGACATGGCGCTGAAATCCGGACACATGGCGCTGGCCGAGACCCGTGCGAAGGCGCTGGCCGAACTGTTCGGCGACCGGCTCTACGTCGAGTTGCAGCGCCACGGAAAATACGATCGCCGCCACGAGGGCAGGGTGGTCGATCTCGCCTATAAGCTCAACCTGCCGCTGGTGGCGACCAACGAACCGTTCTTTCCGTCACCGGCGGAATTCGAGGCGCATGACGCGCTGATGGCGGTGGCACACAATGCGATGGTGTCCGACGACAGCCGCTTCCGCCTGACGCCGGACCATTACCTGAAAAGCCGCAAGGACATGGCGGCGCTGTTTGCCGACCTGCCGGAAGCGCTCGACAACACGGTCGAGATCGCCCGTCGCTGCTCCTTCGTGTTGAAGACCCGTGCGCCGATCCTTCCGCGCTTCACCGGTGCGTCTGACGATCCCAAGGAAGCCGAGCGTGCCGAGGAGCTCGAGCTTCGCCGCCAAGCTGTCGAAGGGCTGGAAGAGCGCATCCAGAAGCTTGGCCTATCGCCCGGCTATACCGAGACGGATTATCGCGAACGGCTCGATTTCGAACTCAGCGTCATCGAGAAGATGAAGTTCCCGGGGTACTTCCTGATCGTTGCCGACTTCATCAAATGGGCGAAGCTGCAGGACATTCCGGTTGGTCCGGGGCGCGGTTCGGGCGCAGGCTCGCTGGTCGCCTATGCGCTGACGATTACCGACGTCGATCCGCTGCGCTTCTCCCTGCTGTTCGAGCGCTTCCTCAATCCGGACCGCGTCTCGATGCCCGACTTCGACATCGACTTTTGCCAGGACCGGCGCGAGGAAGTGATCCGCTACGTCCAGCGCAAATATGGCCGCGAGCAGGTGGCGCAGATCATCACCTTCGGATCGCTGCAGGCGCGCGCGGCACTTCGCGACGTCGGCCGCGTGCTCGAAATGCCTTATGGCCAGGTCGACAAGATCTGCAAGCTGGTGCCGAACAATCCGGCCAATCCGACGCCGCTGTCGAAGGCGATCGAGGAGGAACCGCGCTTTCAGGAAGAAGTCGACAAGGAGCCGGTGATCGGCCGGCTGCTCGATATCGCCCAGAAGATCGAAGGGCTTTACCGCCACGCCTCGACCCATGCCGCCGGCATCGTCATCGGCGACCGGCCGCTGTCGCAGCTAGTTCCGATGTATCGCGACCCACGCTCCGATATGCCGGTCACCCAGTTCAACATGAAGTGGGTCGAGCAGGCCGGCCTCGTCAAGTTCGACTTTCTCGGGCTGAAGACCCTGACCGTGTTGAAGGTGGCCGTCGACTTCCTGAAGAAACGGCATATCGCAGTCGCGCTGGAAGCGTTGCCGCTGGACGACCAGAAGACCTACGAGATGCTGTCCAGGGGCGACACCGTCGGCGTGTTCCAGGTGGAAAGTGCCGGCATGCGCAAGGCGCTGATCGGCATGCGGCCGGACTGCATCGAGGACATCATCGCGCTGGTGGCGCTCTATCGCCCCGGCCCGATGGAAAACATCCCGGTCTACAATGCCCGCAAGCATGGCGAGGAGGAGATCGAATCGATTCATCCGAAGATCGATTATCTGCTGAAGGAAACGCAGGGCGTCATCGTCTACCAGGAGCAGGTGATGCAGATCGCCCAGGTCCTGTCCGGCTATTCGCTCGGCGAGGCCGACCTTCTGCGCCGCGCCATGGGCAAGAAGATCAAGGAGGAGATGGACAAGCAGCGCGCCCGGTTCGTTACCGGCGCCGTCGATAACGGTGTCTCCAAGCCGCAATCCGACCTGATCTTCGACCTGCTCGCGAAGTTTGCGAACTACGGCTTCAACAAATCGCACGCCGCCGCCTACGCCATCGTCTCCTACCAGACGGCCTATCTGAAGGCGCATTATCCGGTCGAGTTCCTCGCCGCGTCGATGACGCTCGACATGTCGAACACCGACAAAATCAACGATTTCAGGCAGGACGCGATGCGGTTGGGCATCGACGTGATCCCGCCATCGGTGCAGACCTCCTTCCGTCAGTTCGAAACCGGCGAGAACCGGATCTATTACTCCCTGTCCGCCATCAAGGGCGTCGGCGAGGCGGCGGTCGACCATATCGTCCAGGTGCGCGGCGACGAGCCGTTCGCAAGCCTTGAGGATTTCTGCCTGCGGATCGACCCGAAGCTCTTGAACCGCCGCGTTTTCGAAAGCCTGATCTGCGCCGGTGCCTTCGATTGCTTCGGTTACGACCGCGCGGAACTCGTCGGCGGTCTTGATCGGGTCCTCGGTTTTGCCCAGATCGCCCAGGCCAACAAAGTCAGCGGCCAGAGCGATATGTTCGGGGCAGGGGCTGCCACCGGCCCGGAAAAAATCAGCCTGCCCGCCTATGCGCCGTGGCTTGCCTCCGAAAAATTGCACCGCGAATTTCAGGTGCTGGGCTTCTACCTGTCAGCCCATCCGCTCGATACCTATAACGACCTTCTCGCCAAGATCAGGGTGCAGACCTTCGCCGATTTCGCAGCCTCGGTGAAGAAGGGCGCGACGGCCGGGCGCCTGGCGGGAACGGTAACGTCGAAGCAGGAGCGCAAGACGCGCACCGGCAACAAGATGGGCATCGTCGCCTTTTCGGATTCCACCGGGCAATACGAGGCGGTGCTGTTTTCGGAAGCGCTCAACCAGTATCGCGACCTGCTCGAGGCCGGCAAGTCGCTGGTGATTACGGTTCAGGCGGAAGAGCGGCCGGAAGGCATCGGCATGCGCATCCAGACGCTGCAATCGCTGGAAGAGCGGTCGCTGCAGATGCAGAAGGCTCTGCGCGTCTATGTCCGTGATTCCGGCCCGCTTCGCTCGATTGCCGCGCACCTCAACACCCGCGGTGACGGCCTGGTTTCCTTCGTCGTGATCAAGGAAAATGGCCAGCGCGAAATCGAGGTCGAACTGAACGAAAAATACCGGATCACCCAGGAGATTGCCGCCGCCTTGCGGACAGCGCCGGGTGTGATCGATGTCGAGTTGGTCTGACGACCTGTATCGCCAGCCAAAATCGCTGACGCATGCTTCGGGTTGGCGCAGGCGTGTCCAGAAGTAGAATGTGATGGTTACGATTTCGGTGCGTGGGTGATGGTCACGAAATCGGTGCCGTCGCCGGTTTCCTGGCCGAGGCCCATGTCGGAAATGGTCAGCGACGAACCCTCGGCCAGAAGTTTGCCGATGCGTTCGCGGACCTCCTGCGGAACCGTGATGCGATCCAGCGCGCGGTGCGTGGCGTTGAAGGCAAGGGCATCCTCCTCGACCGTGACGCCAAGGCGTTTTTTCGCCGGCTTGGAAAGCGCGTTTTCAAGCGTCACGCCGAACCATTCGCCCGTGTTTGTTTTCGCGTCGATATTCTGGAACTGCAGGAAATGCGTTCCGAGTGCGACCTCGGGCCTGGCGATGACGACCGGTGCCTCGAAAAGCGGCGCGAAAGACTGCCGGACCATCAGCTGTCCATTGGGCGGCGTGCCTTTCCCGGCCTTGCGATAGAGGGCTTCGATCAGCGCAGGCGTGACGACCCCATCCGGCGTCAGGCCTTCGGATGTCTGGAACGATTTGATTGCGGCATAGGTCTGGCTGCCAGCATATCCGTCCGGCATGCCGGCGTCGTGACCCAGCTGGTTGAGCAACATCTGGATATCGAGGAAGGTTTCGCGTTCGCCGCGCCGGGTGATGAGGATACGGATCGGCGGCTTGGGTTCGGCTTCAATTGCGGCAGTCGGCGCCGGATCGGTCATCGCCACCTCGACTGCGCCACTGCCCGGTGCCGGGTGCTGCGCCATGGAAGGCCTCAGCTGCGCATCGGACAGCAGGAGCGGATCGGCCGCGTCCCTGACGGGCTGAAACAGCATCGCGTCACGGATCTCGACCGGCGTCACCTGCCGGTCCGAGATCAGCACGTGCAGGCCGCGGCCCGTCATCTTGTAAAGTTCGGCCGCAAAATCATTGGGCAGGCGGACGCAGCCATGCGAGGCCGGATAATCCGGCACGTGGTTGGAAGCGTGAAGCGCGATACCTGACCATGTCAGCCGCTGCATGAAGGGCATCGGCGCGTTGGAATAGATGTTCGACCGGTGGTGGCGGCGCTTCTCCAGGATCGAGAAAATGCCTGTCGGCGTCGAGTAACCGGCCTTGCCTGTTGATACCTTCGATGTCGCGACGACAGTGTCGCCGTCATAAACGACAAGCGACTGCTGGTCCTTCGACACGATCACCTGCAAAGGTACCTGCGGCCCTGCGGCAAGGGCCGTGCCGGACGACAGGAAAACGGCGTAGAGGCTTATTCCAAATGCGAGACGCGAAAACATGGGCAACATCCGGACGTGAGAAATTGATGACAAGCCTATCCTGATAGATTTAAGGAACCTTTGACTGTTCCCGCTGGAACACGATCCCTTGTAAAGGACGCTGTTTCCACAACCCTTATTCGAACCTGCCTATTTGCCGCGCCGGTCTTTTCCGAACGTGTACCCCGTTTCGACGCTGGCCTTGCCGAACTTGTCGCGCAGAACGTTGATTGCTGCCTCCGCCGCCGCGCGTCGCCCAGCCTGCGCATCGACAAGATCGGGTGGATCGGCGAGGTCAGGCGGCGTCAGGTCGCTGACGCCGATGCCGATCAGCCGGAAGCGCGTGCCGTCCGTTTCCTTCTCCAGAAGCTGCATGCCGGTGCGGAAGATCCGGTCGGCAAGGCGCGTCGGGCTTTCCAGTCGCCGGTTTCTCGTCCTGCTCTTGAAATCGGCCGTCTTCAGCTTCAGCACCACCGTGTGCCCGGCGATATCGGCCTTGCGCAGCCGCAAGGCGACCTGTTCGCTCAGGCGGCGCAGATGGGTGACGAGGTCGTCGTAATCGCAGAGATCGTCGTTGAAGGTGGTTTCCGACGAGACGCTCTTGGCTTCACCGTCGATTTCGACCGCACGGTCATCCATCCCGCGCGACAGGCGAAACAAGCGCTGACCCATGGTGCCATAGCGGCGCATCAGGTCGGTTTCCTCCATGGTCTGCAACTGGCCGATGCTGCGGATGCCGTCGCGCTCCAGGGTCGCCGCAAAGGCCTTTCCGACGCCCCAGATCATTGTCACCGGCCGTTCCTTCAGGAAGTTTACGGCTTCTTCGGCACCGATCACCGAAAAGCCCCGCGGCTTCTGCAGGTCGGAGGCGATCTTTGCGAGAAACTTGCAGTAGGAAAGGCCAACCGAAACGGTGATGCCGATTTCCTGCTCGATGCGGCGTGCGAATTTCGCAAGCGTGCGGGCCGGCGGATCATGGTGCAGCCGCTCGGTTCCCTTCAGCTCGAGAAAGGCCTCGTCGATCGACAGGGGCTGCACCAGGGGTGTCAGTTCCTGCATCAGCGCCCGGACTTCGCGGCCGACCCTGACGTATTTTTCCATATTGGGCTTGATGACGATCGCCTGAGGACAGGCCTCCAGCGCCTTGAACATCGGCATGGCGGAGCGCACGCCGTGAATGCGGGCAATGTAGCAGGCGGTGGAGACGACACCGCGCTTGCCGCCGCCGATGATCAGCGGCTTGTCGGCGAGTTCCGGATTGTCGCGCTTCTCCACCGAAGCATAGAAGGCATCGCAATCGATGTGAGCAAGCGTCAGCTGGTAAAGTTCGGGATGATAGACAAGTCTGGGACTGCCGCAGGCCGTGCAGCGGCGCATGCCGACACGCTGGCCGGTCAGGCAGTCACGGCAAAACCCAGGATACTCGACGGGATCGTTTGACATCGCTCGGAACAAAAGTTGAACATCGGCACGTTAGCCCGTAAGCTGGCGAGTCTCAAGACGGGAAGCGCTGCAGCGAAAGGACAATGATCATGTTTGTTGCGCGATGCCTTATGCGGTCAGCGATCGTTTCCGCGTGCAAAGTGGCTGCGGATGATCCTCGCCGCGTGCGGCCAATCCTCCGCACTGGCGATGCCTTCGCCCGGTTCCGGCGCCATCGCTCGGAATTCGGCGTTGGCCATGATGTTGACCAGCAGGCAATCCGGCGCATGACTGCGCACCGAATGAAGGTTGCGCAGGATGTCATCGATGAAGACCACCGGAACGTCCCGGGCATCCTGCAACTGCTTGACGACAGGGCCCTTCGGCTCTTCGGTCGCCAGAAGCGGATAGTGCAGCCGATGATGATCGAGAAGGGTGCGGCGGACGACAGCGTGCCGTGGCGGCATTGCGGTCAAAAAGACCAGATCGGCGTCTTCGGCAAGGCTTTCCAGCGTCTCGACCGCAAGCGTGGCCGGCGTCTGCCACTTGTCCTGAAGCGTGAAGAATTCTTCCAGAAGGTTGTCGACCGCGGCTTTTTCGACCGCCACTCCGTCGGCGCGCAGGACGATGTTGCCGTGCAGACGAAAGGACCGCGCCAGAAGATCATGGCCGCTGGAGCGCAGGAAGTTGCGAAACGGCGTCAGGAATTCCAGCACCACCTCGTCAATGTCGCAGACGATCAGCGGCCGGTCCGTCAGCGTCACGTGATCAAGCGTCAGGATTTCGCTCATGGTCAGAAATCCCCCGGATTGTCCGGGCCAGACAGGACAGCGTGGGCGTATACAACGTCCTGCGGCAGCGTTCCCGTCGCTTCGCAGAAGGCGAGCAGCGTCGGCTCGTGCCCCATCAGGAAATCGACGACGCCCGCGAGGAAGCCGGGGTCGCGTGCCGCATGTCGCAGCGAAGAGAGGTCGGTGCCGGTCAGTGCCAGAAACCGGCCAAGAAGGTCGGGTTCGCTCGCAAGCCAGCCCAGAATGGCGATCGCCGTTTCGTCAGCCGATTTCAAGAGCCTGTATCCTTCTTGCGGGAATGCGATTTTTTCCGCTGGAAATTACCTATTTTTCAACCAAATAGCTTTAGCGTCGGGTTTCCGGGAAGGGGTGCGTTCACCCGCGCCGCAACTTATAGACATGAACTGTGGTTGCAAGCCGGAACCGCGAAACAAGGTATCAAAATGCCCAAGCAGGTGATGATTGTCGAGGACAACGAGCTGAACATGAAGCTCTTCCGGGATCTGATAGAGGCGTCGGGATATACGACGATCCAGACCCGGAATGGCATGGAAGCGCTTGATCTCGCACGTAAACACCGTCCGGACCTGATTCTCATGGACATCCAGCTGCCGGAAGTTTCCGGGCTGGAGGTGACCAAGTGGCTGAAGGAAGACGACGAGCTCCACGTGATCCCGGTCATCGCCGTCACCGCCTTTGCGATGAAGGGCGACGAGGAGCGAATCCGCCAGGGCGGCTGCGAGGCCTATGTCTCCAAACCGATTTCCGTTCCGAAATTTATTGAGACGATCAAAACCTATCTGGGCGACGCCTGATTGTTGGGAAGATCTGAATGACCGCGCGTATCCTTGTCGTTGATGACATCCCGGCCAATGTGAAGCTGCTCGAAGCCCGGCTCGTCGCCGAGTATTTCGACGTGCTGACCGCCGAGGACGGCTACGCAGCACTTGCCATCTGCGAGAAGACCCCGGTCGATCTTATCCTGCTCGATATCATGATGCCCGGTATTGATGGCTTCGAAGTCTGCGAAAGGTTGAAGGCCAATCCGCGTACCGCGCATATTCCGGTGGTCATGGTCACGGCGCTCGACCAGCCGTCCGACCGCGTCCGCGGCCTGAAGGCCGGTGCCGACGACTTTTTGACCAAGCCCGTCAACGACCTGCAGCTGATGTCGCGGGTGAAGAGCCTGGTGCGCCTGAAGAACGTCAGCGATGAATTGCGGCTGCGCGCCGAGACCGCCCATACCGTCGGACTGCAGGATATGTCCCGCGCGGATCGCCCCGACGAACCGGGTCATATCTTGCTCGTCGATGCGCGCGGCAGTTCGCAGGAACGGATTTCACGCGCTTTGAAGCCGATCGCCGCCGTGACCTCGATGCCGGACCCGCAGGCGGCTTTGTTCGAGGCCGCCGAAAACAATTTCGACCTCGTCATCGTCAATTCCAATTTCGAGGACTACGATCCGCTGCGACTTTGCTCGCAGCTGCGCTCGCTTGAGCGCACACGCTACATACCGATTCTCCTCATCACCGAGCAGGGGCAGGACGAGATGGTGGTGCGGGCGCTCGATCTAGGGGTGACGGACTACATCGTGCGGCCGCTCGATCCCAATGAGTTGGTGGCACGCAGCCTGACGCAGATCCGGCGCAAGCATTGCAACGACCGCCTGCGCATGAGCGTCAAGCAAACCATCGAAATGGCCGTTACCGACGGACTGACGGGGCTGCACAATCGTCGCTACCTCGACAATCACATGAAACTGTTGATCGACCGCGCGACCGCCCGCGGGCGGTCTNNCGGCGACGAGGTCCTGCGCGAGTTCGCGCATCGGATCCGCTCGACGGTCCGCGGCGCCGATCTGGCCTGCCGCTATGGCGGTGAAGAATTTGTGGTTGTCATGCCGGATACGCCGCCCGACGTGGCGGCAGCCATCGCCGAGCGCCTGCGCAGCATCATCGAGGGCCAGCCGTTCCGGCTGCCCAATTCCGAAACCATGCTCTCCGTCACGGCTTCGCTTGGAATTTCGACGCTTAACCCCGGCGGCGATACGCCCGAGGCCCTGCTGAAACGCGCCGATACCGCGCTCTATCAGGCAAAAAACAACGGGCGGAACAGAGTCGTCGCAGCGGCGGCATGAGCTTTGCGTGCTGTTGATTCGCTTTCGGCTGGCTTTTTCCACAGGAAACCATCGAGTTTGGCAGCCGCATAGGTGAAGCAGGCCGGCTTCAGTCGCAGATTCCCAACAAGGTCAGTGATAATACTCCCATGCGACCCCAGACGTATGTCGCATCTTGAACATTTGTGTTTGGATTCAGCATTTTACAGCGATTACGTATCTAAGGTTGCAGGCCGCAGTTCCCGTCTTATTTTCGTTGTCATGCCCTATATGAATTTTTGCCCGTAAATATTTGCCCAGACGCTGGGCATTTTTTGCCGTTTTCTCTTCACAAGGCAACGCTAAAATTAACCATATTGGCACAGATCAGGGTGTTCCGGTTAAGAATTCATTGATTCTTTTTTCTTTTCAGGCAATCCTCACAAGCAAGGGAGCAAGAACTCCCATATGCATCAGTTACCCCATGATGCTCAGGTCCGCCGCATCTCCTGGGTCGTGGGGTCTGTCGACTGGTTTGTAACACTTGCGGTTCCTCGTGCCGCCGTTGCCAGCCAGTCGACACCCATTCAGACGCCGTCTCCGCAAGGAGGCGGCGTTTTTGATTCCTGGCCGCTGTCGTTTTCGACACCTTCATGTTCGGCTTTGCTCACAACGAAAAAGGCGCCTGGCTTTTCAGCCGGCGCCTTGAATCACTCTGCCGAAGACCAGAATTACTTGATCTTGGTTTCCTTGAATTCAACGTGCTTCCGCACGACCGGGTCGTACTTCGTGAACGACATCTTGTCGGTCTTGGTGCGGCTGTTCTTGGTGGTCACGTAGAAAGTACCTGTGTCGGCCGTCGACAGCAGCTTGATCTTGATTTTTGCAGCTTTCGCCATGGTCGTCCTGCCTTTATGAAAAACAACGCCGCGGACATCCCTTGAGGGTCCCGGCAAACTTGGCGCGAAACTACAAATCGCGCCCGAAAAGTCAAGTCCGTTTTGGGTTGAAAACCAGTCTGACCACGGAAAGAACCACATAAAGCCCGAAGAATCCGGCGATCGACCAGGCAAAACCGTCATTCCCCGTCACATCCATGGCCGCGCCGATGGCCTGTGGGCCAGCCACCGTGCCGACCGCATAGGAGAAAATGAAGGCGGCATTGGCTGCCGCCAGATCCGCACCGGTCAGGCGGGAGCCCAGATGGCTGAGGCCGACCGTATAGAGCCCGGAGACACAGCCGCCCCAGAACAGCAGCACGATCGCCATCAGCCACCAGCTACCCTGCAGCAGCGGCAGGCACAGGGCGCCGATGAGACCAATGACGGTCATCAGCGCCAGGAGGTTGCGCCGGTCCTTCATGCGGTCGGACAGCATGCCGAGCGGAATCTGGAAAATGACATTGCCGATGCCCATCACTGTCAGGAGCAGCGCCGCCTGCGATTCGCTAAAGCCTGCCCGCGTCCCGAAGATTGGAAACAGGGACAGGCCGCCCGATTCGACAGCGCCGAAGATGAAGACGGCTGCCGTCGCAGTCGGCACCAGGAATACGTAGCGCATGAAATGCAGTTCAGGCTTCTCGTCGAGATCCGGGCTTTCACCTCTTGCGAGGAAGATCGGGATCGCCGCCAGAAGGATAACGCCGGCACCGACGGCAAAGGGCAGGATGCCGTCGCTGCCGAGGATCGAGAAGAGCAGGGGGCCGGTTGCAAAGCCGAGCGACAGGACGGTGCCATAGATGCCGAGAACCAGCCCGCGGCGGCGTGGCGGGGCCGTGGCATTGATCCAGAACTCGGAGAGGACGAACAGCACGGTGATGGCGCCGTGAAAGACGACGCGCAGGGGAAACCACATCAGGAAATTTTCGATGTAGAAAAAACCCAGCGCACTCAGCGCGGCGAAAAGGATCGCCCACAGCATCGTGGTGGCGACGCCGTAGCGATGGGCGACCTTGGTGGTGAACGGAGCGACCGCCATGGACGCGAGTCCCGCCATGGCGGAATTTAGGCCGATCATCGTCGAGGAAATGCCGCGCTTTTCCATGATGATGCTGAGAAGCGGCAGGCCAAGGCCGATGGCGATGCCGACGGCAGAAATTGCCGCGACCGCCGCGATAAGCGATGGCCAATGAATATCATCAACCGGCGCTGATGTGCCGGACGGCGGCTGTGCCATGCAAACGAATTCCTTAAAAGACATCCCGGATGAAGCGTCCGCGACGGGTATAGAAGAAGGGGACCGGCCGCCCGTAGGGCAGCGACGGATCATCGGCGAGGCTTGCGCGCAGTTCACCAAGAATGATCTCGGTGATATCAGGCATCGTCACGGACGAGACATCGTTCACGTCAATCCATCGCAAGTCCTCAAGCTCCCGGCTCTCCCGGCCATCCATCGGATCGATACCCGCCTCGTCCGCAAACAATGCGAAAAAATGCGTGTCGAACCGGCGCGGATGGCCCGGTGGTGTGATCGCCCGAGCGATATAGCGCAAGTTTGCGAGATCGGGAAGAAAAGGTAACGTTGTGTTTCCGAGAGAAACGCTGCCGATCGCAATGCTTGCTTCCTCATGCAGTTCGCGCAAAGCGGCAAGGGCTATGGCGCGCAGCCGCGATACCGTCGCGCGCGCGCCATAGCCGGCTTGCAGCCTTTCGAGAACTGCGGGGTGAATGTCGTTGCTCCAGGGGATCAGCCGATCACCCGCATCCCGCCGTCCACCGGGAAAGACATGCAGATCCGGCATGAACACATGGGCGCGGTTGCGCCTGCCAACCAGCACCCGGACACTGCCGCCGGACCGATCGAGAAGCATGACCGACGCCGCGTCGCGCGGTCGAAGGGCGCGGCTGGACGATACAGGAACCTGCCGTGCGGCGCTTTCGGGTTGTGTCTGCGGCGCCTGCCTCAAGCGGACGGGCCTCGTGTCGGCAATTCATCTTCCGGCGCATCTCCATGACCACCGAAGCCGTGCATACGCAAAGCCCATTGCAGCCCGATGACGGCGCCCTTGACAGGCTGCATCAACGCCAGGGAACCAATGACGGTGATCGGCACCCAGATCGCCAGATGCCCCCAGTTCGAGAGTGTCAGCAGCATTTCCGTCATCATGAAGCCGCCAAGCACCAGATGCCCCATGATCGTCACGACGATATAGGGCGGAAAGTCGTCGGCGCGGTGATGGTCCATCCGCTCGCCGCAGGCGGCGCAGGCATCGACGGATTTAAGGAAGGCACGAAACAGCCGGCCCTCGCCACAGGCCGGGCAGCGATTGATAAGGCCGCGCTTGATCGAGCGTCCAACGGGGCGATCTGTCTCATCGGTCTGTTGAAACCGGATGGTCTCCGGCGTGCTGTGCTGTGCCTGCATATCCCTATCCTTATTTTCCGGACGTCAGGCGATCGGCTGACATCCGATTAGCGCCGTCCGCGCGGCGGGCGTGTTCCCGGCAGTTTTCTGGCACCGCTGCCGCGCCGTCCCGCCTTGTGGAAGGAGCGGGTCGCGGTCGGCATCTTGCGTCCCTCGCTGATCATCTCGAAGCGCAAGGCGCCCGCCAGCGGCACGGCCTCGACCAGCTTGACCGTCGTTTCATCACCGAGACGATATCCAAGGCCGGTCTTTTCGCCGGAAAGCGACTGATGGGCTTCGTCATAGACGAAATAATCCCGTCCCAGTGTAGATATAGGCACAAAGCCGTTAGCACCATAGTCGGGAAGGGTGACAAATAGTCCTGCCTTGGTGACGCCGGAGACCCGCCCCTTGAATTCCTCGCCGACGCGGCCGGAAAGATGATGGGCGATCAGGCGATCGACCGTATCGCGTTCAGCAGCCATGGCCCGCCGCTCGAAGGTCGAGATTTCCGCAGCGATATCATCGAGTTCGGCTTCCTCGGCCGGCGTTATGCCGCCTTCGCCGAGACCGAGAACGCCGACCAGCGCCCGGTGCACGATCAGGTCGGCGTAGCGCCGGATCGGCGAGGNNTTAAGGCCGAAATGGCCGATATTTTCCGGGCTGTAGACGGCCTGGCTCTGCGAGCGCAGCACCATCTCGTTGACCATCGTCTCATAGGGCTTGTCGACGGCGGTGGCGAGAATGCCGTTGAAATGGTTGGAGCGCAGATTTCCGCCCTTCATTAGGGAGATGTCGAGCGTCGCGAGGAATTCGCGCAGCGATTCCTGTTTGGCGAGCGATGGCGCGTCGTGGATGCGGTAGATCAGCCGCTGGCGCTTGACTTCCAGCGTCTCGGCCGCCGCGACGTTGGCTTGGATCATCATTTCTTCGATCAGTTTGTGGGCGTCGAGCCGGTCTGGCACGAACACGCGATCGACGGTGCCGTCGCCCTTCAGGATGATCTTGCGTTCGGGCATGTTGAGTTCGAGCGGCTGGCGACGGTTGCGGCCAACGGTCAACGTTGCGTAGGCTGCCCAGAGAGGCTTCAGGATCGGCTCCAGCAACGGCCCTGTCTGTTCATCAGGATTGCCGTCGATCGCGGCCTGTGCCTGTTGATAGGAGAGCTTGGCGGCGCTCTTCATCATGATCCGGTGAAATGTGTGGCTCGCCTTGCGGCCTTCCTTGGAAAACCGCATGCGCACGGCGAGCGCAGGCCGGTCGACGCCCTGTTTCAGCGAGCAGAGTTCGTTGGAAATCCGCTCCGGCAGCATGGGAACGACTCGGTCCGGGAAATAGACGGAATTGCCGCGTTTGAGGGCTTCGCGGTCGAGCGTCGATTTCGGGCGGACATAATAGGAGACGTCGGCAATGGCGACGGTGACGATCACGCCGCCGGGATTATCCGGCGAGGGGTCGGGCTCCGCATGCACGGCGTCGTCATGGTCCTTGGCGTCGGCCGGATCGATGGTGATCAGCGGCAGGGAGCGCCAGTCCTCGCGGTGCGCCATGCTGGCCGCGCCTGCTGCCTCGGCTTCCTTGATGACGGCATCCGGGAAAATATAGGGAATACCATGGGCATGGATGGCGATCATCGAGATCGCCTTTTCCGTCGCGACAGAGCCGATGATCGCCTTGACCTGCGCGCGCGGCAGGCCGAAGCGGCCGAGGCGCGAGATTTCCACCTCGACCAGATCGCCGTCCGTAGCCTCGATCGTTCCGCCGGATTCGACCAGCAGTTCCTCGCCGCGCTTGTCGATCGGCATG
>UCJH01000031.1 GCA_900472785.1 Hyphomicrobiales bacterium | reverse complement strand
GATCACGCCTCCGTGGTTATAAGTTCCATAAATCGCCTTATGCGATACGTTATAACGTATCGATGCATTCTACCCTTCGCGGCCACATACACTCGTCAGCCTTACGGTTTGACGGCCTCCGATAGATCTGCGCGTGCACCTTCTTAATGCTAGTCCTTGCCTCAGATGGTCGTTCTGTGAAGACAAAGCTCCATCCCTTGGGACAACCTACGGTCCTGCCGGAATTCCGAACGGAAGTCGCATCATTGCCCGATTAACTGGCGGCTGCACGCGGCAGGCATCGTCGCCGATGGGCGTCACAAGCCGTGCGATGGCATAGATTAAAACTTCGATGTAACGCAAATTTACAAAAAACATTTTCTATCTTATTGATTTTACGTCGTTTATTCAAAATAATGTTGAAACCACAATAATTCTAGGGGTTTCCAGAAAACTGGCCGGAAGCTAATTACGTGGCGTCGTTCATAGCGTGAGGCTCGATACGTTGAGATATTTTTTCCACATCCATGCAGGTACAATTCGCGACATAGATCGTTTAGGGACTGAGTTGGCAAGCATGCAAGACGCAATCCGATACGCTTGGCAGGTGAAGCGTGAAGTCGCATCGGATTTGCAGTCTTCCGACGTGACAGTTGTCATACAGGGTCCATCAATCGTGGCCCCTCCTGCAAATACTGATGAGGGAAATAATAAACGGAGCGCTTTTGTTTTCGGAACCCAGGGAAACATGATCGTGATGAGTGACACGGCGCTGGGAATATCCAACTAATCGCCTCATTGCGTCATCATCCAAATTCGAGCGCTAGAGCACCTGGCGATGTGAAGATCAGGGCCTCGCGAGAGAGTCACCCACGACTGGTACAACCTGCTCATCCAAAATAGTAAGTCGACAGCTGTCGATTTATTATATTTAATCCGCGACGTAACAGATCGTCATAATGAGTCTTTGCTTGCACCCAAATTGGCTACCCCAATTTCTGCGGCCAAGCCGTCGACTAATAATCGTGACCCTATCGGAGCGCCTTGGCGCAGCACTATCGCGATCCCTGAAATATCGCCCCCTTACCCCTTTCGCTCAACATGCAAGACTGTGAAAAAGGATGACCGCAAATGGCCATTGAAAACTTCCCCGAGCTAACGCGAATTCTGGCAGAGGAATTCGAGCGTAGCGGAATAGAACCCCAAGTATTTGCGCAAAAAGCGGGCATTGCCGAAGACCGGCTGGAACTTCTTCAGACCGGCGCATGGGAATATCTGACGATCATGGAGTTTGGAGCAATTGCACAAAATCTCGATGTCGACATCTTCAATTTGTTCTCATCGCCCCGCTGAAAGCAGTGTTGCAGGATGTTCAAATGAACCCGCCCAGAAGCCACTTTGGTTGTCCTGCGCCGCCAGTTCCGCCACTGCGTAGGCGGTCGATACCGGTGATCCCGAAGGCAACGTTGCCGCAAAGGCAGCGCCTGCTGATATAATCGCTGTACCGACATCGACTGTGCTGTCACCGATCATTACCGCACAGATGACAAAGCTTGCTCCGTCCCTTGCGGTTCCAACTGGCTGACATCCGACTGTGCCGGTTGAAAACAGAGCCGCCAGAGACGCCAGTGAGCGCAGCCCGCAATCGCCTTCTTGCCCCTCTGGCGAGCGATATACCGTGCCTCGAATACAGGACTGAACACCGAACAGCCTGTATTTTCGGCCTTCGTGGCTCCAGGCATCCCCGGTCTCGAAGGCGACATTCGTGGAAAACGGGATGGTCGCCGCTTGCCCCAGAGCCTGTGATACGAGGATAAACGCCAGGACAATGGCGAGCTTAATCCGCATTTCGAAACTCCATCGTTTTTGAAAGTGATTGCGCGTGCTCAAGATCGGGACGCCGTGATCGACCGTCCGGCGTCTTTCCGATCTCTGCGAGACCGAGAAACACCATGCTGTCATCGTCATTGACGGTGCGGTAGGGCTCGCCGTCGCCACCAACGAGGACGAAGCAGGACGCTGGTATAGCCTGGCCTTGCGCGGTCGAGAGCATCAGGGTCTTGCAGAGGATGACGTGCGCCCGCTTGTTGTAAATCGCTCCGGCGTAGTCACGAACGACGTCTATACACGTCCATGTCTGCACTCGGTTGTAGGTCACCGTCTGCGCTGGGCAGCCGTTCAGTCCTCGTAGCTGAATGTCGTACCCGGCAATTCTTCGCTCGACGGCCCCATCGATGGAGATCTCGCCGCCGACCCGCTCAAAGGAGCGGTCGACCAGTCTGCCCTCGGCATCATATCGTTCGAGGACAAAGACTTTTCCACCCTCCTTGGCGAACTGGCGCAGATACGATGGCATCGGCTCCTCATAGTGATGTTCGCCCATTTCGATCGCAAAAGACGCACTGGGCAACATCAGTAAAATCGCCAGGCCGCAGACCCTGAGTTGTCGATACATGGAAATTTCTCCGATTTGGAATTGACACGGGAATCCCTGGCGAATTAATTATATTTTATTCTGCAACGCAGCAACCGGAACCTTGCCATAAAGACGATCGCGCTCCTTCTCCTCTTTTCAGCGTCCTATTCGGCCAACGCCTGCGAGCCAGTCGATCCGGCAAGCACGCTTGCGATGGTCAAAGCAATAGCCATGGAAGAGCAGCTCGATCCGGCTCTCGCACTCGCGGTGGTTGACGTCGAAAGCGCAGTTGGACAGCATCAGGTCTCCGACGCCGGCGCCGTCGGGATCATGCAGCTGATGCCGGCCACGGCCTCTGACTACGGCGTTACGGACCGCTGCGACGCAGAGGCAAACATTCGCGCCGGCGTCCGTTACCTGAAGAAACTTTATGGCGAGTTCGACGATCCGCTGCTGATGCTCGCCGCCTACAATGCCGGTCCGGAGCGGGTCTACGAAAAGGGCGGAATTCCCGAGTTCAACGAAACCGCCCAATACGTCGTCAAGGTGATGAACCGCTGGACACTCAATGCCAAGGCGTTGGCTGCCGACGAAAGGCGCGGCGGAAACCACCGTTCTCAGAAACAGACGATCGCATTGGCGCCTTCCCCCTGGCGGGATGATCACGTCTGGAACGGCGAATAGATCGACCGTTCTCCAAACTTTCCCTTCACATTCAAAGGACTTCCGTATGAGCACGCTTTCGATCGTATCCCCTTCCCGCTTCAAGGCGACGGTATGGCTTGCCCTTCTGACAACCGGGCTGGCACTCGCGCCGGACTTCGCCTATGCGCAGTCCGCCGCTCCCGTCGAAGGGATCCTCGAATGGTTCGTCGGCGTGCTTCAGGGCAATGTCGCGCGATCTTTGGCAATCATCGCCGTGTGCTTCCTAGGCTTTCTGTTTCTAACCGGCCGCATGGCGTGGCAGGGGGCAATTTCCATCGTCATCGGCATTGCAATCATCTTCGGCGCGGCCCAGCTCGTCGATGCCATGAAGTCGTCGGCGGGCATTTAACATGCGCGAGGACGCTCCCGATGTGGAACCGCTTATCCTGCCGTTGACCCGGCCGCCGATGTATTTTGGCGTCGATATCATCGTCTTCGTCGTCAACGGACTGTTCGGGATCGTCCTTTTCATCGCAACTTCGAGCTTCCTGGCGCCGCTCATCGTCCTGCCCATTCATTTTATCGGGCTCTACCTTTGCCAACGCGACGTCCACATCGTCCGCGTCGTCCAGGTGTTCTTGTCGATGCGCAGGGCGATCCGCAACAGGAGGTTCTGGAGAGCGGGGAGCTATAGCCCATGAACGTCGTCAATCACGATTTGAAGTTTGGACGCGAACGCGCCCGCGAAATTGGCATCGGCACCCATGTTCCCTATCTGCGCCATGTCGATGAAGAGACCATCGTCACCAAGACCGGTATGCTCCTGCAGGTCATCAAGCTTTCCGGGCTTCCGTACCAGACGATGGACCAAGCGGAGATCAACGCGCGTCTTGCCAACCGCAATATGACGGTCCGGTCGCTCGGGTCGTCGCGCTTTGCGCTCTATGCAACGATCATCCGTCGCCAGATCGTACCTGCAATCGACGGGGAATTTGACAATCCCTTCGCCGATGAGCTGAACGCCCGCTACATGGATGGGCTGAAGCATCGGACGATGTTCGTGAACGAGCTTTATCTGACCGTCATTCGACGGCCAATGACGGGCCGCGCCGGCAAAGTCGATCGCATGTTCGATGTTTTCCGCATGGCTGACAATGAGGTCGAGGCCAAAGGCGAAGCGCTACGCGACCTAAAGGATATGGTTTCGGGGATCATTGGCGATTTCCGCACCTATCGGCCGGAGTTGCTGTCCTGTGTGACCCGCGAGGGCGGCATCTTCTCGGAGCCCGCCGAGTTCTTTGCAAAGATCCTTGCCGCCGGCGACGAGCGGTCCATGCCCCTGCCCCGCATGTCGCTTGCCGACTATATCGGGACCGGTCGTATTCTGTTTGGCCGCAAGGCAACCGAAATCTGGTCTGACGACGGATCCACTTCCAAAGTCGCCGCTATGGTGTCGATCAAGGAATATCCGCCGATGACGACGCCGGGCCAACTCGACGGGCTGCTGCGGCTCCCTTACGAGTTCATCGTCACCCATTCCTTTGCTCCCGAGGATCGCACGTCCGTCACCGAGGCGATAGCGACCATCAGCCGGCAAATCTCCAACTCCGACGACGGTGGTACGGCCGTGGAAGATGACGTCGAAACGGCCCGTGATCGGCTAGCTTCCGGCGAGGTGGTCTTCGGCAAACATCATATGACCGTCGCCGTTCTGGCCCGCGAGCCTGCCGGGCTCAACCGCGCGGTTGCCGATGTGACCGCCGAGCTTGCCCGCATGGGCGTTGTCGCGGTGCGCGAAGATCTCAATCAGGAGGCCGCCTGGTGGGCACAGCTGCCGGCGAACTTCGCCTATGTCGCCCGGCAAGGGTTGATCTCGTCAGTCAATTTCGCCGGTCTGTTCTCCGCGCATAATTTCCCGTCCGGCCAGACGCACAAAGTGCATTGGGGCAAACCCGTCTCACTGCTGGAGACGACCAGCCAGACCGCCTACTTCTTTAATTTCCACGAGGATGACGTCGGCAATTTTACCGTCATTGGTCCGACGGGCTCGGGCAAGACGGTGGCGCTGTCGTTTCTGCTGGCGCAAGGGATGCGCGTCGAGCCGCGGCCCCGCTGCGTCTTCATCGACAAGGACCGGGGCGGGGAGATTTTCGTGCGCGCCATGGGTGGACGCTATGAGCGGCTGTCCCCAGGCGAACCGACAGGGTTTGCACCCCTGCAGCTTGACGACACCCCGCCCAATCGCAGTTTCGGCAAGACGCTGATTTCCTATCTGGTCACGCCGGCGGACCGGGTGCTGCACGCCGAAGAGATGGCGGTGATCTCCGATGCGGTCGACAGCATCTATACCGACTTCGATCGACCGCAGCGCCGCCTCGACATGCTGGCTGAGGCACTGAAGGGCCGGATGCGATCCGGTATTGGCGATCTTGCGGACCGGCTGAAGGAATGGACGAGCGGCGATAAGGGCTGGCTCTTCAACAATGCCGAGGACAAGCTCGATTTCTCAGGCTCGGTGATCGGCTTCGACATGACAGAAATCCTGTCCGACAAGCGCACGCGATCGGCCGCCCTCCTTTATATGTTTCATCGTATTCAAGAAATCCTCGACGGCCGGCCGTCGATGATCTTTCTTGACGAAGGTTGGCGCCTGCTCGACGACGAGGTCTTTTCCGGTTTTATCAAGGACTGGCTCAAAACCATTCGAAAGATGAATGGCATTGTCGGCTTCGGCACCCAGTCTGCGTCCGACGTGGTGCGTTCAGAGCTGCGCAACACCATCATCGAGCAGACGATGACCAACATCTTCTTCCCGAACGCATCGGCCGATGCGGAGAGTTACCGCAAAGCCTTCGGACTGTCAGAGAAGGAGTTCCGGTTCATCAAGCAGGCCGACAAGGCAAGCCGTACTTTCCTGGTCAAGCATGCGCAGGACTCGATCATCGCCCGCCTCGACCTCTCCGCCATGCCCGACCTGGTGAAGGTGCTATCCGGGCGTCCGGAAACGGTGCGCGAGTGCGAGAACTTGCGAGAGACGTATGGCGAGGAGCCGGCCGCCTGGCTTCCGCACTTCTGCGGTTGGACGATACCGGAGGCAAGCGATGCATAAAGCAGTTCTCCTTTTGCTCTCTGCAGGACTTGCCCTTGCGCCATCACCCTCTGCCTGGGCGGATGTACCTGTGATCGATGACGACGCGAAGGACAAGCGGTCGGAGGACGAAAGCCATTCCGCGACCGATCAGGAAACGCAAAAAAACCAGCTCGAGGAGCAGACCGTCACCAGCTGTAACATCTCGCAGAAGGAAAAGAACCGGCGTCTCTATCGCTCGCCGGCGCAGGCGGTGAGCGAAGACACCAGCAATGTCGAGCTGATCAAGCACTATGCGGACAAATACAATGTTCCCGTTGGCCTGGCGCTCTCCGTGGCCCATGCGGAGTCCGGGATTTCCACCTGCTCGGGCTCACCGACCGGCGTCAAAGGCGTCATGCAGCTAACCAAGCGCACCGGCAAGGGCATGGGTTTCGACCGCGATATCAACGAGGAGAATATCGAGGGCGGCGTCAAATATCTGGGTCTAGGCGTCAACAAGTGCGGGACGACAGACTATGCCTGCCTTGCCTCCTGGTACAATGGCTCGACTGCGGCAGAACAGAAGAACTGGGCCGGCAAGGTCGGTCGGAACCATGGATGGTTCAACGCCTATGCTGGCGGCTCCAATATCGAGGAGATCTCTTCGCCATCCTACAAGTCCGCTGTCGACTACGGATCCGAGGCCACGCGCAACGCCAATCGTGCCGCCGCTGGCTCCGTCGACAGGGCCATCTCCGGGATCGATAGGAGCTCTGCCCGCGTGCAGGAAGCCGGGCGACGGATCGATGCCCTATCGTCATCGGTTGGCGCCTCGGAAATCTACCAGGACGCCTGGGATGACAACACGCAAGCGCGCGCCGTCAACGCCGAGCTGCTGAACAACCTGATGACCGCACGCAACCTCTTTAACGAGCTGTTGCAGGCGCGGCTGCAGATGAAGCTGTCAAAGACCTCCGAGACCGCCAAGGCCATGAAGTCCGATCCCAACGTCAATCCCTATAGCTGTGATCCCGTTATTCTCGAGCAAATGAAGGTGCCGCGCGCCGACTGGCCACGTTGCGCCGTCATCGCTGCAGCCGAGGCTGAAACGTCGGTGCTGTCGTCGTCGGGCAATTCCGACGGCGCGATCGCCGACAATCTTCTGTCCATCCAAAATGCCGCAGAGGCGGCCGATTAAGAGGTTTCATCATGAGAACGAGACTTGCTATCGCTGCAGTACTTGCCGTTTCAACGCCGGCGTTTGCCGACGTTCCGGTCATTGACAACGCCAACCTGACGATCGCCAGAAAGAATGCCGAAAACACTGGCAAAATCATGAACACAAATACCGACATCCTGGAAAAGACCAAGGCGATCCTTGGTGCCCTCTCCGGAAGTCGCGACGGGTCCATGGGTATTTCCTCGACCGGCTTGAGCGGAAATATGTCAGTTTCCGCAGCACCATCTTTCTCATCCATCATGAACGGTGGAACGCTGTCCTTTGGCGGCCTCGACGCCAACGCCCAGAATATCGCGGCGACGTTGATCAACGGCCTTCAGCTCGTCAAACAGGTGAAGGCAATCGTTGACGGCGAAGATGCGGGCGCAATGAACAGCGCCTTCTCCGGCGCCGTCAACACAGTCACGCTGCTCTCGGCACTGACGCAGCAGGCGACGCAAGGTATCTCCAAGAGGGAACAGTCGCTTCAGTCGGCGACTGGCCAGATTGGCTCATCCGAAGACGTAAAGGGCTCGGTCGACGCCAATACCCGCATGCAGCTGGAGACGGCGCGCACCATCAACGAGTTGATTGGCGTTTCGAACGGCGCAGTATCAGCTCTCAATACCGATATGCAGATGCGACTGACGCAGCAGTCCGAGACCGCCAAGATGCTGCAATACAAAGACATTAACCCGTTCAAGTGAGACCGCATGCGATTGCTCGTGATGACAATGCTGGTAGGGCTGGTCTTCATTGCCGGCTGCCAGACAAAGGGCGAGAAGAAAGCCCCCTGCCCGCCGATCTCCGGATATGGGCCGGCCGACGACTTGTGTGGCCCTGCCCTTCCGGTCAATGACGTGTTCACGTCCGTCCTGAAGGAATAAAGAGATGGCGGCGACCACGATCATTTCAGACATCTTCGAGAAGCTCGACAATATCGGCGAGACCTTTATCTCGAACGCCTATGAAGGCTTGGCCCTTCAAGTCACCGTCCTGTTCGGGTCGATGCTGACACTCTATGTCATCTGGTGGGGTTACATGATTCTTGCCGGCCGGGACGGATTTTCCGTACCGGAAGCGGCTTGGCGGCTCGGGCGCGCCTTCTTCATCTATTACATGGCGACCAACTGGGACGCCTTTTCCGCCACGCTTTACCAGCTTGTGCAAGCCGTGCCGAACCTGGTCTCCGACACGATTATCGAGTCGATTGCAGGATCAGGCGGCGTTCTCGACGGAGGCACGGATGATACGACCGGCGTCGTCAAAATCCTGGATGCAGTGTTTGAAACGGCCGGCAAAGTCTATGAGCAGGTGGCGACCGGCACCTTCGAATATGTTGGCGCACTGATTGGCGCCGTGGTCTTCGTCGTCGCAATGATTTTCATCGCGGTCGCCGCCGCCGCGATCCTCGCTGCAAAGCTGATGCTATTCATCACCCTGGCGCTGGCGCCGGTGTTCATCATTTTGGCGCTCTATCGCTGGACCTTCCGGTTTACGGATGGCTGGCTGCTGCTCATGGTCAACCTGATGGTGACGCAAACGTTGATGATGTCGTTTCTCGCCTTCCTGTACCAACTCATTGAGCTCGCCATAAACACGGCCAACAATACGGCCACGGAAAGCAAGCTGTCCTATGTGGCGCCATTCGTAATCGTCTGCCTGCTTGGTATCGTGGTGTTCAGATTTATCCCGTCGTTCGCCAGCGCCATCGTCGGCGGTATGGCGCTCGGTCAAGGAGACACCCCCGCACTCGGTGGCTGGAGATCAGCTCTTTTGGCGACAAGACAGGTTACGGGGAGAGCCAGAATTATGTCGGTTGGGCTAGCCAAGCGACGCACTTCGGCTGACGTTCATGCAGCACGCGCGAGAGCAATCCAGCGTGAAACAGAAAAGAACGGGCATTTTTAGGTGGCACGAGCGGATGGCGTTGGTTAAATATAGTTTTTGCGGTAAGGAGGTCACCATGCGAAATTTGGATGAGGCCCGCAAATATGACGGAGCGCTCCAGGAGCAAATCCGGATAAACGAGGACATAGCCAAAAGTTCGAAACCGAATGCCAAGCCAGGAGAGGCCAAGTGGGTCGTTCTCTTTATTCTCGCGGTCATTTTCTTCAAACCGTTCGCAGAATATTTCATCGAACTTTACGGCTCTGCCACGAGCTATCTTCACGGCCTCAGCGCCACGTTGGGCTTTTGAATCAGGGAGATCGTGATGAACAAAACTTCCGCAGCGCTCATAACGTTCGGCATGCTGTTTCCCACATTGGCGATGGCACAGTCCAAAAGCTCGATCGTCACGGTAGTAACTGGCGCGTATGCCCCTGCGGATGGCGGCTGCGACGCGGCCGCTGCCGCGTTTATCTATATCGAGGATAAGGGTATCGCCGCCAACAAAACCACCGGGACGGTAATATCCGTCAAACATGAAGGCAATTCCTACGTCCTCGACGTCCTCTGGATTGAGGCTGGGGCAGAACAAGCGGATGGCGATCGCGATACGGTCCGGATCGAGGTGAAGGACGATAGAAGCTTCTATTTCTCCAATTCCGCGTCCGCGAGAACGCTGATGCGGTGGTGCAGCTGAGGCTTGAACGTTTCGCAATCCCGCCGGGACAGCGGTAGCTTTTGAGCTCTCACCGTTGATTTTTTAGCCGAACGATCACGCCCGTAACGACGCCAGGAAATCGTTCTGGGCCTCTCCACGCCCTTAGAATTAAATATATTTTATCACGCCGCGAAAGCGGCGCATTGGAAGCAGATATGGCCAACGCAGAAGCGACTGAAGACCAGCCTAAAACCCCTCCCCTGGACCTCAGCGCCTACTGGAAGGCGGGTGCGTCGTGGGAGGCGGAACTCTATCGCAAGGAACGCCGATCGCGCAAAATCGCCTGGACGGTCGCGACGATCGCAAGCGTCTCGACGCTGCTCAGTCTATCGGCCCTCAATCTCCTCGTTCCGCTAAAACAGTTCGAGGCCGTCGTGGTGGTGGCCGACAAGACAACTGGTTTCGTTGAGGTCGCGCGCTCGCTGGATGAGAGCAAGCTTTCGGAGAACGATGCGATCAAGACCGCCAACATCGTCCGCTACATCAGGGCGCGCGAAACCTATGATCCGCGAGGACTGAAGGATAATTACGACCTTGCCCAGCTTTATTCGACCGCACAGGCCTCGGTCGACCTGCGCCACGAATTCGAGCCATCCAACCCGCAGTCGCGGGATAAGCTGCTTGGCCGAGACGCGCGCATTTCCGTGACGATCAAGTCGGTGTCATTTCTGAATTCGTCGACGGCGACCGTGCGCTTCTCAACAGAAACACGCCGCGACAACACATTGCGGCGCGAGCACTGGGTCTCTGTTGTCCGCTTCCGCTACACGACCGCGCCACTGAAGAACGAATATCGCTTCGACAACCCGCTCGGTTTCCAGGTCGTCGAATATCGGCGCGACCAGGAGTCACTTCCGGAAGTCCTGCCGGCTGATAAGGCGGAACGCTGATGCAGAAATCCCGTTGGTTCCTCGCCGCCCTCACGCTGCTGATCATGGCAAAGCCCTTGGCGGCCGCCGATCCACGTATCCGCTACATCACCTTCAACAATAACGCCGTCGTCACTGTGCCTGCTGGCCTTGGTGTATCGACGATGATCCAGCTTGGGAGCTCCGAGGTGATCGAGACAATCTCAGCTGGCGACACGGCCAGCTGGTCGATCGTGCCGAAGAAAGGGTCGAGCATCCTCTTTGTCAAACCGCTGCGCGAAAACGCCGACACCAACGTCAACATCGTCACCAACCAGCGGGTCTATGCGCTTCTTCTGAAGGGCTCGGCCGCAGCCGATCTAAGAGCAGCGTTCCAGGTGCGGTTCAAGTATCCGGACGAAGACGTGAACGCCCGCCTTCTGGCAGCAGCCCAGGATAGCGCCAAGGACCCGCTGCTGAAAGGCCTCGATCCGAGCCGTCTTAACTACGACTATGTCTTCCGGGGTGACACGAGCCTGAAGCCGCGCGTCGCCTTCGATGACGGCACTCATATGTATCTGGAGTTTCCGGATGAAATCCCGGCGATCTTCGTCGTCGAAGGCAAGCGTCAGGAGTCGCTCGTCAACCTGCGCACACAAGGTAAATACGTCGTGGTCGACAAGATCTCCGCCCAATTCACGCTACGCGCCGGCGACAAATGGCTGTGCCTCTATAACCGGCAGGCCAACCGCCGGTACTTCGATCTTGTCGAGGATGCCTATGGTCCGAAGAACCTTGACACCAAGGAGGGCAGCCAGCGATGAACAGGATCGATTTCGACCACCTCGATGGTCAGAGCAGTGTCGCCAGCACCCGCAACGGCCGTCTCGGAAAGCTGGCGCTTCCGCTCCTCCTCGTCGTCGGTGCGGGCGTGCTCGCCTACGTCAACTGGCCGACAGGTCCTCAGAACCCCGGCCTCAACGAGGGCGCAACCGAAACCTTCGAAACAACGAATACCAGCATTCGTAATTTCCCGGAGGAGCCGGTCAAACAGGCAGCCGATCCCAACCTCGTGCAGATCCCTATGGTCGAGGAGAAAAAGCCAGTGGATGCTGCGACAGTTGATGTCACGGTCAACCAAGGTGAAGACCTGGAAACACTGCGACAGATCGAGGAAGCTCGCCGCCTGGCCGAGGAAGAGCGGCGCCGGATGGAAGAGGCACGCCGGCGCGCGGAAGAAGACGAGCGGCTGGCGCAACTGGAAGCCAAGCGGCGCGAGGACGAAGAAAAAGCCCGCTGGGAGCGGTTGCGTTCGGAGCAGATCATTGTCGACGGGTCAAACAGTGAGAGTTTGTCCGGGAGCGACCAGTCGGTAACCGTGGCTGATGACGGCCAGCTCGTGACCGTGCCAGGGGCCGAGACCGACGCGAACAAGGCCTTCCTGGCGCAGTCGGAGAAACAGACAGCTGGCATCGTCAAGGCGACCCGCTTTGACCGCACCGACGCACTCGTTGCGCAGGGCACGATGATCCGCGGTTTTTTGGAAACAGCGATCAATACTGACCTTCCCGGCATGGTACGGGCCGTTGTCCGCGAAGACGTGCGCTCGCTCGACGGCGGACGCATCCTGATCCCAAAAGGCTCTCGCCTGATCGGGGAGTACAAGTCCGGGCTGGCGCGCGGCCAAAAGCGAATCTTCGTCGTCTGGTCGCGGGTGATCCGTTCCGACGGACTGTCGGTCGAGATCGCTTCGCCCGGCGCTGACCGGCTTGGTCGCGCTGGCCTGACCGGCGAGATCGACACGCATTTCTGGGAGCGGTTTGGTTCTGCGATCATGCTCTCGGTGATTGGCGGCGCTGCAGAATATGTGTCCGCCCTCGGTGAGACCCCGACCAACAGTGCCCGCTCGATCTCAACCGTTGATCCCATCACCGGTGCTGTCACGACGGTCACCACCGAACCCAGCCAAACGGCGGCGGAGGCGCGCGCAATTGCCGCCGAAAAATCCTCATCCATGTTGCAGGAGATTGCAAACGAAGCGTTCAAGGAGAGCTCGAAAATCCCGCCGACGATCTATGTTGCTCAGGGCGAGCCGGTGATCGTCTATCTCAGGCGTGATCTCGACTTCTCCGATTTTTATGCCGATCCGGTCCGCCAGGAGATGATGCGCCTGAGACGGGGGGGACAAATCCGTCATGATGTCGACCCCACGCCCTATTATCCGATGGCGCCGGTCTACAAATGAGTGCGTTCCCGTTTCTTGAAAAGGCCCTTGAACGGCTAAAACCCTTTCTGTCGGATGACCGCGTCTCGGAAATCTCGGTTAATCGGCCGGGCGAACTGTTTATCGAGCGCCTTGGGGTGAGCAGCATGGAGCGGGTGGAGGACGCTCAGTTCACGGCTGAATGGATACGGACTTTGAGCGAGCGGGTCGCCGGGTCCACCAACCAGGTCGTCAACGATGAACATCCGATCCTGTCCGCATCGCTTCCATCCGGGGAACGCTTCCAATGCGTGCTGCCACCGGCCGCACCCGCCGGCGGTGCCATCTCCATCCGCAAACAAGTCATTCATGACATCGGCCTCGACGTTTATCAGCAGGGGGGAGCGTTTGAGCACACGCGAGTCGGGCGCCAGCTTTCGCTCTCGGCCGCCGAAGAAGAGCTTGCCGCTATGATGCAAGGCGATGTCGATGCCATGGAATTCCTTCGGACAGCCGTGCGCTTGCGAGTCTCCATCGTTGTTTCCGGCGGCACGTCTACCGGCAAGACCACCTTCCTCAACGCACTTTTGAAGGAAATCCCGGAAGAAGAGCGCATTGTTACGATCGAGGATACGCGCGAACTGAAGCCGATCACACCGAACACGGTCGCCCTGCTCGCCTCCAAAGGCGACCAGGGCCGCGCCAAGGTGACCCAACAGCAACTTCTCGAAGCCTCGCTGCGCATGCGTCCCGACCGGCTGATGCTTGGGGAGCTTCGCGGTGCGGAAGCCTTCTCCTTTCTACAGGCGATCAACACGGGCCATCCCGGCTCGCTCACGACAGTGCACGCAAATTCCGGTCGATCGGCCTATGAGCGCCTGGCGCTGATGGTCATGCAAAGCAGCATGGACCTCAAAAAACAGGAGATCATCGACTACCTTAAGGAGGTCATTCCGATCGTGGTTCAGCTCGCGCGCTTGCCGGACGGACGCCGCGTGGTATCGGAGATCGTATTCACCAAGGCAGACGCGCTATGAACCCGGCCCTACTGCTTTTCGGTGGTCTCATCGCCGTAGCAACGGCGGCGTTTGTGGCGTCGCTTGCCTATGCTGGCCTCTATTACACTTTCGACAATTCGACTTGGATGCTTCAGGCCCTGCAACACGACCTTCTAGCTTCGTACAAGGCGGCACGTCTTGATCTCTATGCTGGTGCATGGCATCGGCCAGCAATCGCAGCCGTTACTGGCCTTGTCGCCGGCGCCGCGATGCTGATCACGCTCTTGACCGGGAAAAAGAGATCCACTGACGCACGCTTCCTCGGCACGATGGAGGCTCGTGCCCTTGGTCTCACGCGCACTGGTGGCGTGTTCGTCGGCAGGATCGGCGGCAGCCTTATCAAAGTTCCCGGTGGCTTCACCCAGCGTGGTTCCGGCAGGCGGCGGCTGACGAAACCAAAGCTGTTCGGCGGCAAAAAGCTTTGGATCGATGGTGATGACGTCGGCGGCTTCGTCATCGGCCCGCCGCGCTCCGGCAAGGGCGCCTCCCTGATCGTTCCCAATTGCCTGCTCTGGCCAGACAGCATCGTCGTTCTCGATATGCGTGGCGAGACCTATGAGGCCACGGCGGGCTACCGGTCGAAATTCTCACGCGTGTTGCGCTTTTCGCCAGCCGACGAGAATGGCGATACGGAATGCTACAATCCCCTCGACTTCGTTGCCATCGATCCCGATCAGCGTGACATCGATATAAATTCGATCGCCACCGCTCTTCTTCCAACGCCGAAGGGCGACGCTTACTGGATTTCCGACGCACGGGCGCTGTTTGCCGGCGTCACCTCCTGGGTCCTGGAAAACCCTGACATCGCCGACAACGAGAAGAACCTCGGAACAGTTCTCAATGTCGTGGAAGGTGGTGACCAGCCGTTGCGCCAGTGGCTGGAGGAGGTTGCCAATCCGGAGCTTCGCGCCGAATGGATCAGTTCCTTCACCTATACGACGATTGCGCGCTTTGCGGTTATGGCGGGCAAACAGTTCGACGGGGTCTACGGCTCGCTTGCTGCAGCCGTCCGGCCGTTTAAAAACAATCGAATTCTGCGGGCGACTGCGCGATCGACCTTCGACATCCGCGCGATGCGGCGTGAGAACATGAGCCTGTACTTGGAATTCCGGATCCAGCAGGTTGCCTCCATCGGTCCAATCTTCAACGTGCTAATGGTCCAGTTCATGGACTACATGTCGCGCACCATGATGACGCGCGGCGAGCGCCGTGTGTTGGTGCTGCTCGATGAGTTTCAGAACCTCGGAAAGCTTGAGAATGCTCTCACCGTCGCAACCGTTCTCGGCGGCTACGGCATACCATGCTGGTTCTTCGTCCAATCGCTCCGATCCATCGACAACGTCTACACGCGCGAAGGCCGACAAACGCTGGTCAACTCCGCCCGCGCCCAAATCTTCCTCGGGGCCCAGGATCCCGAGGATCAGCGTTATGTCTCGCAACTGCTCGGTGAGCGCAAAGAGGTCACTGTTGATAAGGCAGTTTCGACAGGGACCACGCTGTTTGATCGCAAGGGGGCGACCATGTCGCACAGGACGGCGATGCGCCCGCTGATGCGGCCGGACGAACTGGGAGCAATGAATGAGACACGCTGCATCATCAAGTTGCGAAATCAGCAACCCATATTCGGCCTTCGTAATTTTTACTATGCGGATAACGAGCTGATGAAGCGGGCTTGGTTGCCAATAGCCGCAACCAATGAACAACACCGGATGACAAGAACTCCGGAGGTGGTGGTAGAGCACACAGACCCGTATCCATCAAACAAACTCGCGCCAAGCATGGTGGCCCCAGGCGCGAAGTTTACGCTGAAAGCCCCCCCAACTCATGTCGCAGCGTCGATCGTCCCAAACGGAAGAAACCTAGAAGGTAGCAGCGAAGAGCCATCCAAAGTGAAGCCGGATTTCAGGGCCGCAATCGACGAGAGCGCTCGTCGTCAAAGCGACGCAGATGAGGCAATTGGACGAGTTCTCAATTTGTTTGAGAGCACACCGGCGAAAAAACGCGCGATCAAAAAGCTTCGTAAGGAAATTTCGGGGGCTTTAAGCGATGGATAGTGCGCTCTTTGACAATCGAGGTCGGTCAGGTTTCGGGGTGGAGCGCTGTAAAGCCGTTCAAGCCATATAAACACGAAGGGCGCTCGATCCTCTCGGAGAGCGCCCTTCGCAGACCCGGACAGCCACAAACGCGCGACAGTGTCGCTGCAGGCAGCCGTCGATAACGGGTGATGTTCCTTAGATGCGATCACTGGTACTGATTTTCAAGACCCTCACATCGCCTCGGGTCACAGGATTGTCGAATGAGATATTGAGTGATTTTGGTCGAGTAAAAATTCTGTCGGTAACTTGCCTGCGGGCATTTGGGGCAATTTCCTTCCCTCAGCGCCTGGTAGGGTGCGCGAAAACGGGGACTATTTATGGCAACTGGTACGGTTAAGTTCTTCAACAACGACAAGGGATTTGGTTTCATTACTCCGGAAAACGGCGGTCAGGACGTTTTCGTCCACGTTTCAGCCCTTCAGGGTAGCGGGTCCCTTCGTGAGGGGCAGCAGGTAAGCTATGACGTGGGCCAAGATCGAAAGACTGGCAAATCCAAAGCGGAAAACGTCCGCGAGATTTGATCGCATCACGGCATCGTAATGTTTCCTCGCACCATTTGCGATTGGTGCGAGGGGCCGGGAATCTCCCCACCTTGATAGACTGAGCAATGACGACTGGCTACAAATTCCATTGCAGTGGCAAGCTCAATATTGGTGCCAGCATATCAGCAGCTCATAATCTTGCTGTCGCCTACCGTTCGGCGCCATCGCGATTGTTATCGCGCTCGTGCTCCGTCTGACGGACGATTTCTCTACGCCTTTCGTCCTGAACCGATTTAGCGCCGCCAGCTTGTTCCCGTGCCGCCTTTTCCGCTCGACCCGCAGCAATAGCGTGTTGCTGGACCGCGATTGCGGGATCGACACTTGCCGGCGTCTTCTGGTTCTGATCATGGCCGTTGCCCGCTCGAGCAGCCGGTGGTGTTGCGCCTCCCCCGGAAGGATGAATGACTGACGGCGTCTGCTGCAATTCGATGTCCCGGCGCTGCTCGGCAAAGAGTGCCGAAATCTCACGCCGCATTTCCTCGACGGCCTGGCGCTCACCACTGCTGTCGACCATCGTCTCCAGACGGTCCATCGATTTATTGGCGCGTGCAACGCGCTCGTCGAACTGTTCCAGCGATAGGGGCATAGTGTTTTCCTTTCGATGTTTGATGTCTGAAACCAATGTCATGAGTGGCGTGGCTGGATTCGAAGCCGTTCTCTGTGCCGATTTTGCAAAGCGGCTCTGCAGCCATGGCGTTGGCGCCCCATTCTGGGCAGCGCCGGCCGCCTTGACCGAAACGGCGGCACTGAGCCCCTGCTCGGACAGCTGGCGCCCGATAGTCTTGACCACCGCAAGGGTCTCCGCGCCTCGGCCAATCTCTTTCTCCTTCTTCACCTCCCGCTCGAGCTTGCTGACGCTCGCATCGGTCGGCGCAAGAAGCACTACAGTTCCACCTTTCATCGAGATGAACCGAGCATCAACGTTCAGCGCATGCTGGACCGTCTTCGGCAGGGAGCCACTGTCATGGGCACCGTGGATCTTGAGCTGCACAAGCACGAAGCCTTTCATCGCGCGTGGCGTAAGCTTCGGCCCCCTTTCCGCAGCCGCGGATGCAAACCGGTCGGCCGCGTCTATCACTGTGGATTTCGCACCCACCTTTTTCAACGCGTCCACAGTCGCTCGCCATTGCTGGGCCAACACAAGACTGCCGTTTGCGAGCGAGGAGCGGTCAGCGACACCGGCCCGCTTCCGCTCGACACTATTATTAAGAGCGGGCGTCTTAAGATAACGCGGATCAGTGAGACCACGCTGATAAGCGCCGGCCTGCGCTTGGCTGTACGGGCGCGTTGCCGCGACATCGGCCCGGCGTGTCGCCACCATGGCAATCCCGTGCTCACGGGCCTTTTCCGCAAACCGCTCCCGCCATTGATAGAGCTCCGGCTTGGTGAGCCGCAGCGCTTTGCCAACATGATCGCGGGCAGCAATCATCGCATGGACATGCACATGCCCCGTGTCCGGATGATGGGCGGTAATCCACCGGTGTCCCGCTACCTGTTCGCTGAGAAAATCGCGTACGGCGCGGTTCATCTTTTGTGCATCCGTCCCGGCGCGGGCGGAGAAGATAACGTGGAAAGCATTGCGTGGTTCGACGGTGCGAATATGACCGGACCACTCCTGCCAAATTCCGTCTGCTGCTTTCTGGATTGAAGCGCCGCGTTCTACCGCGTCGCCAGCGCTAGTGATAACCCGCTTTTCAGCACGAAGAAATTTTTCGAGGAAATAGCGGCTCGACTTCTCCGAAGTTGCAGCCCCGAGAATGCGAACCTCCGCCCGTCTGCCGGCGTCCGCCAACCGAGCCGCAAGATCAGCTTCGGCAGTTTCCGCCACGTGCACCGAACCGTCGCCTTTCTCGCGGGCCTTCAAAGCGACGGCCAGTTTCCCCGCTGGCAGGTCCGTGACCGCATAGACTGAAACCTCCCCGTCCGGGCGACGGGAATAAAGGAACGGCGTTGAGCCGAAGGCAGCGTTCAGTGCCTCATGAAGATCGTCGTCTCCAACAGGTTCGGCGAACTTAATCGAGATGCTCGCCACCGCGTTTACAGCATAGGGCTCCCGGAACTCAGCGATCCAGTCGGATAGAACGGCCGCGCGGCCTTCTCTGCTTGCGATGGCGATCCCCTCCTGATCGACGACGGGGATGTCCACCTTCTCCTTTTGCCCATTTTCAGTTTCGACCTCCCGCGTTCCAAGATAGGTGAGCAGGCCCGCGGTCGAAGTTCGGCTGGAAACCGTTGATGTGACTTTGATCACAACCGGCTGGGCACCCGCTGCAAGCGCTGCCCGGCTGGCAACCTCCGACGACACCCTGCCTTTCAATGAACGCCGAGTGGTGATCGGCGGATTGGCTCGAGTTGCGGCGCCACCGCCCCCTCCCCCGCCCCTGCGCAGTTCGTCATCCTCTTCCGGCCCCGTACGTGAAGCTAACGCACCGACGAGCGCGATGACGTCCTGTTGAGAGGAGGGCGGCGGCTGCAGGATGGAGGCGATAGTCTGTTCCCCGGACGGGACAGAGATCGTAGCGACCTTGGCTGCAATCCCTGTTGGCAGATACCGCTTCTCTGCACGATCACTGGTCACGGCGGGAACACTCGCCCGTCCGCGACGCCGCTTTTCATCGTCGTCCACCAGCGATGCGGTCCGGCGCGCCGAGTAGGTGTCGACTTCACCCAGCAGGCTTGCCCACTCATAGGCCATGTCCGCGCCCTCTCCGTTCTTGCCGGCTGATCCGCAGCATCAGATCGACGTCGGCCCTCAGCCGAAACACAGCGTCGAGAAGCTTTCGCAGCGCTGCATCCAGATGCGGCTCATAGCCGACGCGGCCTTCGTTCATGGCCCGAACAGCCTGGTTGAGATTGATGCCGACGCGACGCAATTCCTCGTTCGTGCCCCGCAGATGGTCGGCTTCGATCGGTCCGACTGGCAATGGTAGACCGGCCTGATCGCGGAACAGCAGCCGGATGACGTCACTTGCGGTCCGTGTTTCTCCACAAAGCGCCGCGAGCGCTTGCCGCTCTTCCGGCTTCATGCGGACCCTGACCACCTCGCTTCGCATCGCTTCCTCTTCCTTGCCACTGGTGCCGGAGGCGCCCCAGAGCGCCATCGGCGCGAACACCAGCACCGCCGGTGGCGGGGCGTCGTCGAGTTTGTACCACAAACTTGACTATCCTGCCACAGAGAATTCATTATAATTTTCTCTTCGCACTGTCAGATCGCACACACGGGTGAGACGCACATGCCGTTTATGGACGGCGACCGACAATGGGCAATTGAACCGCGGCCAATTGCTCATTGTTAATTGACAGTGTGCTCGTTAGTGCACGGGCAACGATCAGATAACCGTTGTTAATCATCAAAAAATGCGTCAACAACTCCTCACGAGCAATCATCAATGGGTCGCTGCCCGTTGATGATGAACAGCTGGCAATTGTCGATCTTCAATCGTCACCGGCCAATCAGCAACGGGCAATTGAAGCGTTGTCAGAACAGCTGCGTTAGATTAATTATATTTTCTTTACAAATGAAAGGAGCTTCCATGATCGTCACCATCGCAAACCCAAAAGGCGGGACCGGAAAAACCACGCTCGTGCGGGCGCTATCGGGAACCGCCGCCCATGCCGGAAACGACGTGTTTCTCATCGACGCCGACAGCCGTGCCAACACAATGCGATGGGTGACGATGTCGAAACAGATGGACGTTTGGCCCGACAGGCTTGAGGCGGAAAGCTGCCTGGATCCGGATCGCATCTACAAAATGGCGTTGGATCGACAGCGCGAGGGCAAGATCGTCTTTGTCGACATCGAGGGGACGACAAATGAAAATCTCTTTGCGGGTCTCTATTGTGCCGACGTCGTCCTCATTCCCCTTCAGACCACCCAGGACGATGTTGTCGCCGGGATGCAACTGGCGCTCAATCACATCCCGGTCGTCGAAGACGATCAAAAGCGCAAACTTCCCGCTCTGATAGTCATCAACCAACACGATCTCGTCACCGGACGCGCTAAGGCGCATGCACCGCTTCGCGAAATCTTGCGGGAAAGCGGCGTTGCGCTAGCCTCGCAGCCCATCGCCCGGCGCGCTTGCTATCAATCGATCGGCGCCGCCGGCACGCTCCAGACAGTTGCAACGCCCGACCCGAAAGCCATTGCCGAGATGGAAACGCTGCTTGGCGAGATCCTAACCCTTTACAGATCCACCGCCGAGGGAGTTCAGGCATGAGCGACGGACCAGACAGCAAGAACCTTGTTCTCGGGCTGATTTCGACCAACCGGCAAAAGTCGTCCGTCCGGGAAAAGCAGATCGCCTCCCCTCCTCCGCAAACCGAAGACGTCCATCAAGCCTCGACGTCGAAGCCGCCGGTAGACCGTGCCCAACTTCGCGAGATGGTAGCCAAGGGCGAAAGCCGCGATCCGATCGCCGGCAAACGCTTCCGAGAAACCGAAAAGGTCACCACCGGAATCCATATCCGCGCCGACGTCCACAAAACGCTGAAGATCCTCGCCGCGATAGAGCGCCGCAAGTTCAACGCCTATATCGAAGAGGCGATCGACGACTATCTCGAAAAAATCGCGGACCGGATCCCCGACATTTCCTGACCAGTTGGACGCGAGGCTCCTCATGCGCTCCGCTTCTCACCCGCCTCATTCGCCCTGATCGCCGCCATCAGCATCGGACCGAGACCGAACTCGCCACGCGCCGCTTTTCGGGTCAAGTCACGCAAGTAACCGCCGGCAGAGGTGATATGCCCTGCCCGTTCGAGGATGCAGGCAATTGCGATCGCCGCATTTTCGGCCCCCATGATTTCGCAGGCCTCTTGGTAGGCCGAAGGACTGACGCCGAGCATCGACCGGACCACAATGGCAGCCGACATCAACTCACGCCAATGGTCTATCCGGCCGCCTGGGGCGTAATCCGCCATTTGCGGGCATGCCCTCAACACCATGCTCAACGGGAACGCCTTCAGCGGCTCGGTAACCCGTTTTGGTTTGAGCTCCGGCCTTTCGCCCTGCTCTTTGTCAGAGCTAGGTTCAAGTTCATAGGTGGATTCAGGATTTGAATTCTGTATGTGGCATCCATCTTGGATAGCATTGCCGTCGGTTTTTTCTGCTTTTAGCTGAATTTCCAGCAGGTTGACGATTTCCTCACGAAGCATTCGCATGTCTTCGAGCACGGCATCGACATCGTGGCGCCTCGGAGCGCGCGGAAGGCACGCAATAAGGCCGACATACATCGCCTCGATCTCTGCCCAATCGCCGTCAGCGCCCTCTTCCATCGCAGCGGAAATCAGCTTGCGCACATCGCGCCGGCAAAGCGTCAAAGCTTCCTTGGCACGCTTGAACCGCACGCGCTCTTCAGCAACTTGCTGGGCAAGACCAGCCAGCTCGGCAGCACGCGCACGCAGCGGTGCCAGGCTGAAGCCGAACGCGTCCTCGATTTCCCCTCCCCTGCTCCGATGCGCATAACGTTTACCGTTCGGGCTATCGCGGCGCTGGATCAGGCCAGCCTCAACGAGCACACCGAGATGGCGCCGCAGTGTTGTGCCGGCGATGCCGTGCGCCCGGATCGACAGCTGCGTGTTCGACGGGAATACGACAAGACCATTGTCGTCCGAGAGCTCAGTATCCGGATAGAAGCTCAGCAACGCGTGCAGCACTGCGAGAGATCGGTCCTGAAGGCCAAAGACGTCCTTCGCCTCACAGAGATCCCGGAAGACTTTCCACTTATCTACGGGCTTGCTCTCGCTACGCTCTGCTGTTTCCAGCTGACCTTTGACCAAGGCAAGCGTCATCGGCCGCCGCCCAAAGGGCGTCGTCACACTTCCACTCTGCATTTTCCTTCACCTCTCAAAAGGCAAAAGAAATCCGCTCACCAAAACGATGCCAAAGACTCTTGACTGTGATTCGTGAAAATGCGATTCTCAGACTGCTACATGTGAGGAAGGCTTCCACGACGGAAACGTTTGGGGGCCTTTTTCTTTTGCGGTTGTCTCTCCTTCGACCTTGCTTAACTCTCGCTGTGACCCCCGCTCTATTGCGCAGGGTCGGCCGATTGATATTCGCGCATCAGATCCGGCATTCGATCCGCCAGCCAGCGCGCAAATGCTGCCTCTTTTTTTGGAATGATCACGGTCGTTCCTGAAGACGTAGACTTCATGCGCCCGAAAACTCTCTGGTTAAGAGCGAAGTCGAGGATCTCGTCCTCCTCTTTCCCTGCTCCCTTCCCAGATATCTTACTTGCAGCTCTGATTGCCTGCGCGATCCGGTCTGCCCCATCTGATTGCTTAAACTCTGGTGTTTTAATAATCCGGCGCACAGCCTCGGCCGTGTTCAAACTCTTCAAGAGGTCCGCAAATGCAGTCCACTTGGGGCGCCCCACGCCTTTTGCACGACCAATAGCGTACACAATATCTTCAGGCACGATGTCGGTGACCCGGAACAGGTGCGAAATAGCCGCCTCAGACAAACCAAGGATGGGGCATATCGCACGATGAGAGAGCCCTGCGCTTTTTAGCTGCACGGCCCACATTGCCTGCTCGATCCACGTGAGGTTCTCCCTAACGCCGTTTTCGAGAGACTGCTCCTCAATAAGCTGGCGATCTGTGAGATCACGGACGTATGCCTTGATCTTAACGGCCTCCGGTCTTTCGGCGTTCGCCATGATCGCCTTGACAGCCGCCCAGCGACGGTACCCGTAGGCCAACTGATAATGATCGCTCTTCGTGGGATGCGGTCGGACAAGAATGGGTATTTTCTGCCCTTCGCTTGCAATCGATAACTTCAGCGCTTCAAGCTCATTGTCAGCCTCTTCGTCATTTTCGAAGCGATCCTTATAAGGAGAGCGCTCCACTTTCGCGGGATCGAGGGAAATAATGCTGTCTTCGGTCAACTGCGAGAGCACTCTTCCCACGTTTGAAATGACCGGCGATGAGTGGCGTCGAGAAGGTAAAGCCTTGTCCGGCGCTTCAGGGACCTGGGCCGTATCACCGCGGTTTTCGGCATCCGCTGCCATTCTTTGAAGTATGCTCTTTTTCATGTGCTACGCCCCCAAACCTTGTGGATTAGGTGAAGGATCTCGAAGTTAACCCGATCCGCGCTTTCGATCGCTCGCTTCAGCGCCTCCCGACCAACCTCGCCGACTTCAAGCTCGTAAAGCGTTTTTTTAGCGACGGCTGCGCCAGCGATAGCAGTCGACTCCAGAGCCTCCGACACGAGTACGTCATCACCAAAAAGACGTCGCATGACCCCAGACATGTACTTCTGCGGTCCGTCGTTCGGATTCACACGTGTCAGAAGGAACCGGAAGAAATCATGCTCAAACTGGGCGCCGAACTGGCCCAGCGTTTCAGAAAGATCGGAAATCATGATGAGGAATTGATTACAAGACGCCACGTCGAGCATGGCTGGATGAACCGTCACGATCAGCGACGTCGCAGCATACAGTGCTGCGAGCGTCGAATAGCCAAGTGATGGCGGTGTGTCGAGAATGACAATGTCATAACGATCTTCCACACGCGCCAGCGCATTGCTTAGCCGTTCGAAGAAAAGACCGAGGTCGTCCCTATTTCTCTGTGTAAGGTAGGAAGGGGTGTCAAACTCGAAGTCCATGAGTTCGAGGTTTCCTGGCACCAGATCGACGCCTGGGAAATAAGTTGGTCGAATGACATCTGCCAAGGCTCGGCGCTCGTTGTCATAGCGTATCGCCGCATAGGCAGTCTCATTTTCGCCGAGATCAAATTCAGGTTGGATACCAAAAAGCGCCGTCATGGACGCTTGTGGATCCAGATCCATGCACAACACCCGGTAGCCCTGCAAGCCGAGGAAATGGGCCAGATGCATCGAGGTCGTCGTCTTCGAACTTCCCCCTTTGAAATTCGCAGTGGCGATGACCTGCAGCTTCTCGCCCTTACGGCGGTACGGCAAAAGCTCACCGGCATCATCCGGACGAAGGGTAGCGAGAAACGAGCGCAGCTCTTTCACCTGGTCTACCGTATAAGTGCGCCGATTGTTCTCGGCGCGCTCCGGTACGGGCCCCTTCCCTTCGATAGTTAGTTGCCGGAGAGTGCTTTCAGGAACTCCCAGCAATCGTACCAGATCGAGGGTCGAGAATGTTCTCGCAAATGTTTTTCGTGCGGCTGGCGGATAGACTGCTTCGCGCATATCTTGAAGCTCCGCCGAAAGCTTCGACGTGTACGCCTGGATCTTCGATGCGGTATCTCTGACGTTATGAGAAGCCGAGTAAAGCATTAAATCCCCTTGACGGTTATGGTCACGATACGCGACCCTTACCGTCAGAAATGCCAGAGAGACTCCGATTCTTCAAGGAGTTTTTCGTTAATGAAAAGTTAACACCACCAATCACTGCCGCAGGACTTTACAGTTGTAAAGTTCAGCGCGACCTGTAGTTCCCACTTGGGCCGGCGGGAAGCGAGCGGGCAGCGCTTGAGCACCCTTCGCTCTCTACCAAAAGCCGCTCCTCGCGCGCATCGGCGATGAACTTCGCTTATTTGGCCCCAAATGCGGTGCTTGGAAACGGTCTCTTGCGGCAATTCAACGTATTGCAGCCAATTCCAGCCTACCGCGCGAAGGTTTGCCACCTCGACCTTCACCCGCGCCACCACAAGCTTTTCGACACCGGGGCGCCTACAGCGTAGCAATGTTCTGCGTGTCTGCCCTTCAGGGTGGACGACTCAGGCGATCGTTCGGGTACGGCCCCGCACTGGGGCCGTACCTCGCTGGATCAATCCCAGGGAATGACGGCCATCAGATCATCGTCGTCTTGGCCCGGGAAACGCCCGAGATTGCCATTGAGGCGTCCGTATCCGGTGTTGACCGAGAGGGTGTAGTAGTCACTGCCGGTCTGATTGATCTTCTTCCAGATGCCACCGATTTCTACGGAGCGTCCCCTAGGGGTCTTGGCAAGGATGCGATAAACGGGCGCTTTCGGGTTGGTGCTGCTGATTTCTTCGCCGGTCAAATCGATGTCATAAGCCATGGATGCGATGTTGCCCGAGAGGCCGGTTTCGGTGAAGCGGATGAAGTTTACGAGGTCGGACATTGCTGTATCTCCTTTGTTTGCGTTGCCGATGGACACGACAAAAGGACGGGAACAGGAACGTCCGCATCCGAAGGGGTGTAGCACCTGAGAGCGGGACGATTTTGCTGCGCGAGGAGATCTGTAGGATCGGGGAAAATCGTTCCGATCGAGGGTTGCGGGCGTGACGACCGACCTTAGTGATCCATCTGAAGGCATCGCATACAAGGGAGATCCGCGCAGATGTCCCCGGATGTAACGCCGCCCGTTTCACTGAAACCGGCATCGCCACCCATCGACGCCAGACGCATCTACCTGATATCGACCAGGCGATTAAACACCACTGACCGGAAGAACCATCGGCATCCTCGCAACGACATTCGTCGAGAGCTGGGGCTCATACGGAAATGACTGCATCTGGGAAGAAGACCGATCACGCAGCGAGCCCATCGAAACATCGAGATCGGCTCGACCACCATGCCATCCTGGGAGCCTCCCCTGACAAGATCGCCGGTCTTCAGGGCAGGAACACTGATTGCGCTCAGCGATTTACAGCCGCGCGGGGTTGCGGGCACGATCACAGTACGCGGGATGAAGATTTGTTCCTTTCTCATTTAATGGAAAACCGTTGCTGACGGGTCCGACAACAAGCCACATCATCCGCGCCCGATCACATGCGGCCTCATCCAGCCAATGTCGTACCGGAAATAAACGCTCGCGCGAGACCGGCGCTTGCGTGACTCCAGCGCTGCGCGGAACCTGCTTGCGAAGCAAAACGCGGGCCGGGGTTCGATGCCCTGGACCGCGCTCGCGGGCGGGAAAATGTCTAGGGTCGGTCAAATAGATGGCACTGTTTTTAAACAGGGGCCGACCGCGAGGAAGAAGCGCGACCGGCTGGATAGCATCGGCGGGGTTATTCCGCTGCCATCGGCAGGGACTGGGCCTCGCCGTCGTCGACCTCGGCGTTTGCCTCGGCGCTCGGGTCGGATGCAATCGCTGCCTTCACGGAAAGGCTTGCATTTTCGCCCTTGGCTTCCGCCACAGCGAGAGCAATGCTCTGCCGATTGATGTGATTGAAATAGCTGTCCGCGGTCGCCTCGAACCAGTCGGTCATCCTCACATTTAGCGCACGACCAAGCTGGTTTGCCTGCTCGATACCAGATCGGCGGTCGGTGAATTTCTTCTCCACAGCGTTGACGGAGTGGGCTGCCGCATAGGCCAGCAGGAGCAGCAGTTCTTCGCGGCTCTGTGCAAGGCACCACTCAAACAGCTCGGCAGGGTTTCCGGGAATCTTATGCCCGTAGTTTTCCTGTACGCTCTCGAACTCGGCAACTGCCTTGCACCTCTCTGGGGCTTTCATCGATCCTTCGACGCGCTCATAGGTCAGCGACACCTGCAGGGCGCTCTGCTCGGATACATAACCTGTATATGCAATACGCAGCAGCATGGCGTGAACGACGGCGGCAAGCGCCACATCTGGATTGTGGAACAGTTCGACGCGAAGTGCGACGGTCTTCTGTGCCGTCAAATCCTCGATCAGGGTTGCCGGGTGGGTAAGCTTCGGGGTGCCATCCTTGGCTTCAACGCCTGCTGGGGCATTGCCGTTTTCGCCGTCGTCCGCGTCTCCGGCCCCGTCCTCTTTCCTGATGATGCCGATCGCCGCTTCCAGCTTGCCGTGATAGTTGACATACAGCACGATGTTACTTCTCGCCTTATCTTCGGCCAAATAGGTTTCCTTGCTTTCGGAAATCTCGTCCAACCGCCGGTTGATCGCATCAACGCGCTCGTGTGCCCCCTCCTCCTCAGCCTCGTTGTTGATCATTTCTGCCAATGCGTCATGCTCTTGGCAAAGCGCGTCGTATTCAGCTTGAAGTTCGTCAGAAAGCTCGACCTCCACCGGATAGACACGCGGTACATTGAACATCCATTCCGGGCGTTCGGAAGTCGCTTCCACCCATTTCCAGTCCTGCTGACGATATGGCACTGTGGCTTCTTCCAGCTTCTCGGATACGAGCCTGTCGAGCAATGCGACATCAAGAGCATAACCTCCGCCGTCCGCGTCAAACAGATCGCGTCGAATGATTCCGCCTACTTGCTCATAGGCATCCAGCCCCCCGACGAATTTCACCCGCCGTTCAGTGCTGGCAACCTCGTCCGTCAACAGGTTCGACTTGATCCGGCTTGCATGACGATCCCATGTTGATAGGCCATTCCAAACCTGTTCCTGTCGCTCATGGTCGTCGGAAACCGTGAAGGCGGAAAGTTGCTCGAAGGTCATCTCCTCCTTGCGGTAGAGGTCCAACAGTTTGGGTGAGACCTTCGCCAACGCCAGACGGCGGCGCACGATGATTTCCGTGGTTCTAAAACGGGCCGCAATGTCAGGGATCGCCTTGCCCTCAGCTGCCAAGGCGTGGAAGGCCTCGTAAGCATCCACCGGGTGCATATCTTCGCGCATGACATTTTCCGTCAGGCTGATCTCCGTGGCATCCTCGCTGTCGCGCACTTTGCACTCAACCGCGTGGCTCCTCTGAATTTCGCCCTGGTCCAACAGCAGCAACAATGCCCGTCTGCGGCGCTCACCCGCCGTGACGAAATACCGTCCCTTCTTTTCAGCGGTGCGCACGACAAGGTTTTGCAGGACGCCGTTGACCTTGATCGATGCTGCAAGCGCCGCAATGCTGTCAGCGGGGTAGGTCTTGCGGACGTTCTTGGGGTCTGCATCCAGTTTGTGCAATTCGATGATGATGGTCGTCGTCATGATTTCGGTCCCTGATTTCCCGTTTCACTTGGGTTTCAAACCCGGCGGTGGGCGAAGCCTTCTTCCTTTGGTCCGAAGGACGTGCTCACACGTTCCTCGGAACGAAGGGAGGGGGCGTAAGCCCGCTCCCGGTAGGACGGAGATCGGGTCATGGATCGGACGGGAAGAAAAAACGGAAGGTTCGACGCCCTGGCGGCGAAAGCCGTTTTTCGTCACGGCCGACAGCGCCCTGGCGCGCTTGCCCATTGGCGCGAGCATCGGCCTATCGTAAGAGCGGTATGTCACAGAGAAGACAAGCATCCGGCTTTAGCGGATGCTCCGTGCAGATGCGAGCGCGGGGTCGCGCTCTCAAAACCTCGTCCAGCCAGCGCCTGGACGAGCCGCAAGAGATTGTAACCCGAATGGTATGAAACCCATGAAGCGGGTTCGGTGAAGCCGCACACGGAGCGGCGCAATAGAGCTCGGTCGCATTGGATGCGCCTCCGCCGTACCAGCACGGATCTCAATCGATATTGTGTCCGTCGAGTTTCAGCCAACCTCTATCGAGAAAGCACCTAAAGTACACACTTAGGATGTACATTGAGCGAGCAATGCGCTATTGTACATCCACGTACACACGAGGATGATGCCATGCACACCACCAAAGCCTTCAAAAACGGAAATTCCCAAGCCGTGCGTATCCCGGCTGAACTGGCGTTTGACCGGACAGATGTCGAGTTGGAAATCGAGCGCGTCGGCGACGAGCTCCGCATTCGTCCTGTGCATCGCTCCCTGGCCGGCGTTTTGGATGTATTCGCCCGCTTCTCTCCGGATTTTATGCGTGACGGAAGAGAGTCCCATGAGCAAGACGAGCGGGACAAGATCTGATGGCGCGCTACATGCTCGATACAAACATGTGTATCTACCTGATGAAGAACCAGCCGGAGCAGGTCGCCCGCCGTTTTGCCAGTTGCTATGTGGGAGACGTCGTGATGTCCGCCATCACCTTCGCCGAACTCGAGTATGGTGTATCCGCATCCGATGATCCCGCGCGGGAACTTGATAATCTCGCAGCCCTGGCCGAGCTGATCACGGTGGAGCCGTTTAGGATCGCGGCAGCGCGCGCCTATGGTCCGGTTCGTATGGCGACAAGAGACCGGAAGAAAGATCATCTCGATAAACTCATCGCGTCACATGCAATCGCCCTCAACACGGTGTTGGTGACCAATAACACGCGCGATTTCCTGGCGTATTCCGGACTAAAGCTCGAAAACTGGCTGGACGCGTAACGCAGAGAAACCAATTAACCCGTCGCAGCGGCTATGCCGTTACGGGCGGGCAGGGGAGGGGACCATGCCGGCGTTCGGGCCGGTGAGAGTGCCAACGATCAAGGCACGATCAGCGAAAAATGAAGAGTATCGGAGAAATCAGCATAGCGCCGCTCCCAGGCGGGATTTCGGGAATTCTCGACGCGCAGCGAGCGGAAAAAGGCAGCCGCAGGAGCCTCAACATAGTGGCCCGAAGGGGAGGCGGGATCGACTACCGCCGCGCGTTGCGCACCGTTTAGAGAGGGCAGAAACAGAAGAAACCCAAACGCCAAAAACGACCGTTTTCCACCAAGCTCCGGAAAACCCTACGGCGCTATGTGGGAGCGCGGGTTTCCTCCGCTTGGCTGCGCTCGCCTTTTCGGCTCGCTCCGGCCGCAGGCGCGCCGTCTGACGGCGCTGCGGCTGAAAAACGGTCCACAATACCGCAGAAGAACACCCTAATGCTGGACTAGCCGCAGCGCGAAATCTTCGGGCAGGGGAGGGGAGAGCGAGGGG
>UCJH01000054.1 GCA_900472785.1 Hyphomicrobiales bacterium | reverse complement strand
GCCGACATCTCCCCCTCAAGGGGGGAGATCAATCCGGGGCAACCCTTCGATCCCCTCGACTGCATCCTCTCCGATCCCTGGACCGGCGCGAAACCTGCCATCCTCGCGGACCAAACCGATACCCCGTGGCGCACCGCCGGTGATACGGTCGAGCGGATCGAACTGCTGGCGGCGCAATTCGTCTCGGGCGAGCGATCTTGCCCGGATGACTGGACCGCGACGCAGGCCGTGCTGGCCGAAATCGAAAGCCGCCTGAAGCCTTCCATCGTCCAGTCCGGGCCGGCAGAAATTGCGGCGTTGCTCACCGGCCTCGACGGCCGCTTCGTCGCACCCGGTCCCTCCGGCGCGCCGACCCGCGGGCGGCCCGACGTTCTGCCGACGGGACGCAATTTCTATTCGGTCGACAGTCGCGCCGTGCCGACGCCGGCTGCTTTCGAACTGGGCAAGAAGTCCGCCGAACTGCTGATCCGCCGCTACCTGCAGGACCACGGCGACTGGCCGACATCCTTCGGCCTGACGGCCTGGGGCACCTCGAACATGCGCACCGGTGGCGACGATATCGCGCAGGCCATGGCGCTGATCGGCACGAAACCCGTCTGGGATATGATGTCGCGCCGGGTCACAGGCTATGAGATCGTGCCGCTCGCCGTGCTCGGCCGCCCCCGCGTCGATGTCACCCTGCGCATTTCCGGCTTTTTCCGAGATGCCTTCCCGGACCAGATTGCGCTGTTCGACACTGCGATCCGGGCTGTCGGCGCCTTGGACGAAGACGATGCCGACAATATGATCGCGGCGCGGATGCGGGCGGAAACGGCCCGTCTCGTTTCCGAAGGTGTCGATGGCAAGGAGGCCGCCCGCCGCGCTTCCTATCGTGTTTTCGGCGCCAAGCCGGGTGCTTATGGCGCCGGCCTGCAGGCGCTGATCGACGAGAAGGGCTGGGAGGGCAAGCAGGATCTTGCCGAAGCCTATTTGACTTGGGGCGGCTATGCCTATGGCGCCGGCGAGGATGGCAAGGCGGAACGCGGCCTGCTGGAGGAACGGCTGAAATCGGTCGAGGCCGTCGTCCAGAACCAGGACAACCGCGAACACGATCTTCTCGACAGCGACGACTACTACCAGTTCGAGGGCGGCATGAGCCTTGCCGTCGAAACGCTGGCCGGCAGCCGGCCGTCGATCTACCACAACGATCACTCGCGTCCGGAAAAGCCGGTCATCCGCTCATTGGAAGAGGAAATCGGCCGGGTGGTGCGCGGCCGCGTCGTCAATCCGAAATGGATCGCCGGCGTCATGCGCCATGGTTACAAAGGGGCCTTCGAGATCGCGGCAACCGTCGATTACATGTTCGCTTTCGCGGCGACCACCGGTGCGGTGCGTGACCATCATTTCGAGGCGGTCTATCGTGCTTTCGTGCTTGACGACGAGGTGCGCCGCTTCTTGGAGGACAGGAACCCGGCCGCCTTCCGCGACCTGACCGACAAGCTGATGGAGGCCATCGACCGCGGCCTCTGGACGCCGCGTTCCAATTCGGCGCGCTTCGACCTGCACAGCCTGTCCGTGGCGGCGGAGTGAAATCATGACCTATCCGGCCATCGGCCCAAAACAACAATCGGGAGAACCGCACCATGAGTGAAGACGACATCAAGGACATCGAGGCGCCGGTCGCCAACGACGAAGCGCGCCATGCGATGAAGATGGCGAAGAAGAAGACGGCGCGTGAAAAGATCATGGCGACGAAGACGGACCAGAAGGGCCTGATCATCGTCAATACCGGCAAGGGCAAGGGCAAGTCCACCGCCGGTTTTGGCATGATCTTCCGCCACATCGCCCACGGCATGCCCTCCGCCGTCGTACAGTTCATCAAGGGCGCCTGGGAAACCGGCGAGCGCAATCTGATCGAAAAGCATTTCGGCGATCTCTGCCAGTTCTATACGCTGGGCGAAGGCTTTACCTGGGAAACGCAGGACCGGACGCGCGACATCGCCATGGCGCAAAAAGCTTGGGAAAAGGCCAAGGAACTGATCCGTGACGAGCGGAATTCCATGGTCTTGCTCGACGAGATCAATATCGCGCTCCGCTATGATTATATCGACATCGCCGAGGTTGTCCGGTTCCTCACTGAGGAAAAGCCGCACATGACCCATGTCGTCCTGACCGGTCGCAATGCCAAGGAAGAACTCATCGAGATCGCCGATCTCGTCACCGAGATGGAGCTTCTCAAACATCCGTTCCGCTCGGGCATCAAGGCCCAGGTCGGAGTGGAATACTGAGGGTTCTGCAGCCTAAAGGCCCATCCACATCCTGAGCGGATGGGCCGGATCGGCAAGAAGTTTGATCGCAAGCGCGATGCAGGTGACGACGAGCAACGGCTTGATGATCTTTGCGCCGTTCTTCATGGCAAAGCGCGAACCGACCTGCGCGCCGATGAACTGGCCAAGCCCCATGACCAATCCGGTCTTCCAGAGCACCACACCATAAAGGGCAAAGACGGCGAAGCCGCCGAGATTGGAGCCGAAGTTCAGAAACTTCGTGTGCGCCGTCGCCTTCAGAACACCGAAACCGGCCAGCGTCACGAAACCGAGCATGAAGAAGGACCCGGTGCCCGGTCCGAAGACGCCGTCATAAAAGCCGATCAGTGGCACGAAGGTGAGGCCGAACAGGAAGGGCGTCATTCGGCGTGTCTGGTCGATGTCGCTGATATTGGGTTTGAACCCGAAATACAGCGCGATGGCGATTAGGAGAAATGGCAGGATGATCTTCAGAACGTCGCCCGGAACGATCGTTGCCAGCGCCGCGCCTGCGGCACCACCAACAAGCGCCAGCCCCACCATCGGCAGTTGTTCGACGAGGTTGACATGCCCGCGCCGCGCATAGGCAAGGCTGGCCGAGCCCGAACCGAACAAGGATTGCAGCTTGTTGGTGCCAAGCGTCTCCAGCGGCGGAATGCCGGCGATCAGCATGGCGGGTATGGTGATCATCCCGCCCCCGCCGGCGATCGAATCGATGAACCCGGCGAGGAAGGCAGCGACAAACAGGAAGGCGAGAAGGTGGAGGGCCAGATCGTGCACGGGGAGGGACTCAAAAAAGGAGGGCGGTCTTACGACGTGAACGTTCCTTTTGGCAGACTGTCCCGCAAAGTGCAAAGATGCTCGCCGCCGTTCTGCATGGTGGTTCAGATGACGTATCCGGCGCGTCCGATGACGCAAACCGGTTTGACCCGCTATGTCCAGTCCGATAAACTCGGCAGACGTGCGACGGTGCCCTCGATCAAGGGCTGAAAGAGCGTCCGGTGCGGCCGACCCATCCAGGGGGCTTTTCATCCGGTGCTGTCCAGACCGCTTCGAGCAGTGTGCTGCTCGAAGGCCCCGGCGTTTCGTGCGGATATCCGACGAAAGGGAGGCGGGCTATCTCATGCAGGTGACATCGATCGATCGGCCCGGTGCAGCCCGGTTCGTTCTTGGCCTTGGCTGTGAACGTGGCACGCCGTCTGCGGAAGTGATCGCGCTTGCGGAAAATGCACTGGCATCGGCCGGCGCAAGCCGCGATGATATCGACTGCATTGCGTCGCTTGACACACGTGCCGATGAGCCTGCCATTCAGGCCGCAGCCCTGCATTTTTCCGTGCCGTCCCGGTTTTTCACGGCGCCCGTTCTCGAGGCCGAGACGCCGCGTTTGCGTTATCCGTCCGCCCTCGTCTTCGCGCTGACTGGTTGCCACGGTGTTGCCGAGGCATCTGCCCTGGCCGGCGCCGGGGCTCTTGCCAGTCTGGTCGTTCCGAAGATCAAATCGGCCCATGCGACCGCCGCGATTGCCCGGGCTGCGACGGTCGAATCGGGAAAGGATACGCAATGATTGTCCGGCTCTCCGATCCGATGATTTGCGATTCTTTTCAGACGCCTGCCGTCCGTTCTTCGTGGGTTGAGTCAGTGTGCTGCGAAATTGAATCAATCGGCATCGACATATCCCCGTTTCACGGATGCGCGTGATGATCGATATGCTGTTTTCCGGCCTTCCTGTCCTTGAAAAAGGCTCTGTCTGGCTTGTCGGTGCCGGTCCGGGCGATCCCGGCCTTCTAACCTTGCATGCCGTCAATGCACTGCGTCAGGCCGATGTCATAGTTCATGATGCGCTGGTCAATGCCGAGTGCCTGAAAATGGCGAAGCCCGGTGCCGTGCTAGAATTCGCCGGCAAGCGCGGCGGCAAGCCATCGCCCAAGCAGCGCGATATTTCGCTGCGGCTGGTGGAACTCGCCCGTGCCGGCCACCGCGTGCTGCGGCTGAAGGGTGGCGATCCCTTCGTGTTCGGCCGCGGCGGCGAGGAGGCGTTGACGCTGGTTGAAAATCGCATTCCGTTCCGGATCGTACCAGGTGTCACCGCCGGCATCGGCGGCCTTGCCTATGCCGGCATCCCCGTCACCCACCGCGAGGTGACGCATGCCGTCACCTTCCTCACGGGCCATGACTCGTCCGGCGTCGTGCCCGACCGCATTCAATGGGACGCCATTGCCAAGGGCTCGCCGGTCATCGTCATGTACATGGCGATGAAGCATATCGGCCAGATCACCCGTAACCTGATTGCCGCCGGCCGATCGCCCCATGAACCCGTGGCTTTCGTCTGCAATGCCTCCACCGCTGAGCAGTCGGTACTGGAAACCACGCTTGAGGATGCGGAAACCGATGTCGCCGCCTCCGGCCTCGAGCCGCCGGCGATCGTCGTTGTCGGCGAGGTCGTGCGGTTGCGCAGTGCGCTTGATTGGCTGGGTGCGCTCGACGGGCGTGTTCTGGCGGCCGACCCGTTCTCGCAGGACCTCAAGGATCCGGCATGAGGGGTCTGCTGATCGCCGCGCCGTCGTCCGGTTCCGGCAAGACGACGATCACGCTTGGTCTCCTGAGGGCGTTGCGCAACCGTGGCATCGCTGTCGCGCCGGGCAAGGCAGGTCCCGACTACATAGATCCAGCTTTTCATACTGCCGCCAGCGGCGTATCCTGCCTCAACTACGATCCCTGGGCGATGCGACCCGATCTCCTGCGCTTCAACGCGGCGCAAGCGACGGCGGGAGGCCGGCCGTTCATCGTCGAGGCGATGATGGGGCTGCATGACGCTTCGGTCGATGGAACCGGCTCGCCCGCAGATCTGGCCGCAATCCTTGATCTCGCCGTCATCCTCGTCGTCGATTGCGGGCGCATGGCCCAGTCGGTGGCGGCCCTTGTGCGCGGCTATGCAGACCATCGCGCCGACATCGCCGTCGCCGGCGTCGTTCTCAACAAGGTCGGCAGCGACCGTCACGAGGCGATGCTGCGCGATGCGCTCGGCAAGGTTCATATGCCGGTCCTCGGTGTCCTGCGCCAGGATAGCCGGATGTCGCTGCCGGAGCGCCATCTTGGGCTGGTACAGGCCGGCGAGCATGCGGAGCTTGATGCCTTTATCGAGCATGCCGCGATGCGGGTTTCCGAAGGGTGCGACCTAGAAGCCATTTTGGCGCTCGCCGGGCATGGCAACCGGGCGGCCACCGCCGTTGCCGGCCTCAAGCCGATCGGCCAGCGCATCGCCGTGGCGCAGGATATCGCATTTGCTTTCCGTTACGAACATCTGCTGCTCGACTGGCGCCGGCGAGGGGTGGAGATTTCGGTCTTTTCTCCGCTTGCCGACGAGGCGCCGGCTGTCACAGCGGACGCGATCTATCTTCCGGGAGGCTATCCCGAGCTGCATGCCGAGCGGTTGTCGAACGCAAATCTCTTTCGCCAGAGCATGCTTTCGGCCGGTTTGCGCGGCGTTCGGATTTTCGGCGAGTGCGGCGGCTACATGACTCTGGGGGAGGGGCTTGTCGCGGCGGATGGCAAACGTTACGAAATGCTTGGCCTCCTGCCGCTGGTCACGAGTTTTGCCGCGCGCAGGCGGCATCTCGGTTATCGCCGCGCCACGCCGCGCAAGGGCAGTTTTTTCGATGGTCCGCTGATGGCGCACGAGTTTCACTATGCGACGATCCTCTCCGAAGGCGTGGCCGACCGGCTGTTCGACGCCGTCGATGCAGCCGGGGAAAACGTCGGGCCTGTCGGTCTCCAGCGGGGTGCGATCGCGGGCTCCTTCCTGCATCTGATCGACAGGGCTGCCGACGCATGAGCGGTCCTATCCTGCATGGCGGCGGCATCACCGAAGCGGCGGCACAGTTCGGCGGCAGGCCTGAAGACTGGCTCGATCTGTCAACCGGTATCAATCCTTGTCCGGTGTCCTTGCCGGACATTCCCGTCAGCGCCTGGCACAGATTGCCCGATCGCCATCTGGTCGATGCGGCGCAACGCGCGGCGGCAGTCTATTACGGGACTGGCGCATATCTGCCTTTGCCGGTGCCGGGCACGCAATCGGTTATCCAGCTTCTGCCGCGGCTTGCCCCTTCCGGACGGCGGATCGCGATTTTCGGGCCGACCTATGGTGAATATGCCCGCGCCTTTTCGGTCGCCGGTTTTCAGGTCGACCAGATTTCCTCGGCAAACGAGCTTTCCGTCGAACACGGGCTTGCGATTGTGGTCAATCCCAACAATCCGACGGGGCGAATTTTCACGATCCGGGACATAGAGGCCATTCACCGGACCCTTTGCGCGCAGGACGGCATTCTTCTGGTGGACGAAGCCTTCGGCGACCACCAGCCGGACTTGAGCATCGCCCGCGCAAGGCCCGACATGGAAGGCCTGATCGTCTTCCGCTCGTTCGGCAAGTTCTTCGGCCTTGCCGGATTGCGTCTCGGTTTTGTCATTGCGTCCAGTCGAATAACGGAGCAGTTCCGGGAGTGGCTCGGTCCCTGGGCTGTGTCCGGCCCGGCGCTCACCGTGGCGACCGCATTGATGACCGACGGGCCGGTTGCCGGGATCAGCGCGTCCATTGCCGAGCGCAAGGCGGGTCTTGATGCCGTCCTGCAGCAGGCTGCGCTTTCCATCGTTGGCGGGACCGGGCTGTTCAGCCTTGTCGAGCATGACAGGGCTTTCGACCTGCACGCCCACCTGTGCAGAGCGCATATTCTGACGCGCCGTTTCGACTATGCGCCGCGCTGGCTGAGGATCGGGCTTGCGCCGGACGCGGCAGGCGATAAACGTCTGGCTAACGCGTTGCAAATCCCGGGCTTTTGATGATGTCGATTGAAATTCTGATCGTGCTGGTCGCTGCCCTTGCGCTCGACCGGGTCGTCGGTGATCCCGACTGGCTTTGGCGACGCCTGCCGCACCCCGTCGTTCTGTTCGGGGCGGCCATCGGCTGGTTCGATCGCTCTTTTAACCGCAAGCGCCTGAGCGACGATGCGCTTCGGATCAGCGGGGTCGTCAGCATCCTTGTCCTTCTTCTGCTCAACATCGGCGTCGGACTGGTGTTGCATTGGCTGTTTGCTTCGATGGGTTTTGTCGGTTTGATCGTTGAAGCGGTCATCGTTGCGGTCTTCCTGGCGCAGAAGAGCCTTGCCGATCACGTTCTGAGGGTTGCGGTGGGGCTCCGAAAGGATGGGCTTGCCGGAGGGCGAAAAGCGGTGTCGATGATCGTCGGCCGCGACCCCGAGACGCTGGACGAGCCGGCCGTCTGCCGCGCGGCCATCGAGAGCCTTGCGGAAAATTTCTCGGACGGCGTCGTGGCTCCCGCCTTCTGGTATGCGATTTTCGGCCTGCCGGGGTTGCTCGCCTACAAGATGCTCAACACCGCAGATTCGATGATCGGTCACAAAAGTCCGAAATATCTCTATTTCGGCTGGGCCTCGGCGCGGCTGGATGACCTTGCAAATCTGCCGGCGGCCCGGCTGTCCGTGCTTCTGTTCGCCGCGGGCGCATGGTGGCGGCTGAACCGCCATGCCGCCCGCAATGCATTCGATATCGGCTTGCGTGATCACGGGCTGCATCGCTCGCCGAATTCCGGCTGGCCGGAGGCGGCTATGGCGGGTGCGCTCGACATTCAGCTCGCCGGCCCCCGGTTATATGCCGGCGTTCTTGTTTCCGAGCCGATGCTCAACGGGGCCGGGCGAAGTGTCGCGTCTGCTTTCGATATAGAAAAGGCCGTCGGCGTATTCTACGCGGCCTGTAGCGCATTGGCCGTCGTTCTCCTTGTTCTTGTTGTCATTCGCTGTTTATTTTGATCGCGTTGCTTGTTTCGATGTAATTTTACCGATCTTTTTATGTCGAAATTTTCCATTTCGCTTAAACTTGTATCATTACCCGCAATGTATATTCTGTGCCGTGTTGGGACACCAGTAATAAGGTGGTTTAAATCCGGAGAGGGATACATGCGTAAAATTTTCGTGGCCGTTTTGGCCTTCGTATTTCTGCAATTTCATACAGTATCTGCAAGTGCCGCCAATCTCATTGCCAATATCAGCCTTTCATCTCAGACCATGACTGTTTCCCAGAACGGTATCGTCAAGTATCGCTGGAAAGTATCGACGGCGCGAAAGGGGTATGTCACGCCGCAGGGCAGCTGGAGCGCCAAATGGCTTTCGAAGAACCACCGGTCGCGCAAGTACGACAACGCGCCCATGCCCTTCGCAGTCTTCTTCAACGGTGGTTATGCCGTGCATGCGACCTTCGACCTCAAGCGTCTCGGCCGTCCGGCATCCCATGGCTGCGTTCGTCTTCATCCGCAAAACGCTGCCCAGTTTTTCTCGATGGCAAGCCGTAGTGGCCTAAAGAACACCCGCATCGTCGTCACCCGCTGATCCTGCGTGATCCATAGAATACGGAGGCCGGCCCCGGCGCCAGCCTCCCTATTTCTCAAGCCGGGATCAGTTCATGTCGATCACGATCTTTCCGAACGGTCCGCGATCGAGATGATCGAGCGCATCCGGCAAGTCTTCCAGCCGATAACGGGCGCCGATGATCGGCTTGAGGCCGGTCTGATCGATGTCGTAGACGAAATCCTCGAACGCCCGGCGATGCCCGACGCTGATTCCCTGGATTGTCGGTGACTTCAAAAGCAATGGCCCGGCCGGCCCGGCCACCTCGAAACCCTCGAAAACGCCGATGACGGATATTTTTCCATGCACCGCGACGGCGCGAATGGAATTTCCGAGGTTGGGGCCGCCGGAAATTTCCAGAATATGATGCGCGCCTTCGTCGCCAGTGATCCGGTAAACGGCCTCCACCCAATCCTCCTTGTCGCTGTTGATGCCGTGATCGGCGCCAAGGATCTTCGCCTTCGCCAGCTTGTCGTCGCTGCGTGAGGTCACGATCACCCGTGCGCCCCTTGCCCTGGCGATCTGCAGGCCGAATAGCGCCACACCGCCGGTGCCCTGGACAAGCACCGTCGATCCCGCCTTAAGCGTGCCGAGTTCGACAAGGGCGAACCATGCTGTGAGCCCGGCGACGGGCAGGGTGCTGGCTTCTGCGTCATCGAGGGTGTGCGGCGATGCCACGAGCCAGTTTTCGGGATAAACCACATATTCGGCCGCAACACCCTGATAGGCGCCACCGGTGGTCTTGTAGGCAGGCGTGCGCGCAGTGCCGTTGTCGCGGCCATCGATCCAGTCCGGTTTGAAGGTCGACATAACCCGATCGCCTTCCTTGAAGCGGCTGACGCCAGCGCCGACCGCGTCGACAATGCCGGCCATATCCGAAAGCGGAACAAACGGCTGTGGAAGCGTCAGGCCCATGCCTGTCTCGATCACCATCTTGTCGCGATAATTGAGCGAAGCGGCCGAAACCTTCACCCGAATGTCTCCGGGACCGGGTTCGGGGATCTCTACGGTTTCCAATGTCAGATTGCCGCGGCCGATTGCATTCATGGACCAGCGTTGCATTGTCGATGTCATGTTTCTTCTCCTGTCCTGCGATTAACAATGGAGCGAAACTAGCATTGCGCTTTCGTCGCCAGTGGCGATATGATTTCCGCATATTGTTTCCCTGGAGGCTACAACGAAGATGAACGATCGGCTGAACGGGGTCTCCGTCTTTGTCGAAGCCGTCGAGGCCGACAGTTTTTCCGCCGCCGCACAGCGGTTGAACCTGTCACGCTCGGCGGTGGGCAAGACCATTGCGCGCCTGGAGGACCGGCTTGGCGCGCGACTGTTTCATCGCACGACGCGCAGCCAGACGCTGACGGAAGACGGTCAGGCCTTTTATGAGCGGTGCCTTCGCGCGCTCGAGGAATTGCGGGCAGGGGAGGCGATGCTCGAATCCGGGCGCAAGGAGGCGGCCGGAAGGCTGCGCGTCTCCATGCCGGTCCTATTCGGCCGTCGTTGCGTCGCGCCGATTCTCCTGAAGCTCGCCGCCGAGCATCCAAAGCTCGAACTCGATCTGAATTTCACCGATAGTCGGGTGGATCTCGTCGAGGATGGTTTTGATCTCGCCATCCGCAACGGTTCGCTGGGAGAATGGCCGGGCCTGATGGCACGCCGCATTGCGTATCAGCGCATGACCGTTTGCGCTTCTCCCGATTATTTGCGCAGTCACGGCACCCCGAAAACCAGAGAGGAGCTGCTCGATCACGATGCGATCCTCTATGCCCGCTCGGGCCGTGTCCGGTCCTGGCTTTTTCCGGTGAAGGATGGGCCGGATGCCGAAATGCTGCCGCGATCGCGCATGCGTTTCGACGATCTCGAAATGATCGCCGATGCCGGTGTCGCCGGGCTCGGCCTGATCTGGCTGCCGTGCTGGTTGGTGCAGGAAGGGGTGCGGGCAGGAAGCCTCGTGCGGCTCTTCGAAAACGAACCGCGCCTGTCCTTCGATTGTTATGCGGTCTGGCCGAAGACGCCGCATCTGCCGCTTCGGGTACGGCTTGCAATCGACGCCCTTGCCGCCGCTCTTCCGGCCGCAACGGAACTCTGAGCGGCGGCTGCGGCATATTTGATGTTTGCGCAACACCACAGCCCCTAAATGCAACTCTTCGCTCTAAGGCCATTGGCTTTTCAGGCGCATTTACCTATAGCTTCGCCAAAACGTGAATTTTATAAGAGGTACGCGCGTGACAGCTACATTCGATAAGGTTGCCGACATCATTGCGGAAACGAGCGAGATCGACCGTGAGACGATCACGCCGGAAAGCCACACCATCAACGACCTGGGCATCGACAGCCTCGACTTCCTCGACATCGTCTTTGCGATCGACAAGGAATTCGGCATCAAGATCCCGCTCGAGCAGTGGACGCAGGACGTCAACGAAGGCAAGGTCTCGACCGAGGAATATTTCGTTCTCAACAATCTCTGCGCCAAGATCGACGAACTGAAGGCCGCCAAGGGCTAAATGGACTGATCCGCGCCGACTGAAGCGCTTTTACCTGTCTTCAGGTCTATCCAATGCCGCATGTCGCGTGTTCAGCGCTTGACAGGCGGCATTGGCGTTTTTACTTGACCCTCACCCAAACGAGTTTTGCCGCAGATGCTGCTTGAATATTTCCAGATGATCGATCACGTCGAGGCTGTCGATCTCAAGGCGGGAACGCTTGTCGCCCGCTCGGTCGTGCCGGCGAAGAGCCCGGTCTTCGAGGGGCATTTCCCCGGCTATCCGCTGGTGCCCGGCGTGCTCCTGATCGAGACGATGGCGCAGGCGTCCGGCTTCCTCGTGCTCGCTGCGACCGGTTTCGCTGCCATGCCGTTCCTGATGACCGTCGATGGCGCCAAGATGCGTACCTTTGTCGAGCCGGAGGCCGTGCTCGATATCGACGTGCATCTCGAGCATGACGGCTCCGGCTTTGCCGTGACCAAGGCAAAGATCACCTCCGGCGGCAAAAAGGTCTGCGATGCACAGCTGAAGCTGCGGACCATGCCGTTCGACCAGGTGCCGCTCGGCGATATCGTGCGCAAGCGCGCGGAGGAGGTGGGGCTGATGGCCGCCATCGCCGCATCCGCGGATGCAAAGGAATGACTATGATGAAATCTGCCAATGATGTCGTCATCACCGGTGTCGGTATCGTCACCAGCCAGGGTGTCGGTGCCGCCCTCCACACCGACCTGCTGGGCTCCGCTGCACAGCCGACGGTGCGGGTCGAGACCGAGCGTTTTGCTCCCTATCCGGTTCATCCGTTGCCCGAAATAGACTGGTCCCAGCAGATTGCCAAGCGCGGCGACCAGCGCCAGATGGAAAACTGGCAGCGTCTTGGCGTCTTCAGCGCCGGCCTCGCGCTGGACGATGCGGGTTTCAAGGACAATCTCGAAGCCTGCGGCGCGATGGACATGATTGTCGCGGCCGGTGGCGGCGAGCGCGATATCAACGTCGATTCGCTGATCGTCGACGAGGCGCTGAAGCGCAACGATCGCGAACAACTGCTCAACGAGAAGCTGACGACGGAACTCCGCCCGACGCTGTTCCTCGCCCAGCTTTCCAATCTTCTCGCCGGCAACATTTCCATCGTCCACAAGGTCACCGGTTCGTCGCGGACCTTCATGGGCGAGGAAGCGGCCGGTATTTCGGCGATCGAAACCGCCTTTGCCCGCATCAAGGCGGGGCAATCGACGCATACGCTGGTGGGTGGCGCCTTTTCCGCCGAACGTCTGGACATGATCCTTCTGATCGAGGCCGTTCAGGGGCACGTCGTCGGCGACTGGCAGCCGGTCGCGTCGCGCACGCCGGAAAACGGTGGCGGCATGATCCTCGGTTCGGTCGGCGCCTTCCTCGTTCTTGAATCGCGGGAACATGCGGAGGCCCGCGGTGCGCGAATCTATGCCACGATCGATGCGATCGGCGGCGACCGCGGCAACCGGACCAACGGCCGCATGGAGGAACGTCTCGTGCAGCTTTCCGCGCCTGCAGGCATACCCGATCCCACATCGACCGTCGTCTTTTCCGGAACGACAGGCTTCCATGATCTGGCCGCCCGTGAAAAGGCTTTCCTGGAAAACCAGTTTCCGGCCGTGCCGGTTCGCGCTTATGGCGGTCTTGTCGGCCACGGTCTGGAGGCGCAGTTTCCGCTCGGTCTCGCCTTTGCTGCACTCTCTCTGGGCTCTTCTGCAAAAGTGCCGCCGTTCGACGCGGCTTCGGAAGCGGCCATGCTGCATCCGGCGAAAACCGCCATCGTCACCACCGTCGGCCATGCGCGCGGCGAGGGTATCGCCGTTCTTTCGGCCGAAATTTAAGGAGCGGCTGCCATGAGCAATGCCTATCGCGATCATCTCGGCCGCCCGATCATCGCCGTAACCGGCATGGGGGTTATCACCTCTCTCGGCCAGGGGATAGAGGACAATTGGAAAGCCCTGACATCAGGCGTTTCCGGCATTCACAAGATAGAGCGTTTCCCGACGGAAGGTCTCAACACGCGCATCAGCGGTACCGTCGATTTCATTGAAGTACCGGCGCAGAATGCCGTCGAGCGATCCTATGCGTTCGCCCGCGAAACCACGCTGGAAGCCTTGGCGCAGGCCGGCATTGCCGGCGATTTCAACGGCCCCTTGTTTCTTGCGGCCCCTCCGATCGAGCCGGAATGGAGCGCCCGCTTCGAGCTTGCCGACCGCGCCGGGCCATCGACCCGTCCGGGCGATGCCTATGATCGCTTCCTCGCCGCCATGCGCGAGCGCGCCGATCCGGTGTTCCACGAAGCCGTGATGTTCGGCTCGATCTCGGAGCGCCTCGCCGACCGTTTTGGCACACGCGGACTACCGGTGACGCTGTCGACTGCCTGCGCTTCCGGCGCCACCGCCATCCAGCTGGGTGTTGAGGCCATCCGTCAGGGCCGCACCGACCGCGCTCTGACCGTTGCCACCGATGGGTCCGTGAGCGCCGAGGCGCTGATCCGCTTTGCGCTTCTCTCGGCCCTCTCCACCCAGAACGATCCGCCGCAGAGGGCTTCGAAGCCCTTCACCAAGGATCGTGACGGTTTCGTTATCGCTGAAGGCGCGGCAACGCTTGTGCTCGAGTCGCTCGAAGCGGCCGTTTCCCGCGGTGCCCGGGTCTATGGCATCCTCAAGGGCTGCGGCGAGAAAGCCGACCTCTTCCACCGGACCCGTTCGTCGCCCGATGGCGGCCCGGCGATCGCGACAATCCGTGCGGCCCTTGCCGACGCCGGCATGGACGAAAGCGGCATCGGGTACATCAATGCGCACGGCACCTCGACGCCGGAAAACGACAAGATGGAATACCACGCCATGTCCGCCGTCTTCGGCGAAGGATTGCCGCAAATCCCGGTATCCTCGAACAAATCGATGATCGGCCATACGCTCACGGCCGCCGGCGCTGTCGAGGCGGTTTTCTCGCTTCAGACGATCCTGACGGGCACGCTGCCGCCGACGATCAACTACCTCAATCCGGACCCTGCCATCGTTCTCGACGTCGTGCCGAACGTGAAGCGCGACAAGCAGGTGTCAGCCGTCCTGTCGAACTCTTTTGGCTTTGGCGGTCAGAACGCCAGCCTTGTCATGGCGGCTGAACCGGCCTAAACCGGCCGCAAACACGGCGGCATGGTTTTCATGCTGCAGCATAGAAGTGTTGGAGCGACCTTGCGCGCCGTGTTGGCGTGCGGCGCTCCAGGAATGCCGGAAGGCGAAGGAAACACCATGCGCGCGCTGCAACTGCTCGACGACCGCAAGCTCGAAATCACCGACGTTCCCGAACCCGAAGCGCCCGGCCCGGGAGAGGTGACGTTGCGCGTCAAGGCGGTTGCGCTCAATCACATCGACGTCTGGGGCTGGCGCGGCATGGCCTTTGCCAAGCGCAAGATGCCGCTGGTCATCGGTGCGGAAGCCTCCGGCGTGGTGGACCAGATCGGCCCCGGCGTCGCCAACGTGCTTCCGGGGCAACTGGTCTCGATCTATGGCGCCCGCACCTGCGGAGTTTGCCGTCCCTGCCGCGAGGGCCGCGACAATCTCTGCGAACATGTCGGCGGCGTGCATGGCTTTCATCTCGACGGCTTCGCCCAGGAAAAGGTCAATCTGCCGGCACGCCTGCTGGTTCCGGCACCACCCGGCGTTGACGCCGTTGCGGCGGCCCTCGCGCCCGTGACCTTCGGCACCGTGGAGCACATGCTGTTCGACAATGCAAAGCTCGAGCCCGCAGAGACGATCTTGATCCATGCCGGCGGTTCGGGCATCGGTTCGGCGGCGATCCAGCTTGCCAAGAAGATCGGCTGCACGGTCATCACAACCGTCGGCTCCGACGACAAGATCGAGAAGGCCAAGGCACTTGGCGCCGATCACGTCATCAACTACCGCACCGACCGCTTCGAAGGCGTCGTGCGCAAGCTGACGAAGAAGAAGGGCGTTGACGTCGTCTTCGAACATGTCGGCAAGGACACCTTCGCCGCATCGATGTTCTGCCTGAAGCGTGGCGGCCGTCTGGTCACCTGCGGCTCGACCTCCGGCGTTTCCACTGAAATGAACCTGATGATGCTTTTCCAGCAGCAATTGAAGCTGCTCGGCTCCTTCGGCTGCCGCATGGAAAATATGGCCGATGCCATGCAGAAGATGGCCCGCGGGCTCGTTCATCCTGTCATCGATACGGAAGTCGGTTTTTCCGACATCGACAAGGCGCTGGAGCGGATGGAATCGCGCCAGGTCTTCGGCAAGATCATCCTGAGGGTGGATTGATCCCCGTGCGGATGCTGATCACACGCATGGTTCTCGGCGCGGAGCGCATGCGGCAATGGCTGATCGCACAGCTGATGTTCGTGCCGCTCGCGGTGCTGAAGCTGTTTCCGGCGGATGCCGCGATGAATTTCATGGAGCGTTTCACGCGCTGGATCGGCCCCAAGACCAAGCGTCACAAGCTGACCATGACCAATCTGCGCAACGCCTTTCCGGAGAAATCCGAAGCCGAGCTCGAAGCGATCGCGCTGGAAAGTTGGGGCAGCATCGGTCGGCTTGCTGCGGAATATGCGTTTCTCGACACGTTGTTCGATTTTGATCCGGACCGTGCGGAGCCGGGCCGCGTCGAAGTGTCTGGCATTCCGCTCTTCCTGGAGCTGCGGGACAATCCGCGACCGTTCATCGTGTTTACCGCCCATAGCGGCAATTTCGAAATGCTGCCGGTTGCCGGCGCTTCCTTCGGGCTCGATGTCACCGTCTTGTTTCGCCCGCCAAACAATCCCTATATCGCCCAGAAGGTCTTTGAGTTCCGCAAGCGCCGCATGGGCAATCTCGTGCCCTCGCATGCCGGCTCGTCCTTCACGCTGGCCCGTCAGCTGGAAAAGGGCGGGTCGGTCGGCGTGCTGGTCGATCAGAAATTCCGCCGCGGCTTGAAGACGAAATTCTTCAACAACGACGTCCAGACCAATCCGCTGGTCGCCAAGCTCGTGCGCCAGTTCGGTTGCGAAGTCTATCCGGCGCGCTGCATCCGGTTGCCCGGCGGTCGCTTCCGTCTCGAACTGGAGCCGGCGATCGAGATCCCGCGCAAGGAGGACGGCAGCGTCGATGTCAATGCGACGGCACAGGTTCTCAACGACAAGGTCGAAAGCTGGGTTCGGGAATATCCCGGCCAGTGGCTTTGGTACCATGACCGCTGGAATATCAAGCAAAAGCTTGCGGACTGAACGCTTTGCGAATCACCTTGGGTTGGCCTGATTGACGCGTCCCCCTAACCGGTTGTTTTTGCCAAACACTCATGTTTTGCAAGAAATCGGAGAGAACGCAGCGATAAAGATTTGCGGTAACGTTTCCGGTGATCACGCCCTGTTGAACATGCGTACAATGCGTGTAGAACCAACGCCTGATAAAACACAGGCGCTTTGACGGTTTGTCCCACGGGGCTTTCGACCATTCGAGGCGGCAGGAATCCGGAGCTGTCTGCTTGTGACGCAAGCAGGATCGAGGCGGCTCGGCTGGCATGATCTTGGAGGGTGGAGTTGAAGGACCTTATCGCGCTTTTCTGGTTCAAGTATTCTCAACTGCAACACGCGGTCCGGTCCGGCGATGAACTTCTGACCGGCATCCTTGATCGCGAAATCGAACCTGTTCTCCAGGGCATCTACGAGGCAACGGCGACAAATGTCACCGATGCCCGGCTTCAGTTCCAGCTGCTCGTCGATCTTGTGAAGAAGGAAGCAGACGACGTTTCCTGCGTGCTGCGCCACTCCAGCATCCTGCAGGTGCTTGTCGACCGATACTTCTCCGATGTCGCGGTCGACGGACAGGTCACCCGATGGCCGTCGCTGTCCCGGCCTTCAGCAGTGTCGTTCAAGGGCAGGGCGGATGAAGGGTTTCTCAACGAGGCCATTCTCGACTGCCTGCCCGACAGGATCGCGGTGATCACGCCGGACTACCGCTACCTCTACACCAACCCGGTCAATGCGGATCGGCTGGAACTGAGGCCCATCGAACTCGTTGGCCGGCATATCGTCGAGTTTGTCGGCATCCAGCGGTTCGAGCAGCGTGTCAAGCCGAACCTCGACAGGTGCTTTGCCGGCGAAACCATCGACTATACCTTCTCCAAGGAAGTCTGCTCGAAAGAGGCCGGAGACCGGACCGTGGTGGTTCGCTGCCGGATGAATCCCTGTCTTTCGAGCACCGGCAAGCTGATCGGCGCCATCCTTGTGCTTCAGGAAATCGCGGACAGGCGGCGCGCCATCGCCGCGTGAGCGATCGTCTTTATCTGTCCGACCATACAGCGAGTTCGTAGCCGTCCGGATCGGAGAAATGAAATCGTCTGCCGCCGGGAAACGAAAAGACCGGCTGGACGATTGTCGCTCCCGCGGCCTCAAGTCTGGTCTGCGTGTCCGCCAGATCGTCCGCGTAGAGAATGACCAGCGGCCCGCCGGGTCGGATCGTTCCCACCGTCGTCAGCCCGCCGGTCAGTCGTCCATCGGTAAATTCGCAATATTCGGGGCCGTAGTCCGTGAAGCGCCAGCTGAAGGCTGCACCATAGAACGTCTTCGACCGTTCGATATCGGCAACGACGAATTCGATATTGTCGATCTGCCTGTCCGTGCCTTTCTGGCCCATGACATTTTTCCTTATTGTTCCAGAATTGTCTTGAGCGCGGTCAGATCCTTCAAGATCCATGCCGCATCGGCGTTGAATTGTTCATCGCTCATGCCGTCCTGCCGCAGGAGTGTGAACATGATTTCCGCACCGTCACCGTTCGGCACGACGCGCAAGGCATTGAACACTGCCTGCCCGGACGGCAGAATGACGGTGTGATCGATGACGCCAAGGCTGTTTGTCGGGGTGAAACGGATGCGCGCCTTGCCAAGGGCGCCCTCGGCGATCCAGCCGTCGTCCGTTGCCGTGAGACCAGATGCAAGGCCCGAGGCCCAGAGCGGCATGTTTTCCGGCCGCGATGCAAAAGCATAGACGGTTTCGGCCGGCCGATTGATGCCGATGTGAACGATTCTTGCTTGCATCAACGTCATGCGTTTCCTCTTCCAGCGCCTGCCTAGCGCGATTTCCTGAATCCGGCATGCATTTCGCGGATCGACACCTCGCATCCGATTTTCGGTGCAAAGCGAGATTTTTGCAATCCTGCCCGTGCAAGCTGGTCGCCGTGCCCAGCCTCCGACGGTTTTGCGGGAGAACTGGCCAAGCCCCTGCATCGACCGTATCGCCGGTTTCACATACCCCGAAATCTGCCGCGTTTGCAGAACAATCACTTGTCGTTAATCGATTTGAATGCCAAAACTCGCTCAACCAAGTCTAACGGAGGCATACACGTGGCACAGGCGGAAATCGGGCTCATCGGGCTCGGCGTTATGGGATCGAATCTGGCGCTCAACATTGCCGAAAAGGGCAACAAGATCGCCGTCTTCAACCGCACGGTCGATGCGACCCGTAAATTTTATGCCGATGCCGGCAGCCTTCAGAACCAGATCGTTCCTTGCGAAACGATCGAGGAATTTGTCGCCGCCATCCGGCCTCCACGTCCGATCATCATCATGATCAAGGCCGGCGACCCGGTTGATCAGCAGATGGAGCTGCTCAAGCCCTATCTCGAGAACAACGACATCATGATCGATGCCGGCAACGCCAATTTCCGCGACACGATGCGCCGGTTCGAAAACCTCAAGGACAGCGGCCTGACCTTTATCGGCATGGGTGTGTCCGGCGGCGAAGAGGGAGCCCGTCACGGCCCTTCGATCATGGTCGGCGGCAAGGAAGAATCCTGGAAGCGCGTCGAGAAGGTGCTGACCTCGATCGCCGCCAAGTATGACGGCGTGCCTTGCGTCGATTGGCTGGGCGAAAACGGCGCAGGCCATTTCGTCAAGACGATCCACAACGGCATCGAATATGCCGACATGCAGATGATCGCCGAAATCTACGGCATCCTGCGCGACGGCCTGAAGATGAGCGCCACCGAGATCGGCGAAGTCTTCGGTACCTGGAACAAGGGCCGCCTGAACTCCTACCTGATCGAGATTTCGGAAATCGTCCTCAAGGCCGCAGACCCGATCACGGGCAAGCCGATCGTCGACCTGATCCTCGACAAGGCCGGCCAGAAGGGCACCGGCAAATGGTCGGTCATCGAGGCGCAGAACATGGGTGTTCCGGCAACCGGCATTGAAGCCGCCGTCGCCGCACGCAGCATTTCCTCGATGAAGGACGAGCGCGAAGCCGCCGAGAAGGTGCTGGGCCTGCCGCCGGTCGGCGAGTTCAAGGTCGCCGACAAGGAGGCTTTCCTGAAAGACCTCGAAAGCGCTTTGCTTGCCTCGAAGATCGGCGCTTACGCGCAAGGCTTCGCCGTCATGTCGGCGGCCTCGAAGGAGTTCGGCTGGAACCTGCCGATGCCGACGATAGCCAAGATCTGGCGCGCCGGCTGCATCATCCGCTCGCAGTTCCTCGACGAAATCACCACGGCCTTCACCAAGGATCCGCATGTAGCCAACCTGATCGTGACGCCGGCCTTCGCGACCATGGTCAAGGACAGCGACGCTGCGCTGCGTCGCGTCGTTTCCGCTGCTGTGCTTGGCGGCTTGCCGGTTCCGGCGCTTGCCTCGGCTCTCGGTTATTTCGACAGCTATCGCCGCGGTCGCGGCACGGCCAATGTCATCCAGGCGCAGCGCGATTTCTTCGGCGCCCATGGCTTTGACCGCATCGATGGCGCCGATTCGCATCACGGCCCATGGGGCAGCGGCCTGAACGCCTGATAACGGGTATGGATAAACGAAAAAGGGGCCGCTGATCGAGTGGCCCCTTTTTCGTTTCGCCGAGATTATTTCTGCGGGGCGGGAAAGCTCAGCGTCTGCAACTCCGAACCCGAACGGCCTTCGATACGGGCGATCACGGCTTTTGCGAGTTCTCGTCCGGCGAGCCGGAAATCCTCCCTTTGCGTGATCACCTCGGGGCGCAGCCACTGCAGGAAATCATTCGACTGTTTCGAAACCATGTCGACGTCGCGCGCCAGTTTCAGCCCCGCTGCCTCGATGCCTGCGACCAGAGCGACCGCGCCCGCGCCGCTGCCGGAGATAACGCCATCGGGTGCATCCTTCGCCCGCATCGCCGCCTCGCAGGCCTCGCGGATGTCAGCCAAGCTGTTATCGAGGTCGACATTGTTAAATGGCACCGCTGTCGCGCCGAAATCCTGCAATCCCCGCTCGAACCCGGCGCGCATATGCATGTGATAGGTCAGGTATGGCGGCGGGTGGAGCAGCATGATCCGCCGACGCCCGCGTTCGACGAGCCGGCGCACGGCGTCATAGGCAAAGCGCTCATTGTCGAAATCGTGATAGGGATGGACCAGTCCCATTTCCGTGCGGCCGTGCGTTCCGAATGGAAAATTGCGCTCCATCATCAGCGCGACGCGAGGGTCTTTCGGTTCTGTGCGCGATATGATGACACCGTCTGCGGCGCCTGTGTCCAGAACATAGCGGACGGGATCGAGTGGATCGCTGCCGACGCTATAGGGCGTGATCACCAGATGATACTGGGTTGAGGCAAGGATTTCGGAAATGCCGACGACCATCGGGCTGGTCAGGCCGATGATTTCCTCCTCAAGGCTGAGGATCAGGCTGATGACATTGGTCTTGCCTGTGCGAAGACGCACGCCGGCGCGATTGGGGTGATATCCCACCTGGGTTGCCACCAGCCGGACGCGTTCCTTGGTTTCCGCCCCGATGTCCGGCGCGTTTTTCAGCGCGCGCGAGACGGTGGTGATCCCGAGACCGGTCATAAAGGCGATCGTCTTCAGCGTCGGGCGACTGTCGGATGCCGGTGGCGCCATCGCGGGCCTGGTTTTTGCCGTTTCATCCATGCCCCGCCGTTGCTTTCCCTCTTGAAGCCGCACCGCTTTCGCGGCGGCTACGCATTGATATCGTCCCGTCCGACGCCCTCCAAACCTGGTCCGGTCGGATTGGTGCCGTTGTCCCTGTTCGCCTTATATACATTTTGTGACGCGCGGACATCCCAAGCGCCACAGGTCCGAATATTCAAAATCTGTAACGATACAGTTGTAAAGTCGAGTGCCTTTTTTCGATAATGTCGTGGATTTCTCCATACGGTTGAATAAGGACGCTGGCTGATCCATTTTTGCATTTGCGAAAGCGGTAAGGACGTTTTCCAAATGGTAAATTGAAAATACCATAATATTTTCAAAGGATTTTTTAGTCGCATCGGCACTGCAGCATGGGTGGAGAAATTATCGTGACAATACATCTTTAGGGAGAGTGAAATTTTTTATCGGAATTTTCCGGTGTGGCGGTTGCGTCTGCGAAACGTTTGAAATAGGTTTTTACGGCAACGTTACAGTGAGGGAGGAAAACTCATGAAATTGCGGTTTTTGGCTGCGGTACTCGCAGCAGGCGTATCCTTTTCGTTTGGCCCGGCCAGCGCCGCCGAACTGGAGGTCACGCATTGGTGGACATCCGGCGGCGAGGCGGCAGCCGTCGCGGAACTGGCGAAGGCTTTCGATGCAACGGGCAACAAATGGGTTGACGGCGCGATCGCCGGCTCCGGCGGCACGGCACGGCCGATCATGGTCAGCCGCATCACCGGCGGTGATCCGATGGGCGCGACGCAGTTCAACCACGGTCGCCAGGCGGAAGAGCTGGTTCAGTCGGGCCTGATGCGTGATCTGACCGATATCGCCACCAAGGAAGGATGGAAGGATATCGTCAAGCCTTCAAGCCTGCTGGACAGCTGCACGATCGACGGCAAGATCTATTGCGCGCCGGTCAACATTCATTCCTGGCAGTGGCTGTGGCTTTCGAACGCCGCCTTCAAGACGGCCGGTGTCGACGTTCCCAAGAACTGGGACGAATTCGTTGCGGCAGCACCTGCGCTGGAAAAGGCCGGTATCGTTCCTCTTGCCGTTGGCGGTCAGCCCTGGCAGTCGGCCGGCGCCTTCGACGTGCTGATGGTCGCGATTGCCGGCAAGGACGTCTTCAACAAGGTGTTCGGCGACAAGGACGCGGAAACGGCTGCGGGACCCGAGATCACCAAGGTCTTCAAGGCTGCGGACGACGCCCGCAAGATGGCCAAGGGCAGTAACGTCCAGGATTGGAACCAGGCCACGAATCTCGTCATCACCGGCAAGGCCGGCGGCCAGATCATGGGCGATTGGGCCCAGGGCGAATTCCAGCTCGCTGGCCAAAAGGCCGGCACAGACTACACCTGCCTTCCGGGCCTGGGCGTAAACGAGATCATCTCGACCGGTGGCGATGCCTTCTATTTCCCGCTTCTCAAGGATGAAGAAAAGTCCAAGGCCCAGGAAGTTCTGGCCTCGACGCTTCTCAACCCGACGACGCAGGTCGCCTTCAACCTCAAGAAGGGTTCGTTGCCGGTTCGGGGCGACGTCGATCTCGCAGCTGCCAACGACTGCATGAAGAAGGGCCTTGAAATCCTGGCCAAGGGCAATGTGATCCAGGGGACCGACCAGCTGTTGTCCGCCGACAGCCAGAAGCAGAAGGAAGATCTCTTCTCCGAGTTCTTCGCCAATGCGTCGATGACGCCGGAGGACGCGCAGAAGCGCTTCGTCGATATCATCGCTTCCGCTGACTGATCCAGCACGATGCCCGCAGCAGCCGGCTCCATCTTTGGGAGCCGGCTCGTTCGACCCTCCTTGAGAGGGCAGGCGAATGCTGCAGCGTGTTTGGCGCGGCGCTTCGATGGAGGCTGCGCCTGAAGAGTGAGAGCCCGCCGACCGGGGTCCGGTTCGCGGTGTTTTTACGGAGCAGATCGAGTTTCGGGGGAGGAACCGCCAATGACGGGCCAAGCGAATGCCGGCCGGCCAAACCAGTTGCTGCGCAATCTCAATTCCAAGATTGCCTCAATTCCGATGATATTGACCGCCGTCGTGATCTTTTTCGGCGGCACGCTGTGGACCGTGTTCTACTCGTTTACGAACTCCAAGCTCCTGCCGCGGTTGAGCTTTGTCGGTTTCGACCAGTATGAGCGCCTCTGGGCTGCGCCGCGCTGGGTCATCTCCATTCAGAATCTTGCGGTCTATGGGATTTTCTCGCTGATCTTCAGTCTGGTGATCGGCTTTGTCCTCGCCGCGCTGATGGATCAGAAGATCCGCTTCGAAAACACCTTCCGGACGATCTTCCTCTATCCGTTTGCCTTGTCCTTTATCGTTACGGGCCTTGTCTGGCAGTGGATCCTCAATCCGGAATTCGGCGTCCAGTCGGTGGTCCGGTCACTTGGCTGGACAAGCTTCTCCTTCGATCCGCTCTACAATTCGGACATCGTCATCTACGGCATCCTGATCGCCGCCCTCTGGCAGGGAACGGGTCTGGTCATGTGCCTGATGCTGGCCGGTCTGCGCGGCATCGATGAAGATATCTGGAAGGCCGCCCGCGTCGATGGCATCCCGATGTGGAAGACCTATCTCCTGATCATCATCCCGATGATGCGCCCCGTCTTCATCACGACGCTGGTCATCATCGCCAGCGGCATCGTGCGCGTCTACGATCTTGTCGTCGCCCAGACCAGCGGCGGGCCGGGCATCGCGTCCGAAGTTCCGGCCAAATATGTCTACGATTACATGTTTCAGGCGCAAAACCTCGGGCAGGGCTTCGCCGCCTCGACCATGATGCTGATCACCGTCGCCATCATCATCGTTCCCTGGGCCTATCTGGAATTCGGAGGACGCAAGCGTGGCTGACACTACCGCTCTCAACGCAAGACTGGCCCCCGGCCCGCAGGGCAAGAAGCCCCGGCCGATCCTTGCCCCGCGCAATATCATGCTCTACGGCGCGCTGATCTTCGCGGCTGTCTATTATCTGCTGCCGCTCTACGTCATGGTCGTCACCTCGCTGAAGGGCATGCCCGAAATCCGGCTCGGAAACATCTTTTCGCCGCCGGTCGAGATCACTTTCGAGCCCTGGGTCAAGGCTTGGTCGACAGCATGCACCGGGCTCAACTGCGACGGTCTTTCGCGCGGGTTCTGGAATTCGGTGCGCATCACCATTCCCTCGACGATCGTTTCCATCGCAATCGCCTCGATCAACGGCTACGCGCTGGCGAACTGGCGGTTCAAGGGCGCCGACCTCTTCTTCACTATCCTGATCGTCGGCGCCTTCATTCCCTACCAGGTCATGATCTATCCGATCGTCATCGTTTTGCGGGAGCTTGGCCTCTATGGCTCGCTCACCGGTTTGATCATCGTGCATACGATCTTCGGCATGCCAATCCTGACACTGCTGTTCCGCAACTACTTCGCGTCACTGCCGGAGGAGCTCTTCAAGGCGGCGCGCATCGATGGCGCGGGCTTCTGGATGATCTATTTCAAGATCATGCTGCCGATGGCGCTGCCGATCTTCGTCGTTGCGATGATCCTGCAGATCACCGGCATCTGGAACGACTTCCTGTTCGGCGTGGTCTTCACGCGACCGGAATATTATCCGATGACCGTCCAGCTCAACAACATCGTCAATTCCGTCCAGGGCGTGAAGGAATACAACGTCAACATGGCTGCCACCATCCTGACAGGCGCCGTTCCGCTGATCGTTTATTTCATCTCCGGCCGGCTTTTCGTCCGCGGCATCGCCGCCGGCGCAGTGAAAGGGTAAATGCATGACCAGCAACAGCGTATCGGTCAGGGATCTGTCATTGAGCTTCGGCGCGGTCACGGTGCTCGACACACTCAATCTCGATGTCAAGGACGGTGAATTCCTCGTGCTTCTTGGTTCGTCCGGTTGCGGCAAGTCGACGCTTCTCAACTGCATAGCCGGCCTGCTCGACGTCACCGGAGGGCAGATTTTCATCAAGGAAAAGAACGTCACCTGGGAGGAGCCAAAGGACCGTGGCATCGGCATGGTGTTCCAGTCCTACGCGCTTTATCCGCAAATGACTGTCGAGGGGAACCTGTCCTTCGGCCTCAAGGTTGCCAAGCTGCCGCAGGCGGAGATCGACAAACGCGTGGCGCGGGCGTCCGAAATCCTGCAGATCCAGCCGCTCCTCAAGCGCAAACCATCGGAACTCTCCGGCGGCCAGCGCCAGCGCGTGGCGATCGGCCGTGCCCTTGTCCGGGATGTCGATGTCTTCCTCTTCGACGAGCCGCTCTCGAACCTAGACGCGAAACTGCGCTCGGAGCTGCGTGTCGAGATCAAGCGGCTGCATCAGTCTTTGAAAAACACGATGATCTACGTTACCCACGACCAGATCGAGGCGCTGACACTCGCCGACCGCATCGCCGTCATGAAAGGCGGCGTCATCCAGCAGCTCGCCGACCCCATGACGATCTACAACACCCCGGAAAACCTCTTCGTCGCCGGCTTCATCGGCTCGCCCTCGATGAACTTCTTCCGCGGCGAGATCGCGGACCGCGGCGGCCGCAAGGTCGTGTCGGTGAACGGCGTCGATCTGTCGATCGACAGCTATAAGGCGCGTGGACCGATCGAGGCGGGCCGCAAGATTGTGCTCGGCGTCCGGCCGGAGCATGTCAAGGTCGACGAGGCCCCGGCCGGGACCGACATTCACGACGCCGTCGTCGATATCGAGGAACCGATGGGTGCGGACAACCTGCTGTGGCTGAAACTCGCCGGCCAGATCATGTCGGTGCGGATCGCCGGCGCCCGTCGGTACGCGCCGGGCACACCGGTTCGCCTGTCCTTCGATATGAGCCTTGCATCGATCTTCGATGCGACGACGGAGAACCGGCTCTAGACGGTATTTGCGGGTGACTTATCCCTCTGCCGGAGAAGGTGCGGAGGGATAGGCCCGCACTCAGATGCATATTGGATATTGCGCATGACACACACCACCACGCTCCCCGACATCGATCTTTCCGGCGACTGGTTGCTCGCCTCCAGCGACAACAGCCATGCGCTGACCATCGCCGTTCCGGGCGATGTGCACAGCGCGCTGCAGGCTGCGGGCATCATCGCGGATCCATATGTGGGGCGCAACGAGGACGAGGTGCAATGGGTGGCGCACCAGGACTGGGTGCTGGAGCGCACCTTCCAGATGGAAGCGGCCGATCTTGGGGGGCACTGGTATCTCGATATCGAAAGTCTCGACACCATCGCATCCGTGTTCGTCAACGACGTGCTTGTGCTCAAGGCGGACAACTGCTTCCTGCGCCATCGGCCCGATGTCGGCTTTGCGTTTCGGGCGGGCGAGAATAGCCTGCGCATTGTCCTGCATTCGTCGATCGCGGCAGGGGCGGAGCGTCAGGCGGGCCAACCTTTCTACATTCCCTATTCGACGGGCAATTCCCCGATCCCCAACGGCAATATGCTGCGCAAGCCGCAATGCCATTTCGGCTGGGACTGGAACATTGCCATTGCGCCGCTTGGCATCTACGGCACCATCGTCCTGAGGAAAATCGACAGTGCTCGCATCGAGCATGTCACCACACGCCAGGTTTTCCAGAAGAGCGGGGAGGTGGACCTGCAGGTCAACCTCACCTTGTTTGCCGGCGAACCCGGCGTCGCCGCCGTGTATTTTACGCTCGACGGCCAGCGCGAGCGCTTGGATTGCGCGATCAATGCCGGTGAGACGCAACTCACCCATGTCTTTTCCGTCGAAAATCCCAAGCTCTGGTGGCCGGCCGGCAGCGGCGCGCAGGCCCTGTCACTTCTCACCGTCGAAATCTCCGGTCAAAGCGTATCCCGTCAGATCGGTTTCCGGACGATCGAGCTTCTCACCGACGCGGACGAGGCCGGCAGCCGTTTTGCCTTCCGCGTCAACGGCCGTGAAATCTTCTGCAAGGGCGCCAACTGGATTCCCGCCGATGCACTGGTGTCGCGGGTTACGCCGGAGAGCATCGAGGACCTGTTGCAGTCGGCGGTCGATGCCAACATGAACATGATCCGCATCTGGGGCGGCGGTTTCTATGAACCGGACTGGTTCTACGATCTCTGCGACCGGCTCGGGCTGATGGTGTGGCAGGATTTCATGTTCGCCTGCAATCTCTATCCGTCGACCCCGGATTTCCTCGAAACCGTCGCTGCCGAAGTCGAGTACCAGGTCAAGCGTTTGTCTTCGCATCCGTCGATCGCGCTCTGGTGCGGCGACAACGAGCTGGTCGGCGCGTTGACCTGGTTCGAGGAAAGCCGCAAGGACCGCGACCGCTACCTTGTCTCCTATGACCGCTTGAACCGCACCATCGAGACGGCGATGAAGAAGGCAGCGCCCGAGGCGATCTGGTGGCCATCCAGCCCTTCCGTCGGTCCGCTCAATTTCGGTGATGCCTGGCATGTCGATGGTTCAGGTGACATGCACTACTGGTCGGTCTGGCATGAAAACAAGTCGTTCGACAACTATCGCACCGTGCGGCCGCGCTTCTGCTCGGAGTTCGGCTTCCAGTCCTATACCTCGATGCCGATCGTCCGGCAGTTCGCCGAACAGAAGGACCTGAACGTCGCTTCCCCGGTGATGGAAGCGCACCAGAAGAATGCCGGCGGCAACGAGCGCATTGCTGCAACGATGTTCCGCTATTTCCGTTTCCCCAAGGATTTCGCGAGCTTCGTCTATCTCAGCCAGATCCAGCAGGGGCTGGCGATCCGCACCGCCGTCGATTTCTGGCGCTCGCTGAAACCGCATTGCATGGGCACGCTCTACTGGCAGCTTAACGACACCTGGCCGGTCGCTTCATGGGCAAGCCTCGACTACGGCGGCAACTGGAAGGTCATGCACTATATGGCCCGGCGTTTCTTCCAGCCAGTCAACATCGCCGCCATCCCGTCGGATGACGGTGCCGGCATCGCCTTTTCCATGGTCAACGACACCGCCGATCCGGTGACGATCACGCTGCAGACATTTCTGGTGGCGCTGAACGGCGAAAGGCAGCCCTTCGTCGCTGCTGCCGGCACGTGCTCGCCGGACCGGGCCGATACGCTGGTGCGGGTTTCGGTCTCCGACATTCCGAAAGACACGCTGCTCTTCTGGTCGTTCGAGGCGTCGAATGGCATGAAGGGCGAGGGACACCATGTGACCGGCACCTACAAGGCGCTCGATCTCGAACCGTCCGGTCTTTCGCTCGCCGCAACCGACAATGGCGACGGAAGCTTTGATGTCGCTGTATCGGCCAGCGGGCTTGCGCTGCAGGTGATGGTGGAAGCGGATATTGAAGGCCGCTATTCCGACAATGCCTTTGACCTGACAGCCGGCGAAAGCCGCACCATCCGCTTCACGCCAAGGGACAAGCCGGTTGTCGGCCGTGCGCCGCGCTTCCTGGCCTTCGACCTTCAATCCTGTCAGGGCAATGGGTAACCCGACCACGGGTAACTCGACCACCTGGCAACACACAGCCAACGAGGAGATATTTCATGAAAACCGTCAGTTTCCAGCTGTACAGCGCCCGCAACTTTCCGCCGCTTTCCGATGTTCTGAAGACGGTCGGCGCAGCCGGCTACAAACAGGTCGAAGGCTATGGCGCCCTTTATGCCGCGCTCGATGACGCGGCTCTCGCAGCCCTGAAACAGGATCTCGAAACAAACGGCGTGACCATGCCGTCCGCCCATTTCGGCCTCGATATGCTGGAAGCCGATCCGGTTCGCGTATTGCAGATCGCCAATGCGCTGGGCATCCGCGCCATCTATTGCCCCTATCTTCTGCCGGAGCAGCGACCGACCGATGCGGCCGGCTGGAAAGCCTTCGGCGAGCGCCTGCAAAAAGCCGGCAAGCCCTATCGCGATGCCGGTCTCGATTTCGGCTGGCACAATCATGACTTCGAATTCTTCAAGCTTGCGGACGGATCGGTGCCGCAGGACCACATCTTTGCCGGTGGCCCTGATCTGTCGTGGGAAGCCGATATCGCCTGGGTCGTCCGCGGCGGCGCCGATCCCTTCGCCTGGATCGAGAAATATGGCAGCCGCATTACGGCCGTCCACGTCAAGGACATCGCCGCTGCCGGCGAAAATGTCGATCAGGACGGCTGGGCCGACGTCGGCCACGGTACCGTCGATTGGGCGAAGCTGTTCAAGGTGCTGGCGTCGACACCGGTCAAATATTATGTCGTCGAACACGACAACCCGAAAGATTTCAAGGCAACGGCCGAGCGCTCGATCGCCTCGATCCAATCCTACTGATAGAAAGACATGACCATGACACAGGAACTCGGCGTCGGCATCATCGGATGCGGCAACATTTCCACCACCTATTTCAAGCTGTCCCCGCTGTTCAAGGGCATCAAGGTGCTGGCCTGCGCGGACATCAACCCGGCAGCAGCCGAAATCCGTGCCTCCGAATATGGCGTCAAAGCGCAGACCATCGAGGAACTGCTGGCCAATCCGGAGATCGACATCGTCGTCAACCTGACGATCCCGGAGGCGCATTTCCCGGTCTCCAAGATGATCCTGGAAGCCGGCAAACACGTCTATTCGGAAAAGCCGCTGGTGCTGTCGCTGGAGCAGGGAGAACAATTGCGCGGGATTGCCACCGCCAACAATCTCAAGGTCGGCTGCGCACCGGATACCTTCCTCGGCGGTGCGCATCAGCTGGCGCGCGATTACGTTGATCAGGGAAAGATCGGCCGCGTCACCTCCGGCACCTGCCACGTGATGAGCCCGGGCATGGAGATGTGGCATCCCAATCCGGATTTCTTCTTCCTGCCCGGCGGCGGCCCGATCCTCGATCTCGGCCCATACTATATCGCCAACCTCGTCAACCTGATCGGTCCTGTGAAGCGCGTCGCAGCGCTGACATCCATGGCCAATCCGACGCGCACCATCACCAGCGAGCCGCGCAAGGGCGAGGTGATCCCCGTCGGCACGCCGACCAATATCCACGCGCTGCTCGAATTCCAGAACGGGGCGACGATCACGCTGTCGGCCAGCTGGGATGTCTGGTCGCACCGCCACGCCAATATGGAGCTCTACGGCACCGAAGGCTCGTTGTTCGTGCCCGATCCGAACTTCTTCGGCGGTACCGTTTCGGCAAGCGGCCGCGACAAGGATATCCAGCCGGTCGAGATGTGGGATCACCCGTTTGCCGTTGCCAACCAGGAGCATCCGCAGGGTATGATGGCCAATTACCGCACGGCCGGCCTTGCCGACATGGCGATCGCCATTCTCGAGGGGCGCGACGCGCGTTGCTCGCTGGAACGGGCACTGCACGGCGTCGATGTCATGGTGTCGATCCTGCAGTCGGGCGAAACCGGCCAGTTCGTTGCGCTGACAACCACCTGCACGCAGCCGGCGGCCCTAGGCATCGAGGAAGCCAAGGCGTTGTTGCGCTAGGCGAAATTGAGGATGTTCGGCAAGAACGTCTTGCACCGTCATCACAATAAAATATACCGCTTTTATCAAATCCTTTCCCGAAGCAGCGCTGCTTCGGGAATTCCGTTTTCAAGAACAGGGCAGGGCAACGCATGACATGGCAGCCGGCAAGCAATCGCTACGACACGATGAAATACAATCGCTGCGGCAAGACCGGGCTGAAATTGCCGGCGATCTCGCTCGGCCTCTGGCACAATTTCGGCGATGACACGCCGCATGACCGCAAAGTCGATATGTGCCGCACGGCGTTCGATCTCGGCATCACCCATTTCGACCTCGCCAACAATTACGGCCCGCCTGTCGGCTCGGCCGAGACAGCCTTCGGCGAAATCCTGCGCACCGATTTCGCAAGCCTTCGCGATGAACTGATCGTCTCGTCGAAGGCGGGCTATGACATGTGGCCGGGTCCCTATGGCGAATGGGGCAGCCGCAAATACCTCATCGCCAGTTGCGATCAGAGCCTGAAGCGGTTGGGCCTCGACTATGTCGATATCTTCTATTCGCACCGTTTCGATCCGGATACGCCGCTCGAAGAAACCTGTGGCGCGCTCGATCATATCGTTCGTTCCGGCAGGGCGCTTTACGTCGGCATTTCCTCCTACAATTCGCAGCGCACCCGCGAGGCGGCGGCGATCCTCAAGGATCTTGGCACGCCCTGCATCATCCACCAGCCGAGCTATTCCATGCTCAACCGCTGGGTCGAGGATGATGGTCTCGTTGATACGCTGGAAGAGCTCGGCATCGGCTCGATCGTGTTCTCGCCCCTGGCGCAGGGCATGCTGACGACGAAATATCTGAACGGCATTCCCTCCGACAGCCGCGCGGCGCAAAACCACTTCCTCAAGAAGGACTTCATCAAGCCGTCGATCATCGAGAATATCGTCAAGCTCAACGGCATCGCCGAAAAGCGTAGCCAGACGCTGGCGCAGATGGCCATCGCCTGGGTGCTGCGTGGCGGACGGATCACCTCCGCCCTGATCGGCGCCAGCCGCTCCTCGCAGATCGTCGACTGCGTCAACGCGCTGGAGAACGACCAGTTCACCGCGGAAGAACTCGCGGAAATCGACCTCTATGCCCGCGAGGCCGATATCAACCTATGGACGTCTTCGGCCGAACTCGAATAGTCCGAAAATCCTTCACACAGGCCGCTGGTCATGCCTGCGGCCTGTGGTTCTCATCCCGCGAACCTTTCATCGAAATCCTTGCGCGCCTGCTCGACGGCGGGCAGGTAATCGACCGTCCACAGGTATAGGACTTTGAAAGGCTCCTGCAGCGTACGCCCAAGCGGCGTGATGCTGTATTCGACCGCGATCGGCGAAACCGGGATGACCTTGCGTCCGACGATCCCGTTCCTTTCCAGTTTCCGCAGGCATTGGGTCAGCGCCTTTTGCGTGACGCCCTCGAGCCGGCGCTTGATTTCGTTGAAGCGCAGCGGCTCGTCGTTGAGCGCCGCCATCACCAGCACCGACCACTTGTCGGCGATCTGATCGAGCAGCAATCGGCTCGGGCAATCGGCTACGGACAGGACCTTTTTGCGGTTTTCGGATGGTGCGATCATTGCTGGGCGGTTTCCATTTTGCTACCTAGTCGATATATAGTGCCTAATTGACGCCAGGTATATAGTGTATACCTAGAGTGCTCCCGATAAACAGGAGCAAAAGCATGACCTTCTCCGACACCGCAATTCTCTTCGAGCCATTTCACCTGAAGACGCTCTCGCTCAGGAACCGCATCGTCATGGCACCCATGACCCGCACCTTTGCGCCGGAGGGCATTCCCGGACGCAACGTCGCGGACTACTACCGTCGCCGCGCCGAAAATGACGTTGGCCTTATTCTGTCCGAGGGCACGGTCATAGACCGGCCGGCCGCCAGCAACCATCCGGCCATTCCGCATTTTCATGGTGAAACGGCGCTCGCCGGCTGGCAACGGGTGATCGATGGCGTCCATCAGGCCGGCGGCCGCATGGGACCGCAGATCTGGCACGTCGGGTCCGTCGCCAACAGCATGACCGATTGGGTGCCTGCTGCTGAAATCGAAAGCCCGTCGGGCCTTTTGTCGCCGGGCGAACCGCGCGGCATTGCCATGACGGACGAGGATATCGCCGACGCGATCGATTCTTTCGCGCGGGCTGCAGCCGCCGCCAAGGCGCTCGGATTCGATACGCTCGAAATCCACGGCGCACATGGCTATCTGATCGACCAATTCTTCTGGGCGGGCACGAACGAGCGCAGCGACAGGTTCGGCGGCGCAACGATCCGGGAGCGCGCCCATTTTGCGTCGGAGGTCATCAAAAGCGTTCGCGTCGCGGTTGGTCCGGATTTTCCGATCATCCTGCGCGTCAGCCAGTGGAAGCAGCAGGATTACACCGTCCGCCTTGCGGAAACCCCGGCCTTGATGACCGACTGGCTGGCGCCGCTCGTTGAGGCCGGAGTCGATATTCTCCATTGCTCGCAGCGGCGCTTCTGGGAGCCGGAATTTCCGGCGATCGATGGCGAGAGCGGTTTGAACTTTGCAGGTTGGGCCAAGAAGCTGACAGGCGCCGCCACCATCAGTGTGGGATCGGTCGGATTGTCAGGCGAGGTCATGGGCGCTTTTGCCGGTGAAGCGTCAACGCCGCAAAGCTTTGACGCCCTCATCGAACGTATGGATCGGGGCGAGTTCGACCTGATTGCCGTCGGTCGGGCTATTCTCAACGATCCGGAATGGGTTTCGAAAGTCCGCGGCAACAACAGTGCCGCTTTCAAGGGATTCTCCGCAGCAGCCTTCGGCGAACTCTACTGAATCAGACGGCGGGGCGCCGGAACCACGGCGCCCCGCCAGGTTGCTGCAACTACCACAGTTTGTGCCACGTCTAAATGGGATTGTTCCCAGGCTCTTGATTTGCCTATGTTTTAGGCGTTCCAGCGGTTTTTCCTCATCTTAGACAAAAGTCGAAGAGAGGGTTGCAAAACCGTCGCTGGACATGAGGGGGGTAGCGTGTAAGCTGCCCCGGCGGGAGGAGAGGGCCGGGCTTTTCCAGGGCCTTACCGCTGTCGGATTCAAGAGGAGGAACCATGGATCGCCGTTCATTCATTAAGCGAGCAGGTCTTGGCGGCGCCGGTGCCGTTGCAGCCACAACGCTTGCAGCACCCGCGATTGCCCAAACCACGCCGAAGATCAACTGGCGCCTGACGTCGTCGTTCCCGAAGTCGCTCGATACGATCTACGGCGGCGCCGAAGTCATTTCGAAATACGTCTCCGAAGCGACCGACGGCAATTTCCAGATCCAGGTCTTCGCAGCCGGTGAAATCGTGCCCGGTCTGCAGGCTGCAGATGCGGCTGCCGCCGGGACCGTCGAGGCCTGCCATACGGTTTCCTATTATTACTGGGGCAAGGATCCGGTCTGGGCGCTCGGCGCTGCCGTTCCCTTCGCCCTCAATGCCCGCGGCCACAATGCCTGGCAGTATCATGGCGGCGGCATCGACATGTTCAACGAGTTCCTCGGAGCCCAGGGCCTCATCGGCTTCCCCGGCGGCAATACCGGCGTGCAGATGGGCGGCTGGTTCCGCAAGGAAATCAAGACTGTCGCGGACATGCAGGGCCTGAAAATGCGCATCGGCGGCTTTGCCGGCAAGGTCGTGGAAAAGCTCGGCGTCGTTCCGCAGCAGATCGCCGGCGGCGATATCTATCCGGCCCTCGAAAAAGGCACGATCGATGCCGCCGAATGGGTCGGCCCCTATGACGACGAGAAGCTCGGCTTCTACAAGGTTGCGCCGTATTATTACTATCCCGGCTGGTGGGAAGGCGGCCCGACCGTCCACGCCATCTTCAACAAGGCGGCATTCGAAGGCCTGCCGAAGGCTTACCAGTCGTTGTTGCGCACGGCCTGCCAGGCAGCGGATGCCAACATGCTGCAGAAATACGATTACCTCAACCCTGCCGCGATCAAGCGTCTGGTGGCCGGTGGCGCCAAGCTCAGCCCGTTCAGCCAGGAAATCCTGTCGGCCTGCTTCGACAAGGCCAACGAGGTTTATGCCGAGATGGAAGCTTCGAATCCGACCTTTAAGAAAATCTGGGAATCGATCAAGGCCTTCCGTGCCGAGTATTTCCTGAATTCGCAGATCGCGGAATACAACTACGATACCTTCATGATGATCCAGCAGCGAAACGGCAAGCTTTAAGCCTTTCGTTCGTCTTTCAGCATCAAAAAACCCCGGAGCAGCCATGCTCCGGGGTTTTCCTTTGTCGTCACGCCGATGGGAAACGGCCGGTTTCCCGGCCGTGGCCGATCAGTTGAAGGATGGAGGCGCGCTGAGATCGTTGGCCGGCTTGGTGTCCGGCTGCTGTCCCGCGCCGTCTGCCGGCTTGGCATCAAGCGGGTTGCCGGACGGCAGCTGCAGGCCACCGGGCAGGCCCAGGCCGCCGCCATTGTCAGGCAGGCCAAGACCTGGTGTCGTTCCGCCGAACCCGGGAACCTCGATCTTGATGGTATTAGGATCGACCACGACGCCGTCCCCCTTATAGTGCATGACCATCTGCGGGAACATGATCGTCAGCGCGACCATGATCACCTGGATGCAGACGAAGGGCACCGCGCCCCAATAGATCTGCCCGGTCGTCACCGGCTGCGTCATCTTGCCGGTGACCTTGTCGAGGTAAGGCACCTTTGCCGCCACCGAGCGCAGGTAGAAGAGCGCGAAGCCGAAAGGCGGATGCATGAAGCTCGTCTGCATGTTGATGCCGAGCAGCACGCCGAACCAGATCAGATCGATTCCGAGCGCATTGGCTGCCGGCGCGAGCAGCGGCACGATGATGAAGGCCAGCTCAAAGAAATCCAGGAAGAAGGCGAGGAAGAAGACGAGCAGGTTGACCGCAATCAGGAAGCCTGTTTCGCCGCCCGGCATCGACGTCAGCAGATGCTCGACCCAGACGTGCCCATTGACGCCGTAGAAGGTCAGCGAGAAGACGCGGGCGCCGATCAGGATGAACAGTACGAAGGCCGAAAGGCGGGTGGTTGCCGTCAGGGCAGAGCGGACGACGTCCATACTCAACCTGCCCTTGGCCGCCGCCATGATCAGCGCACCGACCGCACCCATCGCGCCGCCCTCGGTCGGCGTGGCGATTCCGAGGAAGATCGTTCCGAGTACGAGGAAGATAAGCGCCAGCGGCGGGATCAGAACAATGATGACCTGCTGGGCAAGCCGCGACATGGCATTGATCTTCATCGACCTGTCGATCAGGGCGACGATATAGATGAAGCCGACACCGACCGTTGCGCCGAGAATGTCCGCATCCTCGCCGTGCGTCGGCGAGAGGTAGACGTGAGCGGCATAGGCGATGCCGCCAGCGATAATCAGGGCGACGAGCAGCGATGTGACGCCATGCCCGAGCGTCCGGGCTTCAAGCGGCAGCGCCGGCATCGAATCCCGCCGGATGAAGGTCATCAGCAGGATGTAGAGCATGTACAGGCCGGTTAGAACGAGGCCCGGGATCAGCGCGCCTGCATACATGTCGCCGACGGAGCGGCCGAGCTGGTCGGCAAGCACGATCAGCACGAGCGACGGCGGGATGATCTGCGCCAGCGTGCCGGAGGCGGCAATGACGCCGGATGCGACCCGACGGTCATAACCGTAGCGCAGCATGATCGGCAGCGAGATCAGGCCCATGGCGATGACCGAGGCCGCCACCACGCCGGTGGTTGCCGCAAGCAGGGCACCGACGAAGATGACGGCATAGGCAAGGCCGCCGCGGATCGGGCCGAAAAGCTGGCCGATCGTGTCGAGCAGGTCCTCGGCCATGCCGGAGCGTTCAAGCACGATCCCCATGAAGGTGAAGAAGGGTATGGCGAGCAGCGTGTCGTTCGACATCACCCCCCAGAAACGTTCCGGAAGGGCATTCAGCAGCGGCCAGGAGAGGTTGATCGAATCCGAATAGGGGGCGAGTTCGACGCCGATGATGAAGAAGACAAGGCCGTTCGCGGCCAGGGCAAAGGCGACGGGGTAGCCGAGAAGCAGAAATATGATCAGCGAGACGAACATGATCGGTGCCATGTTCTGGGCGATGAATTCGATCATGCGCGTGTCTCCCCGGCCGGCGGATCCATGTCGAGCGGAACATGCGTGGGGACGTAGGGCGTCGGGTCGTCAATGTCGCCGCGCATGATGGCGATCTTCTTGATGATCTCGGAGACGCCTTGCAGCGCAAGCAGCACAAATCCGGCGAGCAGGATGCCCTTGGCCGGCCAGATGATCAGCCCGCCGGCACTGGAAGACATTTCGCCCGAACGGTAGGACATCAAAACGTAGGGCACCAGATAATAGATCATCAGCACCACGAACGGCATCAGGAACAGCAGGTGACCCAGAAGATCGATCCAGTGCTGCACACGACGCGAAAATGCGCCGTAGACCACGTCGATGCGGATATGTTCATTCTGCTGCAGCGTATAGGCGGCGGCCAGCATGAAGGCGCCGCCAAAGAGGTACCACTGCGCCTCCAGCCATGCATTTGACGACATATTGAACGTTTTCCGAACGATCGCATTTCCCGCGCTGACCAGAACGGCAACCAGGATGAGCCAGGCAACGGACTTGCCGATGGCCTCGGTGATGGAATCGATCAGCCGGCTGATGCCGAGTAACGGTGTCATTCTGTTCCTCCTGCGATGGCTGGTTCTTCGTGTCTTTTGCCAAGCACAACCACAGTGCCGATTTCAAGAGGTGTTTCAAGTCTGGACCGTGATTTTCCCGGGTGGTCTTCAAGCGTCATACCAAAGTCGCATATGGACTGGGTGTGAATGCTCAAGTCTTAGGCAGGAATGGGCTTGGCCGCAGGTTGCGCACCGGCTGCGCGACGGGCAAAAATCCCTGCGGCGCGATTCGACGCCGTCGCGCGGGAAGGTATATCTGCCATGACCACCATGATCCGAAACCCCATCCTGCCCGGCTTCAATCCGGACCCTTCGATCTGCCGTGTCGGTGACGACTATTATATCGCCACCTCGACGTTCGAATGGTATCCGGGGGTGCAGATCCATCATTCGCGCGATCTGGTGAACTGGACCCTCGTGCGCCGCCCGCTGGAGCGGGCAAGCCAGCTCGACATGCGCGGCAATCCCGACAGCTGCGGCGTCTGGGCGCCCTGTTTGTCCCATGCCGACGGGCTGTTCTGGCTGGTCTATACCGACGTCAAGCGTTTCGACGGCAGCTTCAAGGATGCACACAACTACATCGTCACGTCGCCGAGCATCGACGGCGCGTGGTCGGATCCCGTCTACGTCAATTCCTCCGGCTTCGATCCGTCGTTGTTCCATGACGAGGACGGCTGCAAATGGTTCCTCAACATGCAGTGGAACCACCGGCGCGAAACCTTTCATGGCGAGGCCGGCTCGCCGGCTTTCGACGGCATCCTGCTGCAGGAATGGGATGCCAAATCCAGATCGCTGGTCGGTCCGGTCCGCAACATTTTTGCCGGCAGCGGGCAGGGGCTGGTCGAAGGTCCGCATCTCTTCCGGCGCAATGGCTGGATCTATCTGACGACGGCGGAAGGCGGCACCGGCTACGATCACGTCGTGACCATGGCCCGCGCCCGTTCGATCGAGGGTCCGTATGAACTGCATCCGCAACGTCATCTGATCACCTCCAAGGATGATCCGGATGCCGTTCTGCAGCGCGCTGGCCATGGACAATATGTCGAAACGCCGGATGGGTTGGCCTATCACACCCATCTGACAGGCCGGCCGCTTGCGCCGCACCGGCGCTGCACGCTTGGCCGCGAGACCGGTTTGCAGAAATGTGTGTGGCGTGAAGACGACTGGCTGTATCTGGAGCAGGGCGGGGTCGTGCCTGCCGTCGAGGTGCCGGCGCCGTTCGATGCAGTCCGCGCAGAACAGCCGGTCAAGGTCGAGACGGATTTTGATGGCGCCGATCTGCCGCTCGAGTTTCAGTGGCTGCGCACGCCCGTGCCGGACAGGCTTTTTTCGCTGTCGGCGCGGGCAGGACATTTGCGCCTGTTCGGTCGCGAAAGCATCGGCAGCTGGTTCGAGCAGGCCCTGGTGGCGCGGCGGCAGGAGCATCATCGTTTTCGTGCCGAAACCGTCGTCGAGTTCACGCCCGGCACCTACCAGCAGGCTGCCGGCCTGACGCATTACTACAACCGCTACAAGTTCCATGCCGTCGCGCTCACCCTGCATGAGACGCTCGGCCGTGTCGTGACGATCCTGTCCTGCGCCGGCGATTTCCCGAACGGAAAGTTGAGTTTCCCGGCAGACAGCGGCATCGCCGTGCCGGATGGGCCCGTACATCTTGCCATGGAGGTGCGCGACAACGACCTGCAATTCTACTGGCGTCCGGAAGGCGCCAACGACTGGCAGACGCTCGGACCCGTGCTGGATGGTGGCGTCGTCTCCGACGAGGGCGGGCGCGGCGAGCATGGTTCGTTCACGGGCGCCTTTGTTGGATTGTTCGCATTCGATATCACCGGTCAGGCCCGGCATGCCGACTTCGGCATGTTCAGCTATGAGGCCGCTGACTGAGCGTCAGGCCAACGCTCGAAAATGTCGGTTGGCTTTATAAGAAAATCACTATAATGACCTGATTTCATTGCGAATTTGTAATCTTCGGTTTCAGTTTCTATTAGAGCGCCGCCACGCGGCCAGCAATGGGTAAAGGTCGACAACGACGTCCTGCTAATCTCTGTCGCGACCGGCGTCATCGTCGGACTGTCCCGTTAAGTCCGTTGCGCAAGGCGGCCGGCATGGCCGCCTTCGCTCGGCTGTCAGCGGAAGGGCGTTGCTCGGGCAGGCAGGGCCGGAACGTCGAAATGCTCCGGCGATTGCCCCGATCTCGCCCGCTCGGCCATCATCTCGTAAGCCCGCTCAAGGTGGCGGCAGAATCGCTGCGCATCGAAGAGCGGTGCCCGGAAGCGGTTGTCGGAGATGGTTTTCTTCAGCGCATCGACGGTTGCCGGGGTCTTCGCCAGTTGAACCGCCATGTCCACGAAATCGGCAGGCGTTTCCGCGACAAGCTGCGAAAGGCCGATGGCGTTGAGCAGGCTCTCCGAAACCCGCGAGGCAAAATTCGTTCCGCGTACCGTCAAGACCGGTAGCCCCGCCCAGAGTTTGTCGGATGTCGTCGTGTGCCCGTTGTAGGGAAATGTATCGAGCCCGATGTCGGCTGCCTGCAGACGGGCAATATGGGCGGTGTAAGCGGTTTTCGGCGCGAAGAAGATCCGATCGGCTGGAACATCGCGCGTCGCCATGGCGGCAAGGAAATTGGCTCTCGGAATCTCGCCGTCGAGCATCACCCAGAGAACGGCATTTTCGGCATTCCGCAGGATGTTCGCCCAGAGATCGAGCGTTGCCAGTGACATTTTTCGCGCGGTGTTGAATGCGGCAAAGATGAAGCGGTCTTCCGGCAGTTCGAGTTCAGCCCGGCTGGCGGAGGGGGGCAGGGCGCGGTAGACCGGGTCGTTCGGCTGATAGCTTTCCGGCAAACGGCAGAATTTCTCGTGATAGTGCGGCTTCGAGGTGTTCGGCAGGACGATCGGGTCGCCGATCACATAATCGACGTCGATATTGACGGTGCTGCCGGGAAAGCCGAGCCAGGCCACCTGAACCGGCGCGACCATCTGGTTCAGTATGTTGGCACGCGAACCCCCTGTATGCCCCTTGAGATCGACGAGGATATCCGTGCGGCGCGACCGGATCACATCGGCGGCCTGCGGATCCGACAGGTTCAGCAGCGAAACGATTGGTCCCCATTTCTGCCGGTTGCCGCCGTCAAAACCGATGAAGCGCTCCGGCGTATAGCAATAAAGGGTGACCTCGAAGCGGTCGCGATCATGGGCCTCCAGAACGCTCTGGAACAGGCGCATGGTGGCGTGGTCGTCCCAAAGGTCGCTGGAAAGATAGCCGATGCGGATTTTCTCTGCCCAGGCATGTGGCCGCACGCGCCGCTGGCGCGGCTGGCCGGGAGGCAGTTTTGCAGACAGATCGCCATTGTTGGTCGCCAGACGGTTGAGCCGTTCGTCGCCACAATGCAGAAGGTTGGAATAGCCGGTCTCGCCTTCGATCATCGCCAGGCTGCCGCGGGCAAGAGCGGCAGACAGCATCTCTTCAAGCCGGGCCAAAGCTTCGTAGTCGCAGAAATCGCGGGCGACGGCCATATATTTGAACTGGGTGTAGGGGTCGTCCGGTTGGAGGGCGGCAAGCTTGCGGAACAGCGTCAGTACGGCGGGATCGCGTTCCTCCTCGGCAAACAGTTCGCCGGCCAGCGTCAGATGCGCCATCTCGTCGCTTGAAACCAGCGTATGTTTGACGCGATCGACCAGTGCTGTTTCACCAGTGCGCCTGAAGGACCGTGCCAGAAGGAAGGCGAGCGCCGGATCTTCGGGCAGGATCTTCAGCAGACCCATGCCGATCAGCTGCGCCTGGTCATCGTCGCCGGCCGCGAAATAGAGTTCCGCTGCCCGCAGCAGATGGCCGGGGGCTGCGCAGGCGTCGAGTTCGGCTGCCTGTTTGAAAGCGTCTGCGGCATCCGATGGCAAGCCGAGTTTTTCCAGTGTTTCGCCGAGCAGAACAAAAGATTCAGGCGCATTCGTCTGGCCGATGAGGTCGTTCAGAATCGTCAGCGCTTCGACGTAGTCGCCCTGTTCGAACGCGGCGCGCGCCGCGGCGAAAACCTCTCGATTCATTCTGTCCGTCCCCTTGACGCCATACGCTGATTCCAGCCCGGCATCCTGCCCCGCCTTGCTTGCGCGAGGCGGGGCAGGGACAGGTTTTTACGCTGCACGCAACGTCCAGGATGTGAAGGGATCAGGCAGGTTGCGCCAGCTTTCCGGAGAAAACGTCTCGCAGTCGATCAGGCAGGCATCGAGTTGTTTTGTCAGGCTGTCGCGATCCATCGGATCGGCGCCGATGAAGACGATTTCCTGCCGCCGGTCACCCCAGACCGGATCGAGATGAGATGACAAGGCGCGTCGAAAACCCGCGTCGTCGGGCCAGCGCGCCTTCGGAACCGCGGACCACCACAGTCCCATCTTCGATGTCCTGACGATGGCGCCGGCCTGGCTGAGTTCACCGACAAAATGCGGCCGCGTCGCCAGCCAGAAAAAACCCTTGGCCCGCACGACACCCGGCCAGCCACGGTCAAGAAACGCCTGCAGTCGCATCGGATCGAACGGTTTTCTGGCGCGGTAGACGAAGGAACGGATGCCATATTCGTCCGTTTCCGGGATGTGATCGCGAAAGCCGTGCAATTCCTTGTACCAGAGCGGATGCTGCTCCGCCTTTGCAAAGTCGAAGCGCCCGGTGCCCAAGACCTCCCGTAGCGCCACCCGTCCGAAATCCGTTTCGATCAGCCGTGCGTCCGGGTTGAGCCCGACGATGATCTTGCGTGCTGCATCAAGCTGTTCGGGCGTGGCGCTGCCGGTCTTGTTGAGGATGACGACGTCGGCAAACTCGATCTGCTCGACCAGAAGATCGACGAGAGTCCGGTT
>UCJH01000043.1 GCA_900472785.1 Hyphomicrobiales bacterium | reverse complement strand
GCGCTGTTGCCGTCGTTGCTGCTTGGCGTACCCGTCGTCTCCTCGCCGGGGCAAAAATTCGATCCGCACATGGCGCTGCGGATCATGGAGGAGATGCAGGTGCGCAACGCCTTCATTCCGCCGACGGCGCTCAGGCTCCTGAAGGCGGTGGAAAACCCGCGGGCGCAGTACAATCTCAACCTGCGCACCATCGGTTCGGCCGGGGAATCGCTCGGCCGCGAAACCTGCGAATGGGCAAGCGCGGCCTTTGGCGTACCGGTCAATGAATTCTACGGCCAGACGGAGTGCAACATCGTGCTGTCGTCGGCCGCCCATCTCGGCGTGCTGAAACCGGGATCGATGGGCAAGGCAGCGCCCGGCCATGAGGTCGCGATCATCGATGGCGAAGGCAATGTCATGCCGGTGGGAACCGTCGGGCAGGTCGCCGTCCGGCGGCCGGACCCGGTGATGTTTCTGGGTTACTGGAAGAACGACGAGGCGACCGAGCGCAAGTTCATCGGCGACTGGATGACGACGGGAGATCAGGGCGTTCAGGATGCCGAGGGCTATGTCACCTTCTTCGGTCGCGATGACGATGTCATCACCTCTTCCGGATACCGGATCGGTCCGAGCGAGATCGAGGATTGCCTGGCGGGCCATCCCGCCGTCCAGCTCGCCGCCGCGATCGGCAAGCCCGATCCGCTGCGCACAGAAATCGTCAAGGCCTATGTGGTGCTGAAGCCCGGCTATGAGCCGGGTGCTGCGCTCGAAGCGGATATCCGCGACTGGGTGAAGACACGGCTGTCGATGCACGAATATCCGCGGGAGGTGGCGTTCGTCGAAAGCCTGCCGCTGACGACCTCTGGCAAGGTGATCCGCCGGCTGCTGCGCGATCAGGCCGCAGCCGAAGTGCAGGGGCCGTCGGCCGCCTGACCCAACGTTTATTTCGATCGTCGCGGCGCCAGGGCCCGGATCTTTTCGCGCAGCAGCCGGGCCATGTTGCGGGTGTTGCGGTAAAGATGCAGCTGGGCTGCGACCTGACGGACGTCACGGTCGCGGTTTTGCTGAAGACCGATCACCAATGTCCCCATTTCCTCGCGCTCTTCCCAGAACCGGCTCATCAGCGGATGGTCGGGCACGGCGCAGCTGTCGGAGCGCATGATGTTGGCGTCGTCGAGATGCCATTCGGTCAATTCGGCCATCAGCAGCTTGCCGGGCGAATATTTGGCGTAACGCTCATCATAGGCGGTTTTCCACGTATAGGCTTCGCCCGCCATCATGAAGACGATCATCGCGGCAATCGCGGTGCCGTCGAGATCAAGCGTGTGGATGCGCACGCTGTCGGCCTCGGCGAGGTTGGTAATGGCTTCGCGGGCGAAGGCTGCGCGGTAGCGGTCCATGACCATGGCGGTGCGCTGACGGCCCTTCCAGCCGCCGGCTTCGAGCGCCAGGAACTCTTCCATGCGCGTCCGGATATCCGCCGGCTGGCGAGCGACATTGTAGCTCAGCTTGCCGACGGCATCGAGATGTCCCCATTGCCGGCGCAATTCGCGATAATGCGACGGGGTGATCGCCTTGCGCAGATAGGCTTGGCCGTCCAGCAGGCTTTCCAGCATCGGGCGGGTGAACGTGTCAGTCACGGTGATCGGCAGGTTGCGGCCGATGGCGACGGCGCGGGCAAGCTGGGCAAACTTGCCTTTCAGCCGGATATCCGGAAGCACCAGCACGGAAGGCAGGCCGGCCGTCGGATTGGCGAGTGCTTCATAGAGGTTGTCGATCGTCTCGGCGGCCTCCTCCGCGTCGAGCAGCGGTACACCCAGAGGGCCGAACGGGTTCGACCAGGCACGGATGATCGAGGCGCCCATGGAAAAACCGGGTTTTTCGATGGAGAACGGCATGAGGAAGCGAATGCGGCTGCGCCGTTCATCCTCGTCGCGGATCAGCGCCAGCCGGATCACGCGGTCTTCGAGGCGCGGCATGGCCGGGGCCAGAAAGCGCCCGGTGAAAAACACGTTCGGCTCCAGCGCCCTGTTCGACAGGAAGTCCAGTTCCTGCTGCAGGTCGTAGCCGGCGCGCGCCGGATAAAGGCAGAGATGGCGGCCCGGCCGCCCGACGGTCAGCGTGTTTTCAGCGGTGGGATGGTCGATGACCGGCGGGGCCAATCCGCCGAGAACCCGTGCCGCGCGGCCATTCGCATCGTCTGGAAATTGGGGCGTGCCGGTCATGGTCTGGATGCCTCTGCTTTGATGGTTCTGGCATGCGGATTGGCAAAGGCGAACAGCACGATGCCGAAAGTATGGCGCACCGCCAGGTGAAGAAGGATCGCCTCGATCAGCATCGCGCCGGCGGTGGCGAGTGCTGCGCCGGTCAGGCCGAAAAGCGGGATCAGCGTCATGTTGAGCGCGAGATTGCAGATAAGAGCTGCCGCGTAGAGGGCGACGCAGAGTTTCTGCTGTCCGGCCATCGTCAGGAAAGCCTCCGCCGGGCCGACCAGCGCCTTTGCCATGATGCCGGCGAACAGGATAACCATCAGCGGATATCCGGCGATGAACGCCGGTCCGAAAAGTGACAGCAGGAACGTGCCCGCCAGCAGCACAAGCGCACCGACGGTGAGCGACGGCCAGAACGACCAGCGCGCGCTTTCAACGGCAATCACCGCCAGTTGCTGGCGGTCGGGATCCGCCATGGCAGCCGAGAAACGCGGCGCGGCGGCGGCCTTCACAGAAAACATCACGAAATGCACCAGCGCCATCGTCTTGGCCGCGGCGAAGTAGATTGCGACGCTTTGCGGATCGAGATAGAGGCCGACAATCACCACATCGGAATTGGTCAGCATGAAGCCGAACCCTTCGATCAGGAAAATCGGAAAGGCAATGCGAATCCAGGTGCCGAATTCTATCCTGCGCGGCCCCTTCACATAGCGCCTGCGCAGCCGCCAGGTGAGGATGAAGAACTGCGTGACGCTGGTCAGGTAGGTCGCGGCCATAGCAGCAATCATCGCGGTTCGCGCTGTGTGCGGCTCGCCGATCGCGACGGCCAGCATCATCAGGCCGAGGATAAGCACCGGCCGGATGATATAGGTCGGGCTCAACGCCGACACCGCCCAGCTATGGGCGCGCGACGTGCCGTCCATGACGTCGCCAAGGGCGATCATCGGCAGCGAGAAAATGCCGAGATAAAGCGGCACGATATAGTAGTTTTCGATCCAGTCGCCGAACAGCCAGAGGCCGCCGATACCGACAATGGCAAGGCCCGTCGCCGAAACCAGCGCGAAGATGCGCACCGTGGTCGTCAGGCCGCGGATCTCCGGCAGAGCGTCACGGGCATGGTATTGCGGCAGGAAACGGATGATCGCCGTATGGAAGCCGAGGCACGAGAGATTGCCGAACAGCACGACGAGCACCCAGACGAAGACGTAGATGCCGTATTCGAACTCGCCCATGACGCGCGCCAGGATGATCTGCGAGACGAAGGCGATGGCGGCGCTGACGACCCGGATGGCAAAGGCGACAAGCGCCATGCGCTGGGCCATATGCTTCGGATCGCTTCCGGTGAGAACCGGCCCCAGCTTTTCGACGAGCGGCGACAGCCGTTCTCTCAAGGCCGGCGGCAACAGTCGTCCAGCCGTATGACATGCAGCCAGGAACAAGGGGATACCCATGAGATTACGCAATACAGGCCGTCAGTCTTGCCAGAACAGCGTTAACAAAGGGTGCAGGGGGAAGACGAGCAGCGGGTCTTCAATCCGGAATCCGCGGCACGCCGCCGCCGACTTTTCGTCCGGATCGGGATGACAAGGGCATGCGTCCTGCTATTATAGATTGCATTCGACGTAAGAAGCAGCGTGCGGGACAGCAGCCTCCGCAACCGGGAAGACGGGCTCTTCGGCCGAGGCAACGGCCTTGCTGTCGAATCTGGAGGTGGATCTATGTGGCAAAAACCATTTGGCATCGCGCTTATCTTGAGGAAAACCCGGACGGGCTGGTCAATAGCTGTCCGGGTCAATATCAAAAAATAAGGCAAACGGCAGGTGGGACTGCAATCCCGCCTGCGACTTCAGAAAATGAGCTCTCTGCCTTTCAAAAGCAAGTCGTCAGGTTTTACGCTTCGAACGCGCCGTGGCAGTGCTTGTATTTCTTGCCAGAGCCGCAGGGGCAGAGTTCGTTGCGGGAAACCTTGCCCCAGGTCAGCGGGTTCTGCGGGTCGCGGTTTTCGGGAGCCACGACCAGCTGGCTGCCGCCTTCGTTGAAATCGTCCTCGCCGGTGAAGGGATCGATATGATGGCCTTCCATCGTCGGCAGCTGCGGCGGCGGAGCGTCGGCATTTTCGCGAACCAGCTCCACACGCATCAGCTGTGCCGTCACCGCCTGGCGCAGGTTGCCGAGCAGCGCCTGGAACAGCTCGAAAGCTTCCGACTTGTATTCCTGCAGCGGATCGCGCTGCGCATAGCCGCGGAAGCCGATGACCGAGCGCAGGTGGTCGAGGTTGACGATATGTTCGCGCCAGAGGTGATCGATCGTCTGCAGCACGACGGAGCGCTCGACATAATGCATGATGTCCGGGCCGAAGCGTTCGGCGCGGTCGGCAGCGGCGGCATCGGCGGCGGCCGTCAGGCGTTCGCGGATGTCGTTCTCGTCGATGCCCTCTTCGCGCGCCCACTCCGCGACCGGAAGATCGAGGTTCAGCTGGGTGCGGACATCGTTCGTCAGGCCTTCGACATCCCATTGCTCGGCATAGGCCTTTTCCGGGATGCGCTTGTTGACGATGTCGTCGATCACGTCGTGACGCATGTCCGTCACGGTTTCGGTGACGTCCGGCGCATCCATCAGCTCGATGCGCTGTTCGAAGATGACCTTGCGCTGGTCGTTCAGCACGTCGTCATACTTCAGAAGATTCTTGCGGGTGTCGAAGTTGCGGGCTTCGACCTTCTTCTGCGCGCGCTCCAGCGCCTTGTTGATCCAGGGATGGACGATGGCCTCGCCTTCCTTGAGACCGAGCTTGGTCAGCATCGAATCCATGCGGTCCGAGCCGAAGATGCGCATCAGGTCGTCCTGCAGCGACAGGAAGAACTTGGAGCGGCCGGGGTCGCCCTGACGGCCGGAACGGCCGCGCAGCTGGTTGTCGATGCGGCGGCTTTCGTGGCGTTCCGTCGCCAGAACGTAAAGGCCGCCGGCTCCGAGCGCGATGTCCTTCAGGCGCTGGACCTCGACCTTGATCGCGGCTTCCTTTTCATCGCGCTCTGCCCCATGCTCCAGATCGCCGAGTTCCGCGGCGATGCGCATTTCGAGGTTGCCGCCGAGCTGGATGTCGGTGCCGCGGCCGGCCATGTTGGTGGCGATGGTAACGGCGCCGGGCACGCCGGCCTGGCTGACGATATAGGCTTCCTGCTCGTGATAGCGGGCGTTCAGGACTTGGAAGTTCTTGAAGCCGGCTTTCTTCAGCATGTCTGCCAGAAGCTCGGATTTCTCGATCGAGGTGGTGCCGACCAGAACCGGCTGCTTGCGGTCCTGGGCTTCCTTGATCTCAGCGATGATCGCCTTGTATTTCTCTTCCGCCGTCCGGTAGACCTCGTCGTCCTCGTCCTTGCGGACGATTGGCAGGTTGGTCGGAACTTCCAGCACTTCGAGGCCGTAGATGTTGCCGAATTCTTCCGCTTCGGTGGATGCCGTGCCGGTCATGCCGCCGAGTTTCGTGTACATGCGGAAGTAGTTCTGGAAGGTGACCGACGCCAGCGTCTGGTTTTCCGGCTGGATACTGACGCCTTCCTTGGCCTCGAGCGCCTGATGCTGGCCCTCGGAATAGCGGCGGCCCGGCATCATGCGGCCGGTGAATTCGTCGATGATGACGATCTCGTCGTTGCGGACGATGTAGTCCTTGTCGCGGGTGAACAGCCGGTGGGCCTTCAGCGCGTTGTTGACGTGATGGACAATCGCGACGTTCTCGACGTCATAGAGCGTCTCGCCCTTCAGGAGATTGGCATCGCGCAGCAGGTTTTCCAGCTTTTCAGTACCGACTTCCGAGAAATTGGCCGAGCGCTGCTTCTCGTCGATCTCGTAGTCTTCCGGTTCCAGCATCGGAATGAAGGCGTTGATCGTGTTGTAGAGTTCGGAGCGGTCGTCGAGCGGGCCGGAGATGATCAGCGGCGTGCGCGCTTCGTCGACGAGAATCGAATCGACTTCGTCGACGATCGCGAAGAAATGGCCGCGCTGCACCATCTGGGCGCGCTCGTACTTCATATTGTCGCGCAGATAGTCGAAGCCGAGCTCGTTGTTGGTCGCATAGGTGATGTCGCAGGCATACGCCGCGCGGCGCTGGTCGTCGGTCAGGCCGTGGACGATGACGCCCGTCGTCATGCCAAGGAAGGAATAGATGCGGTTCATCGTCGCCGAATCGCGCGAGGCGAGGTAGTCGTTGACCGTCACCACGTGCACGCCCTTGCCGGCGAGCGCGTTCAGATAGACCGGCAGGGTCGCGACGAGCGTCTTGCCTTCGCCGGTCTTCATTTCGGCGATGGCGCGTTCGTGAAGGATCATGCCGCCGATCAGCTGCACGTCGAAGGGGCGCAGGCCAAGCGTGCGGCGCGCCGCCTCACGGACAACGGCGAAGGCCGGCACCAGAAGATCGTCCAGCGTCTTGCCGTCGGCCAGCTGCTTGCGGAACTCGACCGTCTTGGCGGCGAGCGCCTCATCGGTGAGCGCCTTGGTCTCCGACTCGAGCGCGTTGATCGCATCGACCCGTGCCTTATAGCCGCGAACGCGACGATCGTTCGATGAGCCGAAAATTTTGCGGGCGAGGCCGCCGAGACTGACCATAAGGAATGGTCCTTTCTTTTCTGTCGCTGGCACGTTCCAGGGCCAAGGCTACATTTCCGAGAAATGCACTGAAACGCCCGGAACTGTTCTGGACGCGAGGTTGCGTGACAGATAAGAGGGGGGTCGAATTATGTCAACGGGACTTGAGACGCCGCAAAGCTACAGAATGGCCACAATCTGGTGATGTGGAACGTTTTCAGCAGGCCCGATGTCCCGGTGTCGAAGCGCGAAAGGTTAGAGGAATGTTCAAGCATAACAAGCTGGCGGCGGTGGCACTGGTAGCCCTGATGGCGGCACAGGGTTCCGCCTTTGCCGCGGATGCGGCCGATCCGGTCGTCGCCAAGGTCGGCGAAGGCGAAATCCATCAGTCGGATATCGACATGGCCATCGGCGGCCTCGACCCCCAGGTTGCCCAGCTTCCGGAAGAACAGAAGCGCGCCGCTGCCCTGTCCGCCGTCATCGACATGCAGCTGCTGGCCGCGGGCGCGAGCAAGGAAGGCCTTCAGGACGACGAAGCCTTCAAGAAGCGTGTCGCCTTCCTGACGAACCGCGAACTGCACAATGCCTTCTTCAAGAAGCATGTCGTCGAGGCCATCAAGCCGGAAGACGTCAAGGCGCGCTACGACAAGGAAATCGCGGCGATCACGCCTCCGGAAGAGGTGAAGGCCAGCCACATCCTCGTCAAGACCGAAGAGGAAGCCAAGGCCATCATCAAGGACCTCGATGCCGGCAAGGATTTCGCGACGCTCGCAAAAGAAAAATCCACCGATCCGAACAAGGACGGCGGCGGCGATCTCGGTTACTTCACCAAGGAGCGCATGGTGCCGGAATTCTCCGAGGCCGCCTTTGCGCTTGAGAAGGGCAAGTATACCAAGACCCCGGTCAAGACTCAGTTCGGCTATCACATCATCCGTCTCGACGACCGCCGTACGCAGGCGCCGCCGACGCTGGAGCAGGTCGAGCCGCAGGTCAAGCAGCTGGTGATGCGGGACAAGTACCTGGAGCTTCTGGCCGCTGCCAAGAAGGATGCCGGGGTCGAAATCACCGATCCGGCGCTGAAAAAGGCCTATGACGACGCCAACAAGGCGCCGGCGGCCAACTGATCTAGCAGGAGGGGCGTTCTGCTGTCGTAAAGCGGTGACGCCCTTCTGGTTTAAGCGCCCGAGTATCAACGGGTCCCGGGGATGTCATGTCTTTCGGGACCTTGTCGTAGGTCCGGCTTGCCGGTCTATTCTTCTTGTCTCGCAGGTTTGATCATGTCCGGCACCGTTTCCCCGCTCGCCCCGAAGTCCTTCGCCGATATGCCCGCCATCCGCGGCGTGCGCATGGCCACTGCCTCGGCCGGCATCAAGTACAAGAACCGCACCGACGTGCTGATGATGGTCTTCGACGCGCCGGCCTCGGTCGCCGGTGTCTTCACCAGGTCGAAGTGCCCGTCAGCGCCGGTCGATTTCTGCCGCGCCAACCTTCCGGGCGGCATTGCCCGCGCTGTCGTCGTCAACTCAGGCAACGCCAATGCCTTCACCGGCAAGAAGGGCCGCGCCGCGACGGAGCTTACAGCGCAGTCGGCCGCCAAGGCTGCGGGCTGCAAGGAAACGGAAGTTTTCCTCGCTTCCACAGGCGTTATCGGCGAGCCGCTGGATGCCACGAAATTTTCCGGCGTACTTGATACGCTGGCGGTTTCGGCGACCGGCGATTTCTGGTTCGAGGCCGCCAAGGCGATCATGACAACCGACACCTATCCAAAGGTCTCGACGCGAAGCGCGGAAATCGGCGGCGTCAAGGTCACGATCAACGGCATCGCCAAGGGTGCGGGCATGATCGCGCCTGATATGGCGACCATGCTGTCCTTCGTCGTCACGGATGCCGATATCGCACCGGCGGCGCTGCAGGTTCTGCTTTCCGACGGCACCGGGCCGACCTTCAATTCCGTGACCGTCGACAGCGATACCTCGACGTCCGACACCTTGATGCTGTTTGCGACCGGCGCTGCGGGCGCCGACGGCCAGGCCAAGATTACCGATGCCGCCGATCCGGCACTTGCGGATTTCCGCGCGGCGCTCAACGATCTCCTGCGCGATCTCGCCCTGCAGGTGGTGCGCGACGGCGAGGGCGCCCGCAAGATGGTTGCCATCACTGTCGAGGGTGCCGAAACCGATGCAGCCGCCAAGCGCATCGGCCTGTCGATCGCCAATTCGCCGCTGGTCAAGACGGCGGTGGCGGGCGAAGACGCCAATTGGGGCCGGGTCGTCATGGCCGTCGGCAAGTCCGGCGAGATGGCCGACCGCGACCGGCTGGCGATCTGGTTCGGTGATGTTCGCGTTGCCGTCGAGGGCGAGCGCGATCCGGACTATTCGGAAGCGGCAGCGACCGCGGTGATGAAGGAGCAGGACATCGCGATCCGCGTCGAGATCGGTCTCGGCTCCGGCGTCGCCACGGTCTATACCTGCGACCTCACCAAGGAATATGTCGAGATCAACGGCGACTACCGGAGCTGAAGGCATTGGAGACATCGGACGCAACCGCCAAGGCCGACCTGCCGATCGTGCGCCGCCTGGAGGCCGTGGGCTTCCGGGCCTGGCCTGCGGCATCGGTTCATTACGACGGCAGCTGGCTGATCCGCCTGACGGCCGGTCATCCCTCCAAGCGCCTGAACTCCCTCAATCCGCTCGATCCCTCCGATTATCGCGAGCTTGAAATCCGGCTGGAGAAAGCGTCCAAGCGTTTTTCCGACTACGGGCTGCCGCTGACCGTGCGCCAGTCGCCGCTGACGCCACCGCAGATGACGGCGCTGATGGACGCGCAAGGCTGGTCGTCGCTGGGCGAGAGCATCGTCATGATGGCGGATATCGCGGCCAGCGATCTCGTCGACGGCATGGACTATCTGCCGATCCGCGACGTCGGGCGCTTCGTCGATGCGCGCATCCGGATCTGCGGCGACGATCCGCACAGCAAGCCGGGCCTGACCGAGATCATGAACGCGATCCGCCCGGAAAGCGGTCTCTTCCTGTTTGAGGATGCGGCGCTCGGCCCGACCGCGGTCTCGCTCGTGGTTCACGACAACGACCTGGCCGGCATCCTGCAGTTCGGCGTCGCGGAAGCGCTTCGCCGCCAGGGGATCGGCGCCTCCATCCTCGATGCTTCGCTGCGCTGGGCACGGTTGCGCGGTGCCCGCAAGGCATGGCTGCAGGTCGAAGCCGACAACGAGGCGGCGATCGGCCTTTATCGCAAATTCGGTTTCAGGGATGTCTATCGCTATGTCTATCGTCGGGCCGGAGCCTGAGATGGTCGCTGCGCCCGGAAAGAGGATTTTGCTGGTTGCCGCCTGCGCGCTGGTCGACAGCGATGGTCGGATCCTGCTGGCGCAGCGTCCGGAAGGCAAGTCTTTGGCTGGCCTTTGGGAGTTTCCGGGCGGAAAGGTCGAGCCCGGCGAGACGCCGGAAGAAACGCTGATTCGGGAGCTCGACGAGGAGCTCGGCATCCAGACAAAGGTTGCCTGCCTGGCGCCCCTGACCTTCGCCAGCCACGCCTATGAGGATTTTCACCTGCTGATGCCGCTCTACGTGTGCCGTCGCTACGAGGGCGTGGCACAGGGACGCGAAGGGCAGGCGTTGAAATGGGTGCGGTCCAAGGCGCTGCGCGACTATCCCATGCCGCCGGCCGACGAACCGCTCATTCCGTTCCTGATGGATCTTCTCTGATTACAGCCGAATAGGCATCTGCGCGATCGCTGAAACGCAGCGTTCCGGACAGAAATCTCCGTTTCGTTAATCGAACGTTTATCACCTTCCAGCAAAGTCGCAGAGCTAAGGACTGCCGATATGCGTCCGGCTCCGGGATGATTCCCCGAACCGGCATCGGCTTTGAATGCGCGGCGGCGATCCAAAACGGCCATTTTCTGTTTTGAGCCGCGCAGGTATGTTTCGAGGGGCTGACGATGGTAGACGACGATTTCTGGAGAACTGTTCAGGACAAGGATCTGGTGACAAGCCAATCCCGCCGGACCGGTGTGCTCAATCTGTCGCTGCTGTTTGGTACGGCGGTGATCGCGCTGACGCTGATCCTGACGCCGATGCTGGCATCCAAAACCGATACCCGCGTGATGGCGAATACCGCAATCGACTACGACAATATTTCGACGGGTTCGATTCCGTCGGGCCAGACGACGAAGCGCTATACGGTGCGCCGCAGCGTTCTGCAGGAAATGCCGGGTGCGGTCTGCATCATCGATGGGGATGGCACCAAGAGCGGTTGCTGATGGCATGAGTGAACCTGGGTGTCGTCGCTGCGTCCCGCGTTCTCGTTCAACGACGTTGTGAACTGGCTGGGAGCCCATGAGAACTCTGATCCGCCTTCTGGGAAGCAACACGGGAGCAACCGCCGTCGAATACGGCCTGCTTGCCGCGCTAGTTTCCATCGGCCTTCTGGTCGGTCTGCAAAGCTTCTCGGACCAGTTGCTCGCGGTGCTGACCACGATCAAGGACGCCGTGGTCAACGCCCGCGGCTGAAAACAGCCGCATCCTCATCTTTTTCCGTCGCCGTCGTCGAGTGTGCGTTCGGCAACGCCAAGCGCGTCCGACAGTCGGCGTTTCGCCGAGCCGGGAGCGAGCGGCTTCTGCTGGCTTTCGTGCGGCGCCCATCCCGACAGGTAGATGATCGAGAACGTCGCGCGAATCCGTCCGTCCGGATCTGAAAACCGTTCGGCGTAAATTTCCGCCGCCCTCAGGAAAAACCGGCGCGTCAACGGTTTGCGGCTGCGCGTCGCCAGCGGGTTTGTCATGCCCATGGCGCGCAGGTCCTTGAGCAGGGCAAACAGCGAGGCATAGCGCACCGTGTAGGTTTCGCTGTCGGCAACCGGCAGGGCAAAGCCGGCTCGCTGCAAAAGCGCGCCCACGTCCCGGACATCGGCAAACGGGATGACGCGGGGGCTGGCCCCGCCGGTCAGCTCGCTTTCGGCGGACAGCAGCACCTCACGCAGTTCCTTCAGCGTACCATTGCCGGGGATCGCCGCCAGGAACAGCCCGTCGGGCTTGAGCGCCCGGCGCACTTGGATGAAGACGCCGGGCGTGTCGTTGGTCAGGTGCAGCGACAGCGGCGAAACGATGAGGTTTGCCGATTCCGGCGCAAGCGGCACGGTTTCCAGCGGCGCCACCGACAATTCGGCTTCGACATCGGCAAAAGCCGGATCGATCTCGACGCGCTCGACCCGGTCCACCTTGCCTGTCCGGGCAATATGCTGCGCCGTTACGCCGGTATAGCCGTGCAGCTCCACGGCTCTTTCGAAATGCCGCTCGACGACGCTCAGCCGCTCGGCTAGGTCCTGTGCAGCAATTTCCAGCAGAAACAGGGCTTTCGGATCGGCATTGCGCAAGGCCCGTTTGCGGCGGGTTTCGACAAGCGGCTGGTCAAATACGATATCCAATGTACTCTGCTCCGGTAGACGCTGCTGCAGCATATCTGCACGAGGGGTGGATTTAAGCGGTTCCGCAGCAGCTTTAAAGTGTTCCGCAGCCTTTACGCGTCACATTCGACGCCGGGCGGCGGAATGGGTCACAAATATCGCACATGTACCGGCAGGACAGCGTGAACGATCGCGACGTCGATATCGAGGAGAAAGACAACCGGCGAAGCCGTTTTGACGGTTTTATCGACGGGCTGGGACGTGCCTGGTCTGCGGCGGTCGACGTCGTCTATCCCCCGGTCTGCGTCGGCTGCGGGCGGATCGTCGCGCAGCACCGGGGTGTCTGCCCGGCCTGCTGGGCAACGCTGCGGCTGATCGAGCGCCCCTATTGCGAGGTGCTCGGCGCCCCCTTTACCCACGATCTGGGCGCCGGCATCCTGTCTGCGGACGCCATTGCCAATCCGCCGGTTTTCGATCGGCTTCGATCGGTCGCCATCCATGACGGCATTGCGCGGTCTCTGGTTCACGGGCTGAAATACCGCGACCGGACAGACCTTGCGCAGATGATGGCGCAATGGATGGTGCGGGCGAGCGACGGTTCGGTTGCTGCCTGCGATGCCATTGTGCCGGTGCCGCTGCATGCACTGCGCCTGTGGGGCCGCAAATTCAACCAGTCCGCGGAACTTGCGCGGGCGATCGCCCGTCTTTCGGGAAAGCCGTATCTTGCGAACGCGCTGCTGCGCACCAAGCGCACCGCGCGCCAGGTCGGGCTCGGTGCCACGGCGCGGCAGGACAATGTCCGCGGCGCCTTCACCGTGCCGGAAAGCGGCAGCGCTGGTCTCTTCGGGAAAAGCATCGTTCTGGTCGATGATGTATACACCACGGGTGCCACCGTCTCGGCCGCCACGCGCGCGCTGAAACGCGCCGGTGCCGGGGAAGTCACTGTTTTGACCTTTGCAAGAGCGGTGTCCGGTCTTATATGACGAATTCAGGGTTGCCGGCACGGGGCCGGCCAAGGAGCAGGTAGAGTCATGGCGTCCGTCGTCATCTATACGCGTCAGTTTTGCGGATATTGTTCCGCTGCCAAGAAGCTTCTGGAGACCAAGGGTGTGAAGTATGTGGAACATGATGCCACCTACGCGCCCGAAGTGCGCCAGAAAATGATCGAGAAATCGAACGGCGGCACGACCTTCCCGCAGATCTTCATCGACAACATTCACGTCGGCGGCTGCGACGACCTGCAGGCACTGGAACGGGCCGGCAAGCTGGACGGCATGCTGGCTGCGTAAGGAGCGGCACCAATGACCTTCAAGGCGGCAGCGATCCAGATGTGCTCCGGCGTCGATCCGGCCCGGAACGCGCAGACCATGGCGCGCCTGGTGCGGAACGCCGTGGCCCAGGGCGCGGTCTATGTCCAGACGCCCGAAATGACCGGGGCCCTGCAGCGCGACCGTGCCGCCATGCGGGCTGCCCTGCGCGACGAAGCCAATGACCTGATCGTGGCCGAGGCGGCGTCGCTTGCGGCCGATCTCGGCATTCATCTGCATGTCGGCTCGACGGCCATCGGCCTTGAGGACGGCAAGATCGCCAATCGCGGCTTTCTCTTCGGTCCGGACGGCCGGAAAATCTGCCATTACGACAAGATCCACATGTTCGACGTCGATCTCGACAATGGCGAGAGCTGGCGGGAAAGCGCGGCCTATACGCCCGGCAATGCGGCGCGGCTGGTCGATCTGCCTTTCGGCACACTGGGCTTTGCCATCTGCTACGACGTCCGCTTTCCTGAGCTGTTCCGGACCCAGGCGATGGCCGGGGCGCAGATCATGTCGATCCCTGCGGCCTTCACCCGCCAGACCGGCGAGGCGCACTGGGAAATCCTGCTTCGGGCCCGCGCCATTGAAAACGGCATGTTCGTCATTGCCGCCGCCCAGGCCGGCATACATGAAGACGGCCGCGAGACTTTCGGGCATTCGATGATCATTGATCCCTGGGGCCGGGTGCTGGCGTCCGCCGGCGGAACAGGCGAGGGCATCGTACTTGCCGATATCGATGTGTCGGCCGTCGCGGCGGCGCGCGGGAAAATCCCCAACCTCAAGAACGGCAGGCCATTCTCCCTGGAGGATCGGCCGCACTCGACGCCGGGAGGCGTCGCCGCGTGATCCGCTATACGCTCTCCTGTGAAAACGACCATGCCTTCGAAGGCTGGTTCTCCTCCGGCGCGGATTATGACCGGCAGGCCGACCTCGGTCTCGTTACCTGTCCGGTCTGCGGCTCTTCCTCCGTCGGCAAGCAGCTGATGGTGCCTTCGGTCGCCACTGGCCGGAAGAAGGACGAGGCGCGCAAGCTGATGATGGATCAGGTGCACAGGCAGGCCGTGGCCAAGATCCGCGAGATCGTCACGACGATTCGCGAAAATTCCGAGGATGTCGGCGAGAAATTTCCGGAGGAAGCCCGCAAGATCCATTATGGCGAGGCCGACCAGCGCGGCCTGATCGGCAAGGCGACACCGGAAGAGGCCCGCGAACTGATCGACGAGGGCATCGAGATTGCGGCCCTTCCGACCCTGCCCGACGACGTCAATTGACATGCGGACGACCGGGCGGCACCTGGCCATCTACAATTTCGGCCTGTTCGTGGCGCCGGATGACGACCCGGCCATAGAAGGGTTTCGTCTGCGGGAACCGTTCAATTTCGAAGCTGCCGCCCGCTCCGAGGGTTTTGTCGGCCGTTCCGGTTATGCCGGAGAGCCCCGCCCGCGCAGCTGGGGAACCCAGGTCTTTCCGCGTTTCATCAAGGGCAGCGGGTTCGACGCCGCGCCATCCTCGCTCTCCCTGTGGACGGACATCGAGTCCCTCATGGCCTTCACCTATTCCGGTGTTCATGCCGATGCGCTGAAGCACGCGCGCAACTGGAACCAGGAACGGCGTTGGCCGGCGCTGGTGCTGTGGTGGGTAGATGCCGGGCAGAGGCCGGTCTGGGCGGACGGGGCTGCGCGACTGGAGCGCCTTCACGATCTCGGGCCCGACGCCGATGCTTTTACTTTCAAGGAGCCCTTCGCCGACAATGGCGAAGTTTATGCGATCGACCGCGAGCGCGTCCGCCGGATCGCGCAGAACAATGCCGAAAGGCAGGCTGTGCTGCTTGGGCACGTGTTGTCGCTAAAGGTATAACCTGGCCGGCGACAGCGTGGACGGTCCTTGTCTCAGAAGGAAACGTCGATGCTGCGGAAGCGGCGTTCCTGCTCGGGCGTATCGGCATCGTTGCGCTTTTTGGCGCCGTCGTCGCTGATGATCTGGGCAATGCGCAGATCCGGAAGCACGACGATCGCCTCGGCGGTGAAATCCAGAAGATCCTGATCCCGTTTTTCCGGAATGCTGTCGCCGCCGTTCCATTCGTAAAGGGCGAAATCGCCTTTTACGTCGTTCATCGGCCCGGCCAGTATCAGATAGGCCGGATCGGCGATCCACGTTGCATCGATGCTGCGGATGCCGCGGCCGCCGAGATCGAGAGCAATGACCGCGCCGAAGACCGGGGCTTCCCCCTTGATGACCTTGCGGGGATTGAGGAGCGGCAGCAGCAGCGCCTTGCCCTCAGGCACGGGACCACGAAAGCCGATGAGCAGATGCCCGTCCGGCGTCGCGGCGAGGCCCTCGATATCGATCTGCGTACCGTCGATGCCGAGCGCGGCCTTCATCGGTCCGCGCAGGGCGTCAAACGGCTGGTGTTTCGGCTCCAGCACAAGGACGCCACACCTGGTCGTAAATTTGGTGGCGAAGAAAATGGAGCGCCCCTGGGCATTTTCGCCATGCTTCGTCCGGGAATGCGAACTGATCCAGTAGATCCGATTGCCGACGCGGGCGCCCGCCTCGATATCCCAGGGGTCGAGGCCGAGAAAATCCCGAAGGTCCAGCGCGCCGACAGGATCGGGTGTGCCGCGCTCGTAGATCAGCAGCGTATTGATTTCGTCGCTGGCGGCGACGAAGTGCCGGTCGTCGAGGGCGACGGCGGCCGAGGCTTCGATCATGCCCCGGTAGACCGTGACCGCTGCTGCTTCGCTTTCTTCGCTCATGCTAGGCGCCTTGCGACCAGCATGTAATTCACGTCCATGTCCTTCGACAGGTTCCACTGGTTGGACAGCGGGTTGAAGAACACGCCGGTGCGCTCGGTGACGGCAAGGCCACTGGCGACAAGTGGCTTTTCGAGTTCTTCCGGGCGCACCAGTTTCTCGAACTGGTGGGTGCCGCGCGGCAGCCAGCGTAGGATATTTTCCGCGGCGAAGATGGCGAGCGCGCCTGCCTTCAGGGTGCGGTTGATGGTGGCAACGAACATCATGCCGCCGGGACGGACCATGGAGGCGCAGGTGCTGATGAAGAAATCGACATCGGCGACGTGCTCGACGACTTCCATGTTGAGGATGACGTCGAAGGTCTCGCCGGCTTCCGCCAGCGCTTCCGCCGTCACGGCGCGGTAATCCACCGAAACGCCGCTGCCCTCGGCATGGGTCCTGGCGATCATGATGTTCTTTTCGGATGCATCGGCCCCGACAACCTCGGCACCCATGCGCGCCATCGGCTCGGACAGAAGGCCGCCGCCGCAGCCGATGTCGAGCACGCGCAGACCCTGCAACGGCCGGGGTGCGAGCGGATCGCGGCCGAAGGCGTCCGCCACCCGGTCGCGGATATAGGTGAGCCGCACCGGATTGAACTTGTGCAGGGGCCGAAATTTTCCACGCGGATCCCACCATTCTGCGGCCATGGCGGAAAACCGGTCGACTTCGCCCTGATCAATCGTGGTGCGTGCCTGTTCGCTCATCGGGTTCGTCCTTGTCTTTTCCAGCCTCTGAAGTCGGACGATCGACCGCGAAAGTCAAGGGTTGCAGACGAGGCAAGCGATACGGTCAGGCTGGCTGCATTGCCGGCCGCGGACGGCTGAGCAACATGACGGAGAGGGCGGCAAGCAGGCACATGACGCCGGCAATCTGCAGGGCCGGCATGTAGGTGTCATAGTCGGTGCGCAATGCGCCTGCACCGAAGGCTGCGGTTGCCGCGCCGATCTGGTGGCCCGCGAAAACCCAGCCGAAGGTGAGGCCCGCCTTTTCGCGGCCGAAGCGTTCGGCAGCCAGCTTGACGGTGGGCGGCACGGTGGCGACCCAGTCTAGGCCGTAGAAGACCGCGAAGATCGACAGCTCGTAGAGGCCGAAGCCTGACAGCGACAGGTAGATCAGCGACAGGCCGCGCAGGCTGTAGAACCAGAACAGCAGCCAGCGATTGTCGTAGCGATCGGACAACCAGCCGGCCATGATCGTGCCGACGAAATCGAACAGGCCGACAATCGCCAGCATGCCGGCGGCTGCCACGGCGACGATGCCGAAATCGCCGCAGATCGAAATCCAGTGCGTCTGGATCAGGCCGTTCGTGGATAGTCCACAGACGAAGAAGGTGAAGAACAGTACCCAGAAGACCGGGCTCGCCGACGCATCCCGAAGGGCGACCAGGGGCGATAGCAGCATGGTGGCGAGCTTTGTGCTGCGGGCCGGCGCCGGGACGACGGTCCTTTCGCCATAGACGGGCAGGCCGATATCGGCGGGATAGTCACGCATCAGCGCCAGCACCAGTAGCATAGCGCCCGCAATGATGGTGACGACGAAAACAAGCGCCGTGCGCCAGCCATAGGCCTCGGTCATGGACGCCAGAAGCGGCAGGAAGACGAGCTGGCCAGTGGCGTTGCTGGCTGTCATCAGACCGACGACAAGGCCGCGCCGCTCCGAAAACCAGCGGGTGGCGACGGTCGCACCCAGAACCAGTGCCGTCATGCCGGTACCGATCCCCAGGACGACACCCCAGAACAACATGAGCTGCCAGAGTTCGGTCATGAAGAGCGATCCGACAAGACCGAAGGTGATGAGGCCGAGCGCGAAGACCACGACATTGCGCACGCCGTAATGGTTCATGAAGGCGGCGGCGAAGGGGCCAAGCAGGCCAAAGAGCACGAGGCGCACGGCCATGGCCGAGGAGATATCGGCCGTCGACCAGCCGAATTCCTGCTCCAGCGGTTGGATCATCACGCCCGCCGAGCCCATGGCGCCGGCCGTCGCCAGCATGGTGAGGAAGGTCGTGATGGCAACGACCCAGCCGTAATGGATATTTCTCGTCCGCATAAAGGCGGCGACACGGGTGGAAAACATGATGCGATACGCCCTTTTCTTCGGTGGTGCCGCGCCGAAGCGAGGCGGAATATACGGGTATATACCCGTATTAGATCAAAAAATTACAGCGCCGCGAGCAGCCCGTGCAGGGTCTCGAAAATGTTGGGTCCGAGCTTGGTCTCAATCGAGGCCTGTGCACCGTCCCACAGCGGGGCGCCTTCATCGAGAATGCGCCGGCCTTCTGTGGTCAGCGTCAGCATTGCCTCGCGCTGGTCCTTGCCTTTTGTCGTCTCTACCCAGCCGGCCCGCTCCAGCACCTTGGTGTTGCGCCCGACGGTCGAGCGGTCGAGCTCCAGCCGGGTCGCGAGATCGGTCAGCGAAACCGGCTCGGTGCGAGCGATGTTTCGCATGAGGCTGAACTGGGCAATGTTGACGCCAAGCGGCGCCAGCGCCTCGTCATAGACGGAGGAGACCTTGCGGGACGCCTTTCGCAGCAGGACACAATAGCAGGAACCATTCATGGTGCGGGTATGTACCCGTATATTGGTGATCTGACAAGCGGAGAGTGTCGGCGGATGCAAGGAATTTCACCGCGTCGCCGCCGTTCTTCGCCGTAGATCAACGGCTGCGACCTGCCAGTCGAACCGCGGCAGGAGTCGCGGTGTTTCTGAATCCCGTCCATCATCTCGTCGAAAGCCAAGAAGGTCGATTGCGCGCTGGATACGGACCCTTTCCCGATGCCGCGGAACCGGCATCGGGACGATGCAAGTGCGATCGCGGAGGCATTTGCGCGTTCTGCAGGCTTGCTTCGTTCCTGACTTCGAAGTGAGGCAGGGGGAAGGAACGGTCCTCGGTCAAAGACCCGGCGATTTCAGGGCGTCGCGGAGCACGTCGAAGACGCGGTCGTCGAGCATTTGGGAGACGTTGAAGCGCATGAAATTCGTGGCTGTTTGAGACAGGCTGAAGGCATTGCCCGGGGCCAGGACGATCTTTCGTTCCAGTGCTACGCGGGCGACATTCGCGGCGTCGATGCCGTCCGGCAGGCGGCACCAGAGGAACATTCCCGCCTGCGGTTCCAGCCAAGGCGTCACACCCAGAGTCTTCAGTCTGCTCGACACGTTGTGCATCGCGTCGGCGAGGCGATGGCGGGTGGTTTCAAGGTGCTTACGATAGCCGCTGTCGCTAAGTACGTTCAGAACCAGTTCGGCCGTCAATCGACTATTGCCGAAGGACGTCGCTATCTTGAGGTCGATCAGGCCGTCGATCCATTCAGGTCTGGCGGCGACGAAGCCGCAGCGTGCCGAGGCCGACAAGGTCTTTGAAAAGCTGCCGATGTGAATGACGCGGTCCAGCCCGTCGAAGGCGGCAAGGCGCGGCGCCGGCATGGATTCGAAATCGGCGAAGATGTCGTCCTCGATGATTGTCAGGTCGTACTGATCGGCGAGTTTCAGCACCTTGTGAGCGACGACCGGCGAGAGGACCGCCCCGGTCGGGTTGTGGATCGCGGAATTGGTGATGTAGAGGCGCGGCCGGTGCGCCTCGAGCGTTCGGGTGAAGCCCTCGACGTCGGGTCCGTACAGCGTATAGGGCACGCTGACGATTTTCGCGCGATGGGCGCGCAAAAGCGCCTGGAAGTTGAAATAGCAGGGATCGTCGACCAGCACGGTATCGCCGGGTTCGAGCAGGAAACGGCACAAGAGGTCGATGGCCTGCGTGCCGGATTCCGTGAGCATGATCTGGTCCGGCGAGGCTTCGATGCCGCGTTCGGCCATGCGCCGCGCAATATGCTGTCGCAGCGGCGGCAATCCGAGCGGCGGGCCATAGGCGGATAGGATTGCAGCATCGGCGCGCGCGAGCGTCCGCATGGCGCGACGGATACCGTCCTGGGGAAGCCAGGAAGGCGGGAGCCAGCCGCAACCCGGCTTGAGGTCGGCCTCCGAGGCATCCAGGGACTGTCGCGATATCCAGAACGGATCGACCGCGCGGTCGAGCTTCGGGCCGGCCTGTGCAAGCGTAAAGGGCGCCGCCTGACTGGCGACGTAGAATCCGGAGGCCGGCCGCGACAGGATCGCACCTTCGGCAACCAGGCGCTCATAGGCCTCGACGACGGTCGAGATCGAGACTTTCAGGGTTGCGGCCAGCGCCCGGACCGAAGGAAGCTTTGCCCCGGGCGTCAGGCTTCGGCCGGCGATACGTTGCCTGATCGTCTCCATTACCATCGAAACGCGCGTGCGTCCCGCCCCGTTCTCGTCCATCTGTATTGCCGCCTATACCATAACAGTTTCGCAAAACTGTATCATACTGTTGCTGGCGGGGCCAAGGCTGATGCCCGACAAGGAGGGCAATGATGAAGGCGTGGGATGAAGGAGTGAAATGATGGATCGTGTGACGGCCGGATGGATCAACGGCTTTATCGGCGTGGTGATCTTCAGCGGATCGCTTCCGGCCACGCGTGTCGCCGTCATGCAGTTCGACCCCGTCTTCCTGACGGTTGCCCGCGCCGCGATCGCCGGACTGCTGGCGCTCTGCCTTCTGGTCGTCCTGAAGCAGAAGCGTCCAAGCCGCAGCGAGATCGTTTCGCTGCTTGTCGTGGCGGTCGGTGTCGTCGTCGGGTTCCCGTTGTTGACGGCGCTTGCGCTGAAACACGTCACCTCAGCCCACTCCATCGTCTTTATCGGGTTGCTGCCGCTGGCGACGGCGATCTTCGGGGTGTTCCGCGGCGGCGAGCGGCCGGCCCCGGCCTTCTGGCTGTTTTCCGTCCTCGGAAGTGCGCTGGTGGCCGGGTTCGCGCTGGCGCAGGGCCTAGCAGCCTCGCCTGCCGGCGATCTCCTGATGCTGGCGGCCGTCATCGTTTGCGGGCTTGGTTATGCCGAAGGCGGAAAGCTGTCGCGGACGCTGGGCGGTTGGCAGGTGATTTCCTGGGCGCTGGTGCTGTCGCTGCCACTGATGCTGGCGATCGCGGTCCTGCGCATGCCGCCGACATTTTCCGACATCGAGCCGCCCGCTATATTCGGATTGGTTTATGTCTCGCTGTTCAGCATGCTGATCGGCTTCGTCTTCTGGTATCGCGGCCTGTCGCAGGGCGGCATTGCCGCTGTCGGTCAGCTGCAGCTGCTGCAGCCCTTTTTCGGTCTGGCGCTGGCCGCAACGCTGCTGCACGAGCCGGTGACCTGGGGAATGCTGGCCGTCACGGTGGCCGTCATCCTCTGCGTGGCCGGGGCACGCCGGTTTGCCCATGTGGCGCCGCGCGTCCGGCGGGAGGCGCTATAGGGTCAAATTAAGGAGGCAGGCGTTATTCGCTGTTGCCCTTCTTTCCCTTCTTCGCCCGCCCCGACCCATTCAATGCCACGGCGGAGCGGACAAGCGCCTTCAGCGCCTCTTCATCGATCGCTTCGCCCTCGCGGATGTCGATGGCGCGGCGGGTGTTGCCGTCGAGACTGGAATTGAAGAGCTTAGACGGGTCATCCAGCGATGCGCCCCTGGCGAAGGTGAGCTTGACGACCGTCTTGTAGGTTTCGCCGGTGCACAGGATGCCGTCATGCTCAAAGACTGGCACGCCGCGCCATTTCCATTCCTCGGTCACCTGTGGGTGGGCCGCGTGGATCAGGTTGCGGACCCGGGCCAGCGTCTCGCCGCGCCAGTCGCCCAGTTCGCGGATCTTCGCATCGATCATATGGGACGGGGTGTCTTTCGCTTCCGGGGTGCTGTCCGTCGTCATGGCTGTATCATCCTGACCTTATTGTTCGTCTCGCTGCGAGCCGCCGGCTCAGTCACATGCGCTCGCCGGGCAGCTGGCTGGCCTGCTTTATCCAGTCGGCAAACCGGGCCTCGTCGAGCGGGCCGTTTTCCGGGATGTGGAGGTAGCGGGTTTCCTTCGTTTTCGACGAGACCGGGGGAGGCGGATCGAGCGAAGCGCCGCGGAAGAAGGCGATTTTGATGTATTTTTCAAAACAATGGATGCCGAGGAACCAGCCGTCGCCTTCCATGCCATAGAGCGGCGAGTTCCATTTGACGGCCTTGCGGACATCGGGAACAGTCTCCTCGATCAGTGCATCGAGGCGGCGGCCGACGGCACTTTTCCAGCCCGGCATGGCGGCGATATAGGCCTGCACTGGACCATCGCCGTCACCCTTGGTGATCTGCGGATTGCCGCCGGATAAAAGGACCGGCGTTGCGCTTCCGGCCGGCGTTTCCGGTTTCGCAGAGGTCTTCTTGGCCATGAGGTGCGCTCCGGGAAAGACGAGTCTTTAGCGCAGAATAGCACCCGGCCGCAGTGGACGCCAAGCGCAGGATGCGATCAGGGGCCAGCCTCAATCGCGATCGGGAGCGCCGAGCGGGAAGAACTTGCGGTATGGCCGGCCCTCGTCCACGGCGCGGGCGACGGAGGGACGGGCGAGCAGCCGCGCGCGATAGGCTCGGACGTTCGGATGGGTTTCCGGGATCGGATGCACCCAGTCGGCATAGAAAAGCGAGGGCGCCGCGGCGCAATCGGCCAGGGAGAAGCTTTCCCCTGCGGCCCATTCGGTTGTCGAGACGACGCCGTCCAGCCAGCCATAGGCATTGTCCAGCATGGTGCGGGCTTCGTTGACGCCATAGGGATCGCGATCGGTTTCCGGACGGATGGCATCGAAGACGACCTTCTGCATCGGCGTCATGATGTAGTTGTCGAAGAAACGGTCCATCATGCGGGTGCGCAAGGCTTCCCTGGGATCTGCCGGCAGAAGGGGGACGGCGCCTGGATGGCGCAGCATCAGATATTCAATGATGGTCGTTGCCTCCATCACCGCATTGCCGTCCTCCTTCAGCACCGGGAAACGCTTGACCGGCCAGAGCGCCTGCCATTCGGCGAGAACGTCGGTGTGCTCCTCATCAAGCATCAGATATTCGAAGTCGGTGCCGTTTTCGTACAGCGCGATCAGCACCTTCTGACAATAGGACGAGAAGGGATGGGCGAAGAGCTGCGGTTTCATTCTGCTTCCTCCGAAACTGATTGCTGATTGCAACTGGTTGTTTTGTAGCGAAACCGATCCTATATTGCAACTGGTTTTATCCGGAGATGCCGATGGACGCTTCGCACCGGTCGGGTTGCCCGATCAATCTGACGCTGGAAATGCTCGGCGACCGCTGGAGCCTGATCATCATCCGCGACCTGATGTTTGGCAACCGCCGGCATTTTCGCGAACTTCTCGGTCAATCGGAAGAGGGCATCGCCTCCAACGTCCTTGCCGACCGGCTGAAGCGGCTGGTCGACGCCGGCCTGATTTCGCGGCGGGACGATCCGAGCCATAAACAGAAGGGCATCTACAGCCTGACCGAACCGGCGATCCAGCTGGTGCCGCTTTTGGCGCAGATGGGTGCCTGGGGACGGCGGCACGCACCGGCATCGGAAGAGCTTTCGATCCGGGCGGAGATTCTGGAAAAGGGCGGCCCTGACATGTGGGAGGCCTTCATGGCCGAACTGCGCGCCCTCCATCTCGATGCGGATCGTCCCAGGCGTTCGGTCTTTTCCGAGCTGCAGAACGCCTATCTGGAGGTGGTTGCGCGCAACGTGGCGGCACGCTCCGCATAGGCTTTCTTCCTCATAGGGCCATCAGCCGAGATCAGCCTGCAACCGGTCGAGAATGCCGATGGCATGGGCGGCATAGGGGCCGATCCAACGGTCGTGGATATGTTTGATCGGCAGAGCATTGAGATGATTCCAGCGCTCGCGGCCTTCGCGCCTTGCGATGATCAGGTCGGCCTCTTCCAGAACCTTCAGATGCTGCATCACCGTGCAGCGGTCGAGATCGGGGAAGGCGGCGCAGAGCATGCCGGTCGTCTGCGGCCGATCTTTGAGGAAATCCAGCAGCTGGCGCCGTGTCCTTGAGGCCAACGCCTTGAAAATATTGTCGTTATCATCGGCAATTGACATGTTGTATTTTTATAACATAATGAGCGCGCTGACAAGGAGGAAATGTCATGGATCTCAAATTCAGGGTGGCTGGCCGCATTGCCCGGCCGGTGTCGGAGGTGTTCGAGGCGGTGGTCGATCCGCAGCAATTGTCGCGTTATTTCACGACGGGCGGCGCGAAAGGCCGGATGCAGACAGGCGCGACGGTGATGTGGGATTTCCACGATTTTCCAGGCGCCTTCCCGGTCAAGATCGTCGAGGTCGTCAAGGACAGCCGCGTCGTTCTCAAATGGGCGGCGAACGAGCCGGGTGCCGCAGAACCCTATGATACGACGGTGACGATGACCTTCGAGGGGTTGGATGACGGGCGGACGCTGGTCACCATCGCGGAACAAGGCTGGCGCGAAACGCCGGCCGGTCTCAAGGCATCCTACGGCAATTGCGAAGGTTGGATGCAAGCGCTCTGCGCCATGAAAGCCTGGATGGAACACGGAATCAACCTGCGTGAGGGCATGTTCAAGTAGCAAGACTCAGACTTACGACAATAGTTGTCTTTTAAAACTATTCCCTTAATGATTGCATTATCCACGAAGGGCAAATCCATGTCCCGTCGCGCATTGAGGGAGCAAACATGGACGACGAGGCGCCGGTCCCTGACTTCGATCGAACGATGGCCGATCTCGCCAGCCTCGAAGAGCGGTTGCAGAGTTTGACCGAAGCGACGTCGGTCGATTTTCTCGGATCGTCTTCGCGTGATTTCTCCAACAAGCTGTTCTTTTGGGCATCTGCGGGCGTTGTCATCAGTACGGCCGGATCGGTTCAGGCGAACCAGACCCTTATGGGCTTCAATCTGGTCGTCGAGCGCCTCTTCGTCATTCCGCTTTCGCTTGTCGCCGTGATTGTTTTCTATGCGCTGGCGCTTTTCGTGCTTGGACGCACGGATTATCGCCGATGGGCCGCGCGCTATCGTCGACAATCTTCCGATAGCATGCAAACCAACAGACGCTTGGCTGCGGTCATGACGTTTTACATGGAAAGCGCGCGGCGCGCCGGACACGAGGCGATGTCGTCAGACAATCCGCATGAACCGGTCGATGCCGAGGGCATACCTCTCAGCCTGAAAAACCGGCTGGCGGATCTTTCCGAGAAAGTCGGCAGGATTTCTGAGATGGCGCTTTCCGTCGCAGCCGTCGGTCTTCGCGTGCAAAGGCAGACGACAGCAGCGGCCCTGCTGTTCATCGGCGCGCCGATCGTCTTTGGTGCCGCAGCCTGCGGATTGCTGATCAGGTCGGCCATTCTTCTGAACGGCTGATTGGAATTGGAGCGGCGTGAAACCTGTCGCGGTTCCCCGCCGCTGTCGACGGGATGGGCTTAGTAAAGTTCCGGAACGTACATTTCTTCCGGTACAGGATGGCGGATGTAGTCGTCGTGGCGGATGCGGCCGGGAAGTTCGATTTCCGGCTTCGGCACGTCCTCGTAAGGAATCTGCTTCAGGAGATGGGCGATGCAGTTCAGCCGCGCCTTCTTCTTGTCGACGGCCTGCACGACCCACCAGGGGGCTTCCGCGATGTGGGTTTTCGCCAGCATCTCTTCCTTGGCCTTGGTGTATTCTTCCCAGTGGATGCGGCTTTCCATGTCCATCGGCGACAGCTTCCACTGCTTCAGCGGATCGTGGATGCGCATCTTGAAGCGGAACTCCTGTTCCTCGTCGGTGATCGAGAACCAGTATTTGACGAGGATGATGCCGGAGCGGACCAGCATGCGCTCGAATTCCGGGACGGTGCGGAAGAATTCGTCGAGCTCCTCCGGCGAGCAGAAGCCCATGACCCGCTCGACGTCGGCGCGGTTGTACCAGGAGCGATCAAACAGCACCATTTCGCCTGCGGAGGGCAGATGCGGCACATAGCGCTGGAAATACCATTGATTGCGCTCGCGCTCGGTTGGTGCCGGCAGCGCCACCGTGCGGCAGACGCGCGGATTGAGCCGCTGGGTGACGCGCTTGATGGCGCCGCCCTTGCCGGCCGAATCGCGGCCCTCGAACAGCACCACGACCTTGAGCTTTTTGTACTGGACCCAGTCCTGCAGACGAACCAGTTCGTGTTGCAGGCGGAACAGCTCGCGGAAATAAAGCTTGCGGTCGATCGTCGGCTCGGCCTCTTCCGACATGCCCTCGGCCACCAGATCGTCGAGCCGGTCCTCCTCCATCTGCATTTCCAGCTCCTCGTCGAAGCTGTCGGCAATTTCCGCCTTGATGCGGCTGAGCTGGTCGATCATCGGGATGGGCTCCTGTTGGTTGCGGGGACAGGAGCAGGGTTTGATGACAGCTGTGTGACAGTCCTAGCGCTGGCGGCGGAATCGGGATGATCCTGGACCGGGCACGGTTTTGGGTTTTGCGGTTCAAACGCAAAAAGCCCGCCATTGCTGGCAGGCCCTGTGATTTGCCGACATAGGTTTATGCAACGAACCGGAGCGTCAGGCGGCGGCAAGCGCCTTTTCGATGTCCTGAACCGAGTGACCGGTCAGATCCTTGTCCAGTTCCCCCACGAGAACATCGGACAGGGATTTGTGATAGCTCTTGCGCATCTCGCCCAGCGTGCGGGGCGCTGCGATGATGACGAGGCTTTTGATTTTACCGTCGAGCACCTGCTTGTTCAGCATGTTCGCAACGCCGCTGCCAAACCCGTCTTCTTCCTGCTGGCTGTCATCCGGATTGGCGGCACTTGAGGAGTGGCGGCCGCCCGAGGAGATTTTTGACGCATCGACCTCTTCCGCAGGCATGGCCCTGAGCTTGACGTTCTGGGCATCGCCCTCGTTCTGGAACAGGCTGAGCTTCTCGCCATCAGCAACGGCAATGATCGTATTCTGGGGAAGGTTCATCTGAAAATCTCCATGCTGCGCAACACGCAGGCCGCCATTGCAGCGGTCAAGGCTTGCTTCAGGGCTACAGGAACGTCGCCGGGTGGGGATCGTTCCATGGGGCACGAGAGATGTGAAATTGCGGATAAATCCGAGGGAGGGTTTGAAGATGTGAATGTCTCGAGGACAGTCTGCCAATATGGGCTTCCTCGTGACCATTGCACCCCGCCCCCGATTTCGCTAAGAGACCGCCAACTTAAAAATCGCGCCCGCGCGCGAGGCGTTTTCGACGGTTGGGGCATATGGCACGCATCGTGATGAAATTCGGCGGGACGTCCGTCGCAGATATGGATCGCATCAGGAATGTGGCCCGCCACGTGAAACGCGAAGTCGATGCCGGTCATGACGTCGCGGTGGTGGTTTCGGCGATGTCGGGCAAGACCAACGAACTGGTCGCCTGGACGCGCGACGCTTCGCCGATGCACGACGCCCGCGAATATGACGCCGTCGTGGCGTCGGGCGAGCAGGTGACCTCCGGCCTTCTGGCTCTGGCGCTGCAGAACATTGGGATCAACGCCCGCTCCTGGCAGGGCTGGCAGATCCCGATCAGGACCGACAACGCCCATGGGGCGGCGCGTATCCTAGAGATCGACGGTTCCGAACTGATCCGACGCTTCGGCGAAGGCCAGGTGGCGGTCATCGCCGGCTTCCAAGGGCTTGGACCCGACAACCGGATCGCGACGCTTGGGCGTGGCGGATCGGATACCTCGGCTGTCGCGATCGCGGCTGCGATCAAGGCGGATCGCTGCGATATCTATACCGATGTCGACGGCGTTTATACGACCGACCCGCGCATCGTGCCGAAGGCGCGGCGGCTGAAGAAGATCGCGTTCGAGGAAATGCTGGAAATGGCATCGCTCGGCGCCAAGGTTTTGCAGGTCCGCTCCGTCGAGCTTGCCATGGTATTCAAGGTCCGCACCTTCGTGCGCTCCAGTTTCGAAGACCCCGATGCGCCGGGCATGGGCGATTTCTTGAATCCCCCCGGTACGCTGATTTGTGATGAGGAAGAGATCGTGGAACAGGAAGTCGTCACCGGCATCGCCTATGCCAAGGATGAAGCGCAGATTTCGCTCCGGCGCCTGGCCGACCGGCCCGGCGTCTCGGCCGCGATCTTCGGTCCGCTGGCCGAGAGCCATATCAATGTCGACATGATCGTCCAGAACATCTCGGAAGACGGCTCGACGACCGACATGACGTTCACGGTTCCCTCCGGCGACGTCGACAAGGCGCTGAAGGTGCTCGACGAGCAGAAGGCCAAGATCGGCTTCGACGTCATCCAGAACGAATCGGGCCTGGTGAAGGTCTCCGTCATCGGCATCGGCATGCGCAGCCATGCCGGCGTCGCGGCCTCGGCCTTCCGGGCCCTGGCCGAAAAGGGCATCAACATCAAGGCGATCACCACCTCGGAAATCAAGATTTCGATCCTGATCGACGGTGCTTACGCCGAATTGGCGGTTCGCACTTTGCATTCCGTCTACGGTCTGGATAAGAGTTAAGCGAAGCGGTTGTTTCGGCATGGCGGCACGGTGTGCCGCAGATGACTTTGCAATCTCTTGTTGTTGACTTTGATTCGGGGGACGTTGCGCGATGAGAGACCTCTCTGCAGGTCCACGCGTTCTTCTCAAGCGGTTGCGCGAACTGATGGCGGAACCGCTCGAGCCACAGGAGCGCCTAGACCAGATTGTTCGCCAGATCGCGCAGAACATGGTCGCGGAAGTGTGCTCGGTCTATGTGCTGCGCTCCGACGGCGTTCTCGAACTCTACGCCACAGAAGGTCTGAACAAGGACGCGGTCCACCTAGCGCAACTGAAGATGGGGCAGGGCCTCGTCGGCACCATCGCCGCCTCGGCGCGACCGCTCAACCTGTCCGACGCCCAGTCGCATCCAGCCTTCACCTACCTGCCGGAGACCGGCGAAGAGGTCTACCACTCCTTCATGGGCGTGCCGATCCTGCGCACCGGCCGTTCGCTCGGCGTTCTCGTCGTGCAGAACAAAGCCAGCCGCAACTATCGCGACGACGAGGTCGAGGCGCTCGAGACCACCGCCATGGTTCTGGCCGAGATGGTCGCGACCGGCGAACTCAAGAAGATCACCCAGCCGGGCCTCGAACTCGACCTGTCGCGCCCGGTGACGATCGAGGGCAAAGGGTTCGGCGAAGGCATAGGCCTCGGCTATGTCGTGCTGCACGAGCCGCGCATCGTCGTCACCAACCTGCTGAATGACGACACCGACCACGAACTGCGCCGGCTTGCTGAAGCTTTGGGGTCGCTGCGCATCTCGATCGACGACATGCTGTCGCGCCGCGAGGTTTCGATGGAGGGCGAGCACCGGGCGGTGCTTGAGGCCTACCGGATGTTCGCGCATGACCGCGGCTGGGTGCGGAAACTGGAAGAAGCGATCCGCAACGGCTTGACGGCGGAGGCGGCGGTCGAGCGTGTGCAGAGCGAGACCAAAGCGCGGATGATCCGGCTGACGGATCCCTATCTGCGCGAGCGCATGCACGATTTCGACGACCTGGCCAACCGGTTGCTGCGGCAGCTGACTGGCTATGGCGCCAAGATGGCGGGCACCGTGTTCCCCGATGACGCGATCGTCGTGGCGCGCGCCATGGGGGCTGCCGAGCTGCTGGACTATCCGCGCGAAAACGTCCGTGGCCTCGTGCTGGAAGATGGCGCGATTACCAGCCACGTGGTGATCGTCGCCCGCGCCATGGGTATTCCCGTCGTCGGCCAGGCGGCCGGCGTCGTCGCGCTGGCCGAAAACCGCGATGCGATCATCATCGACGGCGACGACGCCAAGGTGCATCTGCGGCCGGTGGCAGACCTCAGAATCGCCTATGAGGAAAAGGTCCGTTTCCGGGCGCGCCGCCAGGAGCAGTTCCGGGCGCTGCGCGACGTCGAGCCGCTGACTGTCGACGGCAAGCGCATCAAGCTGCAGATGAATGCCGGACTTCTGGTCGACCTGCCGCAGCTGAACGAATCCGGGGCGGAGGGCATCGGCCTGTTCCGCACCGAGCTGCAATTCATGATCGCCTCCACCATGCCGCGGGCGGAGGAGCAGGAAGCCTTCTATCGCAGCGTGCTGAAGCAGGCGGCGGGCAAGCCGGTGATCTTCCGCACCCTCGATATCGGCGGCGACAAGGTTGTGCCTTATTTCCGCGCGGCGGAGGAGGAAAACCCGGCGCTCGGCTGGCGGGCGATCCGCCTGTCGCTCGACCGGCCGGGCCTATTACGCACGCAGCTGCGGGCGCTGTTGCGCGCCACCGCCGGCCTCGAATTGAAGCTGATGCTGCCGATGGTGACGGAGGTTTCCGAACTCCGGGTGGTGCGCGAACTGCTGCAGAAGGAAATCCAGCGGCAGTCGAAGATCGGCGAACAGTTGCCGCGCAAGCTGCAGTTCGGTGCCATGCTGGAGGTGCCGGCGCTGCTCTGGCAGCTCGACGAGCTGATGGAGGAAGTCGATTTCGTCTCCGTCGGGTCCAACGACCTGTTCCAGTTCGCCATGGCGGTCGACCGCGGCAATGCGCGGGTGTCCGATCGCTTCGACGTTCTCGGCCGGCCGTTCCTGCGCATCCTGCGCGACATCGTCCGCGCCGGCGACCGCAACGAAACCTCCGTGACGCTGTGCGGCGAGATGGCGTCGAAGCCGTTGTCGGCGATGGCGCTGCTCGGCATCGGCTTCCGCTCGGTATCGATGTCGCCGACGGCGATCGGCCCGGTCAAGGCGATGCTGCTCGCGCTCGACGCCGACAAGCTCGGCGCGATGATGCATGCTGCGCTCGACGATTCGAAGAGCCAGATATCGATGCGCGAGATGCTGGTGGCGTTTGCTGCCGAGAACGGCGTTCCGGTCTAGCGATTAAATTGAAGACGCGCGCTTCGCCTGACCTGTTCGGGGCGAAGTCGAAACGCGATTTTGGAGTTTCCGTTGCCAACACTACCCGTACAGAAAATGCGCGAGCTGGAGCGTCGCTTCGCCGAGGTGGAGGCGCGCATGTCCGCAGGGCCGGCGGCCGATGTCTATGTGAAGCTGGCTTCGGAATATTCCGAATTGCAGCCGGTTGTCGCGAAGATCCGCGATTATGAAAAGGCCGTGGCGGAGCTTGCCGATATCGACGCGCTGTTGTCCGACCGGACGACGGACCGCGAGATGCGCGATCTTGCCGAGATGGAAAAACCCGAAATCGAGGCCCGGATCGAGCGGCTCGAAAACGACATGCAGATCCTGCTCCTGCCGAAGGATGCCGCCGATGAGAAGAGCGCCATCCTGGAAATCCGGGCGGGCACCGGCGGCTCGGAGGCAGCGCTTTTCGCCGGCGATCTTTTCCGGATGTACGAGCGCTATGCCGCCGACAAGGGATGGAAGGTCGAGGTGCTGTCGGCCAGCGAGGGTGACGCCGGCGGCTACAAGGAAATCATCGCGACAGTCACCGGCCGCGGGGTGTTTTCCAAGCTGAAGTTCGAATCCGGCGTGCACCGGGTGCAGCGCGTGCCCGATACGGAAACGCAGGGACGCATCCACACCTCCGCCGCGACGGTCGCCGTTCTGCCTGAGGCCGAGGACATCGATATTGAAATCCGCAACGAGGATATCCGCATCGACACCATGCGCTCGTCCGGTGCGGGCGGCCAGCACGTCAACACGACGGACTCGGCCGTGCGCATCACCCATATGCCGTCCGGCATCGTCGTGACCTCATCGGAAAAATCGCAGCACCAGAACCGCGCCAAGGCGATGCAGGTGCTGCGCTCGCGGCTCTACGACATGGAGCGCCAGAAAGCCGACAGCGAGCGCTCGGCCTCGCGCAAGAGCCAGGTCGGCTCCGGCGACCGGTCGGAGCGTATCCGCACCTATAATTTTCCGCAGGGACGCGTCACCGACCATCGCATCAACCTGACGCTCTACAAGATCGACCGGATGATGATGGGCGAGATAGATGAGGTCGTCGATGCGCTGCTTTCCGACTACCAGGCCGGACAGCTGGCGCTGCTTGGCGAACAGCAGGGCTGATCCGGATGGCGGAGACCATCGACAGCCTGTTTGCCGAGGCCCGTCAATCCCTGCAGGCGGCGGGCATTGAGGGGGCGGTGCTGGATGCGCGGCTGTTGATCTCGGGACTGCTCGACCTGTCGCTGACCGCCTTCATGCTGCGGGGCGGCGAAAGGCTTTCCGCCGAGGAGACCGCAAAAATCCGGGCTGCGATAAAGCGCCGCGCCCAGCGGGAGCCGGTTCACCGGATTCTCGGCGCTCGCGAATTCTTTGGCCTGACGCTTGGCCTGTCCTCGGAAACGCTGGAGCCACGGCCCGATACCGAGATCCTCGTCGAACGGCTGATTCCGTTTGCCGAGCGCATCGTCGCCGATAATGCCGCCTGCCGTATTCTCGATCTGGGAACGGGCACCGGTGCGATCTGCCTGGCGCTGTTGCAAACTGTGCCACAGGCGAGAGGGATCGGCGCGGATATTTCCCCGGATGCGCTGTCGACGGCGTCGGCAAATGCTGCGCGCAACGGTCTTTCCGATCGTTTCGAGGCACTCGCAAGCGACTGGTTTTCCGCCGTTTCGGACGGTTTTGACATCATTGTTTCCAATCCGCCCTATATCCGCTCGGCGGTGATGGCGACGCTGGAGCCGGAGGTGCTCAACCATGATCCGGCAGCGGCGCTCGATGGCGGGGCCGACGGCCTGGATGCCTACCGCGCCATCGCGGCCGGCGCCGGCCCGCGTCTCAATGCAGGCGGTATCGTCGGTGTCGAGATCGGTTTCGATCAGCGGACGGCCGTGACGGCGCTCTTTAAAAGCCAGGGTTTCACACTCGTCGACGAGGCCAGGGATCTGGGCGGCAATGACCGCGTTCTGATTTTTCGCCGGGGGGATTGAAGGATCGGAAAAATGCTGCGGGCGCGCAGCTTCTTTTGCAGGGGCAAAGAAAATGCTTGGAATTCCACGGGAAGCGGGCTAGGTTGGCCGCACGCGCTGGGCAGAAGGTCATAGACCAAAGATTCGTTCCGGTCTGACCTGGCTACGGGGACTACTCTCACAAAAGAGTTGCTGAGGTTGGACAGTGCCTGGTGCGGGTACCTGTTAATTTGACGTTAACCAGCGACGGGACTGCCAATGAGGCGGTCAATTCGCGGCGCGTGTCTGCCTGATCCGGATTGCCCGATCAAGCCACGAAGCCACATGATCATCAATATCAAGAGAATTCGGGTGAGTGAACGATGAGGCCAGGACAGCAAAACAAGCGCGGCCGTGGGCGTAACAACAATAGCAGCAGCAATAACAACAATAATGGCAGCAGCAACAACAACAATAACAACAACAATCATAACCGGAAGGGCGCCAATCCGCTGACCCGGACCTATGACAGTTCCGGTCCGGACGTGAAGATCCGTGGCACGGCGCAGCACATCGCCGAGAAATATTCGAACCTTGCCCGTGATGCGCAGAGCTCCGGCGACCGGGTGGTGGCGGAAAACTATCTGCAGCACGCCGAACACTACAACCGCATCATTGCCGCCGCCCAGGCGCAGATGCAGGAACGGTTCCAGCGGGACGACCGCAACGAGTTCAACGATCGCGACGGCAATGACGGAAACGAGAATTCCGATCGCGACGGCAACGAACGCGACCAGGACGACGGCGACCAGAACTACAACGACGATGCGCCGGTCGTTCAGCAGCCGCAGCAGCGACAGCAGCCGCAGCCCCGGTCGCACCAGCCGCGTCCGCAGCAGGTTCAACCACAGCCGGAGCCTCAGCCGCAGCCCGTGATCGACGGGTCCGGCCCGCAACCGGTCATCGAAGGCACGCCTGCCGAGGTTTCGCTCGAAGAAGAAGCGCCCTCGGGCGCCGGCCGCACCCCGCGCCGCCGTGGTCCCGCCCGTCCCCGACGCCAGCCGCGCCGCGGCGATGCGTCGGCTGAAGGCGGCGAAGGCGAAGCCCCGGCAGGGGACGCGCCGGCGCTGGTCGAGGCAGCCGGCGAATAAGTTTTGCCGGGTGCCATCGCAGCCTTCAAAAAAGATCCGATTGCGGAAGAACCCGGTCCGATGAGGCCGGGTTTTTTCATGTGTCCGATCATTGATCATCCGGATTGTCCGTCCGCGAGATGCGACCTGTTACCGACGTCTTGACCGCTTCGCGCAGCGCCTATAGGTGTTGTCGTGGTTTTCAGAAGCCTGCCGCTCGCAGACGTTCAGTCCCGGTGAAATTCTGGTTTGACGACACCTCACCCTTGATGCATTTCATGCGGTCGGCAATGCGAGCCCCCTCCTTCGATTTGAAATGCAGAATTGAGGAGAGCGGGATGTCGGCAGACACGTCAAGCCGGAATGCTTATTTGACGGCCCCGATCGGGGCCATTTTCACCAGGACGGCACTTCCCATCATTTTCGTGATGAGCATGAACGGTCTTTTGACCGTCGCCGATGCCGTGTTTCTCGGGATGTATGTGGGACCCGACGCCGTCGGCGCAGTAACGATCGTCTTTCCTGTCTTCATGCTGCTGGTTTCGCTCTCGACGCTCGTTGCCAGCGGCATGGCCAGCATCTTGGCCCGTCATCTGGGCGCCGGACGCTTCGTCGAAGCACGGCAGGCATTTTCGGCTGCGCATATTCTGGCGCTGGCGATCGGTTTTGGCACCATTGTCCTGTTTGCCCGCTTCGGCGAAAGGTTGGTGCTGGCCGTCGCCAACGGCGAGCGCGCACTGGCCGGAATGGCCTATGTCTACATCGCCATCATCGTGTTTTCCTGCCCGGTCCAGTTCCTCCTTGCCATCAATGCCGACGCTTTGCGCTGCGAAGGCAGAACCGGACTGATGGCGGTGCTTAGTCTTGCAGTATCGCTCGCCAACATCGCGTTCAACTATCTCCTCATCGTCGGCCTGGAGCTAGGTGTTGCGGGTTCCGCCTCGGGAACGATACTTGCCCAGACATTGGCCCTCATCCTGCTCTTGTCCTTCCGACAGTTCGGGCATACGCCGTTGCGCTTTTCGCGGGCGCACTGCCGCGGACTGCTGAAAAACTGGGTGAGCATCCTTGTTCTCGGCGCGCCGCAAAGTCTCGGTTTCATCGGCATCGCTCTCGTCTCGGCGACGGTCATCGCGTCGTTGCAGGTCGTGGCCGGTGCGCGATACGATGGTGTCGTCTCGGCCTACGGCATCATTTCCCGCATCATGACCTTCGCTTTCCTGCCGCTTCTCGGCATGAGCCAGGCCATGCAGGCCATCGCTGGAAACAGCGTTGGAGCCGGGCTCCAACGCCGGTCCCGTCAGAGCCTGCGGCTGGCCGTCGTCGTGGCGTTTCTCTACTGCCTCACCATGGAAACCCTTCTGATCGCCTTTGCGCGGCCACTTGGTTTTCTCTTCGTCAACGATGATGCCGTTGCCGGTGATGTCGCACGGATCATGCCTGTCATGATGGCAATGTATTTTGCTTCGGGGCCGCTGATGATGATCGGCGGTTATTTCCAGGCGATTGGCGATGCCGGCCGAGCCGCCGTTCTCGGGCTGGCGAAGCCGTATCTCTTCACCGTACCGCTGATTGTTTTGCTTGCGGCCTTGTTCGGTGAACACGGCCTATGGTTTGCCACGCCGATCGCGGAAATTCTGCTTTTCGGCGTTGCATGTCTCGTGCTGTGGAGGTCGGGGACACAGCTTTGGAAAGACACAGACTGCCCCTTGGAAAGACAGCCGGACAGGCCCCTTTAATTTGCAGAATTCCTCCCCCATATTCGTCCCGTCGGTTGATTCCGCGCAAGGCGGAAACCGGCAGAACTGACAGGCTTGCCTTTGAGGGAGCCTGATCCTGAACCATCGGACGGTGCCGAAAGCGGGCCGTGCGATCAATGGAGGTAGACCTATGAATATCGAGAAATATTCCGAGCGGGTGCGCGGGTTCCTGCAATCGGCGCAGACCTACGCGCTGGCGCAGGGGCATCCGCAATGGACCCCCGAACATATCCTGAAAGTGCTGCTCGACGACGATCAGGGCATGGCGTCTTCGCTGATCGAACGGGCCGGCGGCGACGCCAAGGCGGCGCGCATGGCCAATGACGCAGCCCTTGCCAAACTGCCGAAGGTTTCGGGCGGCAACGGCTCGCTTTCGCTGGCGCAGCCGCTTGCCCGGGTGTTTTCGACCGCGGAAGACGCCGCCAAGAAGGCCGGCGACAGCTTCGTCACCGTCGAGCGCCTTTTGCAGGCACTGATCATCGAGACCTCTGCCGCCACATCCGGCATCCTGTCGAAGGCGGGCGTGACCGCGGCGAAGCTCAACCAGGTGATCAACGACATCCGCAAGGGCCGCACCGCCGACGGCGCCAATGCCGAAGCCGGTTTCGACGCCTTGAAGAAATATGCGCGCGACCTGACGGCCGATGCCCGCGACGGCAAGCTCGACCCGGTGATCGGCCGCGACGACGAGATTCGCCGCACGATCCAGGTGCTGTCGCGCCGCACCAAGAACAATCCGGTCCTGATCGGTGAACCCGGCGTCGGCAAGACGGCGATCGCGGAAGGCCTGGCGTTGCGCATCGTCAACGGCGACGTGCCGGAGAGCCTCAAGGACAAGAAGCTGATGGCGCTCGACATGGGCGCGCTGATCGCAGGCGCGAAGTTCCGCGGAGAATTTGAGGAGCGGCTGAAGGCCATCCTCTCCGAAGTCCAGGCGGAAGCAGGCGAGATCATCCTGTTCATCGACGAGATGCACACGCTGGTCGGCGCGGGCAAGGCGGATGGCGCGATGGACGCGTCCAACCTCCTGAAGCCGGCGCTTGCGCGCGGCGAGCTTCACTGCGTCGGCGCGACCACGCTCGACGAGTATCGCAAACACGTGGAAAAGGACGCGGCTCTGGCCCGCCGGTTCCAGCCTGTCATGGTCAACGAGCCGAATGTCGAGGACACGATCTCTATCCTGCGCGGATTGAAGGAGAAATACGAGCAGCATCACAAAGTGCGGATCTCCGACTCGGCGCTGGTGGCGGCTGCGACGCTCTCCAACCGTTACATCACCGACCGGTTCCTGCCTGACAAGGCGATCGACCTGATGGACGAAGCCGCATCCCGGCTTCGGATGCAGGTCGATTCCAAGCCGGAAGAACTCGACGAACTCGACCGCCGCATCATGCAGTTGAAGATCGAGCGCGAAGCCTTGAAGCGGGAAACAGACCGGTCGTCAAAGGACCGGCTGGAGAAGCTGGAGCTCGACCTTGCCGGCTTCGAGGAGCAAGCCGATGCACTGACGGCGCGCTGGCAGGCAGAAAAGTCGAAGCTGGGGCTTGCGGCCGACCTCAAGAGGCAGCTGGACGAGGCCCGCAACGAACTGGCGATCGCGCAGCGCAAGGGTGAATTCCAGCGGGCCGGCGAGCTGGCCTATGGGCTCATCCCCAAGCTCGAAAAGGAGCTGGAAGCCTCCGAAAGCCAGGATTCGTCGAGCGCGAGCCCGATGGTTCAGGAAGTCGTGACACCCGACAACATCGCCCATGTCGTGTCCCGCTGGACCGGCATTCCGGTGGAAAAGATGCTCGAGGGCCAGCGCGACAAGCTGCTTCGGATGGAAGACGAGCTCGGCAAATGGGTCGTCGGACAGGGTGATGCGGTTCAAGCCGTTTCCCGTGCCGTTCGTCGTTCGCGCGCCGGCCTGCAGGATCCGAACCGTCCGATCGGCTCGTTCATCTTCCTCGGTCCGACCGGGGTCGGCAAGACGGAGCTGACCAAGGCTTTGGCCCGCTTCCTGTTCGACGACGATACGGCTTTGGTGCGCATGGACATGTCGGAATATATGGAGAAGCACTCCGTATCCCGGCTGATCGGCGCTCCTCCCGGCTATGTCGGCTATGAGGAAGGCGGCGCGCTTACCGAAGCGGTGCGGCGCAAGCCCTATCAGGTCGTGTTGTTCGACGAGATCGAAAAGGCGCATCCGGACGTCTTCAACGTGCTCCTGCAGGTTCTCGACGATGGTCGCCTGACCGATGGCCAGGGTCGCACGGTGGATTTCCGCAACACGATGATCATCATGACCTCCAATCTCGGGGCCGAATATCTGTCCCAGTTGGGTGAGAATGATGACAGCGACCAGGTGCGCGATCAGGTGATGGATGTGGTGCGCGGGCATTTCCGCCCCGAATTCCTCAACCGGGTCGATGAGATCATCCTGTTCCACCGCCTGAAGCGCGGCGAGATGGGCGCAATCGTCGATATCCAGCTGGAACGCCTGCGGCAGTTGCTCGCCGACCGCAAGATCACGCTCGAACTCGACGACGAGGCGCGCGCCTTCCTTGCCGACAAGGGCTACGACCCGGCCTATGGCGCGCGTCCCTTGAAACGGGCGGTGCAGAAATATGTCCAGGACCCGCTCGCCGAGCAGATCCTGCAGGGCAATTTCCCGGACGGCTCGGTGATCAAGGCGTTCTCCGGCTCCGACCGCTTGAACTTCAAGCTGCGGGGCGGGGCAGAGAAGGCTGCGGCCTGATCCGTTGTAACGACAAGAAACGTCGAAGGCCGCCTTTTGGGGCGGCCTTTCTGCATTCCGCGTGCGGAGATAGATAGTTTACTGAGTTGCCGCCGCGACTTCGCTCGGCGTGCCGTTGTCCTTGGCCAGCAGTTCATCGATGCGCACGCGTTCCTTCTCGAACTGCGCCAGCACATTGCCGTCGAGCGACTTGCCGCCCGGCAGGCGAATCTTCAGGGCATCCACCTTGGTGCCGTTGACGATCAGCTCGTAATGCAGGTGCGGCCCGGTCGACTGGCCGGTGGTGCCGACCCAGCCGATCACCTGACCCTGCACTACCTTGGCGCCGGGTACGACGCCCTTGGCGATGGCGTTCTGGTGATTGTAGGATGAGACATAACCATTGGCATGACGGATCAGCGTCTGCCGGCCATAGCCACCGGAATCCCAGCCGGCCTTCTCGACCACGCCGTTGCCGGCGGCGATGATCGGCGTGCCGCGCGGCGCTGCCCAGTCGACGCCGGTGTGCATGCGCGAGAAGCCGAGGATCGGATGGCGGCGCATGCCGAAGCCGGAGGTGAAACGCCCGTTCGGCACGGGATTGCGCAGCAGGAACTGACGGATGCTCTTGCCGTTTTCGTCGTAGTAGTCGACGCCGTTGTCGTCCGGATCCTGGAAACGGTAAAAGCGTGTCTGCGCGTCGCCGAACTTGGCGTTGACGTAGAGCAGCTCGGAATCCTCCGTCGCCTTGCCGCTTTCATCGGTCACCGAGAAGAAGGCCTCGAGACTGTCCGTCGGCTTCAGCTGCGCCTGGAAATCGACGCTGCTGGCGAGCAGCTTGATGATCTGCGCCACCATGTCCGGCGTCATGCCATAGGAGAGGGCGGCGCGATAAACGCCGTCATAGACGCGCGGCAGGTCGCGGCCGGACGAGACGACCGGCGTGCCGTTGTCGTCGAAGGCGGTGGCGATCGCCGCCAGAACCGGCGGTTCGCTGCCGCGGACAAAATGCGCCTTGTCATCCACCGCCATGGTCAGCACATGCGCGCCTTTGGAATAGACGCTGGCGCGCACGACTTTGGCTTCCTCGCCCTTTTGGATTACGCCGATGCGCAGCACGTCGCCTTCCTGCAGGTCCTCGGCATTCAGCGCCTTTTCCAGATAGCCGCTGACATCCTGCGCCTGCGACTTGGCATAGCCGGCATTGATCAGCACGGTGGCGATCGGCGTCGGGCGCCGCACGGGAATGACGTCGTCGGCATATTCCGTGCTCTGGTCGGTGATGTTCTCATAGGCGGAGACGGTCATGTTCTCCTCGACGATCCGCGCCGACAGGCCCTGGATCAGGTCGAGGTCGCCGGCATCGGAGGCAAAGCGCCGGGGATCGACGTAAAACAGCGAGGCCAGCTGGGTATTGCCGTCGGTCAGCACGGAGCCGTTGGTGCGGACATTCTCCTCGACTTCGTCAAGCGACATGGCCGCGTCGAATTTCAGTGGCGAGCCCTTCAGCGGAAAGTCCACCGTCTTCAGGCCGACCTCGGACTCGACATCCGAACCGTAAATCGTGCCGGTGCGGCTCACCTGCGGCGTCGCGTCGGTGTCGTCGGTCGAAAAGATCGCCAGCGGATCGAAATTCGGATAGGTTTCGCTGGTCTGGTGATTGGCGGCAAGCACCATCTTCACATGCGAGAAAGGCTGGCGCCGCACAACTTCCTTTTCGCCGTCATGTGTCATGGTCGAAACTTCCATGATCGTGCGGTCGGAGGGCTTGGCGACGACGTTGGGCGCAAGGATACGGTCGCCGCGCTTGGCTGCGGTCACCGGCTGGCCGTTGCGTGCCGGATCGGCGGCGGCATAGGCTTCGGCCGGAATGGCGAGTTGCTGGCGCCCGTCGAGGGCGGCAAACAGTGCCACACCCATGAGAAGGCTGGAGGTGATGCCGGTCAGGAACGTGCCCGAAAGCCAGCGCAACGAAATTTCGCGCCGATCAGGAGCCTTGCGGCCATCCGCAAGGATCGGCGGCTCGTTTCCGAGCGACCGGATCATGTTCTTGTCAGTGATCATGCCAGTTGAGCCGGGTCCCTGATTGCGATCTGATATCTTGTTCTTATGCCAGATACGTTGTGCGAAGATGTGCATCTTTCATGCGCGGGAGTCAAATAGGGCGGCGGCCCATGAAAGATGCACACGGCTCTTTCAAGGCGGCGCGAGAATGCTGTCGATTCCAAGGTGCTGATTCCGATGCATGTCGTTAAGCATCTGTTTAGAGAGGCGGATTGTGAAAAAGTGAGGGCGAAAATGTGATTTCGACCGTGCCTGGCATTCGTCCGCTATGGTATTTCCTGTGCAACGCCTTGTGGCGCAGGCCTTTGTCAAAAAACTGTCATTTCTTTCAAAAAAGCTGTTGACTTCGTTTGTTCGTGGGGACTATAAACCGCTCAC
>UCJH01000113.1 GCA_900472785.1 Hyphomicrobiales bacterium | reverse complement strand
CTTCTGGCTTGCGGCCTGGGCATTAAACGAATGGCTGGTGCGCCGGACGTTCAGAAGCGAGGCCCTCAACCGGGCCGCCCGGCTGATCGTGCCGCTGCTGTTCGGCGTCTCCATTCTGGTGCTGTGGGAAGGTATCGTGCGCGGTTTCGCCATCCCCTCGGTGCTCCTGCCGCCGCCATCGATGATTTGGGCACGCCTGATCAACTCCGTGCCGACGCTCTGGGCGGACTTCCAGCAAACATTCCTGAAAGCGGTTATCATCGGCTACACGCTCGGCTGCGGCCTCGGCTTCATCGCGGCGCTCGCCATCGACCGCTCGCCTTTCCTGCAGAAGGGCCTTTTGCCACTCGGCAATTTCGTCTCGGCCCTGCCGGTCATCGGCGTCGCGCCGATCATGGTCATGTGGTTCGGCTTCGACTGGCAATCCAAGGTCGCCGTCGTCGTCATCATGACCTTCTTTCCGATGCTGGTGAACACGGTCTCGGGCTTGGCCGCTGCCAGCCACATGGAACGCGACCTGATGCATACGTATGCGGCGGCCTGGTTCCAGACGCTCGTCAAGCTGCGCCTGCCGGCAGCCTGGCCGTTCATCTTCAATGCGCTGAAAATCAATTCGACTCTGGCGCTGATCGGCGCGATTGTCGCTGAATTCTTCGGGACTCCCATCGTCGGCATGGGCTTCCGCATCTCCACCGAAGTGGGGCGCATGAACGTCGACATGGTTTGGGCCGAAATCGCCGTCGCGGCGGTGGCTGGCTCTGTCTTCTACGGGGTGGTCGCGCTCGTCGAGCGGGCCGTCACGTTCTGGCACCCGTCCGTGCGCAACGCCCGAGCGGTCTGAAAATGCCTGTCCGCAGTGGATGGGCTTCACAAAAAACGCCGCCTTCCCATAATGGGCAGNNAGGCACAACAAAAGAGGGAACTGAGATGAAAACGAAACTTGCCTATCTGCTTCTGGCCAGCGCATTTTCGCTGTCCGCGTTTCAGGCTGAAGCCGCCGACAAGGTGACGCTGCAGCTGAAATGGGTCACCCAGGCCCAGTTTGCCGGCTACTACGTCGCCAAGGACAAGGGCTTCTACGAGGCGGAAGGCCTCGACGTCGAAATCAAGCCGGGCGGGCCTGACATCGCTCCGCCGCAGGTCATCGCCGGCGGTGGCGCAGACGTGGTCGTCGACTGGATGCCGTCGGCGCTCGCGACCCGCGAAAAGGGCGTGGCCCTCGTCAACATCGCACAGCCGTTCAAGTCGTCCGGCATGATGCTGACCTGCCTGAAGGAATCCGGCGTCGCCTCGCCTGCCGATTTCAAGGGCAAGACGCTTGGCGTCTGGTTCTTCGGCAACGAATATCCGTTCCTGTCCTGGATGAGCCAGCTGGGTCTCAAGACGGACGGCGGCCCGGATGGCGTTACCGTGCTCAAGCAGGGCTTCAACGTCGACCCGCTGATCCAGAAGCAGGCAGCCTGCATCTCGACCATGACCTACAACGAATACTGGCAGGTCATCGATGCCGGCATCAAGGCGGAAGACCTCGTGACCTTCAAGTATGAGGACCAGGGCGTCGCAACGCTGGAGGACGGGCTCTACGTTCTCGAAGACAAGCTCAAGGACCCGGCCTTCAAGGAAAAGATGGTCAAGTTCGTGCGCGCCTCGAT
>UCJH01000021.1 GCA_900472785.1 Hyphomicrobiales bacterium | reverse complement strand
GCACCGGGCTGGCCCTGACCGCCGCGGATTTCTTTGTCATTTGATAGCGACCGTCAATCTATCGTCCAATCCGCGGTGCGCGGCTCAGGCCCTGCTGAGTATGTTTCGTGATGATTGCAGGTCGTGAGTGGCATAATTTGTGTTAAAACATGGGCTTCCATGGAAAGACGCGCCGAAGGAATATGGCCCGCGCAAGACAAGCCATAAATGCTTCATCCGCTGGAGCCGGCCGGGTATTTTCAACCGGATTCGAGACGCGTGCGGGATAGGCGTGGGGACGGGCAAGTACGGCAAAGGGTTGCACGGTTTCCACCGCTGTCCTGCTCAAAACGAAAGCCGGATGCGCAATGCATCCGGCTTCTCTTTTCGCTGAATATGACCGATATGGTCAGTTCAGCTTCACCGACGGTTCCCGGCTCCAGACGCGGAGTTTTCCGATCTCTTCGAAGAAAGCAGCGACAGTCTTCTTGTCCTTCAGTGCGATCGTGCCTTCGTCGAGATCGCCGGCAACACCCGCCTTTTCGAGCAGCGGCACGGCATCGGCGACGTAGCCGATGTACTTGCAGTGCGCAAACGCGTCGGCAACGAAGTCGCGCGCCGACGCTTCCTTGAGAAGGTCGGCCGCGCCCTCCGCGGAGACGACGAGTGCGACCGCGTCATAGAGCACCGATGGGCCGCCATCGATTATCTGATGCGCTTCGACAAAGCTTCCATCCGACATCGTTACGCCGCTGACCTTGGGTGCGATGACTTCAAAGACGGCCTTCTGCTTGGTCAAGTTGTCGAGCAGGGCTTTGAAAACCTCCGTGTTCGCACCGTCGGTGACCAGAATGCCAAGCTTGCGGCCTTCGAAACGCTTCGGACCGCGTTCGACAATGCTGAGCGCCGGCGATGCCTCCAGGTCCTGTCGTGTCGGCACGGCGGCATCGGCGGGTTTCGGCATCGACTTGAACCCGAGAGCGTTCGCGACCTTGCCGGCGAGGGACTCGTCGATGTTCAGAAGATGGGAAACCATCCGCTCGCGGATGACCGGCGTCTCGACCTTCGACAGTTCGAAGATCAGCGCGGCAGCGATGTGACGCTGTTCCGGCGGCGACTGGCTGATGAAGAACTGGCGCGCCTGGCTGTAGTGGTCGGCAAAGCTTTCGGGCCGCAGCCGCGCCTTCGGACCGCGCTCCTCCGCCGGAAAATGGCGATATCCCCGCACGGGGGATTCCCTTGGGCCTCCACCGAAAGAGTTCGGCTGGTAGTTCGCGCGACCGACAGGATTGCGCATGGCCATGTGACCGTCCTGTTGGAAATTCGCAAACGGACACTTCGGAGCGTTGATCGGCAGATGGGTGAAGTTTGGGCCGCCGAGGCGCTTGAGCTGCGTGTCGAGATAGGAAAAGTTTCGGCCCTGCAGCAGCGGGTCATTGCTGAAATCGATGCCCGGTGGGACGTTCTGGGTCATGAAGGCGACCTGTTCGGTCTCGGCAAAGAAATTGTCGGGCATCCGGTCGAGCACCAGACGGCCGATCGGCTGCGGCGGCAGGATTTCCTCCGGAATGATCTTGGTCGGATCGAGCACGTCAAAGTCGAAGCTATCAGCGAATTCCTGATCGAAAAGCTGGACCTGCAATTCCCACTCCGGAAAGTTGCCGGACTGGATCGATTGCCACAGATCGCGCCGGTGGAAGTCCGGGTCGGCGCCGTTGATCTTGACGGCCTCGTTCCAGGCGACCGACTGCAAGCCCAGTTTCGGCTTCCAGTGAAACTTCACGAAGGTCGATTCATCCTTCGCGTTGATGAAGCGGAACGTATGCACACCAAACCCTTCCATGAATCGGAAGGAGCGCGGAATGGTGCGGTCCGACATGATCCACATGACCATGTTCATGCTTTCCGGCGTCAGGCTGATGAAATCCCAGAATGTATCGTGCGCGGTCTGCGCCTGCGGGAATGCGCGGTCCGGTTCGGGTTTGGCGGCGTGGATGAGGTCGGGGAATTTTATGGCGTCCTGAATGAAGAAGACGGGAATATTGTTGCCGACAAGGTCCCAGTTGCCTTCCTTGGTATACATCTTCACGGCAAAACCGCGGACATCGCGGGCAAGATCGGCCGATCCCTTGCTGCCCGCAACGGTCGAGAAGCGTACGAAGACCGGGGTACGTTCGCCGGCGCGCTGGAAAAGGTCGGCCCGGGTATAAGCGGCCAGAGAATCATATGTTTCGAAGAAGCCATGCGCCGCATAGCCGCGGGCGTGAACGACGCGCTCGGGAATGCGCTCGTGGTCGAAGTGGAACATCTTCTCACGGAAATGGAAGTCGTCGACGACAAGCGGTCCGCGAGGTCCGACACGCAGGGAATTCTGGTCGTCGGCGACTGGTCCCCCTTGCGCGGTGGTCAGGACCGGCGCGCCATCCTCGGCAAACTGATGAAGCTCGCCGCCTTCGCCCCGATGAAGTTTCTGGTCGTGAATAGTCGCTGTGTTGGCAGACGAGGTCGTTTTGGACTTCTTGGCCATGAAAGGTCTCCAGATTGGGAAGGCAACTCTTCCACAATCAGTGAGGAGCGGTTTGGTTCCTGAACCGTTCAACTATTGTTGTCGGCACCTGTGAAGAAGGGACCGCGCGCACATGGTGACCGGGTATGGGCACCTATCGCCGTTCTGTCGGATGGCCAACTCTCACCAGGTTGCCGAGATGCTGACGCTTGCCAACGTCTTTGAGAATCAACGCCTTCATTTCATCAGGCCGGCGGATCGCAACGCATCTTCGATCACTTTTTGTATTCCGGTTGGAGACCTTTCAGGATTGGGCGAGGACGGTGGAACCCGTTGTGTTGGTTCAGGCGACGAGTCGAAATCGACATGCGTCCGTTTCTCGAATGAAGCGATCAGGCCCCAGGCGCGGGCAATATGGAGTGTCGAGGAAATTCCAGCTTCAAGCATGTAAGGCGCGGCGCGGCCATAGTCGGAATTGATGTCGAGCGGCGTCCCATGTCCCATGCCGCCAATGATGTAATGCTCGATGGCGTCCCTGCCATCGGCGGTTCGCCAGGCGTGCCGGGTGTGTCCATCGACCGCTTCGATCGTGTCGGGTTTCTTCGAAACGCCATGCACGCCACGCCACTGGTCAACGATCGAGAGGGCGTTGACCGGGGCCACGGTCGCGTCCTTCGTTCCATGCCAGACCGAGACCGTCGGCCATGGCCCGTTGTGGTCGGAAGCCTTCCGCAACAAGGACTGAAGTCCCACTGTGTCGGGTATGCCATGCCCCCGCATTCTATCAAACGCCTCTGGCACCGTGCTGGCCGTTCCATGAGCAAGACCTGCGATGATCGCGCCTCCGGCAAAGAGTTCCGGATATGTGGCAAGCATGACGTTGGCCATCGCGCCGCCGGCCGACAAGCCGGTTATAAAAATGCGGCTGTGATCGATGTCGTACTTGTCCGCCGCGGTTTTTATCATCTGCTGGATTGACAATGCCTCACCCTGCTTTCGCCGGATGTCGCCGGGTACGAACCAGTTGAAGCAGCCATTCGCATTGTTGGCCCGCGTCTGCTGGGGAAACAGGACGGCAAACCGATACTCGTCGGCAAGACGGGACCATCCGGATCCGTGATCGTAGGCCGCAGCGGACTGTGTGCATCCGTGAAGCACGATCACCAGCGCCGAGCGAGGAGGGAGATCTTTTGGGACATGAAGCCTGCCTTCCAGCGCTCCCGGATTGGAGCCGAACGCGCCAAGATCCATCAATCGCTCATCGACGGGAAGATGCTGTGTGTTGGCTGATCGGAGCTTAGCCAACCTTGCAATAGTATCGGAAATGGATCGCATCTTATGCCTCCTCGGCCAAGGCGGGCGCCGCCTGTGTTTCAAACGTTGTATGGGACCGTTGGTTGCTGCGCTGCACAAATAAATTCCGAAGATTTTGCCGCGAAATGTTTCTACGGGCAGTTCGCTCGGATGAGGCGGCTAAAAGTGTCGAATTGCGATCGGCTGAAACCGGGAGCTTAAAACAAAGTCGAAGCGTCTTTGCTAATGAATGGTTTTTGCAACGTTTTTCGCGCTCGCTCAAATTTGATTTTGGAACCTTCCGGGGACTGACGGGTTCTGGGAGCCTGGATCACTCACCGATCCCAATAGGAGGACCCAATGAAGAATCTTCTCATCGCAGCGGCGGCCATCGCCTTTTTCGCGTCATCCGTATTTGCGCAGACAACGACACCAGCGGCCAATCCTGACGGCGATACCCCGGCAGTTGCAACGCCGACCGACCAGAATGCCACTGCGCCTGTGGAAGGCGCCAACAGCTTTACCGAAACCCAGGCCAAGGATCGGATCGTCGAAGCCGGTTATGCTGATGTCGCCGAGTTGAAGCTTGACGACAAGGGTATCTGGCAGGCGAAGGCGACCAAGGACGGCAAAGCCGTTGCGGTCTCGCTCGACTATCAGGGCAACATCGTCGCCAAGTAATCGCCCCAGAACAACAACAACAAGGAAAAACACCATGACGAAGACTGTTACAGGACTTTTCGATACTTACTCTGATGCGACATCGGCGGTCGACCAGCTCAAGGCAGCAGGAATTTCCGACAGTGATATCAGCATCGTCTCCAACAATTCGGATGGCCGTCACAAGGACAAGGACAACGACAATGATGTTGCCGAGGATGCGGGCACAGGCGCCGGGATCGGCGCAGCGGTCGGTGGCGTTGGCGGTTTGCTGACAGGTCTCGGCATTATGGCAATCCCGGGCGTTGGCCCGGTCGTTGCCGCAGGCTGGCTTGCAGCCACCGCTGCCGGCGCTGTTGCTGGTGCCGTGGTCGGTGGAGCGGCGGGCGGCATCGTCGGTGCGCTGACGGATTCAGGCGTCGACGAGCGCGACGCCCATGTTTATGCGGAAGGTGTGCGCCGTGGGGGCACCCTGGTGACCGCTAAGGTCGACGAATCCCGCTCGAGCGAAGCTGAAGCAATCCTGCAGCGCTCCAACTGGGTCGATCTGCCCACGCGCCGCACGGCTTACGAAGGCCAGGGTTGGACCAGCTTCGACGACAAGGCCGATCCGTACTCGCAGGCGGAGATCGAAGAGGAACGCGCACGTTATGCGCGCCGTTCTTCGTCAATCTAAACTTGCCGGACAGCAACGCCATTGAAGGCAACGGGGCCTAGTAATAGGCCCCGTCACTTTGCGCACTGTAGTGCGAACAATAGGCTTTAGTGGCGAGGGAGAACAATGAACCAACTCTGTTCGCCCTAGATTGTATGTGAATGATATATCCAAACAGACTGGACAATATCGTGAAGATCACAATTAGGTTTCCAGCGATAACGGGCTGGTTCTGAAAACTATCCATTGATTCCAGCTCTCAATTTCCCTGTATATGAATTAGGGACATCTTTTTCTGAGACAGGTCGGCCTTACACCGGTCGACCGGCATTTGAATAGCTCAAATCACAGCCTTCGCATCGCCGGGAATCTTGGAAGGTGATAAAGCCGCCACGGACCGGTAAGCCTTCGACGCTCTTGCTGCAACATACCTCAATTTTGATATTGTTTGCCTCGGTGCCGCCACTGGTTTATGGAAAGACCGGAAAGACGGCGGTCAACCGCTTTTCTGGATCTGGTTCAGGCACTATCAAGGCAAGGTCAAATGGCGGAAATTCAGAAGCACGCCTTTCCCTCCATGGCGGAAGTGCAGCAGCCGAAACTGGAAATTGTCGCAACCTGCCTGTTGCTGTTTTCCTTTCTCGTGCCCCCTGAAGCGTCCATCAACATTGGCATCACCTGGACGGCGCGCAAGTTTGCGCTTGTTTGCTGCCTGGTCGCGTTGGTTCCGCTCATAGCAAGGAAAATAAGCGATCAACGATACGTTCCCGTGGTCGCCGACTTTTTCTTTCTGGCCCTGGCTGCATGGTGCATGGCCGCAATGGCAATCAACACCGGTGTTCAGGCCATCTCGAAAGTATCCGCCATTGTGGGGCTCGAAATCGCGATCCCGTATTTTCTCGCTCGCTGTTTCTGCGGCGACAAACAGATGCTCTACTTTGTCTCGCGCGTCTTCCTGGTGCTGCTGATCGTTTTGCTGATCATGGGTTTGTGTGACATAGCCGCAGGCAAGAACGTCATCAGCAGCATCGCTGCGGACATTTTCGGGACCAATCGGGGCGTGAAGTTCTACGGCGAGGAAGCAATTCAGCTGTCTTACACGACGCAATACCGCTTTGGCCTGCCTCGTGTTCGCGGCCCCCTTGACCATGCGATCCTGTATGGCGGCTTCATGGCTTGGATGATGACCGTCATGCTGTACATCTCCAACGATGCGAAAACGAAGGCGGCGTCATTTCTGCTGGCGGGTCTGGGGGTCGTTATCGCCCTGTCTTCGGCTCCCATTCTCACTCTGTTTGCGTTTCTGGCGATTGCGGCCTTTGACGCACTGTTCCGCAACGTCCGCATCCGCTGGACGTTTCTTATGCTGATGATCGGCATTCTGGCGCTGACCTATTTTCTGCTTGTCGACGATCCCGTCGGAACGTTCATCAAGGTCGGAACGCTCGATCCGGCGACCGGTTATGCGCGCTTGACGATTTGGGAATGGGTGGGGAAGAACCTCGTCACATCTCCCTGGGTGGGAATTGGCGATAAGGACTGGTTTCGGCCGACCGACCTGCTGAGCAGTATCGACTCACTCTGGTTGAACCTTGCCTTGAAATACGGCTATGTCGGGCTTGCGATTTTCATCGGCTGCATCGTCGGTTGCTTCTTTGTGGTTACGCCCCGCAAGCTGCGCAGATATCCGGACAAGGCTTGGGACAGACCCAACATTGGCCTTAACATCTTTATTTTTCAGTTCTTTGTTTTGTCCTTCACCGTTCACGTCTGGGGCGCGACCTGGAGCCTTGCCGGCTTTCTGTTCGGCATGAAAGCAGCGCTGACCGAAGCGCCTTACCTGCCCCCGCGCCGGGGATAATGGCGCTCTTTCCCAACGCGCCGACCCGGATATGCAACCCGATATACCGGCGCTTTTGCTAGGGCTTGTTTCGTTCGCTTGAGATGGTCGTCTGCATTTGCGAGTAGTCGACCGGCGGAGCGGCGCGCCGGGTTTTCCCGTGGGATAATCTCTGGAATGGTCTCTCAATCAGCAGCCAGCTCGCCGCGGCGATGACAGAAACGATCAGGAGACTTACGACCGAAACCAGCCAGTGGTTTTTCACTCCGAAGACATACACGATCGAAATCTGGATCGGCCAGGCGTATAGATAAAGCCCATAGGAAATATCGTTTTTGGCGGCCCATTGGCTGATCCGCAATGGGCGAACCGCAAAGGCGAAGTAGAAGATGAGATAGGCGCCGGCTGTTGCGATCGCGGCCTCTGCAAGTGTCGGGACAAACAGGCCGGCGATCAACAGGATCGCCATGATGACGGCGATAGACGACTTGTATGCGATTTGCGAGCCAAACAAATAGAAGCAGGCGCCCGCCAGAAACAGCCCCGTGAACCTGACCGTAATGGCCATATTTTGCGCTTGGCCAAAATTCGGAAATGCCGCCTGAACGAGCGAGAACGCATTTATCGCAAGGCAGATTGCAGCGATGGCCAGTACCAGCCACCGCCCCCGGTCAGACAAAAGGCCGAGCAGTCCGATGAGGATAACCAGCATATAGCATCTAAATTCGTATCCGATCGTCCAAAGCGATCCGTTGAGGGACGGATATGGCAAGCCCGGGAAAGTCCCGGGAACGAGGGGCGTTGTCATCCGAATGAAGGATTTCACGTTGGTGGAGATCACGCCCGGCCCAAATTGGCCTTCTACCAGCGGCGCCAAAACGAAAAGGCACAGGGCAAAGCAGACGATGAAACCCGGTAAAATCCGGGCCGATCTTTTGATGATATAGCTCCACACGGATGGAGAGGTGCGAAAGCTCTTGGAAATCAGAAATCCACTGATGATGAAAAATGCATCGACCGAGAGTTCGCCCAACGACAGTGTTCCGAAGACTTGCGTGAGAAGCTCTCGAGATCGGTTCCCATCAATAATTTCGGGAGAATGTCCGAATATGACCAGAGTGGCAAAAAACAGTCGGAGAAAACCGAAATTATTGATTTTATTATCCATTTTAAAACCTCGTTTGGCGAGGCCTCCTGTTTAGCATCGCAGGACCGGGATTTGCAATTTGTTAGTGCCATCGCTGACGGTCGGGCGATCGCCTGACGCATTTCCGGCGTGGCACGTTTTCCTCGGCAGTGCCCATTCTGCGCACCTTGTTTAGCCCGGGCGTGTTCGATCTCAATAGCGATTGAAGCCCTGGGCGCAGCACCTTGACGGCGAGGTGAATTTTTCCCGGTTTTTGCCTCAAAGAGAATGCCGTTTCTTATAAATCATAATGTCTACTGATTTTATAGACTAAGTGTTGCAACTTAGCGAAGGGATCGGTGGCATATGCCCTACCTCCTCAGTCTTCTGGATAAAAGTCCCCTTGACGACGGTGCGACGGCGGCAGATGCCCTGCGCACCACGGTCAGGCTGGCGCAAAGGGCGGAGGAACTGGGGTATCATCGGTTCTGGGTTGCCGAGCATCACAGCATGCCCGGCCTTGCAAGTTCGGCGCCGGAGGTTCTGATTGCCCATCTGCTGGCCAAGACGGCGCGGATCCGCATCGGATCGGGCGGTGTCATGCTGCAGCATTACAGCGCCTACAAGGTGGCCGAAGCGTTCAATCTCCTGGCCTCCCTCGCACCGGATCGTGTCGATCTCGGCGTCGGCAAGGCGCCGGGCGGCTTTCCGCTGTCGACGCGGGCTCTCCAGGCGGGCTTCGATCCGGTGCGGAAACCGGATTTTGCAACCCAGCTCTCCGAGATCAACGGTTATCTCGCCGCTGATGCCAGTGGTGACGGTGCGCTTGCAACACCCTTCCCGCCGACGGCGCCGGAGCGCTTCCTGCTCGGCGCAAGCGTCGAAAGTGCCGAACTCGCCGCCTCCAGGGGCTGGCGGTTGGTCTTTGCCGGCCAGCTGAACGGCGATCCGGAAAACCTGCGCTGCACCTTCGAGGCCTATGAGCGGGCGAGCGGCGGCAAGACGCCCATCCTGGCGCTGACGGCCTATGCAGCCGAGGAGGCGAGCGTTGCAAAGAAGGCCGTCGGCGATCTGCGTATCGTCAAGGTTTTCTTGAAGGACGGCCGTAGCGTCAATGTCGGCACCGAGGAGCAGGCGGCCGAATATGCACGCCAGGCCGGTGCCGAGATCGACCGTCTCGAAGCCAAGGCGCCGAGCGTGCTGCATGGAACCGCCGTGGAGGTCCGTCGGCAGCTCGACGACCTGCATAGCAGCTACGGCATCGGGGAATTCATCATCGAAACGCCTGCCCTTGGAGCGGCCGAGCGCCTCGCTTCCGTCGAGCGTCTCGCCAAGGAGCGGCTCTCGCTCGCCGCCTGATCTCTTGCAAAAGGATTTTACCGATGGTTCAGAAACACATTCCGTTCGGCATCATGCTGCAAGGCCCCGGTGGTCACATGAATGCCTGGAAGCATCCAAGCGGACCTGCCGATGCAAGCGTCAATTTCGAATTCTTCGTCGATACGGCGCGCCGGGCCGAAGCGGCGGGCATCGCTTTTGCCTTCGTGGCGGATGGCCTCTACATCAACGCCCAGTCGATTCCGCATTTTCTCAACCGCTTCGAGCCGATCTCGATCCTGTCGGCCCTTGCGGCATCGACCGCAAAGATCGGCCTCGTCGGCACGGTCTCCACCTCCTACAGCGATCCGTTTACGGTCGCGCGCCAGTTTGCAACCATCGATCTGATCAGCGGCGGCCGGGCGGGCTGGAATGCCGTCACCACTCCGCTTGAAGGATCCGGCCGCAACTACAGCCGCGAGCACCCGGAACACGAACTGCGCTACGAGATCGCCGACGAGTATCTCGATGTCATCAAGGGCCTGTGGGATTCCTGGGATGACGACGCCTTTGTCCGAAATCGCGAAACCCACGTCTATGCCGACACGTCGAAGCTGCGCAAGCTCGATCACAAAGGCCGGTTCTTCCGGGTCGAAGGCCCGCTGAATATTGGCCGTTCGAAACAGGGGCAGCCCGTCGTCTTCCAGGCCGGCGCCTCTGATTCCGGCATCAAATTGGCCGGCAAACATGCCGATGCCGTTTTCACCAATGGCGGCCCGATCGAAGATGCCAAGGTTTTCTACAAGCAGGTGAAGCAGAGCGCGATCGCGCAAGGGCGCTGCGCCGCCGATGTCGGTCTCTACCCCGGCGTCGGGCCGATCGTCGGCAAGACGACCGAGCAAGCCGAGCAGAAATACCAGGCGATCCGCAATCTCGTCACGATCGAGGAAGCGCTGCTCTATCTCGGCCGCTTCTTCGATCACCATGATTTCGGCGTCTATCCGCTGGACGAGGCCTTTCCGGACATCGGCGATATCGGCAAGAACAGTTTTCGCGCCACCACCGACCGGATCAAGAAGACGGCGCGCGAGCAGAACCTCACTTTGCGCGAGATCGCGCTGGATGTCGCAACGCCTCGCACAGCCTTTATCGGCACGGCGGACCATATTGCCGACGAGCTGATCCGCTGGGTGGAGGAGGGGGCGGCCGACGGCTTCATCCTCGGCTTCCCGGTGATTGCCGAAGGCTTGGACGATTTTGCAACCTATGTCCTGCCGATCCTGGAAAAGCGCGGCTATTTCAACCCGGCACTTGAAGGCGAGACCCTGCGCGATCAGCTGGGGTTGCCGTATCGCGAGAGCCGGTACGCCGCTCCACTCGCTGAAATCGAACGCGGAAAGGCGGTCGGCGCCTGAGGCGCCGGGAACGGCCATGAACATCATCGCTCAAACACCGCGCCTGAACGATCCGGTCGAGCAAGGCATCGCCGCCACGCTCGATGATTTCGTGGCGCTGCGCCACGACCTGCACCGGTATCCGGAACTTGCCTTTCAGGAGCGCCGCACCAGCAAGATCATCGCCTCGCATCTGACGTCCTGGGGCTATGACGTCGCCGCCGGCATCGCCGGAACGGGACTGGTCGCGACATTGAAAGGCGGCACCGGCGACCGCCGCATCGGTATCCGCGCCGACATTGACGCGCTGCCGATCGAGGAGGCGACCGGACTTGCCTATGCCAGCAGCAATCCCGGCGTCATGCATGCCTGCGGCCATGACGGTCACACGTCGATCCTTCTGGCGGCGGCGCGCTATCTTGCCGAGAGCGGAACGTTTAGCGGCACCCTTCACCTGATCTTCCAGCCGGCCGAGGAAATCGGCGCCGGCGCGCGCAAGATGATTTCGGAAGGGTTGTTCGAGCGCTTCCCGGTCGATGCGGTCTTCGGCCTGCACAACTGGCCAGCCGTTCCGGCCGGTCAATTCGGGTTTGTCACCGGCCCGGCGATGGCCTCGGTCGATCAGGCGAAGATCCGCATTGTCGGCAAGGGCGGACATGGGGCCGAGCCGCACCGTGCCGTCGATCCCGTGCTCGCGTCAGCCTCGTTCATCACCGCACTGCAAAGCGTTGTCTCGCGCAATGTCGATCCGCAGGACATGGCGGTGGCGACGGTGGGATCGATCCATGCCGGTTCGGCCTCGAACGTCATTCCGGAAAGCGTCGAGCTGAAGCTGACCATGCGGGCCTTCACGGAAAGCGTCCGTCAGCAGTTGCAACAGCGTATCCCCGCCTTGGCGCGGGCACAGGCCGAAAGTTTCGGTGCTTTCGCGGACGTGGATTACCGGCTGGGTTTCCCGGCACTGATCAACCATCGCGACGAAACGGAGTTCGCACGGAAAGTGGCGCTCGACACCTTCGGCCCGGCGAGGGTGGAGGAAGGCTTCAAACCGCGCACGGCGAGCGAGGATTTCGCCTTCATGCTGCAGGCCAAGCCCGGCAGCTACCTCTTCGTCGGGAACGGCGAGACCGCGCCGCTGCACAGCGCCCACTACGATTTCAACGACGCGATCATTGCGCCCGCCGCCCGCTACTGGGTGCGGCTGGTGGAAGCCTTTCTCAACTGAAGAGACCCACAGGATTTAGCGAAATGAGCGATACGTTTCTCTACACCACACCCCTCGATCCCCATGCAAAGCCATTGATCGATGAACTGACCTATGAGTACGACAAGCGCTACGGCTCCTATTTCAGCGCAGCTGGCGCATCGGAAGAAATGAACCGTTATCCCGTCGAGGCCTTCGCGCCACCGCACGGCAATTTCCTGCTGCTTCAGCGCAATGGCGAAACAATCGGCGGCGGCGCTTTCAAGCACTATGACGACAGCACTGCCGAGTTCAAACGCATCTGGACGCGTTCCGACCTGCGTCGACAGGGATTGGCTGTGAAAGTCCTGCTTGAACTCGAAGTGCAGGCCGCTCGCCAAGGCTATTCCCGCGTCTACCTGACCACCGGCTTTCGCCAGCCGGAGGCCGTCGGGCTCTATCTGAAATACGGCTACACGGCTCTCTTCGACGTCGAGGCCGACCCGGAAATCTACAAGACGCTGCCGTTCGAAAAGCAGATCGGCCATCTGGCGCTCGCGGATGCGGCGGTGATCGCCCTTTCTGAACAAACGCTTCAGCGCGCGACGGGGCGCCGCTGACCATTCGGCAATAACCACAAACAGGGGAACGTCATGGCACTCACCACGGATTTTGCCGGTATCGAACCTAGCCGCAGGACGACCGATCACAGCCAGGACTATTCGCGCCACCGGATCGTGCCGGCGCGTCATCCCGGCCAGCTGGTCGGAACGGTTTTCGCAGCCGTGATTATCGCCGCGGTCCTCTATTCGACGTTCACCAATCCACGCTGGGGATGGAGCGTCTTCGCGGAGTGGTTCTTTGCCGAGCCGGTGCTGGCCGGCCTCGGCCGGACGCTACTCCTGACGGCTCTTGCCACGATATCCGGCTCGGTCCTCGGAACGGCTCTGGCGCTGGCGCGGGTGTCGAAGTCGCCGCTTCTGTCCGGACTGTCCTGGGGCTATGTCTGGCTGCTGCGGTCGATCCCACTCATCGTTCTCCTGCTGGTGCTCAACAATCTCGGTTATCTCTATGAGACGATCCGGATCGCCGTGCCGTTCACCGGAACGGTGCTGGTCGATTATCCGACCGTGCAATTGCTGACCCCGTTTGCCGCTGCCTTCCTCGGCCTGACCCTCAATCAATCGGCCTTCTTCTCGGAAATCGTCCGCGGCGGCATCCTGTCGGTCGACCAGGGGCAGCTTGAAGCCGCGGCAGCCCTCGGTCTGCCACGCCGCCGCCAGGTGTTTCGCATCGTCCTGCCGCAGGCCATGCGGTCTATTCTCCCGACCGGTTTCAACGAAATCATCGGCCTCGCGAAAAGCACGTCAATGGTCTACGTGCTCGCCCTGCCGGAACTTTTCTACACAGTTCAGGTCATCTATCGCCGCAATCTCGAAGTTATTCCGCTGCTGATGGTCGCGACGGCCTGGTACCTCGTCATCATGACCGTCCTGTCGATCGCCCAGCACTATATTGAGCGCTATTTCTCACGCGGTGCGGTGCGCAATCCAGTGCCGCTGCCTTTTCAGGCATTCTTCTCGCGGTTTCGCCGCCCGTTGCCGCAACCGGTCGCTGGAGCAAACTCGGTGATCGTCCGGAAAACAGGTTTCAGCGATGCCCCGTTGCTGAGGGCCGGCGCACCCGTGCGCATCCAGGCGATTTCGAAGAGCTACGGTTCCCTGAAAGTGCTTGATGCCGTTGATCTGACGCTGCCGGCCGGCAGCGTGACGGCGATCCTTGGACCGTCGGGTTCCGGCAAGTCGACGCTATTGCGATCGATCAACCATCTGGAGCGTGTCGACAGCGGTTTCATCGCCGTCGACGGCCATCTGGTCGGTTATCGCCAGAGCGGCGAGACGCTCTACGAGCTGAAGGAGAAGGATATTTTGAAACGCCGCGCCGACATCGGCATGGTCTTCCAGAATTTCAATCTCTTCCCGCATCTCACGGTTTTGGAAAACCTCATCGAAGCGCCGATGCAGGTCCGGGGGGCTGACCGTGGCGAAGCGGTAGGGCTGGCGCGGGAGCTTCTCGCCCGCGTCGGCCTCACGGACAAGATCGACGCCTATCCGCGCCAGCTTTCGGGCGGCCAGCAACAGCGCGTCGCCATTGCCCGGGCGCTGGCCCTGAAGCCGAAGGTGCTTTTGTTCGACGAGCCGACGTCGGCGCTTGATCCGGAACTCGTTGGCGAAGTGCTCGACGTGATCAAGGAACTGGCCCGCACCGGCACGACCCTCGTCATCGTCACCCATGAAATCGGATTTGCCCGGGAAGTGGCCGACACCGTCGTCTTCATGGAGGGCGGGCACATTCTGGAGGTTGGACCGCCGGGCCGCATTTTCAGCCAGCCGGAGCATCCGCGCACGCGCGAATTCCTCGCAAAAGTTCTCTAGCAGATTTCCGGTCGCTTGAGCGGACGGGATGGGACTATCAACAATTACAACTTAAAGATGAAAAGGAGACGGGAAAACATGACTATTCTTCAGACGGCTAAACTTCTGATGGCAGGCGCGGTGACTATTGCGGCGCTTGGATTGGGAACTGCACAGGCGGCCGAAACATTCGATCTCAGCCCGGACACCTCGAACCGGGTGCGCGCGGAGAAGAGCGAAGCGGCGATCAAGGCGCTTTCGTCCGACTTCAAGTTCGTGACACCGGGCAAGTTTACCGTGGCCATCAATGCCTGGGATCCGCCGATCGCGACCTTCGCAAACGACGCGAAGACCATCGTCGGCGCCGATCCCGATCTTGCCTCGCTGCTGGCGGATTCGCTCGGCCTCGAGCTGGAAATCGTCTCTGTCGCCTGGGCCGATTGGCCGCTGGGTGTTGCATCCGGCAAGTACGATGCCGTCATCAGCAACGTGACCGTGACCGAGGAGCGCAAGGAGAAGTTCGATTTCTCCACCTACCGCAAGGACGTGCTGGGCTTCTACGTCAAGGCTGACAACAAGATCACCGAGATCAAGGAACCCAAGGACGTTGCCGGGTTGAAGGTCATCACCGGTGCGGGCACAAACCAGGAGAAGATCATTCTGGAATGGGATCGCCAGAACGTCGCCGCAGGCCTCGCGCCGATCGAGGTGCAGTATTATGACGACCGCGCGGCGAGCGACCTTGCTCTGCAGTCGGGCCGCGCCGATGTCGAGTTCAATCCCAACGCGACCCGGGCCTATGGCGCATCGATCAAGCACGACACCAAGCTCGTCGGCATCGTCAGCGGCGGTTGGCCGCTGACCGCCGAAATCGCCGTCACCACCCGCAAGGGCGCGGGCCTTGCCGATGCGATCACCGTGTCGATCAACGATCTGATCAAGAGCAGCAAGTATGGCGAAGTGCTGAAGCGCTGGAGCCTGGAGGCCGAAGGCATCGACCAGTCTCAGACCAACCCGGCAGGCCTGCCGAAGAGCGGTTCCTGACATTGAACAAGGGCAACCCGATATCGTCCGTCGGGTTGCCCGCCCTTATTTTCCTGGAGATCATCACCATGACTGACCGACCGGTTTTCCGTTCTTTCCTGACCGCCGTGCTCGTTTCAACCCTTGCCACGTTTTCCACTGCCGCGCGCGCCGATGACGATGCCTTCGACCTGAGCCCCGAGCAGCCGGCGCGAATCCGGACGGAAAAGAACGATGCGGCCATCGCCGCGATCTCCAAGGACTTCAAGTTCGTGACCCCAGGCAAGTTCACGGTGGCCGTCAGTCCGGGCGGGCCGCCGCTCGCCACCTATGCGACGGACGCCAGGACGGTTGTCGGTGCCGATCCGGACTATGCGTCTGCGATCGCCGACAGCCTCGGGCTGGAGCTGGAACTGCTTCCGGTCGCCTGGATCGACTGGCCGCTCGGCCTGACGTCGCGCAAATATGATGCCGTGATCTCCAATGTCGGCGTCACCGAACAGCGCAAGGAAAAGTTCGACTTCTCGACCTATCGTCAGGGGCTGCACGGCTTCTTCGTCAAGTCCGACAGCCCGGTCACATCGATCAAGGAGCCGAAGGATGCTGCCGGCCTGAGGTTCATCGTCGGCGCCGGCACCAACCAGGAGCGCATTCTTCTGCGCTGGAGCGATGAAGACGTGGCGGCTGGGCTGAAGCCACTGGAGCTGCAATATTACGACGACGAGGCGGCCAGCCTTCTGGCGATCGCATCCGGCCGCGCCGATGTCATCGTCCAGCCGCATGCGCAGCTCGTTTACATCGCCGCCCGCGATCACAACATCAAGCGTGTCGGCACGCTGAGCGCCGGCTGGCCGGATCGCTCCGACGTGGCGATCGCCACGAAGAAGGACAGCGGCCTGGCGGAGGCGCTGACCATCGCCACCAACGGCCTGATCGAGAGCGGCGTTTACGCCAGGATTCTCGATCGCTGGCATCTCGCGGAGGAGGCTCTGCCGAAGTCGCAGACCAATCCCCCCGGCCTGCCGCGATCCTGAGGTGCGAATGCCATGAGCAGCGTTTCCATCCATCATATCGGTTTTCTCACACCCGGAAATTACCCGGCGGATGACCCGCTGTCCGGTCTGGAAAAGACCTTGCAGCTTCTGGAATACGGCGAGGGATTGGGCTTTCAAAGCGCCTGGGCACGCCAGCGGCATCTGGAGCCGGGCATCTCTTCCGCCACCGCCTTCCTGGCCGCCGCGACCCAGCGGACCCGCACTATCCAGCTCGGCACGGCGGTCATTCCGATCGGTTATGAAAGTCCCTATCGTCTGGCCGAAGATCTTTCGACGGTGGATGTGCTCTCGCGTGGGCGTCTCAATGTGGGCCTGAGCGCCGGCCTGCCGCTGCATGCCGATCTGATCGCCCCGCTGGTCTTCGACGGAGACTGGGAAAGCTTCGATTTCTCCCATGACATGGTTTTGCGCTTCGTCGATAACCTGAAAAGTAGGCCGATCGGCGATGAGACGATCTTCATCAAGACGCCGTTCGGGCCGCAGCGGCCCCGACTGCAGCCGCATGCGAAGGGGTTGACGGATCGCATCTGGTATGGCGGCGGGTCGCTGCGTTCGGCGCGCTGGGCCGGGCAGAACGGCTTCAACCTCCTGATCGGCAATGTCACGAGCGGTGAAGACACGGATGATTTCCATGTCGCCCAGTCGCGCCAGCTCAACGCCTATCGCGAGGCCGGTGGTGTGGACAAACGCGTTGCGCTAGGCCGCGTCATCGTCCCGCTCGAAAGCGCCGACGGCATCACCCGCAAGCGCTATCTCGACTATGCGGCCGGGCGCCATGAACGCACCCTGTCGCCGCAGGGGGAACGCCGCACGCTCTATCCGCCCGACCTCGTGGGCACATCGGAACAGATTCTCGAACGCCTGTTTGCCGATCCCATCGTCGCTGAAGTCGGCGAATTGCGACTGGAACTCCCTTATGAATTCGAGGATGAGGAGTACCGCCAGATCCTCCACGATTTCTCCATACGCATCGCCCCGCAACTCGGCTGGTTCAATGACCAAAGCCGCGGCAGGAAAACGGCGTGAACGCAGACTTACAGGAATGACAGGCAGTGACCAAAATCGTTGACTACTTCTTCTCCATCGGCTCGCCGTGGTCCTATATCGGCTTCGATGCCTTCGTTGATATTGCTGCGAACCGTAATGTCGAAATCAAACCCTATCTGACCACGGTGGTGGAGGAGAATGGTGGCATCTTTTCGCGGAACCGCCCGGAAATCCGCCGGGGGTACTGGACACGGGACCTGAAGCGCTGGGCAGCGGTTCGCGGCAAGAAATTGATTCTTGAGAACCGCCCCGATCTCAGCGATCCCGCGCCCGCGTCGCTCATCGTCATCGCCGCCTATCTCGACGGCAAGGACTGGATTGGCCTGACCCGGGCGTTGCAGCACGCTTTCTGGAGCGAGGCGAAGGATATCGGACAGGCGCATGTCCGTGCCGCGATCGCCGATGCGGCCGGACTTGACGGTGCGGAGCTTTTGCTCCGCCAGGCGGACGAGGATGTCAGGGGCAAATGGGTCGCAGACAGGGAACACGCCGTCAAAAGCGGCGTCTTCGGCTTTCCGAGCTTTTTCTATGATGGCGAGATTTACTGGGGACAGGACAATCTGCCCTTCCTCGAACGCCATTTTCGCGGTGACAGGCCGTAGAGCCGGCCAGGCGCATACAGTCACGGCGTCGCATCCGCAAAGGAAATGCAGGACATCATGAACGACAACGACCAGACACCAAAGACGATCGGACCCAACACGCAGCTGGTCAGGGCCGGATATGACCCGTTCGATTATCACGGCTTCATCAATCCGCCGACGGTTCGGGCATCGACGGTGCTGTTCCCGGATGCGAAGACCATGGAAACCCATGGCCAGAAATACACCTATGCGACGCGCGGCACGCCGACGACGGATGCCCTGTGCCAGGCCGTCAATGAACTGGAAGGGGCGGCCGGAACCATCATCGTGCCTTCGGGGCTTGCGGCGGTGACCTTGGCGTTCCTCACTTATCTGTCTCCCGGCGATCATGCGCTGGTTGTCGATTCCGTCTACGGCAATGTCCGGCATTTCTGCGATACGATGCTGTCGCGCTTCGGTATCACGGTCGAGTATTACGATCCGTCTGTCGGCGTGGCGATCGAAGCGCTTATCAAACCCAACACCAAGCTGGTGCACCTGGAAGCGCCGGGGTCGAATACCTTCGAAATTCAGGACGTTCCTGCAATAGCCGCTGTCGCGCGCCGACATGGCGCCGTCGTGACGATGGACAACACCTGGGCGACGCCGCTCTACTTCAGGCCCCTCGATTTCGGCGTGGATATCTCCATCCAGGCATCGACCAAATATCCGGCCGGTCATGCGGATATCCTGCTGGGTACCATTTCAGCCAATGCCGAGCATTGGAAACGCCTGCGGCAAGCGAATGGCGCGCTTGGCATATGCGGCGCGGCTGATGATTCCTACCAGGTTTTGCGCGGGCTGCGGACCATGGGTGTCCGGCTTGAACGCCATCGGACAAGCGCGCTGGAGATCGCCGAGTGGCTGGAGAAAAGGGATGACGTGGCGCGCGTTCTATATCCTGCTCTGCCGAGCTTTCCGGGTCATGAAATCTGGAAACGGGACTTCAAGGGTGCGAGCGGTGTGTTTTCCTTCGTGTTGACGGTCGAGCCCAATCAGGATTTCAAGACGAAAGCACAAGCCTTCCTCGACGGCCTTTCGCTGTTCGGCCTCGGCTATTCCTGGGGCGGGTTTCCAAGTCTGGCACTTCATGTCGATCTCAGCGATCGTCGTATTCTTCAGGCTCCCGACGAAGGCCCGTTGCTGCGCCTTCACATCGGTCTTGAAGATGTCGCTGATCTGAAGGCGGATCTGGACTCAGGTTTCCGCGCCTCCCAAAAATGACGCCATGCGCGTCGTGCCGAAGCGGCGACGGCGCGAGCATCAGCTACAAATCTTGGTTCTCTGGACTTTGGGTCGAAAATACTTGAAGCATTGTCCATCCAGTCTACGCATAAGGTGGAACCGTTGAATTTTATTTTCTTCTCCCCCCACTTTCCCGCCTACAATGCAGAGTTCTGCGACCATCTGAGCCGCAATGGCGTCCGGGTGCTGGGCATCGGAGACACCCCGTATGACAATCTATCGGAAAAGCTGCGGGCGTCGCTGACAGAGTACTATCGTGTCGGCGATATGGAGGATGATGACGAGGTCGTTCGGGCCGTTGGTTATTTCATCCATCAATACGGCAAGATCGACCGTTTCGAGAGCCTGAACGAGCATTGGCTGGAGCTTGAGGCGCGCATTCGCACCGATTTCAATATCTACGGGACGAAGCTGGATTTCATCGACAACCTGAAACAGAAGTCCCGCATGAAGGACTATTTCAATCGCAGCGGCGTCGCCACGGTCGCGCATCTGAAAAGCTCCGACAAGGCGAGCGCCCAGGCCTTCATCGATGAGGTCGGATACCCGATCGTCGTCAAGCCGGATCTCGGATCCGGCGCCAGCATGACCTATAAGATCTCGACGGCGCGAGAGTTCGACAGCTTCTTCAGCAACAAGCCGTCGGACATATCCTTCATCCTGGAGGAATATGTCGATGGCATCATTCTCACCTATGACGGGCTGATCGACCGGTATGGCAATGTCGAGTTCGCCACCAGCCATCGGTTCGAGCAGAGCATCATGGACGTGGTGAACACCGATTCCCACCTCTATTATTTCTGCCTTCCGTCGATAGACCCGGAGGTCGAGGAGGCGGGACGGAATATCCTGAAGGCGATGGATATTCGCGAGCGCTTCTTCCACATCGAGCTTTTCCAGCGCAAGCGAGATGGAAAAATCATCGCGCTCGAAGTCAACATGCGTCCGCCCGGCGCCTGGATGACGGATGCCATCAACTACACCCACGATATGGATGTCTATCACGAGTGGGCGGGCATGGTGGCGCTCAATCGCGTCGGCGGACCGTTTCCGGGTCGATACTTTACGGGTTACGCCAGCCGCAAACACCGGTTGGACTACAAATACACCCATCACGAGATCGTCGGCAAATGGGGAGTGAAGCTGGTCAAATATCAGGAGGTGGAAACGGTATTCCGACGTGCTATGGGTGATTTCGCCTATCAGTTCCGCTCGGAGAGCCTCGACGAAGTGCGGGAGATCGTGGCGTTCATTCAGGAAACCAAAGTCTGAAATATGCGCATTTCATACCGCAATGATTATAGCGGGCACCTGGCCCGGTCGATGGAATACAAGGTCTACGGCCATGCGGGCCGTCCCGTCCTCGTGTTCCCGACATCCAACGGCCGATTTTACCAGTATGAAGATTCCGGCATGATCGCCGAATTGCAGGGCTTCATCGATGCCGGGAAAATTCAGGTCTGGACAGTTGACGGGATCGACGGAGAAACGTTCTTCAGCAACGACGACAATGTCCTACACCGTATCGAGCGCCATCAGGCCTATTTCAGCTATGTCAGCGATGAAATTCTTCCCGAGATCGCAAGGGCCAGTCGCGAGACGAATGGCGGCGTTGCCATCCGGCCGTTGTTGACGGGATGTTCGATGGGGGCGTTTCATGCCACCAACTTTCTCTTGCGCTTTCCCTGGCTGGGTGATGGCGTCATCGCATTGAGCGGTGTCTATTCGACCAAGCATTTTTTCGGTTCCAACCTCGATGGCTCGATTTATTTCAACTCGCCGCTGCACTATCTTGCCGGACTTGAGGATGAAGAGGCCCTCCGACAGATTCGCAGTCTCCGCATGATGTTCTGTTGCGGGCAGGGCGCGTGGGAAGAGGAAATGCTGGAGGAAACCCGGGAGCTGGAAGCGGTGCTTCACCGGAAGGCCATCCCGGCATGGGTCGATTACTGGGGAGAGGATGTCAGCCATGATTGGCAATGGTGGCGTCCGCAGATGTCCTATTTCCTTGGGAAATGGCTGGCGGGCTGATGAGGCCTCCCTCGGCCGAACCGGCGATTGAGCCTCTGATCAACGATGTTCCGCAATCAACGTTTTGATTCCGCCTTGGACCGTGCCGGTGATGATTGGTTATCCGAATACGCGACCAAAATATCCACATGAGACCATGCCGGTTCATCGGATTGAGCCCGTTTGTGGTTCGTTTACATCACGCATCGGGCACGAACTTGCCTTCATAACGAACGCGAAAATTCCGGCATTCGGTCTCTTCCCTGAAGCACAGAAAAATCAGTTCGAGATCGTTTTTGTTGTCGGAACGGCCGAGCAGACAGAGCGTGGCGACCATCGTTTGCTGATAGTTGCGGCTCAATCTGATGGCTGCGTTCCTGATTTCGTTGATGCAGAGGTCGTTCCGGCTGTCGCTACGCTGATGGACAAGCCAAAAACGCGCCTTTTCCCAGGTCGATCGCAAGGCATCCGTCACCTGCTCTTTAAACTCCTCCGCACTGATTGCAGGGGTCCAGGAGATGGTGACCTCGTCCTTTATGCCGTATACGTTGAAATACCCGTCAAAATCGGTCTCACTCGACAATCGCTCCTCGATCATCTCGAAGGCTTTGGCGTCGGGAATGAAAGCTCTGAAGAAGACGGCCATGGAACGCCAATATCGTAGGGTGGGCAGAGCTCGTCAGAGCTCCGCAAACCAGATTCGCTACGCCCAAAGGGATGATGATCCCAAGCTTGGGCGCGTCGATTACGCGCCCGGCTTCTTCTTGGGAGCCGGCAGAAGACCTTCGCGCTGCAGCTGCTTCCGTGCAAGCTTGCGCTGACGGCTGATGGCCTCGGACTTCTGGCGTGCTTTTTTCACGGACGGTTTTTCATAGGCTTCCCGCATTCGCATTTCGCGAAAGATGCCTTCACGCTGAAGCTTTTTCTTCAGCACGCGAAGCGCCTGATCAACATTGTTGTCCCGAACCAAAACCTGCATTTTAAACCTTTCGACCGAAGCTCTTCCAGGAGAGCGACGGCAATCTATCGTTTTATCGGAAATTTACCAGCAGGAAGCCATCACATTTTTCAGGATACTTCACAGAAGATCAATTCCGGCATCTCTTTTGTGCTGAAGCTGGCACAAATCGGATGGATCGTGCCTGCCTCATTCATCATTTCGCCGCTCACCTTGATTTGAACACAGTCGGCCCCTATATCACCGCTATCGGCATTGCTGGTGAGCGTCCCATAACATCGCGGATGTTCGCAGTGCCTTCGTCGCTTGAGCCTTTTGACCACGGATGTACTGGCACAAGTGATAAAGCGACGGACACGAAGGTCGGTGCGGTTTCGCCCCGACCTTTTTTGTTGTTTTCTTTAGCAGTCCGGCTTGAGGAAGCGACAACAGACGCGAAGCGCCTGTATCAATTCAGCGGCACGCTGACAGTGCTCGGGCTGGAATTGCCGATCTGCGCATAGGTCGTGTTGCTGGAAGCCGTGCTGGCGCAGCCCGAAAGCATGGGAAGGCTTGCAGCGATGGCGATAGCAAGAATTTTCAAGGTCATGGTTGTCTCCATTTCGGATCGGTCGAATCGCTGGCGGGTGGCGACGCGCACTTGCTTTTACCGGAAAATCGGCCTGCGTCTCGCATTTGTCAGCAATTCGACCTGCGTCGCATAATCTCCAAACAACGCTTTGAGGCGTTTCTCTTCGGTCTCGTCCAATCGGTAGCGTTTGCAGAAATCGTGCACGCTCCAGACTTCCCTGACGGCTTCGAGATTGATGGCGACGTCGATTTCCATGGCGCTCCCCTTTTGACCCGACACCACAATGCGCAAGGGGGCTTTCCGGTTCCGCGGAATTCTCGGGATTGCAAAAAAATCTGGGGTCACTCAGCCGTTTCGGCGATCTGATAGCTTTGGAGCATGCTTGTCGCACCGTTCTGCAACTGCGGCAGATAATAGAAGTGCGCGATGGCGAGGGCGCAAAGACCGGCCGTGAGATTTATTGCGGTAAAAAGCAAGGCTTGCGTATTCATGACCAGCTCCGCGTTGACGCACGGAAAAACACCGAAGTCGCCGGATAGTTCCGAGCCAAGCACGTCGAGTAAGAAAAAAGGCCGCAGCTTGCGCTGCGGCCACTTATTTCAGACGGATTATGTTTTTGGACTATTCGCGTTCGCCGGTGAAATGCAGCAAAAGCTGGAAGATGTTGACGAAGTTGAGGAACAGCGAAAGCGCACCGAACACGGCGATTTTCTGCTGCGATTCCTGGTCGAAATTCTCCGCATACTGCTGCTTGATGTTCTGGGTGTCCCAGGCGGTCAGACCGACGAAGACGGCGATGCCGATCAGCGAAATCGCAAACTGCAGCGCGGACGAGCCGAGGAAGATGTTGACGACCGAAGCGATGACGACTCCGATCAGGCCCATCATCAAGAACGAACCGAACTGGGCGAGATCACGCTTGGTGACGTAGCCATAGAGGCTGGTCGCGCCGAACATGGTCGCGGCGATAAAGAAGGTGCGTGCGATGCTGGCGCCCGTGAAGACGAGGAAGACGGAGGCGAGCGACAGGCCCATCACCGCGCAGAAGGCCCAGAACATCGTCTGTGCGGTTGCGGCAGACATGGTCTGGATCTTGAACGAGAAGAACATCACGAAGGCGAGCGGCGCAAGCATTACCACCCATTTGAGGGGAGACGAGAAGATCGGCACATAAAGGGCCGGGGTGTTGCCGATGACGAAGGCGACGATGCCGGTGATCAGCAAGCCGGCACCCATGTAGTTGTAGACGCGCAGCATGTGCTTGCGCAGGCCCTCGTCGAAGAGGGCGCCCGACTGGGCGGTCGTTGCGCCGAAGCGCTGTTCGTTCGGGTACATGAAGGTCTCCTTTGTTAAACTCAGTAAAGGGTTTTCGACAGCGCGCGGGCTTCTGCCGCGAGCTTCGTATCGGGTGCGCTCGAAACGAGCGCATAGGCGACTTCACCGATCTGCCAGTAGGCCGCTTCGGCATCGGAAAGGTTGACGTCGATCACCGTCTCGACCGCGAAAAATCCCGGGCGGACGGCAAAAAGCGAAAGCCGCGCGCCATCCGCCGCCGCAATCGACATTTCGACGCTCGGGCCGAAGTCGGAGGGGAAAATCTGTACATCCGAGACCTTCCAGTCCTTCGGCAATTTCGGCATGACGATTGCGGTCGCAGCGCGGATCTCCTCGGGGTCGTAACCGGGCGCTTCGCGCTGCGAGGCCATCCCGGCGCGCACAAGGCTGGTTTGATGTGCCCGCACGGCTTCCTCCACATAGGCCGGCGGATGCACGGAGGCATTGACTTCCGTTGCGTTGAAAGGGCCGATCTGCGAACTGGCGACCCAGCCGGTGGCAACGAGGGCGCCGACGGCAGCGATCCGCTGGATCGTCGCCCAGGTCCGGCGCATCGACAGGCTGGCCTCAAGGCGGCGGGCTGCCTCGCGGGTTTCGGGACGATGCGGGGCGTCGTGTTCATGGATTGCAAGACGAAGCGAACTGCGAATCTCGAGATCGGCCATGACGCGGGCGGCATCCTCCGGATGTCTCGATAGGTAGCTTTCGACGCGGATACGCGCATCCGGCGTCAATCTGTTATCGACATAGGCGTCGAAATCGCTTTCGAGGACGGGGTCCGGATTAGTCATTGTTGCCTCCGACAAGCTTCAGATGCGCTTGCGATGCGGGTGTGTTTTCAAAGGCGCGGAGCTTTGCACGGGCGCGGGAGACCCGCGACATCAAGGTGCCGACGGGGATACCCAGCGCATCGGCGGCGTCCTGGTAAGACAGATCTTCGATGGCGACGAGGTGCAGGGCCTCGCGCTGCTCGTCCGGCAGATCGAAGAAGGCGTCGCGAATCTGGCCAAGCCGGACCACGCTCTCCTGATCGGCCGGCTTTGATAGTTCGACTTCCTGTAGCACGGCGTCGTCGCGGCGCTGTTGCGCGCGCGCCGAGCGGCGGCCGTCGACATGGGTGTTGTGGAGAATGGAGAGCAACCAGCTGCGCAGATCGGCGCCGGTCCGGAAGGTTACGCGCCGTTCATAGGCCTTGACCAGCGTATCATGGACGAGGTCCTCGGCATCGCTTGGATTGCGCACCAGCGAGCGCGCATACCGCCGAAGGGCAGTGAGCTGGCCGAGCACATCGAAGGGGCGCTGTTTTAAGTCCATGCTAGAGTATACGAGGCCCGGCCGTATCCCATTCCATCGTTTTGAAAATAAATTCCGGACGGTTGCTAGAGCATGCTGGCGGTCACGGCAGCCAGTGCCAGATAGCGACCGATCTTCGCGATCGAGACAAGAAGCAGAAACATGGGGAACGGCTCCTTCAATACGCCGGCTATGATGGTCAGGGGATCGCCGACAATTGGCAACCAGCTTCCAAGCAGGGACCATTTGCCGTAGCGGCGATACCAGATCTGCGCCTGCTCCAGCTTCTCTGGCGCAACCGGAAACCATTGTCGGTCTCTGAAGCGTTCGATGCCGCGGCCAAGGAGCCAGTTGACGACGGCGCCGAGAATATTGCCGAGACTGGCGATGGCGATCAACAGGGCCGGCGAATGGCCGCCGCCGGCCAGTAGCGCCACCAGCACGGCTTCCGATTGCATCGGCAGGATGGTTGCTGCAATGAGGGCGGACAGGAATAGTCCGGCATAGGTGGCGATATCAACCATCAGGGCGTCGCGATGACGGCCGGCAGTGCGGATGCCCTTGGCAGCGCACCCACGCTCTCCTCGAGGCAAGGATCGAGATGATCCTGGATCACGGTTCGCTTCGCCTGCGTGATGGCTGTTCCAACGGCCCGGAGTTGTGGGCGATATCGAGGCAGTATTTGCCGTTTTCGATCGAGGCGATCACGCTTTTCAGGTGACATTCCGCCCGATTGCGCCGCTTGATGATGTCCGGATGGGTCGCGTGCCGATGTTCAGTCATAGGGCATAACCTATCCTCCTGGAGAGGATACTGCAAATAGCCGGTCACCACCTTTGGACAGGTGATTGTTGGGAATTTGAACCTGTCGTCAGGTGCGATTTGGAACCGGAATACTGGCAACCGCATGTCCGGATGGCCTGTGCGGGACGAGAGCAATGCTGCAGATTGTGGCGATCAGCAAGCCGATAAAAATAATGCCGACCGGCATGGTTCTTGATTTCATTCGCAGCATTGTCCCCTGGAGCCGTCACCATCGCATAGTCGACCTGTCAGCAAGCTGTCTGTGACATCCGTATGCTTAAAGTGGCGCGTATCGTTTTAAACGACGAAGAAGTCGGCGCTTGTCACCTGGAGATTGGTCCCGATCGTTGCGAAATGCACGCTCCCGCCGGCGGTGCTGCCATTGCTGTCGAAGAAAATCTTCCCCGTATCGCTTTCGTAGATGATCCGGTCATCGCCGTCGCCGGCAAGGCCCGTGATGTTCTTGACAAACTGGGCCGAGGTCAACGTGCCGGTCCCGGCGATCGTCGTGAAGATGGCGTTGTCGATCTGGATCGTATCATCGACGGCATTGAAATCGGCAATGCGATCGACATTGGTGGCGGCATTGAGGACAGTATTGAACAGGAACTTGTCCGTCCCGGTGCCGCCCGTCAGGACATCGTTGCCGAGGCCGCCGCCCAGCGTATCGGCATTGGCGCCGCCGTTCAGCGTGTTGTTGCCAGTGTTGCCGAACAAGGTGTTGGCGCTGCTGTTACCGCCGCCGCTGATATTAGCCGAACCGGTCAGGACGAGTTTTTCGACATTGCCGAGAACCTTCGCACTGGCGGTAAGGTTAAAGCTGATCGACGATTTTACCGTATCGATGCCTGCACCGCCGTTGGTGGTCTCATCGACGATGTCGTTGCTGTCCTGGATGACGTAGGTGTCGTTTCCGGCGCCACCGGCCATGGTGTCGGCCGCACCGCCGCCATCGAGTACATTGTTGGCGGAATTGCCGATCAGCTTATTGGCAATGCTGTTGCCGGTTGCATTGATTGCGGCTGCACCCGTCAGCGTCAGGTTTTCCACCACTCCACCGAGCTTGGCGCTTTGGACGAGGCTAAAGGAAATCGAGGACTTCACCGTATCGATGCCGTTCCCGCCGTCGTTCAGTTCATCGACGATGTCGCCGGCGTTATCGACAATGTAAGTGTCATTATTGGCGCCGCCGACCATCTCGTCGCCTCCCACTCCGCCGTCGAGGGTGTCGTTGCCCGCGCGCCCGACAATGAGGTCGTTGCCGCCGCGACCCTTGAGCACGTTGCTGACTGATGATCCGAAGATGTCGTCGCCGACATTGGTGCCCGTGGCGTTTTCGATACTGGAAAACTCCTCAATGCGAGCGGCACCGGTCCTGGTGAAATTCTGCGTCAGGTCAATAGCGACGCCGGTTCCGCCGAGCGTGCTGCTGTCGTCGCGCAATTCGTAGCTCAGCGTATCCGTGCCTGCACCGCCGTCGAAGAAATTCTGCCAGCCTTCGGAAACGAAGGTGTCGTTGTCGGCTTCACCGAAATAGCTGCTGTGAAAAGTCGTCACGGCGATCGTGTCATTGCCGCCGCCGCCGAAGACGCGGTCGAAGCCTTCGCCGCTCAGCGCAAAACCGGTCCCTACATAAGTGTCGTTGTTGGCACCGAGACGGATTTCATTGCCGCCTTCGAAACGGTTGTCGACGAAGTCGTCGCCGCTGCCCGCATCGACGATATTGCCGCCGCCGAGATTGCCGACAAGGTTAAGGATAATTCTATCGTTGCCGCCGCGCGCATCCACGATGATTTCGGATCTGTTGCCCTGGATGATCTCGTTCAGGTTGTCGTTGCCGGTGATCAGTACGCCCATGATCTTCATCCTCGTTTCGCTTTAAACTTGAGGGGAAGATAGCCGGCTGTCTCTTGAGGCGCTGTGTCGGATGGAACAGGCAAAGCGGCCATTCCTGGGGGCATTGCCGATCATTGGCGCGGCAATGCCCTTCGCGAGCCTATCCCTCGCTCAGCATCTCCATGCCGCCGGTCAGCCGCTCCATGAGGCTTTGGCGGACACGACCGACATCGCGCAGGGGCGGGGCGCCGAATTGTCGGGCATATTCGCGGCTGAACTGCGACTGGCTCTCATACCCCACCTGGTGTCCGGCCGAACCGGCGTCGAGCATATCTTCCAGCATCAGTCTGCGCGCTTCCTGCAGACGCAGCTGTTTTTGGTACTGAACCGGGCTCATGGCCGTGATCGCCTTGAAATGATGGTGCAGCGAAGACACGCTCATGCTGACGCGGTGCGCCAATTCCTCGACGCGCAATGGCAGCGCGTAATGCTCCTTCAGCCAGATGCAGGCACGGCTTACCTGATGCGACTGGCTTTCGGCGACCGCCATGTGCCGCAGCCGTGCCCCCTGCGGGCCGGTCAGGAGCCGGTAGACCAGCTCCTGCTCGATCAGCGGCAGAAGTGCCGGAATATCCTTTGGCCGCTCAAGCAGGCGCAAAAGCCGAATTGCCGCATCCTGCAAATCGGCGGTGACGGGGCTGACCGTCATGCCGCGTGCGGCGGATCCAGGCAGAGGACCGGTGACGCCCGTCTGCGCGATCAGCCCCGGAAGACGCCCTGTGTCGATGTGGTAGGACATGCTGAGATAGGGCCGGTCCGCCGAGGCCTCGACGATCCTGGTTGTCACCGGAAGATCGACGGCGGTCAACAGATAGTCCGAGCCGCTGTAGCGATAGGTTTCGTCAGCCAGCGTTACTTGCTTGGAGCCCTGCGCGATCAGCGCCAGGCTTGGCTTGTAGGAACCGCAGGCGGGCATATCCAGCGTCGAGCGCCGATGAACCGTCAATCCTGCGATGGCCGTTTCGTGGTCTCCATCCGTTTCGGCGAAACGGGCAATGAGATCAATCAGCTCCTGCTGGCGGGAATGTCCTGTTTCCGTCATATTGAACCGTCTTTCCAGTGATTTAGATAAAATCTTGCTGATCCCAAGGTAGAGGTTTTTTGAGGATTTGCAAAAGCGACGATAGTCATTTTGCAGGATTGTGCAAAAATCTTGCAGGATCGAACTAACGCTTGCCCGGCATCCTGCGCATAGTGCGTCCGGGGAGAGGCACCACCTGTGCCTCGTTTTGCAAGACCCCGATCCAACATCAAAGGAAGACACAATGGCCCAGGCAAGAGGATATGCGGCGACCGACGCGTCGAAACCGCTCCAGCCCTTCACCTTCGAACGGCGCGAACCCAATGATGACGATATCGTCATCGACATCAAGTTCTCCGGCATCTGCCATTCGGACATCCACCAGGTCCGCAACGAATGGGGCAATTCCAGCTATCCCATGGTGCCTGGCCATGAGATCGCAGGCATCGTCACGGCCGTCGGCGCCAAGGTTACCAAGTTCAAGGTCGGCGACCGTGCCGGCGTCGGCTGCTTCGTCAACAGTTGCACCCAGTGCGCGACCCGTGATCTCGACATCGAACACTATATGCCGGGCCTGATCCCGACCTATAACGGCTTTGAAGCCGATGGCACGACGCCGACTTATGGCGGCTATTCCGACAGCATCGTCGTCAAGGAAGGCTATGCCCTTTCGATCCCGGAAAATCTGGCTCTCGATGCGGCCGCGCCGCTGCTGTGCGCCGGCATCACGCTCTATTCGCCGCTGGTGCACTGGAAGGCCGGCCCCGGCAAGAAGGTCGCCATCGTCGGCATGGGCGGCCTCGGCCATATGGGCGTCAAGCTCGCCCACGCCATGGGCGCGGATGTGACGGTTCTCAGCCAGTCCCTGTCGAAGAAAGAAGATGGGCTGAAGCTCGGTGCCGATCACTACTACGCCACCAGCGATGCGGAAACCTTCAAGACGCTGGCCGGCACGTTCGACCTGATCCTGTGTACGGTATCCGCCGAGATCGACTGGAACGCCTATCTCGGCCTGCTGAAGGTCGATGGTTCGCTGGTGTTGCTCGGTATCCCGGAAAATGCCGTGCCGGTGCATGCCTTCTCGCTGGTGCCGGGCCGCAAGAGCCTGTCGGGATCGATGATCGGCTCGATCAAGGAAACCCAGGAAATGCTGGATTTCTGCGGCAAGCACAACATCGTCTCGGAAATCGAACTGATCCGCATGGATCAGGTCAACGAAGCCTATGAGCGCGTCATCAAGAGCGACGTCCGCTACCGCTTCGTCATCGACATGGCGACGTTGTAAGCAATTAGGCAGTGGGCAATAGGAGTTAGGAAAGGATTGACTGCACTTCGAATGCACAGGCAATCCTGTTTCTACTGCCTACTGCCTACTGCCTACTGCCTACTGCCTACTGCCTACAGCGGCAGAGGTCCGTCGTTCTTGATCTCTTCCATCACCGCATAGGTGCGCGTTTCCTTGACGCCCGGAAGGGTCCAGAGAACCTGACCGAGGAAGTTGCGGTAGGCGGCCATGTCCTCGAAGCGGGTCTTGACCAGATAGTCGAAGCCGCCCGCCACCATATGGCATTCGAGCACGGACGGCGCCTGCTTGATGGCGGCGGCAAACCTGTCGAAAACTTCGGCCGTCGTCTTGTCGAGCATCACCTCGATGAACACGAGCAGGCCAAAGCCGAGCTTATGCGGGTCGAGCTTGGCACCGAACCCGGAGACATAGCCTTCCTTCAGCAGGCGCCGCAGCCGTTCGCTGGTCGCGGTCGGCGACAGGCCGATGCGGTCGGCAAGCTCAAGATTGGTGATCCGCCCGTCCGCCTGCAGAATGTTGAGAATCCGGCGGTCGATCTTGTCAATCTCGTACATGCCGCCTCCCTTGTTGTGTTCAGGCCGCGAGGCGCGTTTCGGCGAGCTTCACCCAATAGGAGATGCCATGCGGGATCGCCTCGTCGTTGAAGTCGTAGTTGGGATTGTGCAGCCCAGCGGTCTCGCCATTGCCCAGGAAGATGAAGGCGCCAGGGCGCGACAGCAGCATGTAGGAAAAATCCTCGCCACCCATCATCGGTTCGATGTCGGCCGTCACCTTCGCTTCACCGGCGATGATGGATGCAGCGTCGATCGCGTGTGCCGTTTCGGCAGGGTGGTTGACCGTGACCGGGTAATTTCGGCCATAACGCACCTGCGCGGTCGCGCCGAATGCGGCTGCAATGTTCTGAGAAATCTCGCGAATGCGGAGTTCCGCCATGTCGCGCACGTCGGGACGCAGCGTCCGCACCGTACCGGCCAGAACCGCCTGTTCCGGGATGACGTTGTGCGCAAATCCCGCATTGAATTTGGTGACGGACACGACGACGGAGGCGAGAGGATCAGCGGTGCGCGACGGAATGGTCTGCAGCGCGCCGACGATCTGTGCGCCGATGACGATCGGGTCGATCGTCTTGTGCGGTTGCGCTGCGTGGCCGCCGCGGCCCTGCAGCGTGATGGTGAACTCGTCGGTGGATGCCATGATCGCGCCGACGCGGGTTCCGAATTCGCCGACGGGCATGCCCGGCATGTTATGCATGCCGTAGACTTCCTCGATGGCGAAGCGCTCCATCATGCCGTCCTTGACCATTTCGTTGCCGCCGCCGCCGCCTTCTTCCGCCGGCTGGAAGATGACCGCGACCGCACCCCTGAAATTGCGGGTTTCGGAGAGATATTTGGCGGCACCAAGCAGCATGGCGGTATGTCCGTCATGGCCGCAGGCATGCATCTTGCCTGATGTCGTCGAGGCCCATGGCACGCCGCTTGTCTCCGTCATCGGCAGGGCATCCATATCGGCACGCAGGCCGATGGTGCGGCCTTCGCCGAGATTGCCGCGGATGAGACCGACGACGCCGGTGCGTCCCAAACCGGTCACGATTTCGTCAATACCGAATTCGCGCAGTTTCATTTCGACGAAAGCTGCCGTATTTTCGACCGCGAACAACAGTTCGGGCCTGGTATGCAGATGGCGGCGCCATTCGGCGACTTCGCCCTGGAGTTCGGCGGCTCTGTTCAAAATGGGCATGTTTCGTTCCTGTGAATCCGGTGCGGTCAGGGTTGTTGAGCGTGATTTTGCCGTAGGCATGGATAGAATGGTCTTTGCCATCACCCTGCCATATAAGGTAAATAGCCGGACGATACGAGGCAATTCCCGAAATTTGAAGGTTGGATTGTGGTGATAAGTCGAATTTGGACGGGTGGTAAGCTCAAGGGTCTGGGCGTTCTGACCGGCGCCTGCGCGTCGCTTCTGGTGGCGATCGTGCCGGCTGGCGCCAATCCGCGCTTGGTGGTGGACGTCAATACGCTGAAGGTTCTGGAGCATCAGGAGATCTTCCAGAAATGGTATCCGGCCTCGCTGACCAAGCTGATGACCGCCTATACGACGTTTCGCGCCATCAAGTCCGGACGCGTGACGCTCGATACGCCGGTCGTCATGACCAAGAACGCCGCCGCGGAACCCGCGAGCAAGATGTATTTCAAGCCGGGCCAGGCCCTGACGCTCGACAGCGCGTTGAAGATCATGCTCGTCAAATCGGCCAACGACGTGGCGGTGGCGATCGGTGAAACGGTCGGCGGCTCGGAGGCCGCCTTCATCCAGCAGATGAATGCCGAAGCCCTGCGGATAGGCATGGGCTCCTCGCACTTCATCAATGCCAATGGTCTGCCAGGTCCCGGCCAATATACGACGGCCCGCGACCTCGCGGTGCTGGCGATCACCATCAAGCGGGAGTTTCCGGAATATGCCGGTTATTTCGCACTTGAAGGTTTCACGACCGGAAAGAAGAACTTCCCCAACTACAACATGCTAATCGGCCGCTTCGATGGCGCCGACGGCATGAAAACCGGCTTCATCTGCGCTTCGGGATTCAACCAGGTTTCCTCGGCGACCCGCAACGGCCGCAGCGTCGTCTCCGTCGTCTTGGGTGAAAACAGCCTGGGCGGCCGTGCCGACGAATCGGCTCGCCTTTTGCAGATGGGATTGACGACGGGTGGCACGGGCAAGCCCGGACTTGGCCAGATCGCGCCCTATGGCGAAACGCGTGACATGGTGGCCGATGTCAGCAAGCAGATTTGCTCGAAGGAAGCCGCCAAGGTCCGCAGCGAAGGCCGCGACGAAGTCGGACGCCAAAAGCTGTTGTCGCCCTTTATCCATGAGATCAACCGTCCGCTGAAGCTCGTCTATGCCGGTCTCATTCCGGGAACAGACGTCAAGGGAGGGAAAAACGCTCAGGGGCAATCGGTCGAAGGGCAGGGGGACGTTGCCAATGTGCCGATTCCCGTTCCGCGGCCGGCTTATTGAGCGGCGCTCGTTTTTCATCGGCGATCTCCTGATCGGCCGTCTTTTCATCGGATAGCATCATGAGCCTGACACCATCGGCCGTTCCGGTCTCGATCCTCACCGGGTTTCTCGGTGCGGGCAAGACGACGCTGCTCAACCGGCTCCTGAAGGATCCGGACCTCACCGATACCGCCGTGATCATCAACGAGTTCGGCGACGTATCGATCGACCATCTGCTGGTGGAAGCGTCCAGCGACGGTGTGATCGAACTGGCGGATGGATGTCTCTGCTGCACGGTGCGCGGCGAGCTGGTGGATACGCTGGCCGATCTGATGGACCGGATGCAGACGGGGAAAATCAGGCCGTTGAAGCGCGTCGTCATCGAGACCACGGGTCTTGCCGATCCGGCACCGGTGCTGCAGTCCGTCATGGGCAATCCGATCATCGCCCAGAACTACAGGCTCGACGGCGTGGTTACGGTCGTCGATGCGGTCAATGGGCTGGCGACGCTTGGCAATCACGAGGAAGCCGTAAAGCAGGTGGCCGTCGCCGACCGGCTGGTCATCAGCAAGTCGACGCTGGCCGCGCCGGAAGAACTGGAAAGCCTGAAAACCCGCCTGCGGCAACTCAACCCACGCGCCGAAATGGTCGATGGCGATCTGCCGGAAACGGGCAAGGCAGAACTGTTTCACTGCGGGCTCTACGATCCGGCGACAAAAATCGCAGATGTCGGCCGCTGGCTCCAGGACGAGGCAAGCAGCGGGCATCATCATGACCACCACCATGATCATGATCATGCCCATTGCGGTCACGAGCATGGACATCACCACCATCACGACGCAAACCGGCACGACGCCGATATTCGTTCCTTCTCGATCGTCCACGACCGGCCGATCGACCGGCACGCGCTCGACATGTTCATCGACCTGCTGCGCTCCGCCCATGGTGAAAAGCTGCTGCGGATGAAGGCCGTCGTCTCGATGTCCGACAATCCCGATCGACCGCTGATCCTGCATGGGGTGCAGAGCGTTTTCCATGCGCCGCAACGGCTCGCCGCATGGCCGGACCCTGCCGATCGCCGCACCCGCATGGTGCTGATCACCAAGGGCCTGCCGGAATCCTTCGTGCGCGACCTGTTCGATGCCTTCACCGGCCGCCCCCGCATCGACCGACCCGATGCTGCCGCGTTGTTCGACAATCCGCTTGCAGTGCCGGGTTTGAAGATTTGATCGCCCGCAACGGATTCGGCAAGCGGATGCTGTTGTTGCAAACGCTGCGACGGCCGATGCTTAAACGATCGAATGATCAACGATCACGATTGCTTTTCCAAGCGAGCAGGCTTCGACCCGCGCCTCGACGCGATACACCTCGCGCAGCATGTCGGCCGTGATGACGTCGTTCGTGGGGCCGCTCGCGGCCATTGCACCATCGGCAATGACGATGGTGTTTTCGCAATAGCGAAGCGCATGATTGAGGTCGTGCAAGGCGATCAGAACCGACATGCCGGATTTGGCTGCGAGAGCCTTCATGAAACTCAGCACTTCGATCTGTCGAAACAGATCCAATGCCGAGGTCGGCTCGTCCATCAAAAGCACTTCAGGCTTGCGGATCAGGGCCTGGGCAATCGAAACCAGCTGGCGTTGTCCGCCGGACAGTTCGCCCAGCCCGCGAAAAGCAAGATCTTCGATCCGCAGAGCCTTCAACGTCTGATCGATCTCGTTCAGTTCGCCATCGCTGACCCGCCAGCCGGACCCCTGTTTCGAGGCCAAAAGCACGGATTCGTACACGGTCAGCACGGCATTGGCGCCGGTGTCCTGCGGCATGTAGCAGATGGTCTCCTGACCCCTCAGCGTATCGGAGAGCAGAACGGTTCCCGGACCGGAAGCAAGACCTGAAATGCGCTTGAACAGCGTGGACTTTCCCGCCGCGTTCGGACCGATCACCGCCGTCATGCCGCCGCCGGCCATGATGTCGGTGTTCACGTCCGACAGCACCGTATGCCGTCCATATTTCGCGCCGAGGCCTTTGAGCGCCAGAGCTACCATGCCCGCCTCCGATTGGTGAAGATCAGCACGAAGAAGAACGGCACGCCGACAAGCGCCGTGATGACGCCGATGGGCAGGATGGCACCCGGAATGAGAACTTTCGAGACGACGGAGGTTGTCGAAAGCAAAAGGGCGCCGCAGATCACCGAGGCCGGCAGAAAGAACCGCTGGTCCTCGCCGACAAGCATGCGCGCGATGTGGGGGCCAACGAGACCAACGAAACCGATCGTGCCGACGAAGGATACGGGGATGGCGGCGAGAAGGCTGACGGTGAGCATGGTATGAAGCCGCAGCCGGCGCACATTGATGCCGAGGCTTGCGGCCTTGTCCTCCCCAAGCCTCAGGGCCGTCAACGCCCAGGCCTGACGCGCAAACACGGGAATGGCGACGACGAGGACGGCACCGGTGATCCACACCTTCGGCCAGGTTGCCTTGGTAAGGCTGCCCATCGTCCAGAAGACGACGGCGGCCAGCGCCTGCTCGGATGCCAGGTATTCCAGCAGCGACAGAAGCGCGTTGAACGTGAAGACTAGCGCGATGCCGAGCAGCACGATGGTTTCGACGGTAACGCCGCGCATGGTCGACGCGAAATGGATGAACAGGGCGGCCGCCATTGCCATCAGGAACGCGTTGATCGGGATCATGTACTGCACGGCTGCCGGAAAGATGGCCACGCCGCCGACCAGACCGAGGGCCGCCCCAAATCCGGCCGCGGCCGAGATGCCGAGCGTGAAAGGGCTGGCCAGGGGATTGGCGAGGATCGTCTGCATCTGCGCGCCCGCAAGCGAAAGCGACGCACCGACCGTGATCGCCATCAGTGCAATCGGCATGCGGATATCCCAGATGACGACACGCAACTGATCCCCGACCGATTCGGCGTTAAACAGCGATGCCAGTACTTCCTTCAAGGTGTAGTTGGCCGGGCCGAGCGCCATGTCGACGGACAGGCTGAAACAGAGCGCGACCAGCAATGCGCAGATCATGGCGATACGACGCAAGGCCAGGGCGCGGTATTGACCGCGCCCTGACATCGTCTCGAGTGGTTCTGTGGCGACAGCCATCGATTATTGATCCGTCAGCGATACGAAATAGCCGGGCTTGTAGTCGAGCGGCAGGAAGCGCGCATGCAGCTCCTTGAATGTGGCCTCCGGGTCAAGGTCCTTGAACAGGTCCGGATGCAGCCATTTCGCGATCTCCTGGATTGCTACGAACTGGTACGGATTGTTGTAGAACTGGTGCCAGATGGCATGGACGTTTCCGTCCTTGACGGCCTTTACGCCGGTGAATGCCGGGCGCTTGGTCAGGTTTTCCAGTTTGCGGTGCGCTTCCTTGATGTCGGCGCCGTAGCCGACGCCGACCCAGTTGCCCCCGGGAACATAACCCTGCCAGTTGCCGCCGGTGATGATGATCTGATCCGGATTGGCCGCGATGATCTGCTCGGGATTGACGGTGCCGAACGTGCCGGGAATGATGTCCTTGGCCATGTTCTTCCCGCCGGCGATCTCGACCATCTTGCCGAAATTCTCGTCCCCGAAGGACATGCAGCAATCGTCGGAATAGCCGCCGGCGCGCTCGACGAAGACAACCGGCTGGACCGGCTGCTGCTTGGCCAGCACGTCGGTGACCTTGGCAATGCTTTCGGCGCGGAATTTGATGAAGTCCTCGGCCTTGGTTTCCTGGCCGAGAAGCTTGCCCATGATGCGCATGCTGGCTTCGGTGTTTTCCATCGGCTTTTCGCGGAAATCGATATAGACGAGCGGGATTCCGACCTTGCCGAGCTTCTCGATATAGCCGGCTTCTTCGGTCGCCGTCTTGGCGTCAAGGTTCATGATGATGACGTCGGGCTTCAGCGACACGGCCTGTTCGACATCGAACGTGCCGTCTTTCATGCCGCCGAATGTCGGCAGTTTGGCGATGTCGGGATATTTTTCGAGATAGGCTGCATAGCTTTCCGGATCGGCCTTCGGCAGGTCTTCCCGCCAGCCGACGATCCGCTTGAACGGCGCCTCGCGGTCCAGGGCTGCAACGAAATAGATCTGCCTGCCTTCACCGAGAATCACGTGCTCGACCGGCACGCTGACTTCAACGTCGCGACCGGTCACATCCTTGATGACGACCTTCTCGCCCGCCAATGCGGTGCCGGAAAAAAGCGCGCAGAAACCCGCAGCGACCAAGGTCGCTTTGCAAAACATATTCATGACTGAACTCCATCTCGGAAACTGAGCGGTTCCTAAATTTCTTGATGTTGACAGTCAAGTTTTATCTTTTAGAAGACTTCTACATTGGTGCAGCGTACGATCTTCAAGGCAATTCACATGAGCGACGTTTCTGAAATCCCGAATTATGGTTTGCGTGACGAGATCAAGGCCTATTGGTCTGAACGCGCCGCAACCTTCGACCTGTCGCCCGGCCACGAGATATTTTCCGAGGAGGAGCGCGCCGCCTGGCATCGGTTGTTCACGCAGCACCTCGGATCGGGCGAGGGCCGCTCGGCGCTCGACCTTGCCAGCGGCACAGGGGTGATTTCACACCTGATGGATGATCTGGGCTTCAAGGTGACCGGGCTCGACTGGTCGGAAACCATGCTTGCCCTGGCGCGCACCAAGGCAAACGCGCGGGCGCGCGCTATATCCTTCCGCATGGGAGACGCGGAACACACCATGGAGCCGGACGATCATTACGACGTTGTCGTCAACCGGCATCTCGTCTGGACGTTGGTCGATCCACCCAGCGCCTTTGCGGAGTGGTTCCGCGTGCTGAAACCCGGCGGGGTCCTTCTGGTCGTCGATGGCGACTTCGTCAACTCGACGTTTCGCGAACGCATTTTGTCGAGATTGGCCGCATGGGGACAACGCCTCGGCTGGTTAAGGGGCGACCCGGTGCAGATGCAGCCGGAGATGATGGCAATCCATCGCAGCATCCTCTCGAGGGTTTATTTCAAGGATGGCGCGCGCGCAGATGCCGTCTCCGGCCTGCTGGCGGGCGCGGGGTTCGAGTCCATTGCCGTTGATACGCATCTCGGCGACATCCACAAAACCCAGGCCAGGAACTGGAATGTCCTGAAGGGCATGGTCCGCAAATCACAACATCGATATGCCATCCGCGCGGTGAAACCGGCACGGCCCTCGTCCTGAGCCGAACACGGGTTCCTTGCGCAGCATTGCTCGTGCGACGGGATATCCCAGAAGGCCCATTGGCACTTCTGGGACAATGGTGCGGTTATCCGAGAGCGTCCTAACGCTTCGACGCTAGCTCGAACTCAAGATGTAGCGACGATTGGTGATGAGCGCCGGTCGCGCGTTCATCGAGTAAAGTGCCGTGAACTTGCCGATATCGGCGGCGTCGACCTCGATCGGGTCCATGGCCACCATCCAATCGACGATTTCGCTGCAAGGCGGCGTGGTCAGCGACCCTTCATACGCCCAGTAGCGCAGCGAGGAGGGCAACAGGCCGCTTGGATCAGCGGCTTCGGCCGAAGCCTCCTCGCCCGCCTTGCCCGGAAAGGCAGCGGCGAGTGTGGAAAAATCCCTGTTGACGGCGCCGGGGACCAGAAACACGCCCAGTACGCCGAGCATGCCCGTTTCGGCATGCTTGTGAACGAAATGCACTTCCATCGGGAAATGCTTTCCCTCGACAAGGTGTTCGCTCGGGGCATGAAAATGATACTGCACCAGTTCATAGGTCTTTTCGCCACGACGAAGCATGCTGCCGGCCGGCACCTTGATCTGGATCGTGTGGCCGTTATTGACGATCGTGCCGCCTTTTTTCCATTCCACCGAGAGGTCCGGAATATCGGCCCTGATCGCCCCTTTGATATCGACTGGCGATTGCTGCGCGCCTGCCGAACAGGCGCTGTTTTCCTTGCCCAAGGTGCCCCAATGATCGGGGCCCTCTTCACCATTGTAGCTCCAATGGACACTTTCGGCAGCATAGGCTGTTTTGACGCAAAGCGGGCACGCGGCCAGCAACGCCAGGCCCCTGATAAAATCACGCCGTTCCAATGTGAAATCCTTCCAAAATGACGCTTGCCACAGCACCCTGGCGGCAGGTTTTTCAGAGGGGTTTTACGCTGTCAATTTGACCGGATGACGTGACTCAGGTTTGCTTCGTTAATCGGATAGCACTGACGGTAAACACGTTCGAACGTCACCGGGCGTCAGTGCAATCCGAACAGGTTCAGCAATTCCTCGCGGTGGCGAACGAAGGCCGGTGTGCTGCGGTCGCGGGGGCGCGGAAGATCGATCTCGATCAGCCGCGGTTCGCCCCCCTTGTCCTTGGGAAGAATAAGAATGCGGTCGGCAAGGTAGATGGCCTCCTCCAGGTCGTGGGTGACGAGAACGGTCGTCACATCCTCGTCGCGCCAGATGCGGGCGAGCTCCTGCTGCATGCTGATCTTGGTCATGGCGTCCAAAGCGCCAAGCGGTTCGTCAAGCAGCAGGATTTCAGGCTGGACCGCCAGCGCGCGCGCAATGCCCACGCGCTGCGCCATGCCGCCCGAGAGCTGTCGTGGATAAGCATTCTCGAACGACTGCAACCCGACGAGCTGCACATAGCGGCGGGCCCGCGTCCTGGCTTCCTCGCGAGAAAGACCCTGCGTCTCGAGGCCGAAACCGACATTGTCGATGACGGTCAGCCAGGGCAGGAGGCGGGGCTCCTGGAAAATCACCGCCCGTTCCGTGCCGACGCCCCGGATGACCTTGCCTTCGATGAGCACCTCGCCGGAATCCGCCTCCTCCAGACCGGCAAGGACCCTGAGCAGCGTCGTCTTGCCGGAACCGCTGGCGCCGACGATCGCCAGGCTTTCGCCCGGACGTATCTTGAAATTGAGATCCCTCAGAACCGGCAGCGGCTTGCCGTTCAGGACGAAGGACTTGGAGAGATGACGGATCGTCACCTCTCCGCGAACAGCGTGCGCGATGCTCATGATGATTCCTCAGTTGCTGGCGGTATCGGCCGAATAAAGGATGTCCTTGGCCGCGAATTGCCCTTCCTTGAGCTTGCCCTCGCGAACCAGAACGTCGATCCAGAATTGCAGGTCGCGATCGATCGCCTGGCCGCCGGCGCGCACGCCGTAGCCCCGGAAATACTGGGCGATGTCCGGATTTTCGCCGCGTTCCTGCAGTGTCTTTGCGAAGACCTTTTTGGTTTCCTCCGGATTTTCGCGGGCATAGTCGAGCGCGCGCTGCGACTGCTCGACGAAGATTTTGGCTGCTTGCGGATGTTCCTTGACGAAATCGCGACGCAGGACGACGAAGCCGCCGGCGATTTCGCCGAGTACGTCGGTATCGTCGAAGATCGCGCGCAGGCCGCCATTCTTCTTGGCCGCACCTTCAAACGTCGTCTGCCAATAGCCGAAGGCTGCGACATCGACCTGGTTCGAACGAAGGACCTGTTCCAGCTGTGGGCCCGGGACGACGACCTGGTTTGCGGCATCCGTCGGGAGGCCGACGGAATGAAGAGCCTCGCGGATCGTGTAGTCGAGATGCGCGCCGAGCGTGTTGACCGCGACGCTCTTGCCGGCAATGTCCTTGATTTCCTTGATCGGGCTGTCGTTCAGCACGTAGAAGATCGACTGGACTTCGTTGTTGATGCCGTTCGAGGGATAGGCCGCGACGAAGTCGTTGCCGCTGATGATCGAGTTCAAGACCGCCGAGGTTGCGGCGCTGCCGATCTCGACGTCGCCGGATGCGAGAGCGATCAGCGAGGCCGGTCCGCCGGCCGCATACCCGATATTCTCGATGGTAATGCCGGTATCCTTGAAATAGCCGAGTTCCGCCGCCAGTTCATGGGCGGCGAGGCCGCCCTGGCTGGCGAGGTATCGCAGCTTGACCTCGTCCGCCGCTGAGGCGGCACTGCTCAAGCCAAGAAGAAGGACCGCGGAGAGCAGGACCTTGCGGGAATGAAATGTCATGGTCGTTTCCTTTCAGACGGAAAATTCGGTGAGGTGTGTCAGGCGTTGATCTGCGACCAACGGCAAAGCTTGCGCTGCAACAGCACGAGGACGGCGTTGGCTGCGAGCCCCAGGAGAGCGAGCAGCAGGATGGCCGCGAACATCAGTGGAACCTGGAAATTGTACTGGGCGTTCATGACCTGGAAGCCGATACCCTTGTTGGCGCCGATCATCTCGGCGGCGATCAGCAGAAGCAGTGCCGTGGTGGCGGACAACCTCAAGCCGACGAAGATGGCGGGGACGGACGCGGGAAGAACGATCCGGCGGAAGATTGTCACCGGTCCTGCGCCATACGTCCGCGCCATTTCGATGAGTTTCGTATCCACTTCCTTGACGCCGCCGATCGTCGCCAAAAGCAGCGGAAACAGCGTTGCCCAGAAGATCACGAAGACCTTGGACGCCTCGCCCAGCCCCAGAAGCAGAATGAAAACCGGATAGAGTGCGAGCGCCGAGGTTTGGCGGAAAAATTGCAGGAGCGGGTCGAGCGCCTGTTCGACGGCTCTGATTTGCCCCATGAACAGGCCGAGCGGGATGCCGATAGCGACCGCGGATGCAAAGGCGAGGCCGGAGCGCTGCAGGCTGATGGCGATGTCGTCGAGAAGCGCGCCGCTCGAAATGCCTTCCCAGAGAGCCGCGATGATCAGGTCGAGCGGTGGGAAGATCGTCGGATTGACCCAGCCGAGCTTGCTCGATATCTGCCAAAGGACGAGAAAGCCGACAATCAGGCCATAGCGGGACACAAGCGGACCGAGCCGCCCGGCGATCCAGGGGCCAAGGGTTGAGGGTCGACGGTTGCGGCCCGGAAGGTCGAAACTGGTCGCCAGCGGCGAATTGAGAGTTTCAAAGGACATGATCGCTCCTCACTCGGCAGCCTGGACAACCGAGCGGTCGGCGGTCCAACGGTTGATCGGGAAGGGGAGGCCGAGATTTTCCCGAAGCGTCTTGCCTTCATAGGCCGTGCGGAACAGGCCGCGCCGCTGCAACTCCGGCACGACCAGCTCGACGAAGTCGTCAAGCCCCGTCGGAAGCCATGGGGGCAGAATGTTGAAGCCGTCGGCGGCCTCGTTTTCGAACCATTCCTGCAGCGTATCGACGATCGTTTCCGGTGTGCCGACAATGGTGAAGTGACCGCGTGCCGAGGCGACCCACTGATAGAGCTGGCGAATGGAAAAATTGTTTTCATCGGCGATCTGGCGAATGAGCGCTTGGCGGCTCTTCATGCCTTCGGTCGGCGGCGCCGGAGGCAATGGTCCGTCGAGATCGTAGCCATGCAGGTCGAGATCGCCGCCCGTCAGGCCGTTCAACAGGCCGATGCCGTCCTCCTCGAGGATCAGCGACGTCAGCCGGTCGTATTTTTCACGCGCTTCGGCTTCCGTGCGACCGATGAAGGGCGAAACGCCGGGCATGATCAGGACGTGATCCGGATTGCGGCCCTGGCCGCGGGCGCGAGCCTTGATGTCGCGGTAGAATTCCTGCGCGGTCTCGATATGCTGGTGTGCGGTGAAGATTACTTCGGCGGTTGCGGCAGCAAGACCGCGTCCATCGTCCGACTGGCCCGCCTGCACGATCACCGGGTGCCCTTGCGCGGAACGGGAGATATTCAGCGGGCCGCGGACCTTGAAATGCTCGCCGCGATGGTCCGTGTCGTGCAGCTTGGCCGGATCGAAAAAGACGCCGGTTTCCTTGTCGCGAATGAAGGCGTCGTCCTCGAAGCTGTCCCACAGCTTCTTGACCACGTCGACATGCTCTGCGGCACGCCGGTAGCGTTCGGCATGGGGCAGCTGGGTCTCGCGATTGAAATTCTGCGCGGTCTGGTCGCCCGTCGTCGTGACGACGTTCCATCCGGCGCGGCCGTTGGAAATAAGGTCGAGGGAGGCGAATTTGCGCGCCGTGCCGTAGGGTTCCTCATAAGTTGTCGATGCTGTCGCTATGAAGCCGAGATGGGTTGTGAACGGTGCCAGCGCCGAAAACAGCGTGACCGGCTCGAACCCTGCCACGCGCGCATTTCCACCTTCGCGCGCACCGCCGAAGCCGATCGCCAAGCCATCTGCAAGGAAATATGCATCGAACAGGCCGCGTTCAGCTGTTTGTGCCAGCTGCTTGTGAAACTCGAAGCTTGTGGCGCCATCGGCCGGCTGATCGGGATGCCGCCAGGAGGCGACATGCTGTCCGCCACCGGGAAGAAACGCGCCAAGTCTGATTTTGCGTGTCATTGCGAGACCTCTCTTTTTTCGATCGACAACCCTGAGACGGCCGGCTTTCCGGCAGCTCGTCCGGCTCCCCGCAACGCAGGATGCGGCGCTTCAAATCAACGCTACTTTATCTATGAATTTTGTAGAGAAATTGAATTGCTTAGTTTGGATGCAGGCGCGAACAGATTTGCGAGTTCCGGTGGAAATCAGAAATGCAGGCAGGGATTGGGGGCTGCGATTGGACGCCAGCCATGTTTCACGCGCCGTCATGGAGACTGGGTGAGCGGCCGAAATTGGTCGACTGTATGCTGATCGCCTGGTCTTTCAGGCTTGGCATATCCACGTGGCGATACGCGAGGTGGAAATCTCTAACGCTTTTTTCTGATCAGAAATCTGTGCCCGCCGGGGATCGTTTCCGATCGTTCCATCGTGTGGCCATCTTCATTGCAGAAATGCGGAATGTCGATCACCGCCAGCGGGTCCGTCGTTTCGACGGCGATAAGACTGCCGGCGGCGACGGACTGCATGCGCCGACGGGTTTTCAGGACCGGAAGCGGACATTTCAGTCCCCTGAGATCGTAGGTCGCGACGATGGTATCGGGCATCAATTGCCCCAGAGCTTCCAGAAGGGCTTCTTCTTCGGCTGCTGTTCGGTTGCCGCCTGTTCAAGCGGTGCGGTGGATGCGGCTTCGCCATTCTCAGCGGCCGTCTTCGTCGCGTCTGCTTCCGGTTGGGCGGTCATCGGCTTTGCCTTGGCGGCGTTCACATTTTGGACAGGCTTTTCGGCATCAGTGTCCATCGCAGCCGCGTCTGCCGGCGCGACATCGATCGGCGCCTGCGCTGCTGCCTGCGGCTCCTCGGCCGCCTTTCGTGAGAACAGGCTGCCAAAGAAACCCTTCTTTGCCGGCGCCGGGTCTACCACTGCCTGTTCGACGGGCCGGGCAATGGGGTTTTCCTGCGGTACCGGCACGTTTTTGCCGTTGCGCGTAGTCTTTTCGAGTTCGGCCTTCTGAAGCTCGATCGCCTTCTTGGCTTCTTCCAGTTCGGCACGACGGGCCATCTGTTTTTCGAGATCGGCGACCTTCATCAGCTTGCCAGCGTCAAACGACGAACCCGTCGGCGCGTAGGCGAGTTCCTTGCCGACGCGCTGCTTGGCGACGATCGCCTTGCGCTCGGCCTCGGACGGCTCGTACCAGACCATGCCCTCGTATTTGGACATCGCCTTGGCGTAGTCGGCATCATATTTCTTGTTGTAGGTAGCCAGCGCCGACTGCATCGCGGCCGGCGTCGACATGGCGGGGCACTGCCCGGTGGGCGAAAATTTTCCGTCCGTCTGCTGGTTGAAGACGTATTTCTTCTCGCAGATGTTCACTTCCGGCGGGCGCTTGGAGATTTCGAACTGGTCGTAGCCGGGCTTCAGCATGTTCCAGAATTCGATATGCGGGCTGTTGCGGTGACGTGCCATGTTCTCTGCCGTCATGCGAAACGGGAGGGACTGAAGCTGGATGGACTGCTGGCCGCCCTTGTAGGCATCGCGGGCCAGCGCAAAGATTTCCTGCATCTGCTCGTCGGTCATCGAATAGCAGCCGGATGACGAGCAGGCGCCGTGGATCATCAGGTTGGAGCCATGCCGGCCGTTCGCCTGGTCGTAGCGATTGGGATAGCCGGTGTTGATGGCGAGGTAGTAGCTGGAATTGGGATTCATCTGCCCGGGCGAGATCGGATAGAAACCTTCCGGTGCCTGGCGGTCGCCTTCCTTCACCTTCGGTCCGAGCTTGCCCGACCAGGCACAGATCTTGTACTGGCGAAGCATCTCGAATCGGTTGTTGGTGTTGGCCTTCCAGACCTCCAGCACGCCCTCTTCCTTGAAGATGCGCAGCAGGATCGGAGATGTCTTGGCCATGCTCATGGCCTGCATCTTCTGGACGATCTTGCCGGAAAGCTGGTAGTTGACCTTGCTGGAGACCTTGGCGAGATCGACATCGACCGAATCCATCGCCTCATTGGCCGTGCAGCCTGCAAGGCTCGCAACTATGATCGAAACGGCGAAGAGATGTGTCAGGCGCATCAGCAAAAGCCCATCAAGCAGAACATTCGGATACGGCGTGTGCCCGCAAAAGGGTAGGCCGGGGAATCATTATCGTGTTTATACTTCACAAAAAGTTACCCTGGCAGTCCAGCCTTACCCCAAGCCGTTTCCAGAGCGCAGGAATATGGCCAAGATTTGGCCATTCCCGAATTTCGCGATATGCCGTTTTGCGGCACGCACCGCCAGAGCTAGAGCTGGCGGCCGATGCTCAGGTATTTCTGGCGGCGGTCTGAGCGTAGCTGATCGCCGGTACGCGCCGAAAGTTCCTTCAGCGTGTCGGCGATGATCGTGCCGGTGCTGTTGATGACACTTTGTGGATCGCGATGGGCGCCGCCCGCTGGTTCGGCGATGATGCCGTCGATGACGCCCAGGGATTTCAGATCCTCCGCCGTGATCTTCATGTTGGTCGCAGCTTCCTTGGCCCGCGTGGAATCGCGCCAGAGGATGGAGGCGGCCCCTTCCGGCGAAATGACGCTGTAGATCGCATGTTCGAGCATGTAGACGCGATTGCCGGTGGCAATGGCGATCGCGCCGCCCGAGCCGCCTTCGCCGAGCACGACGGAGATGATCGGCACGCGGATGTTCAGGCACATCTCGGTCGAACGCGCGATGGCTTCCGCCTGGCCGCGTTCTTCAGCGCCGATGCCCGGATAGGCGCCGGCTGTGTCGATCAGGGTGATCAGCGGCAGGCCGAAGCGGTCGGCCATTTCCATGATGCGGATTGCCTTGCGGTAGCCTTCCGGCCGGGCGCTGCCGAAATTGTGCTTGATGCGCGACTTGGTGTCGTTGCCCTTTTCCTGGCCGATGACAGCGACCGGGGTACCGCGGAAGCGCGCGAACCCGGTCTGGATCGCTTCATCGTTCCCGAACTTGCGGTCGCCGGCGAGCGGCGTGAACTCGGTGAAAAGAGCCGAGGCGTAGTCGGTGAAGTGCGGACGCTGCGGATGCCGCGCGACCTGGGTCTTCTGCCAGGGATTGAGTTTGGAATAGATTTCGGCCATGGCATCGCGGGCGCGTACTTCCAGCCGCTCGATCTCGTCGGCGGTATCGATGCTCTCGTCCTCGGTGGCAATCTTCTTCAACTCGTGAATCTTGCCTTCGAGATCGGAGATTGGTTTTTCGAAATCGAGATAATGATGCATGGTCTACGTTTCCGATCCTATAGCGCCTGTGGTCGTCTACTCTGTGATCCCAGTGTTTCCGGCCAAGGGTTATGGCGCTCCTAATCCTGTTTTTTTGCCTGTTTGGCAAGAGGGTGATGGTTTTGAACCAGCTGATGCAGTCGTTCTTCCAGCACATGGGTATAGATTTGTGTCGTTGAAATGTCCGAATGGCCAAGCAGTTCCTGCACGGCGCGCAGATCCGCGCCATTGGCCAGCAGATGGCTTGCAAAGGCGTGGCGCAGCACATGCGGGGAAATGGCGGCGACACGGATGCCCGCACGCGCGGCCAGATCCTTGAGATCACGGGCGAAGACCTGACGCGGCAGGAAGCCGGCTTTGCCCGAAGACGGGAAGAGCCAGGGGCTGTCCGGTTGCGGCTCCTTCCGGCCGGCCACATCCTGCGCCAGCGCCTGTCCATAGGCCTGCATGGCGCGGATCGCACTGTGCGACAACGGCACCAGCCGTTCCTTGTTGCCTTTACCGCGCACCACCAGAAACCGGCCGTTCTGGGAGAGAACCGAGGCGGGAAGCGAGACGAGTTCGCTCACCCGCATGCCGGTTGCATAAAGAAGCTCGATCAGCGCGTGCATGCGCATCCGCGCGAGCGTATCGCCGGCGCTTTGCCCTGCCTCCCGTTCCGCCTGATCGATAAGGCGCGAGACATCGTCGACGCTGAGCACTTTCGGCAGCGGCCGCGCCTTTTTCGGGGCATCGAGAACGCCGGTCGGATCGTCGGGGCGCAGGCCCTCGGCATAAAGGAACTTGTAGAACTGGCGCAATGCCGACAGCCGGCGTGCCTGTGACGAGGGCTTGAAGCCCTGTCCCGCGAGATGGCTGAGATAGGCGCGCAGATCGTCGCTTCCGGCTTCGTTCAGCCTGACGCTGCGTCCTTTCAAAAAGGAATGTACATCGTCCAGATCACGCTCGTAGGAGATGAGCGTGTTGTTGGCCGCGCCGCGCTCGGCGCTCATCATTTCCAGGAAGGATTCGAGATGGGCGGCGGAAAGATCCATCATTGTGGCGTATTGATCCGTTCCGAGGGAATACGGATCGTCACGTCGCGTTCGACGGGATTGACGAAGGTGACCAGCGCCAGCATGGTTCCATAGATGCTCCCGGCGATCAGCGCGCAGATGAACAGGAAGCGGAACAGGCTTGGCATTTCAAACTCCTTGGACGTGCCGACTATATGACCATGCCTGTTGCCAAGCGCAAGAACAGTCGCGTTTGCTTGGCCTTTGCGGCCCGTCCGTCTTGACGCTTCCTGCCGTTTTGTCGATACCGTTGCGAAACGGGGAATATCAAACGGCATGAACGACGTCATCGAGCCTGTTTCGGAAACGCTGGTGGAGCGGGCCAAGGCTGCATTGGGCCGGAAGAACCTTGTGTTCGTCGGCCTGATGGGTGCGGGCAAATCGGCGATCGGCCGCATGACCGNNCCGATCACGAGATCGAGCGGGTTTCCCGCATGACCATCAGCGAGCTTTTCGCCGCCTATGGCGAAGAGGAATTTCGCGCCCTGGAAGGCCGCGTGATCAAGCGGCTCCTGCATTCCGGCCCGCGGGTCGTCTCCACCGGCGGCGGCGCTTACATAAACGAGCGCACGCGACGGCATATCAAGAAGAGCGGACTTTCCGTCTGGCTGAGTGCCGATCTCGACGTGTTGTGGGAGCGGGTCAACAAGCGCGACACCCGACCGCTGCTGAAGACCGAAAACCCCAAGCAGACGCTCGAAAATCTGATGAACGTTCGCTACCCGATTTATGCCGAGGCGGATTTGACCGTTGTCTCGCGCGATGTGAAGAAGGAGGTCATGGTGGAAGAGGTCCTCGCTGCCATCGCCTCCATGCCGAAGAAGTGACATCATGACCAGCCATGCCGCCGCAACACCCAAGCGCACCGTTCGCGTCGATCTCGCCGAGCGTTCCTACGACATCCTGATCGGCCCCGGCCTGATTGCGTCGGCGGCCGGTGAAATTGCTTCGCGGCTGAAAGGCCGGCGCATGGCTGTGATCACGGACGAGAATGTCGGGGCGCGCTACCTTGCACCCCTGATGAACAGCCTTGCCGATGCCGGCATCCAGGCGGTGTCGCTGATTCTGCCAGCCGGCGAGAAGACCAAGAGCTTCGAGCATCTGATCCCCGTCTGCGACGCTATCCTCGGTGCGCGGATCGAGCGCAACGACGCGGTGATCGCGCTCGGCGGCGGCGTCATCGGCGAT
>UCJH01000060.1 GCA_900472785.1 Hyphomicrobiales bacterium | reverse complement strand
GCTTCCGGTCGATACCATGCGCGGTCGCCATCTTGGCGATCATCTGGCGGATCGACATGACCTCGCCGCGATCGCGCGTGACGCTGCTCGGGCGGAACCAGTTGAAGCAGAGATTGCCATTGTTGCTGCGTCTCTGTTCGGCATAGACGACGGCAAAGCCCCGCTCGCGAGCCAGCGTCGACCAGCCGCTGCCCCGATCATAGGCTTCCGCCGTCTGCTGGCAGCCATGCAGGACGACGACCAGCGGCGATTTCTTGGGCAACGCGGCGGGCACGTAGCGCAACATGCGCAGATGGCCGGGATTGGTGCCGAAGGAGGCGACCTCCTCCAGCTTTCCGGCCGCGGCTCGCGCCGGTGCCTTTGCTCTGGGTGTCGCCGCCGTGGCGAGCACAGTGCGCGACATCTTCGCCGCTTTCAGCAGCGTTTTTTCCCAGCGGCGCTGCTGTTTGAGCAAACCGGAGAACGGCAACTTGAATTTTGAACGCATGGCGGGATCAGTTCTTTCCGGTCCTGGCGTCCCCCTCCGAAACGCCGAAATCCTCCACGCTGGTCGAGACCATATGGGTCGCGCCCGACAGTCCGGCAAGGCGTGCGGAAACAATCGGACGCGATCAGTCGACCAGCGGCCTCAGAAACTCGACCAGATGATCAAAAACGGTGCGCATGCGCGGACTGCGGTTCAGGTCGTCATGGGCGACGATCCACATCGGCAGGACCGCCACGGCGATATCGGGGAAAACACGGATCAGGTCCGGGTCCCGCTCGGCTATCCTTGTCAGCACAGGACCTATGCCGAGGCCTGCCCGGACGGCAGCGAGCTGACATGGCGTGGAGGCACTCCGAAATCGGACATCGCTTTTACCGATTTTGACCCCATGTTCCGCGCCGAAGGCGATGGCGCGCAGAGCATGTTCCTCGCCGATGACGAGATGACCCCCGATATCCTGCGGGCTCTTCGGGACAGGCAGACCCGTCCGCTGGAAATAGGCGCGGCTGGCGAACAGTCCGATGGAAAGCTGCCCGAGATTGACTGCAATCAGGTCATCCTGCGTCGGGCGGAAGAACCGCACGGCGATATCGGCTTCGCGTCGCAAAAGGTTTTCGACGTCGTCGCGCACCGACAGTTCGATCTCGAGGTCCGGGTGGCGATGCAGCAGGTCGCATAAAACAGGCGGCATGATTTCGGAGCCGAAAATATGGCTTGTCGTCAGCCGCACGGCTCCAGCCAGACCCGGCCGCTCACCCCGCAGCGAGCGACTGAAGGCGACGACGGCATCGTCCAGCGTCTGCGCGGTTTCATAAAGTTCCGTCGCCCGTGCCGTCGGCTGGAAACCGCCCGGGAAGCGATCGAACAGCACCTCGCCGACCAGCGTCTCGATCTTGCGGATGTGGCGGCCAACGGTCGGCTGGGTCGTTTTTAACAGCCTTGCCGCCCGCGTCAGATTGCCGGTGCGCATCACGGCGGCGAACGACCGGATCAGCGTCCAGTCGATGGCGGAGAGGTCGAAAGCATCATCGGGGCGGCTCGTCTTTTCCATGCAGATATGCATGCAGTCCATGCAAATGCTGTCAAGTTCCAAACATGAAATGCCGATCTATGTTTTTCGACAGGCACTATCTGGAGGAGGAAGGCGTTGTGAACGTCGATATGCTGTTTTCCCTGTGTTCGACGCTGGCGCTCGCGGGCTGGATCTGTCTGGCTGTCTCCGTCCTGACCCAACGGCTCGCTTTCCTGCGGGACAGGATCGCCCGCTTTTTCATCCCCTTCGTGCTCGCAGGCGTTTATACAGCCCTTGTCGCCGGTTTCTTCATGGGCGCGAAAGGCGGCTACAACAGCCTCACGGACGTGGCTGCCCTGTTCGAAACCCGCGAAATCCTTCTGGCTGGTTGGGTGCACTATCTCGCCTTCGATCTGTTTGTCGGCGCTTATCTCGCAGAGCGCGGCCAGGCTGAAGGCATGCCGCGTCTGGTCATGCTGCCGGTTCTGGCCGCGACCTTCCTGTTCGGGCCGGCCGGTTTCCTCGCCTATTTCGCCGTCCGGCCCCTCGTGCGGTCCACCGGGATGTCCGCTTCTTCCGCCGAACGCCGATCGGAGACCTATGATGTCGTCTGAAGCCGTCCCTCAATTCTCGCCGTTCCCGCAACGACACATGACGATCCGTCTCCCGTCGCTGCCGTTCGAACGCAATCTGATGGCCGCTGCCGTTTTCCTGCTCCTGCTGAGCCTGCCGTTGCTGATGTTGATGCTCGCGGACACGCGGATGGTCGATGGGGTTTCGACCTGGCTGAAGCCCTGGAAATTTTGCCTGTCCTTCTCCCTGCATCTGGCCAGCATGGCGCTTTTCTGGCCCTGGCTTTCGCCTGTGCTGCGCACCGGATGGAAAGCGAGCCTGATCATCCGCCTGCTTCTCGCCACGAGCTTTTTCGAGGTGGCCTATATGGCAAGCCAGGCGGCGCTCGGCGAAGGCTCGCACTACAACGTCGCGACCGCCTATACGCGGCTGATGTTCCCGCTGATGGGCGTCGGGGCGGTGATCTTCGTTGTGTTGACATTCACCGCCGGCGTGTCCGTGCTGCGGTCACCGGGCGGTGGCGATCCGATCCTGCGCCGTGCGATCGCGCTCGGACTGATGCTGTCCGGCGGCCTCGGCCTCGTTACCGGCGTGGTTCTTGCCGAAAACGGCGGCCATCTGGTGGGCGCATCGGATACCCTATCCGATGTCGTCCCGCTGTTCGGCTGGTCGCGCGATGTCGGCGACCTGAGGATCAGTCATTTTATCGGACTGCATGCCTTGCAGGCCCTGCCGCTGGCGGGCTGGGTTGCCAGTCGCACCCTGGACAGGCCAGGCAGGCGGGCATGAGGCTCGTCCATGCCGGCGCCCTCGTCATCGCCGCGATGTCGCTATCCGCGCTGGCCTGGGCAGCGTCGGGACAACCGCTTTTTTGACCGGGCGCAAACGGCCTAACGCCGCATGAAGGCTTCGAAGGCGGCGCGGGCTTCGGCGCTCTTCAATTGACTGGCGAAGTGTTTTGCTTCCTCGTCGATCCGCGCAAGGACGTCGGAGCGATCGCCGCGAATGAGATCGCGGGCGATCCGCAGCGCTTCCGGCGGCTTTTTCGCAAGGCTGGCGGCAAGCGACAGGGTTTCGTCGTTGACCGCATCCTGCCCAACGATCTTCCAGATCAGCCCGGCGTCCTGAGCGTCCTGCGCCGTCAGCGGCTCGCCGGCCGCCAAAAGCGCGAAGGCGCTCTGATGGCCCATGAGGCGCGGCACCAGCAGACTGGAGGCCGCCTCCGGCACCAGCGCCAGATCGACGAAAGGCGTCTTGAAGATGGAGCGGGCAGAGGCCAGCGTCAGGTCGCAGTGGAGATGGATCGTCGTGCCGATGCCGATCGCCAGACCGTCGACGCCGGAAACGACCGGTTTCGGCGCCATCGCCAGCGCCTTCAGGAATTCGATGACCTCCTGCCCCATGGTGCCGCCCATGGCAAAGGCCATGAAGTCGGCCATATCGTTGCCCGCGGAAAAGCAACCGTCCGTGCCGAGAAATGCCGTGACGCGAACCGCAGGGTCCGAGCCCGCTACCGTCAGCGCATTGGTCATCTTGGCATACATCGCCTTGGTGATGGCGTTCTTCTTTTCCGGCCGGTTGAACCGGATCACCTGCACGCCGGGATAGGCCTCGGGCCGTTCGATGGTCACATGGTCGGTCATCGGATCATCCTTCAATTCATCGCAATTAGTTCAGGGCGATGCGGGCAGCGGCAAGGCTAGACGCCCCGTGGATCACCCGATCCTTGAGCGTCGCTGTTTCGCCGATCAGGTTTTCGGCGGCAAACCGGCAGAGTGCGATGCGGATATCCCGGCGTCCGTCGCCACCGTCGGCCAGACCGCCCTTGGCGAGGTAGACGCCGCTCAGCGCAAGGCCGAACAGGCGCAGATAGGCCGTCGCACCGGACAAGGCATCCTCCGCCCTGCCCTGATCGAGGGCCGCGATCAGCCATTCGGTCGTTTCTTCAAGGTCGTTGAGCGTTGTCTTCAGGCGGCCCGCCGTTTCGCCGAAACCATCGAGATTGGAGGCAGCCACTTGCTGTGCCACTGCTTTCATCTCGGCGATCAGTCCGCGCACCTGCGCGCCGCCGGACAGCGGCAGTTTGCGGCTGACGAGATCGATCGCCTGGATGCCGTTGGTGCCTTCATAGATCGGCGCGATCCGGGCATCGCGCAGCAGGCGGGCGGCTCCGGTCTCCTCGATGAAACCCATGCCGCCATGCACCTGCACCCCCATCGAGGCGACATCGACGCCGACATCGGTTCCGAAAGCCTTGGCGATTGGGGTGAGCAGGCTGGAACGCTCCTGCCAGTGGCGGGCGGCATCGCCCTCCGTCGAATGTCCGAGATCGACCGCATGGGCGCAGGCATAGGCGATGGCGCGCGCGCCTTGCGTCAGCGCCTTCATGGTCAGAAGCGTGCGGGAGATATCCGGATGTTCGATGATCGGGCTCATGCCCGCCCCCTTCCAGCCCGGCGCCTTGCCCTGGGTGCGCTCCTTGGCAAAGGCGATCGCCTTCTGCGTCGCGGCGTCGGCCATGGCCACGCCCTGCGTGCCGACCGTCAGCCGCGCATTGTTCATCATCGTGAACATGCAGGCGAGGCCGCGATTCTCTTCGCCGACCAGATAGCCGACGGCGCCCTTTTCCGCACCGAAACGGCCGTCGCCGTAAATCATCGTGCAGGTCGGAGAGGCATGGATGCCGAGCTTGTGTTCGAGCGCGTGGCAGAAGAGATCGTTGCGCTCGCCGAGCGATCCGTCCTCGTTCACCAGGAACTTCGGCACCAGGAACAGCGAGATGCCGCGTGTCCCGGCCGGCGCATCCGGCAGCCGCGCCAGGACGAGATGAATGATGTTGTCGGTGAAATCATGTTCACCCCAGGTAATGAAGATTTTCTGGCCGAAGACGCGGTAGGTGCCGTCGTCGCGGCGTTCGGCGCGGGCCTTCAGAACCCCGAGGTCGGAGCCAGCATGCGGCTCTGTCAGGTTCATCGTGCCGGTCCATGTTCCCGCGATCATCTTTTCGAGAAAGACGGCCTTCAGCGCGTCGGAGCCGTGCTTTTCCAGGGCCTCGACGGCCCCCATGGTCAGCATCGGCCCAAGCGCGAAGGCCATAGAACCGGCGTTCCACATTTCCATGACGGCGACATGCAGCATGGTCGGCAGCGCCTGCCCACCGAATGCCTCCGGTGCGGTCAGGCTGTTCCAGCCGCCGCCGATCCAGTCTTGATAGAGGTCGCGCCAGCCGTCCGGCGTCTGGACGTTGCCGTCCACGAGCCGCGATCCCTGCCGGTCGCCGATGGCGGCAAGCGGCGCGACGGCGTCGGATGCGAAACGTCCGGCCTCGCCGACGATCGCCTCGACCAGATCCAGCGTGAGGTCGCCGAGGGTTCCCTCGTCCAGAGACGCGCCCATGCCCGCCACATGTTTCAACGTGAACAGGATATCTTCCACCGGTGCCTTGTACATTGCATGTTCCTCCGTCTTTACATGACAGCATCGCCGGTTCACCGTCCAGCAAGCGCCCGTTCGTTCCGACAAAAAATATTGATTTTTACGTAAACGTCAATTGATGATGATCGACATTGCCGGCAAAATCGATTGGGTCGACCGGGTCGATATGTAACAAAACCGTCATGGAAACCTCATAGAGCGAAGGCAGGCCTTCTTCCGGGACCCAACATGAACCTCATTTCCCCCGAAATACCCGGCCTCGTCTGGGCCTATCGTTTCCTGCCCGGCGAAAGCCAGTGCGTGCGGATCGCAGCCGATTCCTCCATCGATTCGCTGATGGGCGGCGAAGGCTGGCTATGGCTGCATCTGGCGCTCAGCGACGCCCGCACGCCGGGCCTGATCGAGCGTATCGGCAATCTGCCGCAGGGCGCGCTTTCGACGCTTTCCAGCCACGACACGCAGGCTGCGGTCACCGTTGCGGACGACATGATCTACGGCACGCTGGTCGATTTCGAGCGCACCTTCGACGCCGTGACCAAAACCATCGGCTGGCTGCATTTCGCCGTTACCGAAAAGATCATCATCACCACGCGCCTGCATCCGCTGCGCAGCATCGACCGGGTGAAGGCCGCGATCGAGAAGAACGCCCGCTGCACGCGGCCGATCGATCTCTTCGAAATGCTGGTGATGGAATTCCAGCGCACGCTGATCACGCTGGTGCTGGAACTGACCGAGGAACTGAACGTCATCGAGGACGATGTCTATGGCGAACAAGGACACAACCACCAGCCGGGACTGGCGCCTTTGCGGCGAACCGCGGTGCGATTGCACCGTCACCTGCGCACGCTTCTAGCGCTGTTGCGCCGAGCGGGAACCTCGGAGGAAGACGAGGTACCGCCGGGCTTCCTCGATGTCGCCGAACGGCTTTCAGACCGGCTGGAGGCGGTGGACCGCGACGTCTTCGCGCTGCAGGAACGGGCGCGCCTTCTGCACGAGGAGATCGACAGCAAGCTGTCCTCGGAAACCAACCGCCACCTCTACATCCTGTCGCTGATGACTGCCTTTCTGCTGCCGCCGACGCTGGTCACCGGTTTCTTCGGCATGAACACCAGCAGCCTACCTTTTGCTGATGGCAACCACGGTACGCTGGTCGCCTTTCTGTTCATCATGATTTCGATGGGGCTCGCATGGTCGATCCTCAAGCGCATCGGCATCCTTTGATAGCCATGGAAAAGGCCGGGATTTCTCCCGGCCTCATAGTCCTGATCAATCGTCAACCGATCAATACGGCGAGTTGCACTGACGGCGCGCGCCGTAGTTCGGCTGGTATGTATTGTCGTAGGCGCGGTACGAACGGTAGCGGTTCTCGCACCATTCCTGATGGCTGCCGCCATAGCGGACCGGGCGATCGGCAATCGCGCCGCCGATGATGGCTCCGGCAGCAAAGGCGCCGAGCGGGAACCACATGCCGTTGTGCTGGCGGTAGCCGTGACGGCGTTCGCGGTAGCCGCGATGGCCGTTGTAGTAGGAATAGCCGCCGTTGCGATAATAGCCACGCTTGCGCAGCCAGCGGCGATCATCTGTCTGACCGAGACGGCGCTTGAACTGGTAGCTCTCGCGATCGCGGTACGAGTCCTGAACCTTCAGCACGTCACCGGACCGCTGCGCCGCGACGGGGATCGGCGGCGTAAAAGCCTGCGACGGAACGACGGAGGTCAGAAGCACCACCGCCGAAATCGCTGCAGGGATCATTTTCTTGAATATGAACACGGGGTTCCTCCTTGGAAATATTGTATCGACATCATAACGGTCGGGCGGGGTTTTGGTTCCAGACCGCTGCGGTCGCCCCGTCGGGATAAACTTCGCCATATCCGCATTTACGATAGGTTAACCATGTTTGCGCACCCTCTCTGTCATGGAAAAGCGCCTGACAATCACCCTCAAGAGCCTTCTGCGCCTGGTTTTGGCTTGTAGCGCCATGCTGGCAGGCAACGAAACGATGGCCCGCGACATCGCGCCCTGGACACGGCCCGGTCACGCAATCGTTATCGACGCCTATGAGATGAACATCATCGACTGGGACGCGATGGCCAAGGACCGGAAGATCGCCGGCTTCATTTCGAAAGCCTCAGACGGCCTGAGCGAAAGCTTCGACTGCACCGGGGAACACAGTGGCGACACCGTCGACCACTGCAAGACGATATGGCGGAAATATGCGGTCAGTCGTGAACTTTACCAAACCCGCCGGCTGATCGCCCGTTCGCGCGGCCTGCTCTGGGGCGCCTATCATCTCGCCCGCCCGGGCAACCCGATCGACCAGGCCAACCATTTCCTCGACTACGCCCAGCCCCGCAGCGACGAACTGATGGTGCTCGATCTGGAGGGGATCGACGCCGAAAAATACATGTCGCTTTCGGATGCGGCGATCTTTGCCGGCCATATCAAGGCCCGCACAGGCCGCTACCCGATGCTCTACACAAACCATGCGACGGCGAAATACATCGCGGCGCATCGGGCGGACCATCGGCTGCTGTCGCGCCTGCCCCTTTGGTACGCGCGCTACAAGCCGGGCATCCGCGACGTCTTCCCGATGGGCAACTGGGAGGGCTATGCACTCTGGCAGTTTTCCTCCGGCTCCAATTGCGGCAAGCGCCGCTGTCCCTACCGCGTGCCCGGCACGCTGAACGATATCGACGTCAACGTCGCCCCGGTCGACGCAGCCGCTTTGAAGGCCATCTGGAGCAAAGGCGAACTGCTGCCTGAAAAACCGCTGGAGCTTCCGCTTATTATCGCCAGCGGCCGCAGTCAGTTTTCGTCCGGCGCCGGCATCGGTGTGGATTTGACACTGACCGCGTCGATCCGTCGGACGATCACGAAAGCCTCAGCCACGCGCCATGCCCTGCCGTTCGAAACCGGGTATCGACCATGGCGTGCGGAATACCGCCGCCCCTAGCGGGACGGGTACGCGTTCCTTTGGTCGTCCGGCAGATGATGCGAAGCCCCTGGCATCGCGCCACACATATTGGGCGCGATGTTGAGGGCCTACAAGGCCGGTCAAGCCTCGATCTGCACGTCCCCGAGCGGCCGCGAGCAGCAGGCGAGGATATAGCCTTCGTCGATTTCATCGTCGAGGATGCCGCCATTGTGGTTCATCTCGACCTCGCCCGAAATCTTCATGACCCGGCATGTGCCGCAAAGGCCACCTTCGCAGGCGGCACCGATGCGGACGCCGGCCGAACGCGCGGTATGCAGGATGGTCTGGCCGGGCGGACACTTGGCCTGCTTGCCGGCCATGGTGAAGGTGACGTTCGAGACCGATGCCGGGTCCACCGCTGCGGTGGCACCGGCGCGGACGGCCAGTTCCGCCGGGTCCGGCGCATTGGCCGGCTGGAAGCTTTCCTCATGATACTGCGCCATGTTGAAGCCGACGGATTTCAACGTCTCGCGCACGCCGCGCATGAACGGTTCAGGTCCGCAGCAGAACACCGTGCGTTCCATGAAATCCGGCGCGAGCAGTGAAAGCTTGGTGCCATCGACGCGGCCACGCAGGCCATGCCAGCTATCCTTCGGGGAATGGCCCTCGACGATGAAGCCCAGCGACATATTGGGCATGTGCGCCGAAAGCACCTCCAGTTCGCCACGGAACAGGAGATCGTCCGGGCGGCGGGCGCAGGAGATGAAGGCGACATTGCCCTGCGGCGTGCAGTCAGCCATCCAGCGGGTCATCGACATCATCGGCGTGACACCGGAACCGGCCGAGATGAACAGGTATTTTTCCGCCGGATAGCGCACGAAGGTAAAATCCCCGAGTGCGCCGAAAGCCTTCAGCGTCATGCCCGGCTTCAGGTGATCGAACATCCAGCGGGTGCCGATCGAATCCTTCTGCGCCTTGACGGTGACGGCCACCGAGAAAGGGCGCGACGGGCTCGAGGACAATGTATAGGTGCGCATGACGGGATCATCCGGCGCGACGGGAAGTTCAAGCGTCACGAACTGGCCCGGCAGGTAGCGGAACCAGCCTGGCTTGTTGGAGCGGAAGGCGAAGGTCATCACGTCCGGACCCTCGGCGGTGACCGATATGCACTCCAGAAGGTGCTGACGGTCGTTCCACGGCTTCAGTTCGTCGAGATGCTGAAAGGCGACTGCGATCGTCATGTCAAGCAACCCGAACCAGAGAGGGAGACGCGGTGGCGCCCTTCAGGCGGTCGGCCATGAAGTTCGTGTACCATTCGACGAACTGCATGACGCCGCCTTCGTGGTCCGGCGAATAGGGACCCGGCTGATAGGCCGGCGAGCGGATGCCGAAGGCGTTTTCCTCGACGATCTGGCGGTCCTGATCGTTGGTCTCGGTCCAGACATGCGTCAGGTCTTCAATCGTGTAGTCGACACCTTCGACCGCGTCCTTGTGCACCAGCCACTTGGTCGTGACCTGCGTTAGCTCCGGGCCGAGCGGCAGAACGCGGAAGGTGATGGCATGGTCGGCCAGAACGTGGTTCCAGGTCGAGGGATAATGGAAGAGCAGCAGCGTGCCGATATGGCTCTGACTGACATCGTCGGAAAGCTGGCGGCGAACGGCGCGTTTTCCCGACATGGTATAGCTCTCGGCATCCTGGATCAGCGGCATGCGTGCGACGCGGAACTGGCCGGTGTGATCGATCCTGAATTCGCTCGGCAGGCCTTCAGCCTCGCATTTCGCCCAATGCTCGGCGATGACCGGATCATCCTTGGCGCCCTGCACGCCGGTAGCCGTCGGGGCCTCCGGATAGGTGCGGCACAGTTCCGGATGGTTGGCGGCGCAGTGGTAGCACTCGCGGTTGTTTTCCCAGACGAGCTTCCAGTTGCCCTTCTCTATGATCGTGCTTTCGAAGGCGACCTTCGTGTCCTTCAGATTGTGCGGCGTGACATAGGAGGAGACCATGTCGCGCACCGGCTGGAAGTCCATCGCCTCTTCAGCGAGGCAGATGAAGATGTAGCCGCCGATGGTTTCGCAGTGGATGGGCTTCAAACCGTGCTGGTTCTTGTCGAAATCCTCGCCCATCTGGCGGGCAAACAAAAGCTTGCCATCGAGCTCATAGGTCCACTGGTGATAGGGACAGACAAGCTTGGCGGAGGAGCCCTTGGCACCGGCGCAGACACGCGAGCCGCGATGGCGGCAGGAATTGTGAAGCGCCCGCACTGCGCCGGTGCGGTCCCGCACGATCACGACCGGATATTCGCCGACCTGGACGGTGAAATAATTGCCGGATTTCGGAATTTCACAATCATGGCCAATGAACAGCCAGTCCTTGTACCAGATCTGTTCCATGTCGACCTTGAACAGGTCGGGATCGGTATAGAACGCCTGCTCGAGGCTGTGACCGGCGCGCCGGTTCTTGAGCTTGCGAAGAACTTCGCTGCGGAAATCCATGTTCGTTTCTTTCTCCCCGCTGATCCGGGGTGCTCGCCACCTTTAAGGGTTGCACCGGGCAGGAAGGGAACCTCCGTCGCGCTGGGAACGCTTCGGCCAACAGGTTCGCACTTCGGTCGCCCGCCGCAACCAAGACATCAATTTCGCAGCAAGGCTGGTTTCCGGGCTCAGGAGCTGTCCTTGCGGACGACCGCGGCGCCTTCCCGGACTCCCATCCAGTGGCTCTGCCGAAGTGCATGCTCCACCACCGTTGCGGGGGCAGCGCCGGGATTTGACCGGCTTCCCAATTCTCCGCCCTCCCATTCAGAGCGACACCTTGAGTGAGCCCATCTAATCTCTTCGCCCTGAAAAAGAGGCGTCGATAAGCGACATCGAATTCCAGAAAGACGACACAGATGAAGATCATCCACAGGGAAGAAAAACAGATTATTTTATCAGCATAAACAATGGTATGGCCTTATTTTTCAGCAGGCCGCTCAAATTCTGCCCGCTGGTCCGGACGCGCCGCATCAAACCGTCTTTTTGCGACATGCCTCACATTCCCGGCCCTGCCGGGACGCAAGCCTCGCGTCATTGTTGCGGGCTATGCTTTGGAAAGAATGCGTTAACTCTGTCGATGTAGCCTGCGGCGAAGTGGAATTCGGCCCGCGCGAATGTCGACTGCGGGTAAGTCTTGCAACGCGACCAAATTGTGGGACAGGCCATGTCTAAACTCAGATACTATGACGCCGCCTCCTCCAGGAAGCTGGAAGCCCCGCCGAAAGCGGCGATCTACACCGAATTTCTGCGCACCGGGCGGATCAACCGCCGCGCCGCCGACTGGAACGCGATCGAGAAACGTTACCTTACCCATGACGAGGTGGCCGAGCGTACGGGCAAGAAACTTGAGAATGCCGGTGACACAACGCATCAGCGCATCAACGCCTTCCATCCGTCCATCCGTTTTCCCAAGTTGCTGTTCCAACGCACGCTGAAGGGCAGCCCGCATCTCGGCTATTGCCACGTCACGGCGGCGAAAACCCAGTTCGCGCCATTGAAGGACATCAAATGGTCCTTCTACATTGCCAACTTCTACGCCGACATCGGCGACGGCGAGCAGTTTTTCGAGCGGATCAACCTTGGCTATTCGCGGATGTATTTCGCTGTTGCGATCGATGAGGGCGAAGAGATCGGCCGGATGGTGATCAACCGCACCCTGCGCAGCGACGGCCTTCTGTTCCGCACGCACGATCCGAAGGTGGCGTTGAAAAACGTGCTGCAGCTCGGCGCCCGCAACGAGCAGCTCCGCAAGATCATCCGCAGCCTCTAAAGCAGAAAAACATTCTGTTTTGCAGTCGGCTGGTCTAAAGAGACGGCCAGACGAAAGCGGAAGCGCAAGGCATGGCCGACATCATCGACACCGAGAACGAGCCCGAGGCCGCGCTGTTCCGCGCCTGCGCGGTGCTGGCCGAAGGCCTGCCGGTCGCGATCCCGACGGAAACAGTCTACGGACTTGCCGCCGACGCCACCAATCCCGATGCCATCAGCCGCATCTACGAAATGAAGGGCCGGCCGCGCTTCAATCCGCTGATCTGCCATGTTTCGGATTTCGAGATGGCCGACCGGCATGTGGACTTCGACCCTTTGTCGCGCTGGCTGGCGGAGGCGTTCTGGCCGGGTCCGTTGACGCTCATCCTGCCGCTCAAGACCGACAGCGCCGTCCATGCGCTCGCCTCGGCCGGGCTCGATACGCTCGGCATCCGCATGCCCGATGGTTTTTCGCGCGGCGTGATCGCGATGTTCGGCAAACCACTGGCAGCACCCAGCGCCAATACGTCAGGCAAGATCAGCCCGACGACAGCCGGCCATGTCGCGGCCGATCTGGGCGACCGGTTGGAGCTCATCCTCGATGCTGGCCCGGCCGGGATCGGACTGGAATCGACGATCATCAAGGTCGAGGACGGCGAGATCAGGCTCCTGCGGCCCGGCGGGCTCGATGTGAAGGCCATCGAGGACCTGACCGGCAAGAAGGTCACCCGACCGGAAACCGCCGGCGCGATCATCGAAGCGCCGGGCATGCTTGCTTCGCACTATGCGCCTTCGGCGGGCGTGCGCCTGAACGCGAAGGATGTCCGGCCCGGCGAGGCGCTCATTCGCTTCGGCGGCGGTGTGCTGCCGGGAGAAGCGGAAGCCACGCTCGTCCTCGACCTCAGCCCAATCGGCGATCTGCGCGAGGCGGCCGCCAATCTCTTTGCCTTCATGAAGCAGGCCGATGCCTCCGGTGCCGCGACGATCGCCTTTGGCCCCATCCCGATGGAAGGGCTCGGTGAGGCTATCAACGACCGGATCGAGCGGGCGGCGGCACCGCGTGGCTGACATCGACTGAACTGAACCTTGCAGAAACAGGGGAGCCTATCCGCACCATGACAAACACCATCCCCTCCCCCGATCTCCTCGCCCGATTCATCGCCATTGTCGGCGCTCGGAATGCCGTGACCGATCTTCCGGCGCAGGCTCCCTATCTCGTCGAATCCCGCGGGCTTTACAAAGGGACGACACCGGTCGTCCTGAAACCCGGTTCGGTTTCGGAGGTTTCGGCTATCCTGAAACTGGCAACAGAAACCGGAACCGCCATCGTGCCGCAGGGCGGCAATACCGGGCATGTGGCGGGGCAAATTCCGCGGCCGGATGCCGGCGACATCGTGCTCTCGCTGGAGCGGCTGAACAAAATCCGCGCCGTCGACCCTGTCGGCAATGTCATCGTCGCCGATGCCGGCTGCATTTTGGCGGATATCCAGACAGCGGCGGAAGAGCATGGCCGGCTGTTTCCGCTGTCGCTTGGTTCCGAAGGCTCCTGCCGCATCGGCGGCAATCTTTCGACCAATGCCGGCGGTACGGCGGTGCTGGCCTATGGCAACATGCGCCAGCTCTGCCTGGGTCTCGAAGTCGTGCTGCCGACCGGTGAAATCTGGGACGGATTGCGGCGGCTGAAGAAGGACAATACCGGCTACGACCTGCGCGACCTGTTCATCGGCGCGGAGGGCACGCTCGGGGTGATCACCGGCGCGGTGCTGAAGCTCTATCCGCAGCCGGCCGGCCATCAGGTCGCTTTCGCCGGCCTGAACTCGGTCGAAGACGCACTTGTTCTGTTCGACCGGGCGTCGAGCCTGTGCGGGCCGGCGCTCACCGGCTTCGAGCTGATGCCGCGGCTGGGCGTCGAGTTCACCACCCGGCATATTCCCGGCGTCCGCGATCCGATGGACACGCTGCATGCCTGGTACGTGCTGGTCGACATCTCGACCACGGACACGGCGGAGCGCGCCGAGCAGATGATGCAGGATCTTCTGGCGCGCGGTATCGAAGACGGCGTGGTTGAAAACGCCATCATCGCCAACAGCGAGGCGCAGCGCAAAAGCCTGTGGCACATGCGCGAAAGCATGTCACCGGCGCAGAAGCCGGAGGGCGGATCGATCAAGCACGACGTTTCCGTGCCGGTTTCCAGCATTCCCGCCTTCATGGCAGAGGCCGATGCCGCCGTGCTGGCGGCCATTCAGGGTGCCCGCATCTGCTCCTTCGGCCACATGGGTGACGGCAACATCCACTACAACATCTCCCAGCCGATCGGTGCCGACAAAGAAACCTTCATCGGCCGCTGGCGCGAGATGAACGCGATCGTCCATGGCATCGTCCTGAAATACAACGGCTCGATCTCGGCCGAACACGGCATAGGGCAATTGAAGCGCGACGAACTGGCCGACATCCGCCCGCCGATCGAGATCGACCTGATGCAACGGATCAAACACGCCTTCGACCCGGCCGGCATCATGAACCCTGACAAGGTGCTGAAGAGCGGACGCTAATGGGCCTTAGAACCCGCCGGAGCGCAGCTGCGTCAGGCTGAGCAGCGTATCGGCGCTGATGCCGGTGCCGCCGCTGCCGGACAGGATGAGTTCGCCCGCAGACACGTCGACATTGTTCTCGATGTCGTAAAGCGAGGTGAAGCGCACCAGCAGCTTTTGCAGTTTTTCCGGGTCCTGCAGATCCTCGATATCGAGAACGCGGTTGATGTAGTCGTACTGGATATCGACATCCGCGCTCGACATCTCCTTGGGGATGTTGAAGGTCGTCTGGATAACCTGCAACAGGGCGCTATCGGCGAGCAGGTCATAGGCGCTGCCGACACCGGAGGCCATGCGTTTGAAGTAGAGGGCCAGGCGCACGCCGGCATTGTCCTCGCCTTGCGTCTCTTCCAGGGTCTGGTTGAGATAGAGATCCGCCGTGTCGATGAGGCCGCGCCGCGTCTGGATCTGGCCGGAAGCCGGCTTCTGAATCTCGCCTTTCACATTGAAGTTGAACGAAGCGACGATCTCGCGGTAGCGCGTGTCCGGCTCGGTGTTGACGAAGCTTTCAGGATCTTCGAGATCGGACTCGAACATCTGCCGGACATAATCCGTCGTTACCTCCTCGGGATCGATACCGGCCGCGACCAGGATGAAATCGACGAGACGACGGTTGCCGAGCAGGTCACCCATCGACGTCAGCTTCTCGACCTCGGTGCTGTAATATTTCGATTCCGTCGTCGCCGCCTTCTTGTCTTCCTCGGTTCCGAACCGGCTTTTCTGGACGACATAGGCGGAGGCCGTGTTGAGGATTTCGGATTCCGACTGCGCCAGCAACGGCGTGCCAAGCGTGCCGTCCGCATTGAAATTGAAGGCCTTGGCGAATTCGACGTAGCGGCTGTCCTTCAGGCTGTTGGCATAGCTCTTGGGGTCGTTCAGATCGCTGGTCAGGACCTTCTTCAGCTTGCGGGAGGTATCGCCCTCGTTTTCCAAGCCAAAGGCCTTGAGCGCCAGCGACATGATCTTCTTATCCGCCAGCATGTCGTCGACATCCACAACGAGCCCCATCAGCGTCTTGTAGGACGCGATCAACGATTCGTCGGCGGCTTCATAGGAATCATTGTAGCGATCGATGTAGCCGCCGGAGGTCAACTTCATCTGCTCGGTCGTCTGTGGCGTATCGCCGGAAGCCAGCGTGCCATCCGACTGGAAGTTGAAGGCGCGGGCCATCTCCTTGAAGATTTCCTTGTTCGCGTCCGTCGATGTATTGACATAGCTCGCCGGATCGTCGGGATCGCTGGTCAGCACATTTTCCAGCGTCGCCAGCAACGTCGTCGACGGCAGGCCGTAGGCGACGACGATGTAGTTCAGGATGCGGCTGTTGGCGAGCAGGTTGTCGACGGTGGTCATGTTGTTGACCGTGCTCTCGTAGTAGAGCTTGTCGAGCAGCGCCGCGCTCGTCGAAAGACGGGGTTGCTGGAAGACATAGGCCTCGTTGGTCAAGGCCTTCTGCGCATCGGTCATCGGCAGGTCGCCGGAAGCCAGCGTTCCATCCGCCTGGAAATTGAAGGCGCCGGCGAGCGGCGTATAGTCTGGCGCGTTGTTGATCATCGCCTGGTAGCTGGCAATCAGCTTGGAGGCCGTGCTGTTGGGATTGGCCAGATCCGCCGGCGTGGCGGTGGCCTGGACGTTGGCGATCCTGTCTTCAAGGCCCTGCTCATAGGCCGTCGCCTGCGCATTTACGAAACTGTTCGGATCATTGACGTCGCTGGTGACGACGCCCTTGAACTGTTCGTAAGACGTGTATTTCGAATCCAGGCCGAACGCCTGGAACACGTAGGTCTTAAGACGATCGTTCTGCCAGAGCTCGTCGACGGTGGTGACGCGGTCGATGGCTGCGTTAAAATAGGCCGAGTCCGTTTTGACGGCGGCGTCCTGGTTGACGATACTCTGGTTGTAGAGGCCGATGACGGCGTCTTCCTGTGCATCACTTTGAACCACCGAGGTCGATTTCGAGAAATTGAACGCTTCGGCAAATTTGCGATAGCGCTCGTCGGTGAGCATGTTGGCATAGCTCGCCTCGTCGCTGAGATCGCTTTCCAGCACCTTGCGCATGAAGGCTTTGGCATAGGCCATGTCCTCCAGCCCATGCGCTTTCATGGCATAGTTGAAGAGCCGGTAGTCATCCATGAACGCATCGACGGTGGTGACCTTGCCGATATTGGCCTTGTAATAATCGGCCTCGCGCTTGACCAGAACCTGTTCCGACGTGCGCTGAAGGCTGAGCTTCATGTCACGCGCGATGAGATTGTAGTCGATGAACGTCGATACCATGTCGCCCTGCCAGACTTTCCGCGAAGACCCCGTCGGGTGCTTCCAGACCTTGTTTTATCCGCTCTCCAGCCGACCACGGAGCGAATCCGGGCAGCAAAAGCGCTGGTGCGAGCATCGGCGCGTTTGCTTGCGCGTGGCTTTTGCCTGTTCTGAACAATGCGGCGACGCCTGCCGAATGCGGCCCATTTTCTTCATCAATGGGAAACCGTAGCGCGTCGGTTTTTGCTAACCATCAGGAACTGCAAAGTTTTTTTAACTGCGATTTTTAAGTCGTCTGGAAGGGGCGCCGCCTATCTTGAGATCACAGAGGACGAAAAGTCCCAAAGAAGACCGGGAACCGGCTCTCAAGGAAAACAAGGGCGAAATAAATGGCGAAGTCACTTTCTCAACCGGCGTGGGTCGAAACCACGCTCAGGCTGGATCCGAAACGCTTTCCCCAGCAGGCGAGCTATACCTTGCACGGCGGAACGAGCAATGTCACGATCAGTCTGGACGAACGGGGTGCGGTGATGCGAAAGGTACTGCCGTCCAGCGGCTTGCCGCTGTCGATCGCGCTGCCATCGCGGGCTTTCAAGGGCGTTGCCGCCCGGGCCATCGATCACGGAGACGGAGAGGTAACTGTGACGCTTGAACTGCACCATGAAGATCCGGATCTCTGCATCCCGCTTCTGGTCGCCCACGACCTTTCCGACATTGCCGCTGACTGGCGCACCTGGTCGGAAGCCTACCGGATTCCGATGCTGATGGTCGAGGCAGACGGCGTTGCCCGCCCGCTCGAACAGCATCTCGGCGAGGTCCAGACCCGCGAGGTCAAGCCCCGCCGTCGGCACGCGCTGTTTGCCGATCGCCGTCCGCGTTTCCTTGTGCGCCGCTCGACCGGCAGCCTCGGCATCCAGATGAAGATCGACGGCCGCGAAATCATCGCCCGGAACTGATTTTCGACACAATCTGCAACCCGTTCTCCAGTGCAGAAAGCCGGCCGTTCCCTGCGGCCGGTTTTTTGTTTTTGTTTTCCAGCGCTTATCCCTGTTCCCGCGGAAACAGGGGAGATGCCTTCTTCGTGCCATATGCAGCGCACATCCTGCATCCCAGAGAAGGAGACAATCCGATGCGCAAATACATCCTTGCCGCCCTCGCCGCATTTTTCGCCAGACCCGCCAAGATCGGCACGAAGCGCGAAGATGAATTGAGCTGGGCCTGACCTCGCAGTTCCGAGCGGCGGACCCCTTGCCCTCCGGCCCAGCCGGAGGGTTTTTTCATATCAGCCGGACCAGAAGCGCCAGCACCAGCCCGCCGAAAACGATCAGGCCGACGACGCCGTTGAATTTGAACAGCGCCAGGCATTGCGCGGCATCGCGGATGTCGAGCACGAGGATCTGGTAGGCAAGCAGCACTCCGGCAACCAAAAGGCCGACATAGGCGAGGAAACCGGCGCCGGCTGCGGCAAACGCGATGGCAAGCAGCAGAACCGTCAGGCCGTAAAGGCCGATCAGCCAAGGGCGCGGATTGTCTCCGAAGCGCCTTGCGGTCGAGCGGACGCCGATCAGCTCGTCATCCTCCTTGTCCTGATAGGCATAGATCGTGTCGTAGCCGACAGTCCAGGCGACCGCCGCCAGATACAGCACGAGCGGTGCGAGACCGAGCGTGCCAAATTCGGCGGACCAGCCCATCAGCGCGCCCCAGGAGAAGGCCAGCCCAAGGAAGAATTGCGGCCAGTCTGTAAACCGCTTGGCAAAGGGATAGATGGCGACCAGCACCAGCGAGAGCATGCCGAGTGCGATCGAAAATCCATTGAACTGCAGAAGGACGACCAGGCCGACCAGCGCCTGCAGGCCGGTGAAAATCTTCGCCTGCAGCCGCGTGACCCGGCCGGACGGCAGCGGCCGCGAGCGGGTTCGCGCCACGGCCATGTCGATCTCCTGGTCGACGACGTCGTTATAGGTGCAGCCGGCCCCCCGCATGGCAACGGCGCCGACAAAAAACAGCAGCAGGTGAGAGACGAATCGCCCGGCCGAAAAGCTGCCGGAGAGCGCCGCCGCGTTGGCGGCCAGTGCGGCCGACCAGAAACACGGCCACATCAAGAGCTGCCAGCCGATCGGTCTGTCCCAGCGGGCAAGCTGCGCATAGGGCCAGAGCACCCTTGGCAGGATGCGATAGACCCAGTTCTTGGACGGCGCATCCGAAACGCGCCCGGAATCGACAGGAGGACTATTGTTCATGCCGCCTGTTTGCAGCCGGAAAAAGCAGCGGTCAAGCGGTGCGCGACAGGACTGCCGTCAGATGCAGCGACCCTGCACGCGGCAAGGTCAATCCAGCGTGAAATCGAAGCGGTAGGTCGCCGAAAGACCGACGAGGAACTGGTTGCGCGTGCCGCGCTCCTTAACGAGGCTGGAATCGGCAGCCGGGCCCATCAGACGCTTGTATTCGGCAAAGGCGCTGGTTTCGAGTTTTTCCGTCGCCTGCCAAGTGATCGCCGTGCCGAGGCCGACCGAGTGAAGCCCGCCGGACGGCTTGTACTGGCTGAGCCCGGACGCAGCGGCCTCCCCCGCATCGACACCGTAATAGGCATCGAAATAGTCGCTCGTCGCCGCTGTCAGACGCGGCCCGCCCGAAATGCGGACATTGTCGCTGACATCCACGAAGGCGTCGGCCGCCAGATCCCCGACGAGACCGTCATGGCTGCGGATGCCATGGCGCAGTTCGCCGCGCAGGCGTAGCCAGTCGGTAGGATAGACTTCGGCGAAGGCGCCCAGTTCCCCGCCGAAGCGCACCGGATCGAGCCCCTTGAGATCGTCGGATGTATCCTCGTCGCGGGGGAAAATCAGCTTTCCGGCAAGGCCGGCCCGGAAGGCGCCGGTATCGACGAAGGCGAAGGCCGGATTGTCGTTTCGCGACGAAAAGCGAACCGTGCTGCCGGCGCGGCCAAGCGAGATCAATGGCGCGGCCTGAAGAAGGCGCTTCGACGAGCCGTCATACTTTGCCCCGAGAAAACCGGTCGCGCCCACCTTCAGGTACCAGTCTCCCGACCAGAAATACTGCCCCTCCTGCGCGTGGGCGGCATGTGGCGCGATGGCAAGAAATCCAACCGAGAGAATTGGCAGAAAACGGTTGCGCAAGACGATACTCCATACACATGCAAAGGCGCCCCCCAACCCGGAGGTCTTTCCCGAAAGAGGGATCCCGTCGCGGCGACAGGCCGGTTTGGCGTGCTTATAGCAATGGCTTCCTACCATCCCGTTAACCATCGGCATCCACGGAACATTTACCCTGCCCGGACGAATTCTCGATTGTACTTTTCCCGGCATGCAATCGCGATATAACGGGAATGCCGATACAATTTACACTTATGATTGAAAAGCTACATCCATAGTCAGTGAAAACCCGTAGTATCCTAGAGTTGAAAAGCACAGCGTTCGGAGTACCCTATTGACGAAACGGCCGGAAGAAAGACAGCTGTTCCGAAAACACAGAATACAACTGCGCGCAGTTGATGACGAGAAGTCGGACATGACGATCGAATGCGTGCGTTGCCGGATCGAGGTCAAGCCATGGCAGACCACAGCATACCAATACGGCCTGTGTGATACGTGCCTTTGCGGAGGTTTTTCATGAACTATCCTATTTCAGGCTCCCGGCGAAACAGCCGCCGTGCTCCCCTCCCCGCAGATTTCCTGCCGATGGAAAGCGCACCGCGCGACGGAACCAAGATTTTGCTGCATCTGGTTCGGGAGACGGCCACAGGGAGAAGCGACCTGTGTGCCGAAGGCTATTACTGGCCGGTCCAGGTCAATGAATATGGCCATCACTGGTATCTCACGGAATATACCCACGGTCGTTTCGCGGAAACCGACCTCAAGGGCTGGGCACCCTGACAATCAGCAGCGGGATTTCGTCGTCAGGCGGCCCGGGACTTCAGGTAAAGGCTGGGAGAGTGTCCCAGCATGCGACGGAACATGGTCGTGAATGCCGCTATGTTTTCATAGCCTGCATCCAGCGCAACATTGGTGACCGGTTCTCCCTCGGCCAATCGCGGCAATGAGGCGAAAATGCAGGCCTGCTGCCGCCATGTGACGAAACTGACACCGGTTTCCGCCCGGAACAGCCGCGTGAACGAGCGGCGGCTCATGCCGAGTTCGCGCGCCCAGTCGTCGATGCCGGCATTGGCGGCCGGCATCTTCAGAAACCGGCGGCAAAGCACGGCCAGACGGGCATGGGCGGGAAACGGAAGGCCGAGGGGACGTTCCGGCAGTCCACCGATTTCATCAAGCAGAAGCTCCGTGATAAGACGTTTTCGCCGCGCGCCCGGCGGTTTTTCGTCGGCGAGAAGCAATTCCTCCATCAAACTGCTGGCAAGCGCCGTCACCTCCACGACCTTCGGGCGATCGGTGTCGATAAGCGACCGCTCGGCATAGATCGAGTGCATTTCGACATCGCTGATCATCTCGCTGTAATGCTCGAGCCCGGCCGGGATCAGCAATCCGTGACCAGGCGGGATCATCCAGCGCCCGCCCGCTGTGTTGACCAGCACCACGCCGCGCCGAGCGCACCAGAGCTGCGTCTTGGAATGGCTGTGGGGCAGACCGCGAGAGCCGGCAGGATAGAGCCGCCCCAGCATGGCGATCGGCTCATTGCTGCTGTCGATCCAGGACAGGCTCTCGAAATGCATGTCCTCGTCGCTGCGATCGTCAATTTTCAGCTCGATTTTTCGCATTTGGCCCACTCTCGAAAGAATGCGACCAGAGCACAAAAGCAGGCCAAACTCAAGCAAGGTAAGACACGGTACGACCAAAGGCACGACCACCCGTCCGGCAAGGAAAACCAGCATGGCAACCGTATCCTCGATCAACCCGACCAGCGCGGAGAAGACGGCGGTATCCGTCATCGTGGCCGTCAGTTTCTGCCATATGCTGAACGACATCATGCAGTCCCTGCTGACATCGCTTTACCCTTTGCTGAAAGCCAATTACGCGCTCGATTTCGTGCAGATCGGCCTTCTGACCTTTGCCTTCCAGGTCACCGCCTCGCTTCTGCAGCCGGCCGTCGGCGTCGTCACCGACAAGTGGCCGATGCCGTTCTCGCTCCCGGCAGCCATGCTATCGACCTGCGCCGGCCTGATCACGCTCGCCAATGCGCATCATTTCTACGTGCTGTTGATTGGCGCCAGCCTGATCGGCATCGGATCGGCGATCTTCCATCCGGAAGCGTCGCGCGTCGCGCGATTGGCTTCCGGCGGTCGCCACGGCCTCGCGCAATCCCTGTTTCAGGTGGGCGGCAACAGCGGAACGGCGATCGGGCCGCTGCTCGCCGCCTTCATCGTCATTCCTCGCGGCCAGGACAGCCTCAGCTGGTTCTCCATCATCGCCCTGACCGGCTTCATGGTGCTGTCCTGGGTCAGCGTCTGGTATACGCGCCACCGGCGCAGTTCGGCCGGACGCAAGCCGGTGAGCCGCACCCTGCCCCTGCCGCGCAACCAGGTCATCTGGACGCTGATCGTCCTCGTCATCCTGACGGCGACGAAAAACGCCTATCTGTCGAGCCTTTCCAGCTATTTCACCTTCTATACGATCGAAAAATTCGGTGTCGGCGTACAGGACGCGCAGTTGCTGCTGTTCCTGTTCCTCGGCGCGTCCGCCGCCGGCGTGATCTTCGGCGGCCCGATCGGCGACCGCTTCGGCGCACGCTTCGTCATCTGGTTCTCGATCCTCGGGGTCATCCCCTTCGCGCTGCTTTTGCCCTATGCCAACCTCTTCTGGACGGCGGCGCTCGTGATCATCATCGGTTTCATCTTCTCCTCGGCGTTTTCGGCCATCGTCGTCTTTGCCCAGGAACTGGTGCCCGGACGGGTCGGCCTGATCGCCGGCATGTTCTTCGGCTTTGCCTTCGGCTTCGGCGGCATCGGCGCTGCCGTGCTCGGCGTCTATGCAGACCGCAACGGCATCGAATTCGTCTACACCGTCTGCTCCTACATGCCGCTGCTCGGTCTTCTGACGATCTTCCTGCCGAAACTGCCCAGCCATCGGTAAGCGCGGCACACGGAACGAGACGCCCGGAAAGAGGTTTCCGGGTGTCACGATTTTTCATACATCCCCTTGTAAGTATTCATCAAGCATTGCGCAGTAAGGTTTTATCCGTGGGGTTCTCCGGGGTATTCTAGATGCGCATCAGGACTTTGGCGGTTTCAGTCGCTCTCGCCGGGCTTCTCGTTTCAACGGCGGTCCGCGCCGAAACGTTGAATATGCTGATCTGGGAATCCTATATCGACCAGAAGATCCTTGATCGCTTCACAGAAAAGACCGGTGTTGCCGTCAAGCAGATCTATTACGACAGCGGCGATGCGCGCGACGAAATCCTCGCCGACCCGAACAGCAACATCGACCTTGCTGTCGTCGGCGAAAACGGCGCCGAACTGTTCGGCAAGCGCGGTATTCTCGAGCCGCTGACGGAAGCGAACATGCCTTCGCTGAAGGGCTACAAGCCCGCCTGGAATGCCCGTTGCGCCGGTTATGCGCTGCCCTATCTGTGGGGCACGATGGGCATCGTCTACCGCTCGGACGTCGTCAAGACCACGCCGACTTCCTGGAACGACCTGATGGCACCGGCGCCGGAGCTGAAGAAACACATCGCCATGTACGACGATCACAACGAGGCCTTCATCGCCCCGCTCGTGCTGCTTGGAAAGTCCATCAACGCCAATGACAACGAATCGCTGAAGGCGGCATTCGAGCTGATGAAGAAGCAGGCGCCGTTCGTGCTGACCTACGACTACGTCATTACCTCCATCCAGAATCCCGATATAGCCAAGGACATCTACATGGCGCTTTCCTATAGCGGCGACCAGCATGTCCTCAACGAGAAGGCCGGCACACCCGGTGTCTGGCGCTATTCCGTGCCGAAGGAAGGCACACTTTCGTGGCTCGATTGCATGGCCGTGACGGCCGCTTCTCCCCGCAAGGCGGTGGCGTTGCAGTTGCTCGACTATATCGGCTCCCCGGAAAGTGCGGCTGCCAATGCGCAGGCTCTGACGATGCCGACCGCCAGCGAAGCCGCTCTGCCGCTCATTCCGGCCGAGATGCGCGACAATCCCGAAATCTATACGCCGGCCGATATCCTGGACAAAAGCCAGTATCAGAAAGAACTTTCCGTTCAATCGGTCCAGACCCGCAGACGCATCATCAGCTCAATGGCAAATTTCCAGTGACACTTGGCAGGCGCGCATTTTTCCTGATCTTTCCGGTCGTGCTGGCGGGCTATCTGCTGGCCGCGGTTTCGGTGTACATCGCGCAGGGCAGCTCGATACTGGCCCTGGAACGCGCGCGCCTGACCCAGCGGCTCGACCACGCCGCGGCACTGTTCCGCAACGAAGTCAGCCAGAGCAGAAGCTTTCTCTATTCCCTGCTTGAAGGCAACGCGATCCGGCTTTTCGTGTCCGAAACCGACCCGAACTACCGCAGCAATGCGCTTGGGCTGCGGCTTCAGCAGAGCATTCGCTCGCTTTCGGACGATCCGAAGAAGTTCATCGCCTTTGCGATCATCAATCCGGACCTGACCTCCGGCTATTATTTCGAAAACAGCGACGATCCCTTTGCGGAACTGAGCGCGTCGCAATCGCGGCTGGCGCAGCGGCTTATCGGCGGCAGCCAGCTGCGCGACTGGACGTTCCTGCATGACGGCCAGACGCGGCCTTTGATCGTCTATTCCGAATTCATCGATCCGGTGACCTTTGCCCGACCGCTGCCGAGCGCCAAGCGCACCGCCCTTCTTGTTCAGGTCGCGATCGAACCCACCCAATTTCTGGGCATGCAAAAGACCCTGCAGCAGGAATACGGAACCGCGCTCGGTTTCAACACCACCCCTGTCGTGCAGGCAGAAGGCGAGCTTGCCGCGTCCGTCCGGCTCGCGCCGTCGCTGTTTGCATCGCTGAGCGTCGAGACGGCGGAAGACGTCGGAAACATGGCCCGATTGAAGGTGCTGCTGGGTTTCGGCGCGGTGGCCATGAGCCTTTTCTCCGTCGGACTGATGATCCTTCTGATTCGCCGCTTCATCACCAATCCGATCTCGGCGCTCGACCTGCAGGTCACCGCGGTCATGAGCGGACAGAACGAAGACATCCGGGAAACCGGCGGGGCCGGCGAAATCGGCCGCCTGACAGGCAACATCAAGCAATTGCACGATCAGTCCCGCATCGCCCTGCATCAGGTGCAACATGCGTCATGGACCGACACCTTGACCGGCATCAGCAACCGCGCCCATTTCAATCTGGTCGCAGCCGGCATCGTCCAGGCCGCGCAGGATCAGAACACGCACTGCACCCTGCTTTTCATCGACATCGACAACTTCAAGTTCGTCAACGACAAATACGGCCATGAAGTCGGAGATGAGCTCTTGAAGACGCTGGCAACGCGCATCGGCGCGGCCGTGCGCGAGATCACCTGGCGTCGCGAAATTCCCGATGCCGTGCTGGCCCGCCTCTCCGGCGACGAATTTGCGGTACTGCTCCAGTCGAAGCCCGGTGACGGCATAACGCGCGAAATCTGCGCCGCGATCATCGACCTGTTTACCGGTGGTTTCGAGGTCCGCGGCAAGCATTATCCGGTGACCGCCAGCATCGGCGTCGCCATCTGCCCGGATGACGCCAACAATCTGGCGGAATTGATCTCGAATGCCGATGCCGCGATGTATCAGGCAAAGACCAACGGCAAGAACCGGTCCTCGCGCTTTTCACGCGCGCTGCAGGACAAGCGCGATCGCATACGCCAGATCCAGGAAGAACTCCGCGGGATCAACGCCGATGAGCAGTTCCATCTGGTCTACATGCCGATCGTCGATGCCCGTGGCCGGGTCACGGGATGCGAAGCGCTGCTGCGCTGGTTCTCGCCGACGCTTGGCAATGTGACGCCGGACGAATTCGTGCCGATCGCCGAAAGCTCCGGCCTCTTCACCAAGATCGACTGGTGGGTGATCAACCGGGCGATGGGCGACCATCAGCGTCTGAAGGAACTGTTCGGCCCCGAAACGGTGCTGGCCATCAATATTTCCTCGGCCGAACTGCACTCGAAGTCCATCAGCGACTATTTCTGCGATTGCCTAGACCGTCACGGCCTGGATGCGCGGTTCGTCGAGATCGAGTTGACGGAAACCTTTGCCGTCAAGCTGGGCGATCAGCTGCACCAGAACATCCAGTCCTTACGCGACAGGGGCTTCCGCATTTCCATCGACGATTTCGGCGCCGGTTATACCTCGGTTCAGCAGATCATCGAATACACCGCCGACACCATCAAGCTCGACCGGGCCTTGGTCCAGAACCTGACGGGCGATCAATCCCTGCCGGCGCTCAAGGCAGTGATCGCCCTTTGCCACGCCCAGAACATGGCCGTCGTCGGCGAGGGCGTGGATACACCCCGGAAAATGTCGATGCTCACCGAGGCCGGCTGCGATCATTTCCAGGGCTATCTGATCAGCAAGCCTCTGGGTTTGCCCGATCTTGCGATCTGGGCGTTGAAGAACCTCGCGCACCCGGTCAAGGCCGATATCGAGATCACGCCGATCGCGCACGAACCCCTGCGCCGCTCCGGCACGACAAAATTGCTCTGAGACCTTTTCCAGCAACGGAAAACGAGCTTTTTCCTTGACCTTGGAACCGGCATCCGCTTTACGGCAGCGCAACACTGCAGGAGTAGGCGATGAAAGTTCTTTTGATCGGTTCGGGCGGCCGCGAGCATGCGCTGGCATGGAAACTGGCACAATCGCCGCGCCTGACAAGGCTCTATGCAGCGCCAGGAAACCCCGGCATCGGCGAGGAAGCCACGCTGGTTGCCCTCGACACCGACGATCATGCCGCAGTGCTTTCTTTCTGCCGCTCGGAAGCCATCGATTTCATCGTCGTCGGACCGGAGGCGCCGCTGGTTGCCGGGCTTGCCGACACGCTGCGCGACGCCGGGCTTGCAGTTTTCGGCCCTTCGGCTGCGGCGGCGCAGCTCGAAGGCTCCAAGGGCTTTACCAAGGACATCTGCGCCAAATATTCCATTCCGACAGGCGCTTACCGGCGCTTCACCGCAGTCGAGCCGGCAAAAGCCTATATTCGCGAACAGGGCGCGCCGATCGTCATCAAGGCCGACGGCCTTGCCGCCGGCAAGGGCGTGACAGTGGCGATGACGCTCGAAGAGGCCCTTGCGGCCGTCGACAGCTGCTTTGACGGCGCCTTCGGGGCTGCCGGTGCCGAAGTCGTTGTGGAGGCCTATCTCGATGGCGAGGAAGCCAGCTTCTTTTGCCTCTGCGACGGAACGCATGCGCTGGCGCTTGCCTCGGCGCAGGACCACAAGCGCGTCGGCGACGGCGATACCGGCCCGAACACCGGCGGCATGGGCGCCTACTCCCCCGCGCCGGTGATGACGCCCGAGATTGTCGAACGCACGATGACGGAGATCATCGCGCCGACCATCCGCGGCATGGCCGAAAGCGGTCATCCGTTCTCCGGCGTACTTTTCGCCGGCCTGATGATCACCAGGAACGGGCCGGAGCTGATCGAATACAATGTCCGGTTCGGCGATCCGGAAACGCAGGTCCTGATGATGCGGCTGAAGAGCGACCTCCTGCCGTTGCTTTATGCGGCCGCAACCGGCACGCTCGGCTTGATGTCGGCGGAATGGCACGACGATGCGGCCCTGACCGTGGTCATGGCTTCCAAGGGATATCCGGGCAGCTACGCCAAAAATACGCCGATCGCCGCCCTTCCCCATCCGGATGCGGACACGAAGATTTTCCACGCCGGCACCGCGTTGAAGGACGGCCAGCTGGTCGCAACAGGTGGGCGGGTGCTGAACGTGACGGCGACGGGAGATACCGTCGGCGCGGCGAAGGCCAAGGCCTATGCGGCGCTTGCGAAGGTCGAATGGGACAACGGCTTCAGCCGCAGCGACATCGGCTGGCAGGCCGTCGCCCGCGAGAAAGCATAACGGCTCGACCGGCGCAAAACCGAAAAGTCACTCAATCTTTACCAATTCTCCTGACGGGAACGTAACGGAGATCGGATATTTTCGTCTGTGATATTCAGAGGAGAATGCCGATGCGCCACCTTGTGCTCACTGCGGCCTGCGTGTTTGCCGCCGGGTCCGCTTTCGCGTCGTCGATCGAGATCGTCGTCCCCAGTGAAAGCGACAACAGCAGCATTGCTGCCGTATCCTGCGCAAGCTGCCCGCCCCTCGTTGTGAAGAAGAAATCCGCCTACATCGTGCCGGAGGTTGCCAAGGGCACGGCACGGGTGGAGCTGAAGGAAGTGAACGGGAAGATGAAGCTGGTGCGCACGGAAGCATGGCTCGGCGGATCGCCGGTCGTCTTCATCACCTCGGCTTCGGACGACGACATCAAGGCGGCCCAGGCGAAAAACCTGCCGCTTCCCGTCGTGACCGGCGCGATGGAAGCCAATCCGGCCGACGCCGGGGCGCAGGCAGCAGCGGTGATTGCGATCGATACCAGCGCCAAGACCAGCGCCCTGGGCTCGATTTCGACGAAATCGATCCCGTCCAAAACGGCAGGCATGGCCAGTTCACGAGAATTTGATCCGGCAGACTTCGAACTTCGGTTAAAATAACCGAAAATTGATCTGACCCCTGCCCCCCGCCAGCCCATCAACAGGCTGAACAGGGCATTCGCCGAAGCGGCGATGAATTGCGCCCCTGAGAGAAGCAGGGGCGCAATTTGTTTGAGCGGCTGGCCAACGACTGCCGCTGTCGAGCGAGGTCTTTCCTCAGCAACTTCTGCTTGAACTTTTGCCGGACATGATTTCCGCCGACCGCGTTTTGACGCGCCTGTTCGCACCCTGTCTCTCCCCGCAGGAGACGGTGCGCGAATGGGGTGACTAAATCTCGGAGAAGCCTGCAAGGGCGGCGAGAGCGTCGATTTCGCCGTGTGAAAAGACCTTTATCCCGTTTGCTCTCAGGAGGGCAGCCGTCACCCCTTCGCCCGGATGACGCCGGCCGGAAAAACTGCCGTCATAGATGGAGGTCGAGCCGCAGGATGGAGAGCCATCGATCAGAAGCGCGTATCCGCAGCCCGTCTCGAGCGCCAGTGCCAGCGCATTGTCTGCCGCCTGGCGAAATTGTGCGGTGACGTCGCCGCCGTCGCTTTCGAGCACGCGGGCGGCGCCGGACAGGACAGCGGCGCCCGTCTTTGCCGCTTCGATTTCGGCCGGCAGGCGCGGCACCGGCATGCCCGCAGACATCTCGGGACAGATCGTCACCAGGCGTCCCTGCTCACGCCAACGGTCGAGGGCGGGATGAACAAGCGGCTTGGCCTTTCCGTCATACCGCACGGCATGGCCCATGAGACAGGCGCTGACGAGGATCTTTGCCCCCATCATCCTCTCCTCAGCCGCTGATCTTCGAGAAATCCGCGACCGTTCCCGTAGCGGCGCGGATCTGGCCGAGCAGGGCCAGACGGTTTGCGCGGATCGCCGGGTCTTCGTCGTTGACGAGGACATCGACAAAGAACTGGTCGACCGGGCCACGTAGCGACGACAGGGCTTCCATCGCGGAGCGGAAGTCTTCCCCTGCAACGGCGGCGGCCGCATCGGCCGAGGCCTTGGTGACGGCGGCATGAAGCGCCTTTTCCGCATCGAGCACGAACAGGGCGGGATCGACGGTACCGGCGACCTGCGTCCCCTTCTTTTCTTCCGCTGCCAGCAACTGCGTCGCCCGCTTGGTGCCGGCGAGCAGGTTCAGCCCCTCTTCCGAGGTGATGAAGGCGGTCAGCGCTTCGACGCGCCGGGCAACCATCAGGAGGTCGTCCGCATCCGGCGTCAGCACGGCATCGATCAGATCGTGGCGGGCACCGAGATCGCGAAGGTAGACCTTCAGGCGGTCGTGGAAGAAGGAGAGAAGATCGGCACTTTCAATTGTTACCTTTCTCCGCGCTTCAGACCCAAGCATCTCCATAGCCATCTGCCCGATTTCTGACGCGAAGGTGATCAATTTCGCGGGAAATTGAGCTAGGTCAGCAAAGCTGAATGACTTCACTTCGACGGACGCGGTGTCTCTGTATTTTTCGATAGCGGCCATATGAACTCGGAACACTGTCAGCACAGACAACCGAACCTTGCGCTCCAGCAACATCCGCACCACACCCAATGCCGCACGCCTTAGCGCATACGGATCCTTCGAGCCCGTCGGCTTCTCGTCGATGGCCCAGAAGCAGACCAGCGTATCCAGTTTGTCAGCCAGCGCGACCGTCAGGCCGACGGCATCGGCGGGCAGCCGGTCGGACGGACCCTGCGGCTTCCAGTGGTCCTCGATCGCTGCAGCAACCGAAGCATCCTCGCCCTGAAGCAGGGCATATTTCCGGCCCATGGCGCCCTGAAGCTCGGGGAACTCCCCGACAGCTTCGGTGCGCAGGTCGGCCTTCGCCAGCACGACGGCGCGGTCCACCAGGGCCGGATCTGCGCCCGTCGCCTTGGCGAGTTCTGCGGCTAGCGCGCGAATGCGCGCGACACGCTCGCCCTGCGTGCCGAGCTTGGCGTGGAACGTCACGTTCAGCGCATCAAGCTTGGCCATGCGCTGGTCGAGCGGTTTCGCAAGATCGAGGTTGAATTTGGCGGCCGAGGCTTCGAGCGTCTGAAGGTCCGGCAGGTTGCCCTGGTCCCGGGTCCAGAAATGCTTGGCGTCGGACAGGCGCGCGCGCACGACCTTGCCGTTGCCATGGACGATTTCCGCGCCGCCGTCGCTCGCCTCGATATTGGCGACGAGGATGAACTTGTTCGACAGGCCCTCGCCACCGACGGGCCGCGTCACGAAACACTTCTGGTTGGTCTTGATGGTCAGGCGGATGATTTCGGGCGGGATCGCCAGATACTCCGCCTCGAAGCTGCCCATCAGCACCTGCGGCCATTCGACGAGGCCGGAGACCTCCTCGAGCAGGCCCTCGTCCTCGACCAGTTCGAGGCCGTTGGCGAAGGCGACATTGGCGGCGTCAGCGGCGATGATCTGCTTGCGGCGTTCGCCATCGAGGATGACCTTGGCCTTTTCCAGCTTTTCGGCGTAATCGGCAAAGCGGCGCACGGTGATCGCCTGCGGCGCGTGGAAGCGGTGGCCATAGGTGACGTTCGACGCGACGATGCCATCAACCTCGAACGGGATGACCTGGGTTTCCTCGTTTTCCGGGCCGAAGGTGCAGACGATCGACTGCAGCGGGCGCACCCAGCGCAGAGAGCCGGGCTTGGCCGAGGCGGCACCGGAGCGCATCGGCTTCGGCCAGGGGAAATTGCGGATGATACCGGGCATGACGTCGGCAACGATCTCTTCCGTCGGCCGGCCTGGCTTGACGATATGGGCGACGTAGAAATCGCCTTTCTTCGGATCGCTGTGAACATGCGCCTGGGCGATATCGGTGAGGCCGGCGCTGCGCAGGAAGCCTTCGATCGCCTTCTCGTTGGCGCTCGTGCTCGGGCCCTTGCGGTCCTCGCGAACATCGGCCGAACGGGTGTTGAGGCCGCGGATATCGAGCGTCAGGCGGCGCGGCGTCCAGTATTCCCGCGCGCCCTCATAGGTCAGCCCCGCCTCGACCAGCGCATCGGTCAGAAGCTTCTTCAGGTCGCCGGCGGCCTTGCGCTGCAAACGGGCCGGGATTTCCTCGGAGCGGAGTTCAAGCAGAAGATCGGGCATGGATGGATGCTTTTCTATCGGATCAATGGGCTGCGGCGGACTTAGCAAGCCCGGCAGCAAAAGTCATCCGGGGAATGGCGGAAAAGTCGTGGCCGGGCGATACCTGTGACTTGCCTGCGGTTCCCCTGCAAACTCCTCGTGCGCGATCCAACGCCAATCAAGCGGCTTCACGCTCCGGGATTGCCGCCAAAACTTCGACGAGAGCAGAAGCCTGCATTTTCAAGTCATAGCTCGTTTGCATGTTCATCCAGAACTGGGGCGTGGTCCGGAAGAACTTGGCGAGGCGCAACGCCGTATCGGGAGTGACCGGCGACTGTTCGGTTGCCAAGCGTTCGATACGAGTCCGGGGCACATTGAGCTTCTTGGCCAGCGCGCCAGCACTCATGTTAAGCGGGACAAGATATTCTTCGCGGAGAATTTCGCCCGGATGGATAGCGGAAAGCAGGTTACCCATGAGTTCTCCAATTCAGCCGCGATTGGCTAGTGGTAGTCGACTATTTCCACGTTCTCGGCGCCGCCGTCTTTCCAGACAAAGCAGACGCGCCATTGGTCATTGATGCGGATCGAATGCTGGCCGGCACGGCTGCCTTTCAGCGCCTCAAGACGGTTGCCGGGAGGCGACAGAAGGTCACTCAGAACGACAGCGCTATCGATCATCGTCAGCTTGCGCTGAGCAGTCCGAGTGATCTCGGACGGGAAGCCTTTTGGCACCTTGCCGTCGATCAATGCTTGGGTCTTAGCATCTTTGAAAGAACGGATCACTGCCGGGCCACCTGATTGAATGTATCATATCACGATACATCGCTAGGTCAATGCGCCCATACTTGGTTTTTTGTCCCGACGCGGCGTCTTGGCATGGATTTACTTACCTTCCTGCGCGCCATAAGCGACCCAAGCCTAGGCTTCGTCTTCCTACCAACCCCCGCCGCCTCCC
>UCJH01000069.1 GCA_900472785.1 Hyphomicrobiales bacterium | reverse complement strand
CCTCAAGGGGGGAGATCGCCTTTGAAAACCCCAGCCCTGCATCCCTGGCAATCGCCCGCTGCAAACTGCAATCTGCGCCCTCGCCCTGACCGCGCGGAACTCGTGCAAGCGCCACCGTCAGGTCCGTCAAAAGACGCCCTTCCGGCGCAACGCCGAAGACATGCAGGCCGTCGCGAATCTGCAGTTCCTTCAGGTCGCAGAGATAGGCGTCGAGCTTTTCCAGCGCCTTCTCCTCCGCATCCGCCTTGCCGATCCCGGCATCCTGGTCGAGGCCGATGTCGCGCACGAGGTCGAGAATCTGCTTGCTCAGCAGCCGCAAGCGGCGCGGATCGCCGCCCGCCGCGTCGTAATATTCGTCGACCAGCGCCTCAAGATCCTTGAGGGGCCCGTAGGATTCCGCCCGCGTCAAAGGTGGCGTCAGGTGATCGATGATGACGGCGCTGGTGCGGCGCTTGGCCTGCGTGCCCTCGCCCGGGTCGTTGACGATGAAGGGATAGAGGTGCGGCATCGGCCCAAAGATGGCTTCGGGATAGCAGTTTTCAGACAGGGCCAACGCCTTGCCCGGCAGCCATTCGAGATTGCCGTGCTTGCCCATATGGATGACGGCATGGGCGCCGTAATCGAGGCGCAGGAAAGCGTAGAAAGCGAGATAGCCGTGCGGCGGCACGAGGTCCGGCGAATGGTAGGTTTCCTTGGGATCGATATTGTAGCCCCGCGCCGGCTGGATGCCGACGAGTGTCTCGCCGAAACGTGTCAGCGGCAGAGCAAATCGGCCGTCGCGAAAGAACGGATCGGTATCGGGCGCACCCCAGCGCGCCGTGACCTCACCCTGAATCTGAAGCGGAAGAGACGCGAAGAACGCATTGTATTGACTCAGGGAAAGCGTCTCGCGGATTTCGCGATCACCAGCCGCATCATTGGTCGGCCCGGCCATCAGATGGCCGATCAGCGCATCGCCATCCGGGGGCACGCCGTCGACCGCGTAGCCGGTGTTCCGCATTGCCCGCAGCACCTCGATGGTCCCTGCCGGCGTATCGAGGCCGACGCCATTGCCAAGGCGTCCGTCGCGGTTCGGATAGTTCGCCATGATGATGGCAACGCGTCGGTCCTTCGGCGATGTCCGCCGCAGACGCGCCCAGTTCGCGGCAAGCCGGGCGGAAAACAGCACGCGGTCGGCGAGCGGCTCATGGCCGACAATATTCGCCTCGACCTGCGGATCGTAGATCGCCGCCGCCTTGAAGGAAACGGCCCGCGACAGGATGCGGCCATCGACCTCCGGCAGCGCGACGTTCATCGCCAGATCCCGCGCCATCAGCCCCTGCGCCGACGTTTCCCAGGCCTTTCGCGAGGAACCGGAAAAGATAACCTGCAGCACTGGTGCATCGGTGAATTCGAGCACCGTCGGCTTGCGGTCGGCACCCGGCGCGGACACGGCAAAACCTGTTGCGTTCATCACCACATCGGGCGACGCCTCCGCGAAGATCGCCTCCAGCGTCCCGACGGAAACCGCATCCTTGAGGCTGGACACGAAGACCGGCAGGACGGCCATGCCCTCCGCCGCAAGCGCCTCGATCAGCGCCTCGACCGGCCTGGTCTCGCCGCTCTGGACAAGGGCGCGATAAAAGGAGATCGCAACGATAGGGGGGCTCTCAGGCGGAGGAGGATTCCCCCCCTCTGTCCTGTNNGTCCGACAGGACAGAGGGGTGGAATCCTCCACAAGCATCAAACCCGGCCAGCGTTCTCCACCGCTCCACGCCGATCACACCCGCACCCGGCCACCAGATGCCGGCCTTCAGCAACGGCGATGCGGACTGTGGCTTTTCTCCGCCGGAGATCAGCGCGTCGCAATAGTCGAGCAGGCGCGCCATGTTGTCGGCACCGCCCTCGGTGAAATAAGCCCACATGGCAGCACGGTCGTCGGTCCCGACCGTCGAAAAGGGTTCAAGACCAGGATCGGGCTTGTCGCAGCCCGGCAGGACGGCGATCCTGAAGCCGTGGGTCACAGCGGCGGCGTGCAGGGCTTCCAGCACGTAATGGAAATAGCTGGCGCCGCCCAGCGGCCGGACGACGATGAGCTTTGCGTGGCGCGCCGTGCGCTCGACATAAGTATCGACCGACATCGGGTGCTTGAGTGTGAGCAGGCTCGCGACCCGCAGGCTGGTCGTCCCCGCGCGACCCCGATGCGCGCCGGCAATCGAGGAGAGTTCCGTATCGGCAGCCGACAGGAACAGCACGTCGCTCGGCGACTGGCCGAGATCGATCGCCTCCTCGCCGTCGGTAATCGTGCCTTTCTGGGCTAAAAGGAGGTGCATGTTGTCTCCCGAGGAGCATGATACCCCCGTCTGTCCTTTCGGACATCTCCCCCGCAACGGGGAAGATCGACTACGGCAACCTTACCCTTACGGGCATAGTTCGAGGCGAAGGATTGCAGCGTGCACCCAGTCTCCCCTCTTATAGGGGAGATATCACGAAGTGACCGATGGGCGTGAACCACAAGATCCATAGTTTCTATACCGCCGCTTCGATCGCCGCCCTGACTGCAGCCTCGTCCATGTCGTGCAGGCCGATAACCACCAGGCGGGTTCGACGGGCTTCGCCGGCTGCCCAGGCGCGGTCGAAATACTGGTCGATACGGGTGCCGACGCCCTGGATCAACAGGCGCATCGGCTTGCCCGGCACGTCGGCAAAGCCCTTGACGCGCAGAACGTCATGCGCGGCGATGATCGTCTTCAGTTTCTCGATGAAGGCGGCCGGATCGGCAAGAGCGCCGAGCTCGACGACAAAGCTGTCGAATTCGTCGTGATCGTGCTCCTCGCCGTTCTCGTGTTCCATTTCATGGTGGGACTTGCGGTTGGCGATGTCGCTTTCCGTGCCGACATTGAGCCCCAGCAGCACGGCTGCGGAAACCTCGCCGTTCTTTGCCTCGATCATCGTCGGCTTGCGGCTGGTGCGGGAAGCAACCTCGCCGCGAACGAACTGCAAGCCGGCGGCATCTAGCAGGTCGGTCTTGTTGAGCACGATCAGGTCGGCCGCGGTCAGCTGATCCTCGAAAAGCTCCTCGATCGGGCTTTCATGGTCGAGATTGTCGTCCTCGACGCGCAGTGCATCGACCTTGTCGTGATCATCGGCAAAGCGGCCGGCGGCAACCGCAGCGCTGTCGACCACGGTGATGACGCCATCGACGGTCACCTGGGTGCGGATATCAGGCCAGTTGAAGGCGGCGATCAGCGGCTGCGGCAAAGCAAGGCCTGAGGTCTCGATGACGATGTGATCCGGGCGATTTTCCCGGTCCAAAAGCTTGGTCATGGTCGGGATGAAATCGTCGGCGACGGTGCAGCAGATACAGCCATTGGTCAGCTCGATGATGTCGTCCTCGCTGCAGGCTTCCGCTCCGCAGCCCTTCAGCACGTCGCCATCGACGCCGAGGTCGCCGAATTCGTTGATGATCAGCGCGATGCGGCGGCCGCCGGCGTTCTGCAGGATATTGCGAATCATCGTTGTCTTGCCGGCACCGAGAAAGCCGGTGATCACGGTGGCCGGGATCTTGCCGTTGCCGGCTTTTGCGAGTGTCATGGATCAACCCTTCATTTTCAGCGGCAATCCCGCCGCGATAAAGTAAACTTCAGCGGCTTTTGCCGCGACGATCTGGTGCAGCCGGCCGGCATGGTCGCGAAAGTCGCGCGCCATGCGGTTTTCCGGCACGATGCCGAGGCCGACCTCGTTCGAGACGAAGATCAATCTTGCCGCGGCAGTCGGCATGTAGTCGGCGAGCCGTGCGAATTCCGATGCCATGTCACGCTCTTCCATCATCAGATTGGTAACCCATAGCGTCAGGCAATCGATGAGAACGACACGACCGGGAGCATCGATGGCCTTCAGGCAATCGACAAGCGCCAACGGTTCCTCAAGCGTTTCCCAGTCGGGCCCGCGGCGGCCGCGATGCTCGGCAATCCTTGCGGTCATTTCCCCGTCCCAGGCCCTTCCGGTGGCGACATAAACCATGTCGAGCCCCGACGCCGTCACCAGCGCCTCGGCAAAGCTCGACTTTCCGGAACGGGCACCGCCCAAAATAAGGACGGAGCCGGTCACTGACGATGTCATGTGAAATCCCGCCCTCAGTCTGTGACGCGCAGGCGGCCGGCCGATGGTCCGTAAGGATGCGGATTCTTGCTTGCGCGAACGCGCAAACCGGGTGAAAGAGCCATGACAACCTCCGTGCTGGCATCGGGAAACTTCCCGCAGGCGGGCACAATGCCCTTAAGGATGGCAGGTCTCCTGGCTCGCGGGTCCACGCACCCAAAGGTGCGAACGGGTCCGCCTCGCCTTCCCGGAATTTTCGCGCCAGATTGCGTGACCGCAATCGACGGGCATCGTGAAGAGGTGGACGATTCGTAGAAAAAAGAGGCGTCCGGCCCCGGCTGATCACGACGCCACTCCAGTGGCTTTTCCGGTTGGGCCTCTGCTTGCGGTCTGCCGCATCATGCAACAGCCCCGAAAGAGCGGCTTTCCCGAACGGCGAACCCTGACCGCTCTACAGTCGCGGGGTCGGCTGCGATAAAGGTGCCCGGCCTGGGTCCACCCTGTCGCATTCCCATTTACTCCCGCAAGACGAAATGTTCTGCGGGAACCATCCAATAGGCCGATGATTATGGGCGGCTGGCGGCAAAGTCAATTGGCCTGACGTTGCCGGCCGCTCAGGTCAGGAAGCTGTCGAGCCAGGCGGGATCGAGAACGCTTTCCAGCTCCAAGGCAATGGCATCCAGCGCCTCATCGACGCTCTGTCGGTAGTTGTGCCCGCCGCCGACAATGCCGAAACTGCCCAGAAGCGCTGCGCGATAGGCGTCGCTGGAGAAAAGTCCGTGCAGGTAGGTTCCGACGATGCGGCCGTCGGCGGACATGGCGCCATCGTCGCGTCCGTCGATCGAGACCGGCGCCCGCATGCAGTCCGGTCCGGTGGTCCGGCCGAGATGGATTTCATAGCCCTGCAGCGCTACATCGTGCTGCAGCGACCAGGCGCGAACATTGCGCACGGTTTTTTCCGGAGCCATTTCCGTCGTCACATCGAGCAGGCCGAGGCCGTCGATCGCCGTCCGGTCGCCTTCGATACCGGAAGGGTCGGTGACATGCGTGCCCAACATCTGATAACCGCCGCACAGGCCGATGACGCCACCGCCGCGGCGGACATGAGCGTGCAGATCACGGTCCCAGCCCTGCGCCCTGAAATCCTGAAGATCGGAAATGGTCGATTTCGAGCCGGGAATGACCACCAGACCGGCATCTACCGGCAGGCTTTCACCCGGCGGCACGAAGACGAGATCGACATCCGGCTCGGACGCCAAAGGGTCGAGATCGTCGAAATTGGCGATCCGCGACAGCATCGGCACGGCAATCTTGAGTGCCTTGCCGGCGCCTCGGGTCAGCTTGTCCAGCACGACGGAATCCTCAGCCGGCAGCCGTGCCGCGCTCATAAGCCACGGAACGACGCCGAAGCAGCGCCAACCGGTGAAGCGACCGACCGCCGCGATGCCGTCGTCGAAAAGCGATACGTCGCCGCGGAACTTGTTGATCAGATAACCGGTGATCATCCGCCGGTCGTCTTCCGGCAAAATCGTGTGGGTGCCGACCAGCGAGGCGATCACGCCGCCGCGATCGATATCGCCGACAAGCACGACCGGCACGCCGGCCCGAGCGGCAAATCCCATATTGGCGATGTCGCCAGCCCGCAGGTTGATCTCGGCCGGCGATCCGGCGCCCTCGACAACAACGAGATCGGCGCCCGAGCAGATCATCTCGAAGCTTTCCATGACCGCGCCGAGCAATTTCGGCTTCAAAGCCTGGTAGTCGCGCCCACGGGCGTGGCCCGCTACCCTGCCCTGTACGATGATCTGGCTGCCGGTATCCGATTGCGGCTTCAGAAGCACGGGGTTCATATGGATTGAGGAGGGAACGCGTGCGGCCATGGACTGCAACCATTGTGCCCGGCCGATCTCGCCGCCGTCGTCGGAAACGGCGGCATTGTTCGACATGTTCTGCGGCTTGAACGGACGAACCTTCAATCCCCTGTTTGCGGCAAGCCGGCAGAGGCCTGCCACCAATACCGTTTTTCCGACATCGGAGCCGGTTCCCTGAAGCATGATCGTCTTTGTCATGGTCGCCTCCTTAACATCCCGCTCGCCGCCTGCAAAGCCATGTTCCGCCGCATTTCCGCCACGATCAACCGATGCGCATCACGCCCTGTTTCAGGCCGTTTCGATGCTTGTTTTCGCTTTCGTCACGGCACGTCTAAATGCGACATGACATGGCGAATTTGATAGCTGATTTGCGCCACATCCGGCGTATATCAGCGTCATCTCACCACGGCGCGGATGTCCGCGCCACACGCAAGGTCAAACGTCCGATGTTGTTCATCTTCAGCAAGCCCAATTTCGTCCAGATCGCTTGGAATTCCGTCGCTCCCGACAACCAGTCGCGCGTTCGCAACACGGTCATGACCGCACCGATCGGCCCGCTCGGCTTCATCCGGACACGCAGCGTCGGCTGAACCGGCGTCGATTGCCATAGACTGAATTGGAGGCCGCGTCGTGAAAGCGACGCGGTTTTTTTCATGCGCGGAATTTGAAACGAGATGACAGGGAGACGGCTCAAGGCCGACAAAGCGAAAACCGCACCGGCCCCGTCAGGGGCCGTGCGGCCTGCCAAAAACACATGGCTTCTTCGAAAAATACGCCGAAGATCGCTCCGGCCCGGGACGCAAAACCTGATCCGGGCGGGCGGCAGTTGTCCCCCGCCGCAGGAGAACAATTAGCCTGACATCGTTACCGGATGGTTAGTGAGAGATGAATCAAAGGTGAATTTCACGTTTTTTCAAATTTTTTTTCGACGCCGCAAAAAAACTTTGCAGGGCGCATTCGGGATAAAAAACGTCTGCAATAAAACAAGCAAAACGCCACTATTGAAGGTCAGGGCGAATTTTGCGCCAATCAGGCCGTCTCGTGCCCAAAAATGTTGCCGGCATCAAGGCAAATCAACGGCTTGTGCGGGGCTCAAAGTGCCCTTGTCGCCATCGCCGCGTCGCTCGAACGGATTCCGGAGGTTGATTTCTTCGACGGAACAAATAGGCTGCTTTTCATGCGGTAAAAAGAGAGCCGGCTGGCGACAGGGTTCCGCGGCCGGACAAAAAAACTCTACGACCGTTGCAGCGGGGGCAATATGCAGCCTTGCCTGAGAACGCGCCCTGTTTCGCTGCGAGCATCAACAATTGGGTAGCCGGGACGGCAGTATCCCGCGTTGCCTCCAGATTTTCTGCTGCATTAAGACTGGGAGGTCTTAAACATGAAGAAGCTCCTCGCTTCCACCATCATCGCCGCCGGCATGTATGCACTGGCCGGTTCGGCATCCGCTGCGGATTGCGGCGAAGTCAGCATCGCGGAAATGAACTGGGCATCGGCCGGCGTCGCCGCGCATGTCGACAAGTTCATCCTTGAAAACGGCTATGGCTGCACGGCGACGCTCGTCACGGGCGACACCATGCCGACGTTCACCTCGATGAACGAAAAAGGCCAGCCGGACATGGCGCCTGAAATGTGGGTCAACGCCGTGCGCACGCCGCTCGACGCTGCCATCAAGGAAGGCCGTCTCATCGAAGCCGCAAAAATCCTCAACGAAGGCGGCGTCGAAGGCTGGTGGATCCCGAAATTCATCGCTGACGCACACCCGGACATCAAGACGGTTCAGGATGCCCTGAAACATCCGGAACTTTTCCCGGCGCCGGAAGATGCTTCCAAGGCGGCGATCATCAACTGCCCGTCGGGCTGGAACTGCCAGGTTTCGACGGCCAACCTCTACAAGGCACTTGGCGCCGAGCAAGCCGGTTTCACCTTGGTTGATACCGGTTCCGCAGCTGGCCTCGACGGTTCCATTTCCAACGCCTTCAGCGCGCAGAAGGGCTGGCTCGGCTATTACTGGGCTCCGACGGCCATTCTCGGCAAGTACGAGATGACCCGCTTGAGCTTCGGTGTCGAGAACGACAAGGCAGACTGGGATGCCTGCACGGCGGTTCCGGATTGCCCGAACCCGAAGGTCAACTCCTACCCGACGTCTGACGTATTCACTGTCGTCACCAAGGCGTTCTCCGAAAAGGCCGGTGTTGCAATGGATTACGTCAAGGCCCGCAATTGGGACAACGGCACGGTCAACAAGGTTCTTGCCTGGATGGACGAGAACCAGGGCACCAACGAAGACGCAGCGAAATACTTCCTGGAAACCTACCCGGACATGTGGACGAAGTGGGTTGCCCCGGATGTTGCCGAAAAGGTCAAGGCAGCTCTGTAAGCGATAAGAAGAAAGGCAGCGGATCGAAAGGTCCGCTGCCTTTTCATAAGGGATTGCGTGGCGGAATGCGCAAAGGCCTGTTCAGGTCGCAAACAACAAAGTGGGCGGGTATGAAACCTGCGATTTGTTTTCCGCAGGCGGCATTTTGAACATTCCGCCCCTGCATCTCGAAGAAAATTTTAAGCCCGCCGCTTGTTTTAAAGCGCGGCAAAGACGCGCCGGGGTCCACAGAGACCATCCAAAGTCCGTGCAGGAGCAGATCCGATCTGTTCGATGACGCGGCCGGTTGATAAAAATTTCCGGTTAAAAAGGGGAACGATATGGCCTGCAGTTTCTTGCCAGACCTGCTTTGTAAATTTCCATCCATTGACGATACAACCATCCGTATGGCCCGTAAAAGCGTCGATGACGGCTTCAAGGGGCTTGTGCGTGCCTACACGAATGCCATCGACGTACTTGTCCAGCCACTTCAGTCGTTTTTGAACTTCCTCGAAAGCGTCTTCGTCAACTCACCGTGGATCGTCATCCTGATTGCCATGGTGGCGATCGTCTATTACGGCAGCCGCAACATGCGCATTACCGTCGGAACGATCGTCTCGATGGTTGCCATCGGCCTCGTCGGCCTCTGGAACGACACGATGATCACGCTGGCCATGGTGACGGTCTGTACGTTGATCGCCATTCTGGTCGGCATTCCGATCGGCATCCTGATGGCGCGTTCGGAGCGGGCTCAATCCGTCATCAATCCCATCCTCGACGTCATGCAGACGATGCCGAGCTTCGTCTACCTCATTCCAGTCGTCATGATCTTCGGCATCGGCAAGGTTCCGGGTCTCATCGCGGTCGTCATCTACGCGGTGCCGCCGATGATCCGCCTTACGAACCTCGGTATCCGGCTGGTCGACAAGGAAGTTCTGGAAGCGGCCGACGCTTTCGGTTCGTCGCAATGGCAACGATTGAAAAACGTCCAGATCCCGTTGGCGCTGCCGACCATCATGGCCGGCATCAACCAGACCATCATGATGTCGCTGGCTATGGTCGTCGTGGCTTCGATGGTCGGTGTCGGCGGACTTGGCCGCAACGTCCTGCAGGCGATCAACAACCAGTTCTTCACCGTCGGCTTCCTGAACGGCTTTGCGCTGGTCGCGATCGCCATCATTTTTGACCGGACCAGCCAGGCCTATGGCAAGCGGCTGCAGAAGCATTCGGAGGTGATCCATGGCTAGTCACGCAATCGAGGTCAAGAACCTCTACAAAATCTTCGGACCGCGCGGACGCGAGTTCGTCGATCGTGTCAAGGTCGGCATGACCAAGGGCGAACTGAACGAACGGCACGGCCATGTTCTCGGCCTGCAGAACATCAACATCTCCATGCCCGCCGGCGGCGTCATGGTGGTCATGGGCCTCTCCGGCTCCGGCAAATCGACCCTCATCCGGCATATCAACCGGCTGATCGACCCGACGGCCGGCGAAGTGCTCTATGACGGCGTCGATGTCTGCAAGATGAACGAAAACGACCTCCGGGAATTCCGCCGCCACAAGACGGCGATGGTCTTCCAGAAGTTCGCGCTCCTGCCCCACAGGACGATCATCGAGAACACGATCTACGGTCTCGAGATCCAGGGAATTCCGGATTCGGAAAGCCGCAAGCGGGCACAGGGCTGGATCGAACGCGTCGGTCTCAAGGGCTTCGAGAATCACTACCCGAACCAGCTTTCGGGCGGCATGCAGCAGCGCGTCGGCCTTGCCCGCGCGCTGACCAACGATGCCGACATCCTGCTGATGGACGAAGCCTATTCTGCACTCGACCCGCTGATCCGCGTTGATATGCAGACGGTTCTGCTCGACCTGCAGAAGGAACTGAAGAAGACCGTCGTCTTCATCACCCACGATCTCGACGAGGCGCTGCGTCTCGGTGACAAGATCGCCATCCTGCGCGACGGCAAGGTGATCCAGCAGGGTACGGGCCAGGAAATCGTCCTGAAGCCCGCGGATGAATATATCACCGCCTTCGTCAAGGAAGTGAACCGTGGACGTGTGATCAACGTCGAAACGATCATGAAGCCGCTCTCGGGAAACCCGGAAGGCATTCCGGTCGTCCTGGGAACCGTTCTGGAGGTTGCCGCCCGCATGATGACGGTCGCCAATCAGACCTCGGCGCACGTCGTGACAGTGGATGGAAAGCCCGTGGGCTCGATCGATTTGGCCACGATCATTTCTGCGATGGTGACCCCGATCAGCCACGAACCGTCGCTGCAGGCAGCGGAGTAAATCTCCCCTTCCGAAGAACAAAAGGCATCCCGAAACGGATGCCTTTTTTTGTTTCCGCCGCCTATGGATGCAACCGTTGACGGCCGGTTAACCATATCGCGCCATGGTGAAGACCGGATGCCGGGTCTGTCTCATGCAGGGTCTCCCCCTTCAAGGGTCAGGATGCGGCTCATCGCCCTGCCCTGCTTTCAAACCGAACACTGTCTTCGCCATTGGGGCGGTCCAAATGCCAGACCATATATCGCTGAACAGGCAGGGCCATCATCCGGCGGGAAGCTTTTTTTCCGCTCGCGTGGACGACGCGCTCAAAGCGCGGTTCATCAAGGCGGCTGCGGCCTTTTTATCCGGAGCCGGGCTCTTCCTGATCGCGCTGACGCTCATTCCCTTTCAAGGATCCTTCGAAGTCGATCCGAATTCGGGCAACGAGGGAAACATCATCAACCAGGTGGGGTATCTCGCGCTGGGCGTGATCTACCTCTTCGCCATGCTGATGATCGTCGAGCGACGGACCTTAATGCGCACCTTGTCTCCGACCTGGGTGCTGATCTTCGCCATCGCCTTCCTGTCCTGCCTGCAATCCTACGACCCGACAGCCTCGGCCCGCGGCCTGATGCTCAGTCTGGTGGCTATGATCCTGGTGGCGGGCGTTCTGGTGCTGCCGCGCAGCGAAGAGGATTTCATCAATGCCGGCGCCAACGCCATTCTGCTGCTGATCCTGATCGACTACGCCGTGCTGCTCGTAGCCCCCGATCTTGCAAAACATACCATGTCGGGCGGAGAGCCCTGGCATGCCGGCTTCTGGAAAGGTCATCTCCTGCACAAGAACGTCACGGCACCGGTCTTTTCCGTCCTGTGCGTCTTCGGCATTTATTGCTTCCGCGGCGGGGCAAAGATACGCGGCGCACTCATCGCCATCCTGGCGATGAACTTCGTGCTTCACACAGGATCGAAAACCACGATCGGGTTCCTGCCGATCGCCATCGCGCTGGTGCTGGGCGGCCGTGCCGTCGCCAAGCCGGGCCTGATGATTCTCTCGCATTTTCTCTTCACGATATTGATTTTCGGACTGACGCTCGGCACGATCTATTCGGACCACCTGTTGGCTTTGACGACCGCGCTTCTTGAGGATCCGACCTATACGGGGCGCGATTCGATCTGGCGCTTCGCAACAGCCAGCATCCCCGATCATCTTTGGGGCGGCCATGGCTATGCCAGTTTCTGGCTGTCGCCCGTCATTCGCGGGCTGGAAGCGGATTTCGAGGCCGATTGGGACGTGCGCGGCATCGTCTCTGGCCACAACAGCTATCTCGACGCTGTTCTGACCTTTGGCCTTCCGGGCGGAATAGCCATCGTCCTGCTTCTCTTCGTCAAGCCGTTCTACGATTACATCCGCGCGGACCGGCAGCCAAGCAGCCGACATTTTGCGGATTTCTGCATCATGGTGGTGATCTTCATGACCTATAACGGCATGATGGAAAGCTTCCTCCTCAATCGCGCCGACCCTATGTGGCTGCTGACGGCTGTTGCCGTGTTCGGACTGGGCCTTGCTGCGCGCCTCGGCGTCCGCGCCACGCCATCCTGATTGTCACTCGCAAAAGCATCCACAAGCATTGCAATCATATAAAGATATCTTTATATGATACTATGATTTGACAACTAGGGACATCATGATGAGCGCGCACGCCAACCCACTTTCCAATCTCCTTGCAGAAAAAGGCGTGCTGCTGGCAGACGGCGCGACCGGCACCTCCTTGTTTGCCATGGGCCTGGAAGCAGGCGAAGCGCCGGAACTTTGGAACGAAACCAAGCCGGAAAACATCACGAAGCTGCATCAGGATTTCGTCGATGCGGGCGCCGATATCATTCTGACCAATTCCTTTGGCGGAACCCGGCATCGCCTGAAACTGCACAACGCCCAGGATCGTGTTTTCGATCTCAACAAACGTGCCGCAGAAATCGCCCGTGCCGTCGCCGACCAGGCGCCGCGCAAGGTCATCACCGCGGGCTCTGTCGGACCGACCGGCGAACTGCTGATCCCGCTCGGCGCGATGTCGTACGAGGATGCGGTTGCAGCCTTCGTCGAGCAGATCGAAGGGCTGAAGGCGGGCGGCGCCGAAGTTGCCTGGATCGAGACGATGTCTTCCGCCGACGAGATTCGTGCCGCCGCCGAGGCCGCCGTCAAGCTCGACATGCCCTTTGTCTACACGGGCTCCTTCGATACGGCCGGCAAGACCATGATGGGCGTGCATCCCCGCGATATCCATGGTATTGCCAAGGATATCGGCGATGGTCCGGTTGCCGTTGGCGCCAATTGCGGCGTCGGCGCATCGGATATCCTGTCGTCACTGCTCGACATGACCGATGCCGATCCTTCGGCGACGGTCATCATCAAGGGCAATTGCGGCATCCCGGAATTTCGCGGCTCGGAAATCTTCTATTCGGGCACGCCGCCGCTGATGGCCGACTATGCCCGCCTTGCCCGCGATGCCGGCGCGCGCATCATCGGCGGATGCTGCGGCACCTCTTGCGAACATCTTGCGGCGATGCGCGTGGCACTCGACAATTATACGGCAGGCGAGCGTCCGACGGTGGAAATCATTGTCGACCGCATCGGTCCGATGCGCAACAAGACCGCCAATGAGGGCCCGACGAGCGCACCGCGCGAGCGCACGGGTCGCCGCCGGCAATAATCCGCAGACCGCTGCACCCCAAACATTCGAGAAAAAAGCCCCCGAGCCGTGACCGACTTGGGGGCTTTTCCGTTCAGGCAGCAACGGCGGCCTGGAAGAACCGCACATACCGCTCCTTCAATCCCGGCTGAACGCAATCGGTCAGCATCAGCGCGATCTGGAAAATGGTTTTCAGGTCCGTTTCGTTCTCGATCAGTTCGACCAGATACAGAGCCGTCTCATCGAATCGTTCCGGATTTGCGCGCGCCTCGCGGACGAAGGTCGCCAGCGCGACACGGCAGTTCATCATCAGCACTTTTTCGCGATCCTGCGCCGTAATCGGCAGTGAACCGCGCATCAGGAAGATGTAGAGATCGACGAAAGTCAGTAGGGCCCAGAAATTCTCGGCGCTGTCGGGTAGTCCGACCATGCGGTACAGGAACAGCTTGGTGTCATCGATGCTCTTCTGCTGTGCCCAACGCCCCATATCGTAGCGGTAGACCATCGAGGGATCGTGGACCATCGTCCCGCAGGCGAAGAGCGACAGGCAGATTGCCCAGTCGCAATAGCCGCCACGGGTCGGGTGCGACACGTTGAACAGTTCCAGCAGCGGCTTGAACAGGCCCGTGCGATAAATGCTGTAATAGATCGTATTGTTGCCCTTGGCCTTTTGATTGTATTCCACGATCCGCTCATCCGCCGCCGGAGAGTCGATGGTGAAGCGCTCGGTACGGGTCACGCCGGCATCGTGCTTCCATATCTGCGTGCGAGGCCGCACGCCGACGACATCGGCCGGCAACGTCGAAAGATCGACCGGCGTCTCACCATCCAGCAAATAGACCTCGTCGTCGTCGCCCATGGGAAGCAGGAACGGCGTCTCCACCTTCGACAAAGCGGTCATCATATTGAACATCGGATCGTCGTTATCAGGAACGACATAGGTGAGGCAGGGCGAGCGCCTTTCGAAATAGGCGCGCTTTTCGGGATCACGGGAATTGTCCGAAAGGATGAAGCGCCCGCCGACCGCCTCCGCATAGGCAATTGCGCTTTCGATCGACCGTCTTGACTGTTTCAGATTGCGATTGCTCGGCATGCAGATGGAAAGCTGGGACATGGGTTCTTCCAAAACGGGACAGGAAATGCGGTCGCCGGCAGACCGGCATGGGAGGATGGGCCTGACGACACTTCTGGCAGCCAACGGCTGCGCCAACCTTGCGCCTCCGGGGGCGGCAATGCTTGGAGAATCCAGTTTTGCCCCAGCCTGACTGGTTAGAACCGTGCAGCCTGTCCATCGTACCGTCCGGATTCCCATGTCGATCATTTTTCAGAACGCGCTCAAAAGCTATCACGCCGGCAAGTATCGCCACAGTCTATCGCTGCTGTCGCCGTTGCTTGCCAAGTCCGATGCGGGATTGCAGACCGTTCTGCTTGCGGCTCAATGTCATGCGAAGGCCGAGCAATATGCCGACGCTGCGATATTCTACAACCGGGCTTCGGACGTGGATAGCAGCAAGCAATCCATGTTCAAGACGCTGGCGGCCGCCATGCTGATGCGCGCCAATGAATCGAAGCAGGCGCTGACAGCTGCGCGCTATGCTGCCCGGTCCGACGAATTCGATGTCGAAGCCGAGGAAACCTATCGACGCTGCCTGCACAATTATCTGTGTCTCGAGGAGGCGATCATCGAGGATCAACGCTTCCTGCGGCAGCTGAAAACCGGAGAGGCCCGATATTTCGCCGTCGAAAATCCGTTCGACCATATCAGCTGGTGCACGGACGAAGGAATCAATGCGAAGCTGACCCGCATCCAGAAGGGCAAGGCGTTCACCGCGCAATCTCGCATGGTAAGGCGCGCGCAACCGCATGCCTACGAGGGCAAAATCCGGATCGGCTATCTCTCCAACGACATTTCCGACCAGCACGCTACCATGCGTCTGTTTCAGGGGGTGATACTTGGGCACGACCCGGAAAAATTCGATGTCACGCTGTTTTGTCACACCGAGGACAAGGTGATCGGCACCGACAAGGGCATGCGCCGCAGATATGGACGCATCGTCCAGATCGGTCATCTCAATGATGAAAATGCCGCCCAGCTGATCCGGAAACACAAGATCGATATTCTCGTCGATCTAAAGGGTCACACCAAGGGTGCGCGTATTGATCTGATCAATCTCGGCCCTGCTCCGATCCAGGTTGCTTATCTCGGCTTTCCCGGCAGCGGCACCGGCATCGACTGCGATTATGTCATCAGCGACCCCATCGTTACGCCGGACAGCAGCAAACCGCACTATCACGAGAAACTGTGCCGACTGCCGGAGTGCTATCAGTCGAACGACGACACGCACCGCATCCTGACGCCGGCCGCGACGCGCGCCGAGGCTGGGCTTCCGGAAACCGGTATCGTCTTCGCCTCTTTCAACGGCATCCGCAAGATCACCCCGGCCACCGCCCGCCTCTGGGTCAGAATTCTCCAAGCCGTTCCGGACAGCGTGTTGTGGATGATGTGCGACGACGACTTCGCCCGCGACAATTTCCTGCAATACATAACGGATGAAGGACTGGACGAAAGCCGGATAATTTTCGCGAAATCCGCGTCCTACGATCAGCACATCGCCCGGCTGCAGGCGGCCGATATCGGTCTCGACACCTTCCCTTACAATGGCCACACCACGACATCGGACAAGCTCTGGGCCGGCCTGCCGGTGGTGACGATGAAGGGCAGCCATTTTGCGTCCCGCGTTTCCGAAAGCCTGCTGAAGGCCTTGAATATGGCCGAGCTGATCGCACCGGATCAGGCAGGCTATCTCGCACTCTGCAAGGACCTTGCCGACAATCCCGAACGGCTGAAGGCGATCCGTGAAAAGCTTGTGGCGAACCGGTTTTCAGCGCCGCTCTTCGATACGGAACGCTTCACGCGCCATCTTGAAGATGCCTATATCCGGATGGTCGAGCGGGCGAAGGCAGGGCTGGAACCGGATCATATCGACATTCCCGCACTTCCAGCCAGAACCGCGCCATTTCGGATATAGACGTGAAACAACCTCGAACGATGACGAAAGACAAGAGAGACTGAGCATGAACGGTACAGCCGCCACATTTCCCAATCGCGATTCCGTCGCAAGCAAGTTCGCTGCCTTCAGCGACGCCGATCAATCTTTTCTGCGCCTGCTGATGGAGAATGCGGCCCAGGATGAAAATCTGGTCGAAGGCCTTTACCGCTATCTCGACCTCGCCTCGGAGGCGCGCTTTCTCAATTCGCTGAAGCTGGAAACGGTCGGCGAATGGCTGGGCACGAATGCCCCTGCCCGCCTGCAGATCCGCCTCATGGAAGCGGCGCGCTCGAGCCAGCACGCCGCCTTCACTGCTTTACGGACCGGGCTGACCCGCTCCGGCGGGCTGGAGCGCGCCTACCCCAAGGCCTGACGCGCCGCGACGAATTATTCTCCCGAAAGACTTTTGGCGAGCCGGACCAGATTCAGGAACTCGGCCCGATAGCCGTAGGGATCATCGCCCTTGGCTCCGGCCGCGAGATCAAGGATCGAGCCGTAGGGATAGGTGGAAACTGCGTCCGTCCCGCGCAGCTTTTGCCCGAAGGCCGCAACCGCGATCGAGAACCGCGCGTCCGCGCTTGCCGCATCCAGGGTCGGCACGGCGTTTTCTTCCGTGACGGGTGTGGTGATCAGCGTGCTCGTGTCGCTGTCCGGCTTCTTGTAGCGGATTTTCAGGAAAGCGAGCTCGCCACCTTGCGCCTGCCTCGTCGCAACGGCCTCCGGCGCCTTCGCCGCCTGATAGCGAAGATCGTCGTTGAGCGTGGCCGGGCTGCCCTTCGGCGTCACTTCGTAGATCGCCGTGACGCGATGCCCGGAGCCTATATCGCCGGCATCGACGCGGTCATTGTTGAAATCCTCCCGCTTCAACGCTCGTGTCTCATAGCCGATCAGGCGGTATTCGGCGATCTGCGCCGGGTTGAACTCGACTTGGAACTTGACGTCCTTGGCGATCGGGAAGAGCGAAGAGCCCGCCTCCTCCACCAGCGATTTCTGCGCCTCGGCGAGCGTGTCGATATAGGCTGCCGTGCCGTTGCCGTTCTGCGCCAGCGTCTGCATCAGCGCGTCATTGTAGTTGCCGCGCCCGAAGCCCAGCACCGAAAGGAAGATGCCGCCCTTGCGCTTCTGCTCGATCATCGTCTTCAGGTCATCGTCGCTCGACGGGCCGACATTGAAATCGCCATCGGTCGCCAGCATAACGCGGTTGACGCCGTCCTTGACGAAAGCCGACTGCGCCAGCGCATAGGCCGCCTCGATACCTTGAGCGCCAGCCGTTGAACCGCCAGGCTGCAACGTGTCGATAGCCGACAGAATCTTCTGCTTGTCCTTGACCTTCGTCGGCTCGAGCACCGTTCCGGCATTGCCGGCATAGGTGACGATGGACACCGTGTCATCAGCCTTCAGTTTCTCCACCAGAAGCCGGAAGGCGCTTTTCAGCAGCGGCAGCTTGTCCGGCTCGTCCATCGAGCCCGAGACGTCGATCAGAAAGACGAGATTGGCGCGCGGCTGCGCCGCCGGAACGACGTCATAGCCCTTGATGCCGATATGCATCAGGCGCGTGTTCGGATTCCACGGCGTCGGCATGAGCTTGACCGTCGCCTTGAACGGCTCAGCCTCGCTCTGCGGACCCGACCAGTCATAGGGGAAATAATTAATCATCTCCTCGACCCGCACGCTGTCTTTGTCCGGCAAAGCGCCGGCGAAAAGCGCCTTGCGGACGAAGGAGTAGGAGGCCGTGTCGACATCGGCGGAAAAGGTCGAGACCGGATCTGTGATGACGCTCTTCACCGGATTTGTGTCCTCGCTCGAGAACCGGTCGCGGTTTTCCTCCTGTGGCATCAGGATATCGCTTGGAAGGAACGAAGGCGCCGGCATGGCTTCCTGCGCCATGCCTGTGGTGATCTGGCGCGTCCGGCTGAGTGCGCCGATCGGGGCCGCGGCATCGGCGGACAACGCTTCCTCGCGCTGGGGCTGCGCGCCGGAAGCAGTGGCGTCGATATCGGCCAGAGCATCCGGCTGCACTTCCGCAATTTCCGGCTCCGGAGAAACCCGGCTTTGCTCCTGCGCGGTTACCGGCTTTGCTGCAGCCTGTTTGGCCTTTTGTTCCAATGCCGGCGCTTCCGTCAGCGCCTCACTTTTGCTTTCGACCTTCGGGCTTGTCTTTTTCGGCAGTTCGCCGCCGGCCACTTCCACATCCGGTTTTGTCACCGGCAGGTTGTTGCGTGTCAGTTCGAGCGTGAGAAAGGCGGCGGCGGGCACCACGAGCAGCGTGGCGAGTGCCGAGCCGGCGAGAAGTTTCCTGTTCATGATCGGGCTCCATATCCAGTTGATGATGGAGCTTTGACGCCGGCCGTTTCGCGTTCCTTGGGTGGTTGCGGAATTATTTTCAGGATTGTTTTCCGGCGCCTCAAAAGCCTGCATCGCGGCGGCAAGCGCGCGTGCCCGCGCATCCGTGGACGGTGCCGGTGCCCTGCTGTTCGAAAGTCTGTCGAGTTCGTCGGTCATGATCACATCGTCTCCCTGCCAAGCAGGATTTTCAATCTCTTGCGCGCCTCGTGCACATGCCAGGACACGGTGGCTTCCGAACAGCCCATGACGTCGGCCGCCGCCGCATGGCTCAACCCTTCGGCATAGACGAGCAGAACGGCGTCGCATTGCTTTTCCGGCAGGCTGCGCACCGCCGTCCAAAGCGCCTCCGATTGCTCGGTGTTGTCATTGGCCGCCTCCACTGCGGAAAAGGCCGGATCGGCAATGAAACTTCCGGCATTGCGGCGGTCGCGCGCGGCCTTGCGCTGGTGGTCGCGGGCGGCGTTGAGCGTCAGCGTGTAGAGCCAGGTGCGGAAGCGGCTCGTGCCGCGGAAACTGCGGATCGCCTGGCCGAGTTTGACGCAGACATCCTGCGCGATGTCCTCGGCATCAGCGACGTTTCCGGACCATCGCCAGGCAACGTTGTGAACGAAATCATAGTGCAGTTCCAGCAAGGCGCTAAACGCCTGCCGGTCTCCCCGCTGTGCATTTTCGATCAATGTCGCGTCCAAGACCCTGCCCGCTCTTCTGTCTTCGAAATACTAGACGTTTGCCGCGTTCAGATCCTTGGGTGCTCAAGAGATTTTTTTATCTTTTCTTCAACGCCGGCTTTCAACCACCGCGATGATCGGTCCTAGCGGAAAAATCCGGTCATGCCGTGCAATCTCGGGCGCAAACAAACTCGAAATCGTGCCATCGAGAAACAGCGCATTCGGACAGTCCAGTGCATCTCGAAAGAGCACGGCGAAATCGTAGAAGCGGACCGGGCCGTTCGACAGGACGAAGTGCACCTGGCCGTCACGGCCGACGCCGGCACCATTGCGAATCTTGAAGCTGTCGCTATCGGCGAGAAATCTCGGATGCAAGGTGCCGTCGATCGTCAGCATCGGTCCCGACTGGGTCGCATAGATCGGCTTGACGCCGGATTTGAGAAAGGCGTTAGTCTCCAGAACGCCCGCCTTGCCGGGCTGGATGAAGAACACGCCGTTCGGCAGGAGATGGAAATTGCCCCATCCGGCCTTGGTGCTGATCGGCTTCTTTTCGATCCCGACCTCTGTGAACAGGCCGACGGGTGACAGATCCTCGTGGTACATGCCGCCATTGACGGCAAACACGATATATTCACGGTCGAACCGCAGATCGTCGGAAAGCGCCTTGAACGAGCGATAGGGCGTGCCGTTTCGATCCTTGTTGTACGTGCGGATTTCGGCTTTTGCCGGATCGAAACTGCAGACCGTATAGGCTTCACCGGCGTGCGACATCTGCCGGCATGCAGCTTCGGCATTCGCCGATCCGACAAGGAGACCCGCAAGAACGGCGATCAGGTATTTCCATGTGAGCAAGTCGCATCCTCCGTCATCGCCGTTTCCTGCATTGACGAGGATTGCGGCAAAAAGGCGAAGCTGCATCTCAGAGCGGGCGCCACAGCGCCGCCATGTGAAACTGTAGTTGCTCGTGCTGATATCGATAGGATGCGCCGACGGGGCAAGCGCCTCGCGCCAGGCAGCCCGCCGCCATGCAGCCGCCTTCGCCTTCGGGCGTAGCAAGATGCGTCCGACATGCCGATACGTCAAAATGTTCCGGTGCCACGGCATCGACGGGACAGTTTGAAAGGCATGGCTTATCAAGGCAGGTGTCACAGGGATGCGCCGCAGGCTCCGAGCCGGTCTGCGGCATGGGACAGTCAAAGGCGAGCGCGGCGCGATAACCGTGCCAGAGACCGAATTGCGGATGAATGAGAATGCCGAGCGGCGAGCTTTTGAGCCCTTCCGCGCGCATCGCCCATTGCTGGAACGGCTGCCAGGGCGGGTCGGACGGGAAGAAAGGCGTTGCCTGAAATGCGGCGGCAACCGGCCGAACGACTGCCTTCGTCCAGTCGTCCAGCGGATGGTCCGTGCGCGGCGATTGCTTGCGCCAACTCTGAAAGGCCGGCCAGATCGAGCTGCCGACATTGCCGATCAGGACGACGGATCGGCACGGCTGGCCATCGGCAAGATCAGGCCCTGCCTCGGCGGGCTCCATGTTGACCGTACCGCGCAAAAAAAGTCCGTGCGGCTCCAGAACCGCACGGACCTTTTCGATCAATTGCTTGCCATCCTTCATTTCGGCATTGGCCCGCGAACCGCGTTGTAGTGCGACCGCCAGACCTCCTTTTGAATGAGGTCAGCCACTTTTGCCGATCCGCCTTGCTCCCTGGCGCTTTCGGGCTCGCTTCAGGTGAAGGCGTCCGGCATGGAATTCTTCTTCTCGGCAATAAATTGCTTCAAGGCATCATCGATCGCCGGATCCAGATAGGGCGCCTCGTACTGGTCGAGCCAGCTGCGGCACAGCGCATTCGCCCGCTGTTCGATGCGCTTTTCGCCTTCGACCTCCCACTGCTCGTAGGAATTGTTGTCGGCGAGCGCCGAACGGTAGAAGGCCGTCTGGAAATTCGCCTGCGTGTGGGCGCAGCCGAGATAATGGCTGCCCGGGCCGACTTCGCGGATGGCGTCCAGCGCCTGCGCGTTTTCGGACAGATCGACGCCTTCGGCCAACTTCTGCATCATGCCGAGCTGATCTTGGTCGATCATGAATTTCTCATAGGAACTGACCAGACCGCCTTCGAGCCAGCCGGCGGCGTGCAGCACGAAATTTGTGCCGGCGAGCAGCGTCATGTTGATCGTGTTGGCCGATTCATGGGCGGCCTGCGCGTCCGGAACCTTGGAGCCGCAAAGCGAGCCACCGGTGCGGAAGGGAATGCCGAGGCGGCGGGCGAGCTGGGCTGCGCCATAGGACACCAGCGACGGCTCGGGCGAACCGAAGGTCGGCGCACCGGACTGCATCGAGATCGAGGCGGCAAAGGTGCCGAACAGCACCGGAGCGCCCTTGCGGATCAGCTGGGTAAAGGCGGCACCGGCGAGCACTTCCGCCAGAATCTGCGTCAGCGTTCCGGTTACCGTGACCGGGCTCATGGCGCCGGAAAGGATGAAGGGCGAAACCACGCAGGCCTGATTGTGGCGGGCATAGACCTTCAGCGCGCCGACCATCGTCTCGTCGAAGACCATCGGCGAGTTGGCATTGATCAGGTTGAGGGTGACGCAGTTGTTTTCGACGAAATCGTCACCGAACACCAGCTTGGCCATGGCGATCGTGTCTTCGGCGCGCTCCGGCGCGGTCACCGACCCCATGAACGGCTTGTCCGACAGCTTGATGTGGCTGTAAACCATATCGAGATGGCGCTTGTTGACCGGCACGTCGACCGGCTCGCAAACCGTGCCGCCCGACGAGTGAATCGACGGCGCCATATAGGCGAGTTTCACGAAATTGCGGAAATCCTCGATCGTCGCATAGCGGCGCACGCCTTCGAGATCCCGGACGAAGGGAGGGCCGTAAACCGGTGCAAAGCAAGTTGCCTTGCCGCCGATCGTGACGTTGCGCTCCGGGTTGCGGGCATGCCAGGTAAAGCTCGACGGCGCGGTCTTGAGGAGTTCGCGGCACAGGCCCTTCGGAAAATGCACGCGCTGGCCGCGCACGTCGGCGCCGGCCTGCCGCCAGAGTTCCAGTGCTTCCTCGTCGTCGCGAAATTCGATGCCGATTTCCTCAAGGATGAGATCGGCGTTGTTCTCGATCAGCTGCAGGCCCTCTTCGTCGAGAACCTCGTATTCCTTGATCTTGCGGGTAATGAACGGCAGCGAAGGACCGGCGCCGCCGCCGGTACGGGAGGCCCGGCGGGCTGCGGCGCCACGGCCCTCGCCACGTGTGCGGCGACCGCCGGCTTCACCCTCGGTCTGTTCGATCTTGTCGGTCATATCTGTCTTTCCTCGCTCCCGTGCAGTTGCACGCATCGTCATTTGAAAACTATGCTACCAAGCGGCCAAGTCGAGACGGTTCTCAATGCGCCACCAAGTGACGCAGGTCGGATACCGGATGCTGCAACAGGCTTTTGCGCCTCGTGCCCGATGTCGCAATCGTTGTTCCGGCATTTCCGTGCGCGCCTTCTCCGCCCTTATAATCTGTTGTTTTTGTTAAACACATTCGGCTACAAAAAACCGCGTTGCGACTGTCGTCGTTTTTCATTGCATGCGGCGTCGCTTTCGAAAAGGGATTTCCGTCGCAATGCGGCTAACGATGACAGGCAGGAGCAGCGTGGAGGCGTTCTATAGCCTCGCCTGGGCGTTGGACCGGTGGGACGGAGCAATGCCGGTAACGAAGTTTTATTGACAGATGGGCTGCGGCGGGAACATGCTGACCGCACGCACGAACCGAGGAAACCGATCATGGCAGACGACGAAATCATTCTCGAGGATCTCTCCGACGACGAACTTGTGCAGCAGATGCACGACGACCTCTATGACGGCCTGAAGGAAGAAATCGAGGATGCGACCAATATCCTGCTGAAGCGCGGCTGGGCTCCCTATGACGTCCTGACGCAGGCTCTGGTCGAGGGCATGCGCATCGTCGGCGTCGATTTCCGCGACGGCATTCTCTTCGTCCCGGAAGTTCTGCTTTCCGCCAACGCCATGAAGGCCGGCATGTTTATCCTGCGTCCGCTGCTTGCCGCCACCGGTGCGCCGAAGCAGGGCAAGATGGTGATCGGCACCGTCAAGGGCGACATCCACGACATCGGCAAGAACCTCGTCGGCATGATGATGGAAGGCGCCGGCTTCGACGTGATCGACCTCGGCATCAACAACCCGGTCGAAAACTATCTCGAAGCCATCGAACGCGAACAGCCTGATATTCTCGGCATGTCTGCCCTTTTGACGACGACCATGCCCTATATGAAGGTCGTCATCGACACGATGAAGGAAAAGGGCATGCGCGACGACTACGTCGTGCTGGTCGGCGGCGCGCCTCTGAACGAGGAATTCGGCAAGGCCGTCGGCGCCGACGCCTATTGCCGCGACGCGGCCGTCGCGGTCGAGACCGCCAAGGACTTCATGAAGCGCAAGCACAACCAGATGTCCGGCGCCTGATCGTTCCGGTTTTCAATCTTTGCATCAAAAAACCGGCCGCACCTGTCATGGGTGCGGCCGGTTTCTTATGTAAGATGCGGAATCCTTAGTTGGCAGCGTTGTCGACCTTGCGGCCTGCATCCTGCGTCGCATCCACCGTATTGGCGGCGTCTGCGCCGATGCCGCGAATGGTGTTGCCGCAGGCGCTGAGCGACGTGAGTGCAAATAGAACGACGCCGATGGTCGCGAATGTCTTTGCTGTCATGATCCGGATTCCTTTAGACTGGTTCAACACGAAACTGCGATGGAAGTGATCCACAGCCATGAAACGCACGACGGCGGAAAAAGTTCACGTGATCGGCTGCGGTGCCATCGCCCGTGAAATTCTGGCCGTTTGCGACACCAACGGCCTCGATCATATCGACCTGAGCTGTCTTCCCGCCATCTGGCACAACACCCCGGACAAGATCACGCCGGGCATCAAGGCCGCGATCGACAAGGCGCGTGCGGCAGGGTTCAGCCGCATCTTCGTCGCCTATGCGGATTGCGGCACAGGCGGCCATCTCGACCGGCTCTGCGAAGAGGAAAAGGTCGAGCGCATCGCCGGACCACACTGTTTTTCGTTCTTTGCCGGCAATGCCGATTTCGAATCGCGCTGGGACGAAGACCTGACGGCGTTCTTCCTGACGGATTTCCTTGCCCGCCAGTTCGAGGCCTTCGTCATTGAACCCCTTGGGCTCGATCGTCATCCCGAATTGCGCGACATGTATTTCGGCCATTACCGCAAGCTCATCTATCTCTCGCAGGTCGAAGACGAGGCTCTGCAAGTTAAGGCGAAGGCGGCCGCCGAAAGACTCGGCCTTCAATACGAATATCGCTACACTGGCTATGGCGATCTGACGCCGGCCCTTGTCACCGCTTGAAGTAACGTCCCTTTGTCCTCGATGAAACCTTCCGTTAGCCTTCACTGCAATTTCAGACCCTTCCTCATGATCGCCTTAAGTCCATCGTAAGGCCCCACGACCAGACTGAAGCCAACAAGCAGAAAAGTGCAAAACGGAACGGGGACGAAAGCATGACGGACACCTTTTCGACCGGCGCGCAGGCCAGAGACAAATCCGCAGACCACGCCGACCGCCAACTGTCCCATCTCTTGCGCAATCTTGCCCTCAATGCCGGCCCGAAAGTGACGCTCCGAGACATCGCGGTTGCGATGGAGGACCGCTCCTTCGGTGCCTTCCTCGTCGTTTTCGCGCTTCCCAATCTCATTCCGCTGCCGCCGGGTGCCACCTTCATCCTCGGCCTGCCGCTGATCTTCGTAGCCTGGCAGATGTTCGCGTCGCGCCGCACGCGCATCTGGCTGCCGCAGCGTATGGGCGACTACGCCTTCGAAAAGGCGAGTTTCGCCGCAATCGTCACCCGCATCACCCCTTGGCTGGTGCGGGCCGAAACGCTGGTGAAACCGCGCGCCTGGTTCCTTGGAAGCCGCTTTTCGGAGCGCCTCGTCGGCCTTCTCGCCCTGATCCTTGCCGTCATCATTTTCCTGCCGATCCCCTTCGGAAACTGGCTGCCCGCCTTTGCGCTGGCCATCATCGGCTTTGCCCATACCGAACGCGACGGCATCAGCCTTCTGGTCGGCACGGCGATCGGCGCGGGATCGATCGCCGTCGCTGCGGCTGTGGTCGCCGCGGCCGGGGCTCTCGTCAGCTTCATTTTCTAGGGTCCAGGCATGCAGGAGACGCGTGAACCCGGACACCGCATTGTTGTCGTCACCGCAGGCGGCCCCAATCCGCAGGTGATGATCAACGCACTTGCCGGCCGATTCGGCGCAGGCGCGATCACGATCATTCGAGAAGAGCCGGAATCGAAATCGGTTTTCCTGAAACGCCGTGCGAAAAAACTCGGCTGGATCGCGGCCGGTGGGCAATTTGCGACCATGGCCGTCTCCAAATTCGGCAAACGTTTCACGCAGTTGCGGGCCGCCGAAATCCTGCGCGACTATGGCGCAAGCGATACCGACAATCCCGCCGTCTCCGTAATCGACATTGGCAGCATCAACGCGCCGTCCGCTGCGGCACGCATCCGTGACCTTGCACCCGATGTCATCTTCCTGATCAGCTGCCGCATGCTGAGTCGCACGACGCTTTCGGCCATGCCCTGCCCCGTTCTCAATTTTCACGCCGGCATCAATCCACACTATCGCGGCCTTATGGGTGGCTATTGGGCGCTGGCCACCGGTGATGCGGCCAATTTCGGCGCCACCGTGCATCTGGTCGACGAAGGCGTCGATACCGGCGATGTCCTCTATCAGTCGCGGATGACACCTTCGAAAAATGACACGCTGCATACCTATCCGCTGCTGCAGACTGCCGCCTCGACAGATATCGCCATCAGGGCCATAGAAGACGTGCTGAACGGTACGATCCGGCCGGTTCCAACCACCGGAAACTCCAAACAATGGTACCATCCGCCGATCTGGACATGGCTCTGGAACGGCGTGACACGCGGGGTCTGGTAGTCGGCACCCACAAGCCCTATCGTCGTTTTCCGGTATATATCGCCAACGGAACATCAAGGTCGCTTTTGAGCATATCCCGCGTCGTGGCGAGGTGAGCCCTGCGACCCCGACATGCGCATTGTCGGGCAAGAGGAGAATTTGGGACACATGGCAGACCGCATCATCGTCTACTGGCGCGATATTCCCGCGCAGGTCATCATCAAGCAGGGGCGCAAGAACGCCAAGCGGGAACTGTCCCTGCGCTTCACCGAAGCGATCGACATGGCGGCGATGCGCACAGGCGCTGCCGAATCCGGCGATTACCTGGCAGAATGGCGCAAGGCCGATCCCACGCCCGTTTCCGACGATCTCGAAGCCGAAGCCGACAAGGCCGCTGCGGAAATCGAGGCCGCCTACGACAAGGAACGGCTGGTTGCACTGGTGAAGGCGGGTGGCAAGGACAATGGCTGACGCGAAACCCGGCAATGCCGCCCCTGCCAAGAAGGCTGCCACCGGCGCCTACACGCCATCCGGCGTTTCACCGAACCGCCGCGCCCGCCGCAGTTACACGATCCGGCTATGGGCTGTGCGCCACTCGCGTTTTCTCGAATGGTTCTACCACCGCTTCGCCGATGTTTTCCTTTTGCTGCATCCGCTGTGGAAGGCGATCGGCTACAGCCGCGTGGAAGTGCCGATCACCTTTATCGAGCGCAACGTCAAGGGCCTGTTGTTCGACTGTCGCATGTGCGGCCAGTGCGCGCTGTCGTCCACGGGCATGTCCTGCCCGATGAACTGCCCGAAACAGCTGCGCAACGGCCCCTGCGGCGGCGTCCGCGCCAACGGCAATTGCGAGGTCGAGCCCGACATGCCCTGCGTCTGGGTCAAGGCATGGGAAGGCTCCCGCAACATGGTCGGCGGCGACGCGATCCTCAACGTGCAGAAGCCGGTCAACCAGTCTCTGCGCGAAACATCCTCCTGGCTGCGCGTCACCGCGCAGGCCGCCGAAGCCCGCGAAGCGGCAGCGAAGGACGCTTGAGCCATGGCGCATATCGATGAAAACCCCCTCGGCCGGCACCTGCCGCTCGATCCCCTGCCCGGCCACTCGTCGCGCGGCCGGCTGGAACGCGTCTTGCGCCGCGGCGAATTCGCGGTTACCGCCGAACTCAACCCGCCCGACAGCGCCGATCCGCAGGACGTTTACGAACGTGCTGCGATCTTCGAAGGCTGGGTCGATGGCATCAACGCCGTCGATGCCTCCGGCGCCAACTGCCACATGTCGTCTGTCGGCATCTGTGCGCTCCTGACCCGCATGGGTTACGCACCGATCATGCAGATCGCCTGCCGCGACAAGAACCGCATCGCAATCCAGGGCGACGTGCTGGGCGCAGCCGCGATGGGCGTTGCCAACATCATGTGCCTGACCGGTGACGGCGTGCAGGCGGGCGACCAGCCGGGCGCCAAGCCGGTCTTCGATCTGGACTGCATGTCGCTGCTCGAAACCGTCCGGATCATGCGCGACAACGGCAAGTTCCTGTCGGGTCGCAAGCTGACGACCCCGCCGCAGGTCTTCCTCGGTGCCGCCATCAACCCCTTTGCACCGCCCTACGACTTCCGCCCCTACCGGCTCGCCAAGAAGATCGAGGCCGGCGCGCAGTTCGTCCAGAGCCAGTATTGCTTCGACGTGCCGATGTTCCGCAGCTACATGCAGAAGGTGCGTGATCTCGGTCTCGACGAAAAGTGCTACATCCTTTGCGGCGTCGGGCCGCTCGCGTCTGCCAAGACCGCCAAGTGGATCCGCTCGAATGTGCCCGGCATCCATATTCCCGATTCGGTCATCGCCCGTCTCGAAGGCGCGCAGGACCAGAAGAAGGAAGGCAAGCAGCTCTGCATTGATATCATCAACGAGGTCAAGGAAATCGCCGGCGTTTCCGGCGTCCACGTGATGGCCTATCGACAGGAAGAATATGTCGCCGAGATCGTCCACGAATCCGGCGTCCTGAAGGGGCGTACGCCCTGGAAGCGCGAATCGAATCTTGGCGACCAGCTGGTTGCCGAACGGATGGAATCGTTGCGCGACGGCAAGACCGAGAACCAGCAGGAAATGGCCGACGTCGCGGCGCACCGCCCGCACTGACCGCCTGCAAAAAACAATCGGGATGCGTCACCAGGCGCATCTTCCCAAAACACATCAGCCGCCGTAAGCAAAGCGGACGCGCCACCCGACCAGAGGATCAGACATGACCCGCACCATCGTTGCTTCCGCCACCCGCGAAATCATCATCGGCTTCGACCAGCCCTTCTGCGTCATCGGCGAGCGCATCAATCCGACCGGGCGCAAGAAGCTGGCCGCAGAGATGATCGTCGGCAATTTCGACACGGTCATCAAGGACGCGCTGGAGCAGGTTGCTGCAGGCGCCACCATGCTCGACGTCAACGCCGGCGTCACCTCCGTCAACCCGAACGAGACCGAGCCGGGCTTGCTCGTGCAGACTATGGAAATCGTTCAAGGCCTCGTCGACGTTCCGCTGTCGATCGATTCGTCCGTTACCGCCGCCATCGAGGCAGCACTGAAGATCGCCAAGGGTCGCCCGCTGGTCAATTCCGTAACCGGCGAGGAAGAAAAGCTCGAGGCCATCCTGCCGCTCTGCAAGAAATACGACGTCCCGGTCGTCGCTATCTCCAACGACGAGACCGGCATTTCGATGGATCCGGACGTTCGTTTCGCAGTTGCGAAGAAAATTGTCGAGCGGGCCATGGATTATGGTATCAAGCCGCACGATATCGTCGTGGACCCGCTGGTCATGCCGATCGGTGCACTCGGCGATGCAGGCCGTCAGGTCTTTGCGCTGTTGCACCGGCTGCGCAACGAACTGAAGGTCAACACCACCTGCGGCCTGTCCAACATCTCGTTCGGCCTGCCGCATCGCCACGGCATCAATGCCGGCTTTATCCCGATGGTCATCGGTGCGGGCATGACATCGGCGATCATGAACCCCTGCCGTCCGCAGGAAATGGAAGCCGTTCGCGCCGCCAACGTGCTGAACGGCACGGACCCGAACTGCGGCAACTGGATCATGACCTATCGTGACCACAAGCCGGCCGAAGGCGGTGCTGTTGCCGCCTCGGCATCCCCGGCAGGCGCCGGTGGCGGTCGCCGTGGCGGCCGCGCCGGCCGCACCGGCGCAAGGGCGGAATGATCCGCCCGGAAAGACTTGCAATGACTGTAAATGCCGATTTGATCGCCGAATTCGCCTCCCTCTGGTTTCAGGCCCCGATGGTCATGTCGAGCCGCATGAAGGAACTCGCCGCAAGCCCGATGGCGGGTGGCGTGGAACTGAACAGGATGATCACAGAGAAGCTGGCGGCCGCACTGGAAAGTGTCATGGCCGTCAATGTCGCCATGGTGGCCGAAGGCGTCACCGCCACAGCCGCTCTGGCGACAGGAACCTGCACCGGCATGGTCGGCGCCGCGGAGCGCGTCGCAGTGGCGGCCCTGAAACCGTATGGCAAGCGCGTCCGCGCCAATGCGCGGCGTTTGAGCGAATAGGAATGGACTGACCGTGTCGGCTGAGCAGAACAAAAGCGATCCCCTCGTCCTTTTCATGCCGTCCGGCAAGCGCGGTCGTTTTCCCGTCGGCACCCCGGTGCTCGATGCCGCGCGACAGCTCGGCGTCTATGTCGAGAGCGTCTGCGGCGGGCGGGCCACCTGCGGGCGCTGTCAGGTGACCGTGCAGGAAGGCAATTTCGCCAAGCACAAGATCGTCTCGTCCAACGACCACATCTCGCCGCTCGGGCCGAAGGAACAACGCTACGCCTCGGTGCGCGACCTGCCCGACGGCCGGCGTCTGTCCTGTTCCGCCCAGATCCTCGGCGATCTCGTCATCGACGTGCCGCAGGACACGGTGATCAACGCGCAGGTGGTGCGCAAGGCAGCGACCGACCGCGTCATCGAGCGCAATGCAGCGATCCAGCTGTGCTATGTCGAGGTGGACGAGCCGGACATGCACAAACCGCTCGGCGATCTCGACCGGCTGAAAGTGATGCTGGAAAAGGACTGGGGCTGGAAGGATCTTTTGATCGCGCCGCATCTGATTCCGCAGATCCAGGGCATCCTGCGCAAGGGCAATTGGGGCGTCACCGCCGCGATCCACCGCGACATGGATAGTTCACGCCCCTTCATCGTGGCCCTTTATCCCGGCCTGAAGAACGAGGCCTATGGCATCGCCTGCGATATCGGCTCGACGACGATCGCCATGCATCTGGTCTCGCTGCTCTCGGGCCGCATCGTCGCATCGTCCGGCACCTCCAATCCGCAGATCCGCTTCGGCGAGGACCTGATGAGCCGCGTCTCCTATGTCATGATGAACCCGGACGGCCGGGAAGCCATGACCAAAGCCGTGCGCGAGGCGATCAACGTGCTCATCGGCAAGGTCTGCGCGGAAGGCGAGGTCGACCGCCACGACATTCTCGACATGGTGTTCGTCGGCAATCCGATCATGCATCACCTGTTTCTCGGTATCGATCCGACCGAGCTCGGCCAGGCGCCCTTCGCGCTGGCCGTTTCCGGCGCCCTGCAATTCTGGGCGCATGAGATCGATATCGACGTCAATCGTGGTGCGCGTCTCTACATGCTGCCCTGCATCGCCGGCCATGTCGGCGCCGACGCCGCGGGTGCAACGCTTGCCGAAGGCCCGTACCGGCAGGACAAGATGATGCTGCTCGTCGATGTCGGCACCAATGCCGAAATCGTGCTCGGCAACAGCAAACGTGTCGTTGCCGCCTCCTCGCCCACCGGCCCGGCCTTCGAAGGCGCCGAAATCTCGTCCGGCCAGCGCGCAGCGCCCGGGGCGATCGAGCGCGTGCGCATCGATCCAGTGACGCTTGAGCCGAAATTCCGCGTCATCGGCGTCGACAAATGGTCGGATGAAGATGGGTTTGCCGAAGATGCGGCGGCGGTCGGCGTCACCGGCATCTGCGGCTCGGCGATTATTGAAGTCGTCGCCGAGATGTACCTTTCGGGGATTATCTCGACGGACGGCGTCGTCGATGGGGCGATGGCGGAAAAGAGCCCTCGCATCCTCTCGACCGGCCGCACCTTCTCCTACCTGCTGCATGACGGCGAGCAGCGCATCACCGTGACCCAGAACGACGTACGCGCCATCCAGCTCGCCAAGGCGGCGCTCTATGCCGGCATCAAGCTTTTGATGGAGAAGCTCGAGATCGAGCATGTCGACACGATCCGGTTCGCCGGTGCTTTCGGCTCGTTCATCGATCCGAAATACGCCATGGTGCTGGGCCTGATCCCCGATTGCGATCTCTCTGAAGTCAAGGCTGTCGGCAATGCCGCCGGCACCGGCGCGCTGATGGCGCTGCTCAACCGCGGTCATCGCCGCGAGATCGAGCAGACCGTCAACCGCATCGAGAAGATCGAGACGGCGCTGGAGCCGAAATTCCAGGAGCATTTCGTCTACGCCATGGCACTGCCGAACAAGGTCGATACCTTCCCGAAGCTTTCGGCCGTCGTGGCCCTCCCGGAGCGCAAGGTGCTGTTCGACGATGCCGGCGACGGTGGCGGACGTCGCAGGCGGCGCAGTCGCGACTGATTCAGGTCGAGAGTATTTCGGTGGAGGAACCAACTCCGCACAGCGGCGTTCTGCGGCTGTGGATCAGATCATCACCCATATCAGGCCGGAAGGCGACGGGAAGGCCAGCAGCAGCGATGCAGCCGCCGACCTTCTATATATTGAAGGTCTCGAGAGCGGCATCACCAGAAAGGCGGGCAAGAGCGGCTTTCTGTACTATGACGAGAACGGCAAGCGGATCACCGCACACGATGTGATCAGCCGCATTTCGGCGCTGGCCATTCCCCCTGCCTATACCGATGTAATCATTTCTCCCGAGCCTCGCTCGCATCTGCAGGCAACCGGCCGCGATGCCAAGGGTCGCAAACAATACCGCTATCATGCGGACTGGTCCGATGAGCGCGGCAAGGCCAAATTCGCACAGCTTCCGGCATTTGCAGCCAGCTTGCCGAAAATCCGCGAAAGGGTGGATGCCGATCTCCGCCTGCGCAAGCTGGGCATGGACAAGGCGCTGGCGACCGTCGTCTGGCTGCTCGACAATCTTTTCATCCGGGTCGGCAACGCAACCTACGCACAGGAAAACGGCTCCTATGGGCTGACTACCCTTCGCAACCGGCATGTGAAGATAGAAGGCTCCAGCGTCCACTTCAATTTCAAGGGAAAATCCGGCAAGGAATGGCGGCTGAGCCACAGCGATCGCCGCATCACTCGTGCCATCCGCATGCTGCAGGAACTGCCCGGCCAGCACCTGTTCCAATATCTCGATGAGGAAGGCGCGCGTCATGCAATCCGCTCGCAGGATGTCAACGCCTATATCCGCGACGCCAGCGATGGTGCCTTCTCGTCCCGCCAGTTCCGAACCTGGGGTGCAACCCGCATGGCGGCAACGGCGCTGGCAGCGGTCGAGCCCGCGTCAAGCCAGCATCAGCGGACACGGCAGGTCAACGAGGTCATCGATTCCGTCGCGGCCCGGCTGGTCAACACGCGGGCCGTCTGTCGTTCTTCCTACATCCACCCGAAGGTTTTCGACGATTTCGAGACCAATGACCTGTCCGGCCTTCTGAAAATGCGCGCAAGCCGCAGCGAAACGCTGACGCGCTGGATGGAAGACGACGAGATCAGGGTGCTGCGCTGGCTGACCAAAGCCGTCGATTAGCCCCTACTGCAGAGCGACGAAGGCGGCACGCACGTGATCAGCAACGGCCAAGACCGGCGGAGATGCATTGTCGATGACCTGCAGGCCGATATGGTAGTGACCCAGTTCGGGCAAACCGTTGCTTTCTCCGAGAGCAACAAGGTCTCCCTGAACCAGGTAGCGCGGCAAGGGAGCGATGGCGAGATCTGCCTGGATGGCTGCCCGCTGGCCGGTCGTGTGGGCACTGAGGAAGGCCACGCGAAACTTGCGGCCAGCCCTCGACAGCTTTTCGACGGCATCGGCGCGCCATACGCAGCCATCTTCCCACATCGAGATCGGCAAGGGATCACGCGTATGGGCGGTGCCGCATTTCGTGCCTGTCCAGACCAGCTTTTCCGAGACGAGGATTTCCCCACCCCCTGAATTCTCTCCGGCCATGCTGTTGAACAGGGCAATATCCATGCGATGCTCCTCGACGCGCTTGCGCAAGGTGCTGCTGTTGCCGATCATCACATCGACGGTGACGTTGGGGTATGATTCCGCAAACCGCTTCAGCACTTCCGGCAGAATGCGCTCGCCGATATCTTCCGGCGCGCCGACACGGACGACGCCGTTCATATCCGGTAGCAGGAACCGCGACACGGCCTCGTTGTTCAGAGCCAGAAGCCGCCGGGCATAGCCGAGCAACAGTTCACCGTTCGGCGTCAGCGACACCGAGCGCGCATCCCGCAGGAACAGCACGCAGCCCAGCATTTCCTCAAGCTTCTTGATCTGCATCGAGACGGCCGATGGCGTCCGGTACACCGTTTCGGCAGCCGTCGTGAAATTGCCGGTCTCGGCGATGGCGACAAAGGTTTTCAGGATGTCCATTTCCAAAAGCGGAAGGGCATGTCGCAGCATCATGTTCATCGGAAAACTCCAAGATCAGTTTTTCTTAAAGATAACATCACTTCATTTCGTTTGATTGAACATTACCAAAGAGCAATAGTCAAGTTGCAAACATCGAAACCAGATGAAAGGAGCCTCCCATGTCCCTTCAGTCAAGCCGGCCCGACGAAAGCGGCTCTGCGGTGCGTCTGCGCGCCGGGCATTTCACCTTCACCGTCCGCAGCATGATCGCACCGTTGCTGCTCCTGATTACGGACGAACGGCGGTCTCGAAAGGCAGCGGAAAACCGCCGCCGGACGCAGCGGGAAATCGCCGCCCTGCCGGCATCGGTACAGGAAGACATCGCATTTTTGAAAAGCCTGAAACACAACGATATTTGATGCAGAACATCAAATATATTCGTTTGAATGATGAATGAGGTTGCGGCATTCTCCAGAACATGGTCGCGACCTTTTGAACACCAAACCTCAAAAGGAACCAGAACAATGGCATATTCCAGCTTTGAACACAGCGCTTCCGGACGTCGTCCGCCGCTTTTCGCAAGCCTTTTCCAGGCCGTGATCGCCCTGCGCGCCCGCATGGTCGGCGCATGGCAGCAGCACCGCAGGGAACGCGCCCTCGAAGGCCTGTCCTACGATACGCTGAAGGATATCGGCTTCCCGTCCGCCTCCCTCTCTTCCTCCGCCTCCAAGACAGGCAAGCCGGCACGATGACAGTTCCGATACCGGCAGAACAAGGGGACGAACCGTCCTGTCGAAATCGGATCGGCGTATGAAAAGGGCATTCCACCATGACGGCGGAGTGCCCTTTTCGATTCATGGCGCCTCGCCCGAAGAACCGGCGCGAGCAAGATAAGGCCTGAATCCGACATACCGCGCAGAGCATCTTGAGAATGTCGCAAATCGCAATGTTTTACAACCGGCGCGGCACCGCTCCAAAACAAGCACATCCTGCGGAATAGTTTTCCGATTGCGACACATTCGTCGCTAGGAGAAAAAACAATCGGCATACACTCGGATTCCCAACCACTTTACGGACGTCGTTCTGCGTGTCGCAAATATTTATTGCTTCACAGTCGCGGACTTCCATGTGAATGTCGTTTTCAGACAAGCGGGAACTCCGAGTTCCACGTGACAAATGCGACATCCTCGGAGCATGGAACCGTCTCATGAACAAGCCAATGGCTAAAAAACGATCTCTCGTTTTCTTTCTGGTGCCGAACTTCTCCATGCTGCCCTTTTCCGCGGCGATCGAAACCCTGCGCATCGCCAACCGCATGCTCGGTTACGAAGCCTATACATGGCGCCTCGCCTCCACGGACGGCCTGCAGGTGCTGTCGTCCAGCGGTATCGGCATCGAGGTCAACTCGTCGCTGGCCGATGAGCGAAAATATCTTGGCGGGGAAAACCGTCCTTCCATGGTGCTGGTCTGTTCCGGCATCTATGTCGAGGATTTCTACAACAAATCCGTCAATGCATGGCTGCGCGAAGTCTACAATCGCGGCGTCTCCGTCGGCAGCCTCTGTACGGGGGCCCATGTGCTTGCCTCGGCGGGCCTCCTGACCGGCAAGCGCTGCGCGATTCATTGGGAAAACCTGCCGGGCTTTGCCGAAAGCTTTCCCCAGGTGGATGTCTATGCCGATCTTTATGAAATCGACGGCAATATCTACACCTGTGCCGGCGGCACCGCCTCGCTCGACATGATGCTCAATCTGATCGACCAGGATTTCGGCGAAAACCTCGTCAACCGCGTATGCGAACAGGCGCTGACGGACCGGGTGCGCGGCCCGCACGATCGTCAGCGCCTGCCGCTGCGCGCGCGCCTGGGCGTCCAGAACGCCAAGGTGCTGTCGATCATCGAGTTGATGGAAGGCAATCTGTCAGAGCCGCTGTCGCTGCTTGAGATCGCCGACAGCGCCGGCCTTTCGCGCCGTCAGATCGAGCGCCTGTTCCGCCAGGAAATGGGTCGCTCCCCTGCCCGCTACTATCTCGAAATTCGCTTGGACCGCGCCCGTCATCTTCTTGTCCAGTCGGCCATGCCGGTGGTTGAGGTCGCGGTCGCCTGTGGCTTCGTGTCGGCCTCGCACTTCTCCAAGTGCTACCGCGAACTCTACAACCGCTCGCCCCAGCAGGAGCGTGCCGAACGCAAGCTGACGCTCCAAGCGGCGCGCTGAACCGTCACGTCACTCAGAAGGAACGACCGGTCTTGCGGTCGTTTTCGATGCGGACGATGCATCCAGCGACCTTGGCCATCAACAGGTCAAAGTCGATCGGCTTGGTGAGATAGTCTGCAGCCCCGGCTTTGAGACCGGCAAGCCTGTTCTGCTTGTCGGTCAGGGCGGTGAGGAAAATGAACGGAATATTGCTGAGATCGGGATAGTTGACCTGGATTTCAGCCATCAGCTGGTGTCCGTCCATCTCCGGCATGGTGATATCGCAGATGACGATATCCGGCCATTTCGCAATAAGGACTTCCAGGCCCTCGCGCCCGTTCGACGCCTCAAGCGTCTTGAAGCCCGCATCCTGTAGCTCTTCGACGATCAGCGTGCGGATGTCGGTTTCGTCATCAATGCAGAGAATTGTGATCATGTTCGCGTCACTTCGTTAGGCTGCGTCGATGTGCTCAGACAAGGACGACGGTTGGCTCTTTGCGGTCACGGGAAGCGTCACGGTAAATGTCGTCCCGCATCCCCTTTTGCTGTCGACATCTATCGATCCCCGATGCAGCTCGACGATCTGCTTTACCAGGTTGAGACCGATGCCTGTTCCAGCAATGCCGGTGGACGTGCGCGCCCTGAAATAACGCTGGAACATCCGCGGGAGGTCCTCCGCATCGATACCGATACCGTCATCGCTGATGGAGACCTTTACGTTTCCCTTGTCTTCCCATCCCGTGATGCGGATGTCGGGCGCATCTGGCGCATACTTGACTGCGTTCGACAGCAGGTTGGTGAAAACCTGGCCGAGCGTCTGATTGTCCGCATCGATGAATTCCGGCAAGCGTTCGATATCGAGATGAAAATTGTGCGACCGGCTGATCGTCGCCTGCCGTTCGCAACAGGTCCTGACCAGTTCTCCGACGGCGCAGGCCTGATAGTTGATCTCGATCTTTCCATTGTCCAGCCGCCCTGCCGAGAGAATGCTTTCCATGAGGTCGACGATGCGGGAAACCGACATTCGGATCTGGTCGACTTTCTCACTGAGAAATTCGGGGGCGACCTCGCCTTTTTTCCGCTGCAGCCGTTGCGCCGCCGCATCGATGATTGCCAGCGGGGTCCTGAATTCATGCGACGCCATCGCCACGAATTGCCGCTGCAATTCGTTGATGCCGCGCTCGTGGTCGAGCATGCGTTCGAGTTCCAGCGCCTGCCGCTCGATTTCCGCTGTTCTCGCTTGCACGGTGGCTTCCAGCTTGTCGCGGTGCTGAAGCACTTCCTCCGAAAGGCGGACCGTCTTGGTGACGTCCTCATGCGTTGCGACATACCCGCCGTTTTGCATCGGATTGTGCGAGATCTTGATGATCCGCCCGTCCGTCAAACTGGTGTTCTGGCTCGCGGTCAGCCCTTTGGAATTGGCCTCGATGACCACGTCGAAGTAGGTCTGGCTGTTGACGGGTCCGTTTCCGACAGAGCGACGATAGGTTAGAATTTGATCCAGCGACGTTCCCGGCTGCGTCAGGCTCGCCGGCAAGTCGTACATCTTGGCATAGGCCGCATTGCACAGGATCAGCCTGGTTTCCGAATCGAACATGCAAAGCCCATGCGGCATGTTGTTCAAGGCTGCATCGAACCGGCGGTTCTGCACGTCAAGGCTGCCTTCCGCCCGAACCAGTGTGGAAATATCATCGCAGATCACGATCCAGCCGCCGACGCGGGACGGGACGCAATTCAACGACACCGTTTGCCCGTTGAGAAGCGAGAGCTGAAACGCATTCGGCACACCCGGCTCCAACCGCTCAAGCCGGCTGCCCTGGTCCTCCAATAATGCCGGAATGCAGCCGGCAAGCTGCAGAAGATCATCGGCCGTCATTCCGTCATGAATGACACCGTCCGGAAGACCGAGAATTCTGGAAACGCTTGGATTGAAAAAGCTGACGCGGTTGCAGGTATCCAGCATGAGGATGCCTTGCCGAAGGATATCGAGAATATCGTCCACGTCATGCGTCATTGCTTGCCCTTGTCATGGATCTGTCCGGCAACCCATCATCAGCATTGACCATAAATCATAATGCTTCGCTAATATCCGCCAGCAGGTGTTCCGAGGCGAGACATCGACGTCAGGATGCTATGGAATTTAGCACCGTCAACTCAGACACGATCCGGTTCCGGCCGTCATACTTCGCCATGTAAAGGAACTGGTCGGCCGCATTCAGGTAGTTGTCGAAGGATTCGTGGCTCTCGATCGTCGCGAGCCCGATGGAAACCGTCACGGACAGTTCCTCGTCGTCCGCCACGACCTTTGCCGAGGCAAGATCCAGCCGCAGTCTTTCACAGAACCCGCTCGCGTCAGTCACATTGAGATTGTTGAAGAGGATGCCGAATTCCTCGCCGCCAAGACGCGCCAACAGATGCTCGTCGCCGACCTGGGCGCGCAGGCGCTTGGCGACAGCCTTCAGCACGAGATCCCCGACCTCGTGACCATAGGTATCGTTCAGCCGCTTGAAGTGATCGATGTCGAGAATGGCTATTGAGGTAGAACCGCCGCGTCGCAAACACTGTTCGACAAGGCGCGGCCCGACCTGGAAAAAATACCGGCGATTGTAGATATCCGTCAGATAGTCCCGCGCAGCGATATTGTGCAGGGCCTGAACCCGTTTCTGGATGCTGGCGACATGGAAGATGCGGCTGGTGAATTCTTCGGCCAGGAAAGGTTTCTGAATGAACTCGGTACCGCCGCTGCGCAGGAAGCGGGCAGCATGCTGACGATCTTCGCTGCCGTCGAGGGCGATGACACCCAGAGCATCTTCGCCGTACCGCAGGCGGATTTCATGAAGCAGTCCGTAGGCGGACATATCGGAAAGGCGGATGTCGGTCACAACGAGATCGAAGACCTCCGGGCTCTCCAGCAGTTCCAGAACCTGGGCGCCGTTTTCGACGGCGGTGACGCAAAACTGCTGCCTCAGAAGCAGGCTCACGAGACTGGACCGCGACGCCTCGTCGGAATCCGCGAGCAGCACATTGGTCTTGCTGTTGACGAGCGCCCGATCGACGGCCGCGATCAGTTGGCCGATGGAGTCCGGCTGGTTCTTCAAGACGCAATCCAGAACATCCTTCGAAAGGATATAGTCCCGCGTCGTATCGTTGAAGGTCCCGGTGAAAACGATGGCGGCAATGCCCTTGGAAAGGACGAAGTCCAGGGCCTCGCAGTTCGGCGCATCGGGAAGATTGAGATCGAGGACCGCAAGGGAGAATTCTATCTCACCCTTTTCCATCAGCGCCTTGACCGCCTGCAGTGATGAACAGTGCGTGACGGAAATCCCGTGCGCGACTTCCAGACCCTGCTTCAGCGCCGTCGAGAACATTCGTGAATCTTCGACGAGAAGCATCCGTTTGTCCGGATGCTTCTGCACGTTGTTCCCACGCCCCAGCGCCTTGCGAAAGCTCACGTTCCTACCAATCCCATCGTTGAGTCGGAGGCGCTTTCGGCTGAAAGGGCTGACTCGAACATTTATTTCGGTGAGCAGGGGGCGGAAACCTGGCGTTTTCACCAGCCCTGCCGTCCCCTCATCCCTTTTTCCCCGTTGGCTCAATCAAACCGGGTCGCCATTTCAAATTGGTTAATTCGCGATGCAGAATAGGAAAAAATGACGAAATGCACCAAAACTGTTGCAAATTAACGCAAAAATCGGGGAAAATGAGCTTCCCCTAATAAAAATCAGGCCGTTCTCGCCACTTTTGTTGTCATTGTCTGAATTTTCGTCAGCGTGTCGAGATTCTGGTTCACGCGGCAGTAAAACTCTTCATTGATGAATGGACGCAGCATGAAATCGTTGCCGCCGGCCTTCAGAAACCGCGCCGACAGGAGCCGGTCGGCCGACGAGGATACGCCGATGATGCGCAGCTGATGCGGGCCATGAACGCTGCGGATGCGGCGCGTCAATTCGAAACCGTCGATATCCGGCATGTTGTAGTCGGTGATCATCAACCCGATATCCGGATTGGCCTTTAGAATTTCGAGCGCCACCGCACCGTTTTCGGCCGAGCTGGTGCGGAAATTGTAGCGTTTCAACTGGGTCGTCAGGAGCGCGCGCGCCGTCGGACTGTCGTCGACGATCAGCACATGATACTGGTGGTTGGTCAGGAAGCGGCAGACGGATTCAGCCAGCATATCGACGGCAAAGACGCTGTCCTTCAGGACATAGTCGACAATGTCCTTGGCGAGGATCTTCTCACGGATGCTTTCCTGGAACGTACCTGTGAATACGATGGTCGGAACGCTCATCTCTGTCAGATAGGTAAGCGCTTCGCCGTTTTCAGCGCCTGGCAGGTTGATGTTCGAGATTGCCAGTGTCGCCGGGAAAGAGGAGTTCTCGACCGCGAACTGAAGATCTTCATAGTCCCGGCAAACGATCACGTCGATATCCAGAAGCTCCTTGAGCCGCTTGGACACCATTGCCGAAAAGAGGTTTGAGTCTTCGGCAAGCACGATGCGGTGCTGCTGCAAGGATTCACCGGAATAATACATTCCGGAAACGCCAAAAAATGACATAGATCGCCTATCTGAAAGATTGTCCCCGCAAGCAAGCTACGCAGAAAGGTTTTCGCAGTGGTTAACCGCTTTCTGAAATAAAGCCGGCAAATTGGGTAAAAGAATCAGGCTTTTCCAACAATAGCCTGTTTCGAGGGCGGTTTCGGTGAAATCGAAACTTTCACGCCGGTCACAGTGCCAACCCATGCAGCAGGCAGCGCGATCAAAAAACTGCCGTACCGGATGGATTTTACAGCGAGCGTTACTTCACAACGGCGGAGCCGTTGATGATCTCGACGTTTTCATCGCCTTGAAGGCCGATGCGGTCTCCGCTCGGCGTGGTAAGGAAACAGCCTGTTGGGCAAATCGATTCCGAGCCGCCGGCATCGATTGCGATTTCCACGCGGCTTTCGCCTTCAACCACGACGAGGACCGCCGTTTCGGCGTCCTTGTTGGTGACGGTTGCAGCCCATACCGGGGAAACCGCGAGAATGACGAGAAGAAATGCACTCCATGCTGTCTTCATTGCCCATCGGCGCAAACGCCGCCCTCTCATGGTGCGCGCAGTTCCAAGGCAACATACCGTGGATAAAACGTCTGCACCTCTTCAGCCATTCGAAGACTAGACCGCGAATGAATGAATTGCATCGGTTTTATTCCGCGACGGCTGAATGCAGCGTGAATATGTTCGTCCTGAGCATTAGGGTGTTTCCCCCGCGGCACTGGAGCCGACCCGGCGCGGCCGGCGATGGGTGGTTTCCGGCTTGGCGTCCGCTGCCTGCGCCTCGCCGTCCTGGGGTGGCTGCTTGTCTTCGGCAACCTCGGCCGGAGGATCGGCGGGTGTCGCCTCAACCACGTCCTTCGGGAAAGGCAGGCCGATATCTTCGGCACGAAAGCGCTCGAAGATCTCCAGCCGCAGATCGTTGCGAACCCCGCCGCCATTGACGATGTCAGCCACATAGATGCGCAATTCGAACGTCATCGTCGTTTCACCGAAGGCGCTGAACACCGCGGCCGGCGCCGGGTTGCGCAAAACCAGCGGATGCGCATCGGCGATTTCCAGAAGCAGGTCCATCACCCTCCGCGGCGTGGTATCGTAGCCGACCACGACGGGGATATCGGATCGTCCCAGCTTGTTGCGATGGGTCCAGTTGCCCACGGACGCATTGATGAACAGGGAATTGGGCACCATGATCGATTGATGCTGGAAGGTCTCGATCTCGGTGGCGCGCACCGATATCCGCTTGACGAAACCTTCCGTCGTACCGGTCACCACCCAATCGCCGACCTTGAAAGGCCGCTCGACCAGGAGAATGAGGCCCGAGACGAAATTCGAAACGATGTTCTGCAGACCGAAGCCGACGCCGAGCGACAGTGCGCCCGCGACAAGCGCAAGGCTGGACAGATCGAGACCCGCCGCGGAAATGCCGACAAGGCCGGCCAGCCCGACCCCGAGATAGCCGACGCCGGTCTTGATCGAATTGCGCACGCCGGCATCGACGCGCGAACGCGCCATGACGCTGCCGTCAAGCCAGCGCTGAAACCAGCGGGTTATGAAATATCCGACCGCAAACAGAAGAATGCCTGCGAATATCCCGACCAGCGAGATCGTGATGCTGCCGATCTTGATTTCGGTGAACAGCCTGTAGGCCCAGGCCTGGATATCGGCGATCTTGAAGCCCCATTGCAGCAGGATCAACGGGATGAAGAACATCACCACCAGCGCATAGATGCCCAAGCCTGCGGCAAGACCAGCCTGATCCAGTGGAACCTGACCCATCCCAAAACGCTTCTCGAGCGCACGGCCGACCACGGTATCGGCAAAGGCATTCTGCTTGGCGACAGCCTTGCCCGTCAAAATGCCGATATAGGCCGTCACGACGATCGCGCTGGTCACCACGATCTGTGTCGCGATAAACCGCGCGAGCCCGACATAGCCAAGCATCGCGGCAGCAATCAGCGCGCCGCCTGTCACGACAAGCAGCACCGACATGAAGCGCGGCCAGGGACGGCCCTGACTGTTCAGCGCCGCGCCAACGGGCAGCATCGGCTTGATCAACGCCATGGCCATAAGGATCAAACCGATAAACACCGAAGCGAACAGGCTCTTGACCACGGTCAGAATAACCGGAGAACCCATGGCTTCGCCGATCCCGCCGAGCAGGTAATCGAGGCAGTTGATCGCGGCCATCGCGAAGATCGCGAACATCAGGCGGCGCGCACCCAGATCGGAAACCCGGACCAGGCGCCAATTGCCCTCGCCGGGCGCTAGAACGGCATTGGCCAGCGTCACCACGAACAAAAGGGCGACGCTGACGCCGAGCGTGATTGCGATGATCGGGGCTATGTCGGGCCGCAGCACATTGAAGGATTGCAGGAAGAAATAGCTGGAGAGCACGAAAGCGGCGGCGGCCGTCGTCGGGATCATCGTCGACCAGAATGCGACGGACAGCCGCGTGATATATCCCGGCTCGGCGTCCTTCACGTCCCGGCGGATCAATGGCGAGAACAGTCGGTAACTGCCCGACAGAAAAACCAGCGCCGCACAGAGAGACAGGAAAAGCGCTGTCAGCAGCGACAGGCGCTTGTATTTCCAGGCGAAAGAGATCCAGCTTGTAAGGCTGCGCGACAGAGCCTGTCCTTCGACCGCAAGCGCCGTTCCCGCGTTCTGCAAAACCTCGGGGTTGATGTCGGTATGCTGAAGGAGGGTGTTCGAAAACAGCGCGCGACGCGTCGCCGTGATCGAGTTCGACAGCTTGGTCGCCTGTATCGAAAGGTTTTCGGCATCGCCGGTCAGCGCATTGATCTCGCCGCGCTCGGCAATCAGTCGCTTGCGTTCCTCCGCCACGATATCCGCTTCAGGCGGCGCACCCTCGGCCGGCGGTTCGCCCAATTCGGCCAGGCGCGTCTTGATCTCGTCGAGCCGCGGACGCGTGGCGATGGATGTTCCGATGATCTTCTTCGCCGTCGCATCGACATCGACCTTCAGCTCGGCAAGCCGGTTGTCGTCGCTCTTTGCCTTATCCACCAGATCCGACAGGCGCGTCAGGTCTTCACGGGCAGCGTTCAATTGTTCGCCCGCCTGCGTCTGCGCATTCACGGCGACCGGCTGCGCGCCCTGCACAGGCGTGGCCGCATCCTGGGCGAAAACGGGCAGTGCCGACAGCGCTATCCAGAGCGACAACAAAAAGACCGAAAGTTTCGAAGGCATCGGCAAGCGCTGGTCCTTTTCAGCTGTATCGATAATTCGGCCACGGAAGAATCGCACCGGATTCATCGTCCAATTCAATAGGCGGCAGCGCCAGCCGATGCAAAAGGCGAATGCATCGACGAAGCCGACAAAAAGCGCGTTTCTAAAAACCGGCGCCCGGCTGGCTGAGATAAGCCTCTTCCGGTGCCGTCGAGACACGGCCTGTCATGGCGTTGCGATGCGGGAAGCGGCCGAACAGGCGGATGACCTCATGATGGCGGATGGCGAAATCAAGATAGTTCGGATCGGCCAGTTCGGTGAACAGCTTGACGGACATCACCTGATCCGCGAGATTTTCGGAATGCTCGAAGGGCATATAGAAGAAGCAGCGCCTTTCAGGGGCAACGGCAAGATCGGCACCGGCGGCAATCGCAAGCTTTGCCTCCCGCAGAGCCAGGCCATCCGTGGCGAAAGCCAATGGTGTCGCGCGATAGATGTTGCGCGGCAGCTGATCGAGAACGATGATCGCCGCCAGCCGGCTTTCCGGCGTTTCCCTCCATACCGGCGCGATGCCGTGCGCCAACGCCAGATGCGTGGCGAGAAATCTTCTCTGGCACTGTTCGTCCAGTCCGGGCGGCGGCTCGAACCAATGCTCGGGCTGCAGTTCCTCGAACCAGAAAGCCAAGATATCCTCGGGGGTGGACAGCGGTGCATCCATGCTCATCGGCGTCATTCCTGTTTGTCGTCCCGGCCGGCGTGACGGTCATCCGTCAAACCCCTCATGAGTGAGGAGGTAGGATTTGAATGGGTCTTTTCCATGGGTTCAGAACGAACGCCGGCGCAAAATTGCGATGAAGGCAATGCCGCCCGCCAGTCCGGTCACAACACCAATCGGCATATCCTCCGGCGCCATGACGATCCGCGCCACGACATCCGCCCAGATCAGCGTCATCGCGCCGAAGGCGGCCGAAAGCGGAATGACCCGGACATTGTCGCTGCCGGCAAGCATGCGGACGAAATGCGGCACCATCAGCCCGATGAAACCGATGGCGCCGGAAAAAGCCACCATAACACCGGTCAGAAGTGCCGTGACGACGAACAGCATCATGCGGAACCGCGCAACGGGAACGCCGAGCGTCAGCGCCGTCTCATCTCCCATTGCGAGCGCATTGATCTCGCGCGCCCTGAGGCTGAGCCATAAAAGGCTGACGGCAAGGACGGCTGCCGGATAGGCGAGATGCGACCATTGCGCCAGCCCCAGCCCCCCGAGCATCCAGAAGATCACCGTATGGACGGCGCGCGGATCGCCCAGAAAGATCATCAGGTTGGCAAGCGCCGTCAGGACGAAGGCGACGGCGACGCCGGACAGCACCAGCCGGTCGGCCCCTGCCCCCGTCAACCGGCTGACTCCGGCAACGGCAAAGGTTGCCAGCAATGCCCCGGCAAAGGAAAACAGCGGAACCGTCACCAGGCCGAAGATCAGGCCCGTATGAAGAAGGGCGACGATTGCACCCAACGCCCCACCCGAGGAAACGCCGAGCAGATGCGGATCGGCAAGCGGGTTGCGCGTCACAGACTGCAACACTGCGCCGGTAACGGCCAAGCCTGCGCCCACAAGCCCTGCCAGAACAACGCGCGGAAATCGAACTTCCCAGACAATGCTTTCACGCCCCGCCGACCAGACGGCGTCAAATGTTCCCGGCAGCAGCTTGTTGATGACGATCGACCAAACGGTTGCCAGAGGAACAGGAGCAGAGCCCAGCGAGACGCCGGCCGAGACCGAAAGGGCGAGCAGCACAAGCACTGCCAGCCCGACCAGGGGAGTTCTGATATTCATGGTTCGCAGGCTCTTTCCATGCGGGGGCGATGCCGCCGAAACGGTCTGGCGGCATCGACGTTCGGCAAAACCTACATGTTGTTGGGATAGAGGGCGGCGGCCAGCCGGGCGATTGCATCGACATTGCGGGGGCCGGGCGTCGCCTCGACATATTCCAAAACCACGAAGCGGTCGTTCCTGACGGCATCCATCGCCTTGAAAGCCGGGTTGTTTTTCATGAAGGCAATCTTCTGCTCGGCCGTTACCTCGCCATAGTTGACGATAACGATCACTTGCGGATTGGCCTCGATGATCGGCTCCCAGGACACTTCCGTCCAGCTTTTCTCAACCCCGTCCATAATGTTCATACCGCCGGCCGCCTCGATCATGGCTGTCGGGATGCCGTAGCGGCCCGACGTAAAGGGCTTCTCTTCGCCGGAATCATAAACGAACACGCGAACCGGTTCCTTCACCGTGCCTATTTTCGACGTGATGCCGTCAAGTTTTTTCCTGTAGGCGGCGACCAGTGCTTCGGCCCTGTCCTCGACATGAAAGATCTTGCCCAGGTTGATCAGGTCGACGAACATGTCGTCCATTGTCGGCTTGTTCTTGGCCATGATGTGGATACAGGATTCGGTCAGTTCGTAGACCTTGATGCCGAACGGCGCCAGCGTTTCGGGCGTCACCTCGCCGCCAACTTTCATGCCATAGTTCCAGCCGGCGAAGTAAAAATCAGCATCGGCATTCAGCAGCACTTCCTTGGTCGGATATTTTGCCGAAAGCTCCGGCAGTTCCTTGACGCCTTCTCGTAGCGTCGCGTCGAGCGTTTTCCAGCCGGAGACGCCCGTATAGCCGACCATGCGATCCTGCAGCTTCAGGGCCAGCATCATTTCCGTCAGGTTGACATCGTTGGACACCGCCCGCTTGGGTGCTGCGTCGAAGGTCACGTCGCGGTTGCAGCTTTTGACCGTTGTCGAATGGCCAAATGCAGGGCTGGTGAAAATACCGGCGAGAACAAGTGCCGTGGCAGTCTTTAAAAATGACGTTCTGATCATGATTGTTACCGTTCAATGTCCGAGGGAAAAGGAAAAACGCGGGATGGCGCCCCCCGCAGGGCGGTGTGCAGTTGCCGTCACGCTGAAGGTCGAGGAAATCGCCGACGAGGTCAGGACGTCATCGGGCGGGCCGAAATAGGTCATACGGCTGTCCTGCATGATGGCGATTTCCGTCGCGAAGTCCGCCGCCAGGTTGATGTCATGCAGGGTGGTGACGATGGTCAGCCTGAGGCTGCGCAAGAGCGCCAGAACCTCCAGCTGATGGCGGATGTCGAGATGGTTGGTCGGCTCGTCGAGAATGACGATGCGCGGCTCCTGCGCCAGTGCTCTCGCAACGAGGACACGCTGCTTTTCGCCGCCGGACAAGGTTGCGAACTGACGGGCCGCCAGATGCGCGAGATCGAGGTGGTCGAGCGCGTGGCTCACCCGTTCCCGATCCTTCTCGGTCCAGCCACTCATGCCCTGTCGGCGCGGAATCCGCCCCATGGTCACGACATCGCGGACGCTGAAGGGAAAATCCGCCGGCATTTCCTGCAGAACGACGGCGATTTTGCGGGCGGCGTCGCGGGCGCTCAGGCCCCACAGGTCTTCGCCGTCGATCTCCACGGACCCCTGTTGCGGCCGCACAGCGCGATAGAGGCATCGCAGCAGCGACGACTTGCCGGCGCCGTTCGGACCGAGAATGACGAGCCGGCTGCCGGGTTCGATGGCGAAGCTGACATCGCGGACCAGCATCAGCCCCGGACGCGGCCCCCAGCAGAGAGAACGGGCGGCGAGCCCTGCCCCGTCGGAATGGCAGCTCATGGGCAACCTCCCTTGATGGAGGCGGTCATTGCAGTCGCTCCCCGAGTTTTTCTGACGCGAGGAAGGCCGCGGGAATCCGGGCGATGGTCTTGCCGTTCAGGCCGCGGGGTCGTTCCGCCTCCCGCGTCAGGCCATCGGTACGGCCGGCATAGATGCCGGCGAACGCCACGAGATCGTCGATATCATGATCCGGCATGATATCGCCGAACAGATAGGTCGCCTTGCCGCTCGCCTGGAATGCGATGGTGCAGGGACGCGAGCAGCCGGCCATGCAGACGGTACCCGCAACCGAAAAATCGGGATCGAGAGGCCGGGTCAGCGTCGCAAGGCTTTCATTCAGCCGAGCAAGCAGTTCAAGTCCCGGCCGGCATGGCTCGCCGGTAATCCGGCAGTCGGTGCAGATCGTTATGGTGTGTTTGTTCGAAGATGATTTCGCCATTCTATTCCTCCGGTGGCTTTTCCCGGAGGCAAAATGGCGACTATGAACAGGGGCGCAGAGCCCCCGGCAGCAAGCCAGATTTTTTCCATCGGAACACCCCGTCCGTTGCGGTTGATCGGTTCGATGGCAGGTCTCCTGGCTTGCGGGTCGATGCGCGTTCACCCCTTCCCGGCTGGTCGCCAGTGGATATCGTGAACGCACTCTCCGCTTACAGTTGCGGGGGCAGCCACGGTTTCGGCCCCTATTGGGTCGTCCTCACCGTGTTCCCTTTTCAGCCGCTTCCGAGTCTTTGAGGAAGCAGCACCATCGACCCAAGACCTGACACATCCTGCCAAAACTGACAACCATGCCGACGCCATCTCCCCATGAAATTCGACCGGCATTGTGAACTGGGAGTTTGTTATATAATAACATTACAAACATCAACCCGGAAAGTTGCGAAAAATCGGCTGCGTTTGCGGCTCATCAAACCATACGGGCGATGACGCGGTTGCGGACGGTGATCATCAGGCCGATCATGACCAGACAGTAGACGCCCATGCCGACGATCTGATGCGGATATGGAATGCCGTAGTCGATCAGAAAACCGGTGAGACCCGGCCCGAGCGCTGTGGCGAAAACGAGGATGGCGATCATGATCGAGCGAATGCTGCCAAGATGGCGGATCCCGTAGATTTCCGGCCACAACGCCCCGAACAGTGTGGAGGAAAAGCCATTGGAGATGCCGAGCAAGGTCATGAAGGCATAGGCGCTCCAAATGTGATCGAAAATCCCGAGCACAAAGCATGCCGATGCCAGCGGAAGCAGGAAGATCGGCAACAGGCGGATGGCCGAATAGCGATCGATCAGCACGCCGCTCAGCAGACCCGTGAAGACCGTCGTGATCGACATGGCCAGGAACGATCCGGCAAAGGCCTCCATCGACCACCCCCTCAGATTCACCAGATAGACCTGGTGGAAATAGATCGTGGTGACGATGAAGCCCGGCGCCAAGACGCCCAAAAGCGCCATCCAGAAGAGCGGGTCGCGCAACACCTCGCCCCGTGTCCAGTCGCGCGGTGCCGTACGCATCCCGACGCCATCGCTCCGCCTTGGCGTGCGCTCGACGCGCATCAGGACGAGGATCAGCGGCAAGGCGACCAGAAGAAGCGCCGTTGCCGCCAACAGCCAGGTATTGCGCCAGCCGAGGGCGGCAACGATGAAAACGAAGACAAGCGGGAATGTCGCTTCCCCGGCCTGGTTTCCAAGGTTAGCGACCGCAACCGCGCGGCCTCGCTGCGCCGAATACCAGCGGCCCATCGCCGTCATCGCCGTATGGATCATTAGGCCCTGACCAAACAGCCGGAGCACGTAAAGTGTCAGGAACAACCAGATCAGCGACGTCGCATAGGCCATCGATACCGCTGCAAGCGCGAGGACCGGCACGGTCATCACCACGACCCGGGAAACGCTGAAATGATCGACGATCCGCCCCAGCTGCGGCAAGCTGAATGCACTGAGCAGTGTCGCCGCCATGTAGAGCGAACCGAACTGGCCATGGCTCAGCCCGTATTCCGCCCGTATGTCGCCGGATGAGAGCGAAATGAAGAAGGTCTGACCGAAAGATGAAAAATAGGTGAGCAGGAACCCGCCGGCCAGCCAGCGAAAGTTCTGCCGTAAAAACAAGACGAAGCCCATCAGGCATTCCCACGCGAATTGGGCTTCAGCCTTTCCAAAAGCAGATCAGCGATCGCAGCGACCATCATTGAAGCGGCCAGACATAGGTGAGAGCCGGAATGCTGACGACGACGATGACCAGCGACAGTGGCAGACCGAGCCTGGGATAGTCACTGAAGCGATAGCCGCCGGGACCCATGACGAGCGTGTTGCACTGATGTCCGATCGGGGTCAGGAAGTCACAGCCGGCGCCGATGGCGACAGCCATCAGGAAGGCTTCGGGCCTGTAGCCAAGCGTTCCGGCAAAGCTGGCGGCGATCGGCGCCATTACCAGCACGGTAGCGGCATTGTTGAGAAACGGCGTTACCGCCATCGCGGCGATCAGGATGACGCCAAGCGCGCCTGCCGGCGGCAATTGCGCCGCCACTCCGCCCAGCCATTGCGCGACAACATCCGTTCCACCGGTGGTGCGCAGTGAATCGCTGACCGGGATCAGCGCCGCCAGCATCACGAGGATCGGTCCATCGACCGAGCGATAGACGTCACGCAGCGGAATGACCCGGAAAACCACCATCGCCAACGCAGCCGCGAAGAACGCCACCGGCACCGGCAGGATGCCGACGGCGGTGCTGCCCATGGCTGCGAACAGGACCAGAAGTGGCAGATAGGCGCGCCGGATCGTGCCGAGCAGGATTTCGCGCTGCGCCAGAGGCAGGCAGCCGAATTCCTGCAGGAAGCCCGGCAGTTCCGTGCGCGCGCCCTGAAGCACGATGATATCGCCGACTTGCAACGTCACCTTGCCGAGGCGTTCCTTCAAACGTTGCCCCTGGCGGCTGACGGCGAGCAAGTTGATATTGTGGGCGTTGAAGAGCGCAAGCCGCGTTGCCGACATTCCGACGAGCATACTCTCGCTGCCGATGACAGCTTCGACGGCCTCGATTTCCACGCCGGGTTTGGTGCCGGAGGGCGAACGATTGCCGGACAGCTTCAGTCTGCCTTGCGATACGACCCTGTCCAGCGCCAGCGGGCTGCCTTCCAGAAGCAGGATATCATCGACCTCCAGCGCGACGTCCGGCAAAGGCGTTCGGTGCTGTGCCCTTCGAATGACCGAGGTGACGATGGCCTCGCCATCGCTCGCCTTGAGCAGGGCACTCAGGGACTTGCCGACGAAAGGCGATCCGGCAGGCACGGCGGCCTCGGAGGCATAATTGCTGATCTCGATCGCCTCTTCGATGGAAAACTGCTGGCTGACCCGCTCCGGCACCAACTTGTACGCAAACAGGAGAAAGATCGTTCCGACCAGCGCGAGCGTCGCGCCGACCGGCGTGAAGTCGAACATGGTGAAGCTTTCGCCGGTGAGTTCCTGACGCACCCGCGACACGACGATGTTCGGCGATGTGCCGATCTGCGTCATCAGGCCGCCGAGCAGCGCGCCGAACGCCATCGGCATCAGGAAGCGCGATGGCTGGATATTGGAGCGGCGCGCAAACTGGAAGGCCACCGGCATCATGATCGCCAGCGCACCGATATTCTTGATGAAGGCGGACAGGACGGTGACGAGCACAACGAGGATCAGCAACTGCCCGCGCACAGAACCGAGGCGCGGCAGGTAGCGTTCGATGGCGGCATCGACGAGACCAGAGCGGGCCACACCGGCGCTGACAATCAATGCGCTTGCGACGATGATGACGATATCATCGCTGAAACCGTCAAAGGCCTTGTCATAGGGAACGATGCCGACGGCGACGGCCAGCATCAACGCGCAACAGCCGACGATATCGTAGCGAAACCGCCCCCATATGAAAAACGCCATCATCAGGCCGATGACCACAAACGCAAGATATTGATCGACGGTCATCGGAAAGCCTGCAGGAGAATCGGATACGCCGGAATAGCATTCCCAGGCAATTGAAAGCCATCCCGCTAGCCAAAGTTCCGCTGCAGCGGAAATTCGCCTTTGCCTCAGCGTTCGCGCAACATGCCCGGCAGAGCGCTACCACCTGGTCCATACTGGCGGCGCCCGGTTTCGCAGGTGCTCCAGGAATCGCCATCGCGACGCATCGTCCCTTCCCGGGCATCGGCCATGGCGTCGATCACATCGTAGTCGCGATCGGATTTTCCGATGCTCTGGCCCATGGCAATCGTGCTGATCGAGGCCGTATCCATCTGCAGCGCCGGGCAGACCCTGGCAAAGGCGACGACGTCGGCGATCTTTTCCATCAGGTCTTCGCGTGCGCTTTTGGCGTCGACGGAATCAATATGGGAGATGAGGAGAACAAGGAGAGAAGCATAGGCGAAGAGTTTCATGACATCTAAGTCCCCGTGAAACCTCCCTTATTCATTCTGTCTGATTCGCTAATCCATGCAAGCGGATCGACTTTGGCTCTGCAAGCTCCGGACAAGCCAGGTCAAGCGAGCGTCACACCCGGTCACGATCGCGGGAGAGCATGGAAAAAAGCGGCGCGCGCCCTATCTCTTCGCTACATGCTTTGAGCGCAGTTCAAAACGGAGCAGACCATGAAGACCGCCCTCGCAGCCATAGCCGTCCTCTTTCTCGCCAGCTGCACCACGTCCGAACTTGAGCCGATACCAGGCAGCATCACCTACAACGGACAGCCGCGGACAAAGCTTAGGAAATCACCGATCGGCAGCATCGTGCCGCATCAGTTTACGGGTGAAATGGGCGAAAAAGTCTACGAGACCTATGTGATTCAACCGGATCGATCGCTCAAGCTCGTAACGCGTCGCCGCGAAAATATTTTCTTTCCGGACCCTTGATCAGCCGCATCGACGAAGCAGAGGATTGGAAAAACTCACATCGTCGGGTAAAGTTTTCTATATGAGCGGTTACAAAGGCACGACTTTGCTCCTCTTGATCAATCAGAGGGAAAGTTCTGCGTTATAATACTCGATCATTTGAATAGAGTATGCCTACTAACAACGGAGGTAGACATGCAAGCGAAACGACTAACGCGATTTATCACGGCGGCCCTGCTGGCAGGCAGCATTCAGGTGGGTGGGCTTGGTTTCGCATTTGCCGATACGACAATCCTCAACGTGTCCTATGACCCGACCCGGGAACTTTACAAAGACTTCAACACCGCGTTTGCGGAAAAGTGGAAGACCGACACAGGCGAGACGGTGACGATCCAGACATCGCATGGCGGCTCCGGAAAGCAGGCACGTTCGGTCATCGACGGTCTCGACGCCGACGTCGTGACGTTGGCGCTGGAAGCCGACATCGACGCCATCGCCAAGGAAACCGGCAAGATCCCGGCTGACTGGAAGAGCAAATTCGAAAACAACAGCGCCCCCTATACTTCGACGATCGTCTTCCTCGTCCGCAAGGGCAACCCGAAGGGCATCAAGGACTGGGGCGATCTGGTCAAGGACGACATCCAGGTGATCACGCCGAACCCGAAGACCTCCGGCGGCGCCCGCTGGAACTTCCTCGCGGCCTGGGCATGGGCACGTCAGGCCAATGGCGGCGATGACGCGAAGGCCCAGGAATACGTGGCCAACCTGTTCAAGCATGTTCCGGTTCTCGACACCGGCGCACGCGGCGCAACCACGACCTTCGTCCAGCGCGGCCTCGGCGACGTCCTGCTCGCCTGGGAAAACGAAGCCTATTTGTCGCTCGAGGAACTCGGTCCCGACAGCTTCGAGATCGTGACGCCCTCCATTTCGATCAAGGCTGAACCGCCGGTGGCGCTGGTCGACGGCAATGTCGATGCCAAGGGTACGCGCAAGGTGGCCGAAGCCTATCTGCAGTATCTCTATTCGGATGTCGGCCAGAAGATCGCGGCCAAGCACTACTACCGGCCGTTCAAGCCGGAGGTCGCCGACCCCAAGGATATTGCCCGCTTTGCAGAGGTGAAACTTTCCACTATTGACGAATTCGGCGGATGGAAGGAAGCTCAGCCGAAATTCTTCGGGGACGGTGGTGTCTTCGATCAGATCTACAAGCCGGGGCAATAAGTTTTACATGACCGCAAGCACACGCAGGCGGTGGCAATTTCGACAGCCGAGCGTCATTCCGGGATTCGGATTGGCGCTCGGCGTTACTTTGTCATGGCTCATACTGATTATTCTCATTCCGCTTTCAGGCCTCGTCTGGCGGTCCAGCGTGCTCGGGTGGAGCACGTTCTGGGCGCTGGCCACGGATGAACGCACCGTCAATGCCCTTCGCATCTCGTTCGGAACCGCCTTTGCCGCCGCGCTGGTCAATGTCGTCTTCGGCGTCATTCTCGCCTGGGTGCTGGTGCGATACCGCTTTCCCGGCAAGCGCATCGTCGACGCCATGGTGGATCTGCCGTTTGCCCTGCCGACAGCCGTTGCCGGCATCGCGCTGACGACGCTCTATGCGCCAAACGGCTGGATCGGTTCGCTTCTGGCACCGCTCGGCATCAAGGTGGCCTTCACCCCCCTCGGCATTGTCATCGCACTCGTCTTCGTCGGCCTGCCCTTTGTCGTGCGCACGGTACAGCCGATCATGGAGGAGATCGACAAGGAGGTCGAGGAAGCAGCCGCGACGCTCGGCGCCAACCGTTTCCAGACGATCAGCCGCGTGCTTCTGCCGGGCCTGACGCCGGCGGTTCTGACCGGCTTTGCTCTTGCCTTTGCCCGCGGCGTCGGCGAATACGGTTCCGTCATCTTCATCGCCGGAAACCTGCCCTATGTTTCGGAAATTGCCCCCCTGCTCATCGTTATTCGGCTTGAGGAGTTCAATTATCCCGCCGCCACGGCGATCGCGGCGGTGATGCTGGTCATTTCATTCGTCATGCTGTTCGTCATCAACATGATCCAGGCCTGGAGCAGACGGAGGTATGGTTATGGCACATGAGATTCCGGATCCCGTCGGCCATCACGGCACCTCCGAAATGGTTCGCTCCGCCACCTCCGAAAGCCGGCTGGCGCGTTATGTCCTGATCGGCATCGCGCTCTGTTTCGTCGGTCTTTTCGTGGTCGTTCCGCTGGCATCCGTCTTCACCGAGGCGATGCGCAACGGACCTGGCGAATTCCTGACCGTGCTTGCCGACCCCGAAACATTTTCGGCCATCCGGCTGACCCTCATTGTCGCGGTCATCGCGGTACCGCTCAACGTCGTCTTCGGCGTGTCGGCGGCCTGGGCGATCGCCAAGTTCGAATTCAAGGGCAAGGCCTTCCTGACCACGCTGATCGATCTTCCCTTTTCGGTCTCGCCGGTCATTTCGGGCCTGGTCTTCATCCTTTTGTTCGGCTCGCACAGCCTTCTCGGACCCTGGCTGCAGAGCCACGGCATCCAGATCCTGTTCGCTGTGCCCGGCATCGTGCTGGCAACCGTCTTCGTGACCTTTCCCTTCGTCGCCCGCGAACTGATCCCGCTGATGCAGGAACAGGGCACGAGCGACGAGGAAGCGGCGCTTTCGCTGGGCGCCAGCGGCTGGCAGACCTTCTGGTACGTGACGCTGCCCAACATCAAATGGGGCCTGCTCTACGGCGTGCTGCTCTGCAATGCACGCGCCATGGGCGAGTTCGGGGCGGTCTCGGTGGTCTCCGGCCATATTCGCGGACTGACCAACACGATGCCTCTTCAGGTCGAAATCCTCTACAATGAATATAACTTCGTTGCCGCCTTCGCGGTCGCAACGCTTCTCGCCCTGCTGGCGCTCGTCACGCTCGTTCTGAAATCGCTGCTTGAAATGAAGTTCAGCGAACAGATCGCAGCCAGCCGCCGGCACTGAAAGGTCATAGCATCCATGGAAGTACGCGTTCAAAACATACGCAAGGAATTCGGCCGCTTTCCAGCCCTCAACGACGTGTCGCTCGACATCCGTTCCGGCGAGCTGATCGCGCTGCTCGGCCCTTCCGGTTCCGGCAAGACGACGTTGCTGCGTCTGGTGGCCGGTCTTGAAACCCCGACGGACGGCACGATCTATTTCGGCGACGAGGATGCATCGCGCAAGACGGTGCAGCAGCGCAATATCGGCTTCGTATTCCAGCATTATGCCCTGTTTCGCCACATGACGGTGCTGGACAATGTTTCCTTCGGCCTGAAGATCCGCCCGGCCGGCCGCCGGCCGTCGACAGCGGACATCCGGCGCCGGGCGATGGAATTGATCGATCTCGTCCAGCTCTCCGGCCTTGAAAAACGCTATCCGGCGCAGCTCTCCGGCGGCCAGCGCCAGCGGGTTGCGCTTGCCCGCGCCATGGCTGTCGAACCGAATGTTCTTCTGCTCGACGAACCCTTCGGTGCGCTTGACGCGCAGGTCCGCAAGGAGCTGCGTCGCTGGCTGCGCGAAATCCACGACCGGACCGGCCATACGACGATTTTCGTGACCCACGACCAGGAGGAAGCACTCGAACTGGCGGACCGCGTCGTGGTGATGAGCAAGGGGCAGATCGAACAGGTCGGCACGCCCGATGAAATCTACGACGCCCCCATTTCGCCCTTCGTGTTCGGCTTCATCGGCCAGTCGAACATTCTGCCGGTGCGTGTCGAAAACGGCCAGCTGTGGATCGAGGATCGCTCGATCGGCATCAGCGCGCCGGGCGAGGACGACGGCGACGCGCAGCTCTATTTCCGCCCGCATGACATCGAACTGCTCGACGGCAGCGGCGGTTGCATTGCCGGCCTGGTAACGGCCAGCCGACGGGTCGCCGGAACCCGCCATGTCGAACTCGACATCGTCGCGTCACAGGGCAAGGTCGAGATCGAGCTGCCGCCGGAAAAGACGGCAACCGACCGGTCGCGGATCGCCTTCCGCCCGACACGGTGGAAATTGTTCAGGAACTGACCGTCCGTCGGTTGACCTGACGCCCAAAGCTGGTTTCCTTATCCGGCTCCGGTTGCATCCTCGCATCCGGGGCCGGCTCGTTTTGGTCGGCGATCTCTTACTCCGCAAGACAGATTTTCGATTCACAGCATGGATGGTGGAATGCAGTACAGACGCGAAATCGACGGGCTGCGCGCCTTGGCTGTCGTACCGGTCATTCTGTTCCATGCAGGCATCGACACATTCTCCGGTGGCTTTGTCGGGGTCGATATCTTCTTTGTCATCAGCGGCTACCTGATCACCTCGATCATTATCGGCGATCAGGAAAAAGGCCGGTTTTCGATCCTGAAATTCTACGAGAGGCGTGCTCGCCGCATCATGCCGGTTCTGTTCTTCGTGCTTCTCTGCTGCCTGCCCTTTGCTTGGGCATGGATGCTGCCGATGCAGATGACAGAGTTCAGCCACAGCGTCATTGCCGTCTGCCTGTTCGTCTCGAATTTCCTGTTCTGGCAGGAGACCGGATATTTCGCTGCCGCTGCCGAGGAACAGCCGCTGCTTCACACATGGAGCCTTGCCGTCGAAGAGCAGTATTACGTCGTCTTTCCGCTGTTCGTCATGCTGTGCTGGCGCTTTGGCCGCACGGCTCTGGTCGCCATCATTGCCGTCGTGGCCCTGTCCAGCCTGATGTTCGCCCAATACGGCTCGACCCATTTTGCTTCCGCCAGCTTCTATCTGCCGACGACGCGGGCCTGGGAGCTGCTGGCTGGGTCGCTGACGGCATTCATACTGTCCGGAAGGGCGCAGAAACCCAACGACATACTGTCGCTGACGGGACTAGCACTGATCCTCTTCTCGATCTTTGCCTATGACGAGCTTACCCCGTTCCCATCCTTCTACGCTCTTCCTCCCGTTGTCGGTGCGGCTCTTATCATCCTGTTCGGCGCGCAGGGCACGCTCGTGGCGCGGCTTCTCTCGACGCGACCGATGGTCGGCATCGGCCTGATCAGCTACAGCGCCTATCTCTGGCATCAGCCGCTGTTTGCCTTTGCCCGTATCCGAAGCCTCACGGAACCGTCGACCGCGATGTTTCTTGGACTTGCGTGCGCATCGCTGGTGCTTGCGTATTTCTCCTGGCGTTTCGTCGAAACACCGTTCCGCAGCGGCCGCATCACCGCGCTGTCGTCCGCGCCGCGTGTGCTGGCCGCGACAGCGGCCGGCGCTTGCCTGTTCATCGGCATCGGCTTTCTCGGCACCCAAGACGACGGGCTGAAATTTCGGCTGCCGCAGACGGCGCTGAATGTGCTCGCGGAAAAAGGCAACCACGATTCGGCGATGGAGACGTGCCTGTTCGACAAGGGTGAAAGCGATATCCAGCATCCCGTTCGGGGCTGCCTGACTGCACACTCAAAAAGCAGCAAGACGATCCTGATTGGCGATTCCCATGCGGGGGCGATTGCCGGCGAAGCCCTGCGCCAATTCGACCGTGCGAAAGTCGATCTCTATGCCATGAGCCATTCCGCCTGCGTCGGTTTCTCCGGCTTCTACGTGTCGGACAGGAAATACCGCTCCCGCTGCAATTCCTTTTTCACAGGCATCGAGGATTACATCCGCCAGAGCGGCATCGACACGGTCATCATGCTCAACCGCTGGTCGCTCTACATTGATGGTGGCGGCTTCGACAATGGCGAGGGCGGGGTCGAGGCGCTGACGCCGATCTATGCCGATGTCCTGGAAAACCAAAACGAGGCGGCCGGTCGCTTCGATGACGCCCGCAAGGCCCGTGTGCTCGCGCGCTATCTGCAGGACATCCGGACATATCTCGAGGCGGGCACCAAAGTGGTGCTGGTCTATCCGATCCCGGAAGCCGGCTGGAACGTGCCGGATCTGGTTGCCAAGGCAGCCATGGCAGGAGAAAAGGACCCGGTTTTCTCAACAAGCGTCGAGCTTTACCGCAAGCGCAACGCCACCGTGATCGCCGCGTTCGATGCCCTGTCGCACCCGAACCTCTATCGGGTCAAGCCTGCGGAATTCTTCTGCGACACCGCCGTCAAGGACCGCTGCGTCAACAACCAGGGCTATGACACGATCTACTATATCGACGGCAACCACCCCTCGAATGCGGGATCGGCGCTGGTCGTTCCGGCAATCCTGAAGGCCGTCGAGGCGAGCCGGGCGAATGTCAGCGGCGACAAGCTGGCGACCGCCGATAACGCACCCTGACGATCAGACCTTTTCGGGCTTCTTCACCGGAGCCTTGCGCTGCGGCTCTTCCGGAGCCTCCGGCAGATAGGGCGTCTCGCCCTTCGGGGTCGGCGCCAGGAGGTTGCGAAGTGCCGACAGTTTGTCGCGCAGCAGCGGCCGGAAGCGCGTCGCCCGATAGGGCATGTCTGCGGCCCCATAACCTTCCGGGCCATCGTCATTGCCACGATGGATTTCCTCGACCTTTATGCCGATGAACTCCCCGTCGATGTAGTGCTTGTAGGGGCCGATCCAGCGGATCGTGTAGATCTGTCCTTTTCGGATGCCCTGATCGATCGAGACATGCTTGAACTTGTCGTCGATGCAGACGACCTTCTGGCCGACGTGAAACTGGTTCATGATCCGCTCTCCGCGCAAAACAGGCAGGCCTTCACTAACGGATCACCCCGCCCTCTGTCCATCCATGCGGGTCCGCCAGGGATGATAGATGAAGAAAGGGAACCATCCGCTCGCTGCACCGTTCTTCTGCAGAAGGAGAATGATCATGCCTACAACCATTCCTGAACCCACAGCCGAAACGCCACGCGGCCCGCAGAACACACCCGGTATTCCGGATCGCTCGCAGGACAAGCCGGCCACGCCGCCGATCCTCGACAAGGGTGACAACAAGAACCCGAACGACCCGGTGCTGGAGCCCGCTCTGCTGCCCATCGGCGACCCCGCCGGCATGGCGTGAACGGATCGGATGCCATCGAGAAAGAGGTTGGAAGGGCGCTGTCAAAGCGCCCTTTGTCCATTCCTGCGCCCTTCGATTGGCGCTCTTCCCAAACGAGAGACTCAAAACGCCGTCAGCCTTCCGCAAGGTGAGGAAATTAATTTTCCGGCTTCATACACAACTGGAAAATCAGATCCAACCATCTGAATTTACATATAAATTGTAGATCCAACCGCTTTGACGCCTACGCATATGGGGATCTCCGCGGAAGAGAATGTTAACCTTCATTTCCTATTCATCAGGCGTCTCATCCGTCATGATTTTCGCTTGCAGGTTCCATGCGTATTCCCAGAACGAATTTTCAGCCCGCGACCTCCAGCAACACGTCATCCGCAGACTATCCCGACGCCGAGGCGTCCGGACTGCCGGATCATCCATGGCCGGATCAGGATGCCCATACGGTCACCTGGGCGTCGCCTTCTGACCGCGAAACCGGTGGCGAAACTTCGCGATTCCGTTCACCGATCCTGCGCGCCAGCGATCCGGCGCACCTGGTCGACGGCAGTCTCGAAAGCCATTTTCTGATGGCACCGAACGTGCGGTTTACCCGCACGCCCGACCGGGAAACGCACCGCGAGCTTCCCTCTGTCCGGGAGCCCCGACATACAAGCGGCGAAACATCCATTGTTCCGGAACAAGTCGTAGTCCCCGAAACCGTAGCGACGATGCCGCATGTAGAACCGATGCAGCCTTCACCCGTCGCTATTGAAATCGAGCGCCTGCGTGAAGCGATGAGCGAACGGCGGATGATGGGCTGGAAAACCCAAGCGGAACAGCAGCTGGTCACAGGACAGCCCGCAGTCAAGACCATGACGGCGGCGGCCGTGGTCGCCAGCAAGAATGCCTCCGCAAGCAGGCTGATGGAGCCGGTCATCGCCGTAGACGTCGCCGCATCGCAGCCTGTCGCCGAGACTAATCTGCCCTTTCTGTCGGATTTCGCATTCTTCGAATCCGCGACATTCGCTTTTCCGGAGCTGAGCCCGGTCGTTCCGGCGGACATCAAGCCGACACCGATCGTTGACAGCGGGTCCATCGCCGCGAAATTCCGCGTCGTGGAAGTCCGCAAGGCACCCACCTTCCAGCAGGCAAACGCGATCGCTGCGTCCACGCCGGTGCCGGTTGTTTCCGCACCGTCGCCCGTGCCGGCACCGCCCGCGCCACAAACCGTGATGCGTCCCGCAGTGGCCACCGTAACGCCGGCGCCGCAGGACGTTCCCGCCGCGCGGCAGGCTGCATCATCCGGCGTGGCCATTTCGAAGCCGTTCCAGATCCCGCAATCGACACTTTCCAACGTGAGCGGCGACACCTACGAATTCCCGCCGCGATCCCTGCTGCAGGAAGCGCCGCAGTCCAGCGGCTTTGTCCTCACCCAGGAACAACTGGAGCAGAATGCCGGTCATCTCGAAAGCGTGCTCGAGGATTTCGGCGTGCGCGGCGAGATCATCCATGTCCGTCCCGGCCCCGTCGTCACCCTCTATGAATTCGAGCCGGCGCCGGGCGTCAAATCCTCGCGCGTCATCGGCCTCGCCGACGACATCGCCCGTTCGATGTCCGCCGTTTCCGCCCGCGTCGCCGTGGTGCCGGGACGAAATGTCATCGGCATCGAACTACCGAATGCGCATCGCGAGACCGTCTACTTCCGCGAGCTGATCGATTCGCAGGATTTCACCCGCACCGGCTTCAAGCTGCCGCTTTGCCTCGGCAAGACGATCGGCGGCGAACCGGTGATCGCAGAACTCGCCAAGATGCCGCATCTGCTGGTTGCCGGCACCACCGGTTCCGGCAAGTCCGTCGCTATCAACACCATGATTCTCTCCCTGCTCTATCGGCTCACGCCGGAGGAATGCCGGTTGATCATGGTCGATCCGAAAATGCTCGAACTGTCGATCTATGACGGTATCCCGCATCTCCTGACCCCGGTGGTCACCGACCCGAAGAAGGCCGTCATGGCGCTGAAATGGGCGGTCAAGGAGATGGAAGACCGCTACCGCAAGATGTCGAAGCTCGGCGTCCGCAATATCGACGGCTACAACGCTCGTGCCGCTGCCGCGCGTGAAAAGGGCGAGAGCTTCACGACGCTGGTACAGACCGGTTTCGAGAAGGGCACCGGCGAGGCGATCCACCAAGAACAGGAACTCGACCTGACCCGCATGCCCTATATCGTCGTCATCGTCGACGAGATGGCCGATCTGATGATGGTCGCCGGCAAGGAAATCGAAGGCGCAATCCAGCGCCTTGCCCAGATGGCCCGCGCCGCCGGCATCCACCTGATCATGGCGACGCAACGCCCCTCGGTCGATGTCATCACCGGCACGATCAAGGCCAACTTCCCGACCCGTATTTCCTTCCAGGTCACCTCCAAGATCGACAGCCGTACAATCCTTGGCGAACAGGGAGCCGAACAGCTGCTCGGCCAGGGCGACATGCTGCACATGGCTGGCGGCGGTCGTATCGTGCGCGTGCACGGCCCGTTCGTTTCGGATGAAGAAGTGGAAAATGTCGTGGCGCATCTGCGCACGCAGGGCCGCCCCGAATATCTCGACACCGTCACCGCCGCCGACGAGGAGCCGGAAGACATCGACGAGAAGGCCGGCGCGGTGTTCGACAAGGGCGACATCGCTGCCGAAGACGGCAACGATCTCTACGACAAGGCCGTCAAGGTGGTGCTGCGCGACAAGAAGTGCTCGACCTCCTACATCCAGCGCCGCCTCGGCATCGGCTACAATCGCGCCGCATCGCTGGTTGAGCGGATGGAGAAGGAAGGATTGGTGGGCACCGCCAATCACGTCGGCAAGCGCGAGATCGTCAACGGCAGTATCGACAGGACGGCTGCCCCCTTCGATAGCGACATGGATTGAATGACGTGGGGAGGGTGAGGTCTGCCAACCTCCCCTCCCCCGTTCATACCCTTGAATGATCGCCTTACAGGATGCGCCGGTATTGCAAGAAACCGGACTTATCGGCGATCCGGTCGTAAAGCAGCATCGCATCGGTGTTCGTCTCGTGCGTCAGCCAGTGCACGCGCGCGCAGCCATGGCGCGCCGCAACTTCATAGACGTGCTCGATCAGCCTGCGGCCGATGCCGGCCCCGCGAATGGTGCCGTCCACGTAGAGGTCCTGCAGATAGCAGTAGTCGCCGACTGTCCAGCTCGAGCGGTGGCGGATATGGTGCACGAGGCCTACGGCCGTCGATCCCTGCCACGCCAGCGCGCCGCCTATTGGTTCGTCCGGGTCCAGCAGCCGTCGCCAGGTGACCTCCGAGACCTCGTCGGGAATATCCACCTTGTAGAATGCCTGATAACCCCGCCATAGCGGCAGCCATGCGGCGTGGTCGACTTTGTCGATCGGGCGGATTTCGATGGTATCCATAACGACGAATTCCTTCAGAAGGTCAGCTTGCTCAACTGCCGGCCTTCGGCATCGAAATTCTCTGCCTTCAGCCAGGCGTCGTAGCCGGCCTTCAGCCGCGGCCATTCTGCATCGGTGATTGAAAACCAGGCGGTATCGCGGTTCTTGCCCTTGACCACCATGTGCTGGCGGAAAATGCCTTCGAAGGTGAAGCCGAAGCGCTCGGCGGCGCGTTTCGACGGCTGGTTGTCATTGTTGCACTTCCACTCGAACCGGCGATAGCCCATGTCGAAAGCCAGCGAGGCAAAGAGATAGAGAGCTTCCGTCGATATGCGGCTGCGCGCGATTGCCGGCCCCCAGAGAATGCTACCGATCTCGATTACGCCATGCGCCGCGTCGATCCGCATCAGTGCCTGACGCCCCTCGGCGCGGCCGGTCCGCTTATCGATGACGGCGAAGAACAGAGGATCAGCACCCGCTGCCGCCTTCTCCAGCCACGTATCAAATTGTGCCTGGCTGTCGGGTACGTCCTCGAAAAGATAACGGAAACGATCTTCCGCACCACCGGCCTGTGCCGATTCAAACAACTGCACGGCGTGGCGTTCGAGGTCCAAAGGCTCCAGCCGTACATAACGGCCTTCCAGCGCCGTGCGTTCGGGCCGCAAAACACCCTTCCAGTCTGCAAGGTTCATCGTTGATCCTGTCCATTAAAATGCGGGTCCAGCACGCTTGTCCGTCCGTAGACCTTCAACAGAGCGCAATTGCCGCGACAAGAGGTCTGCTGTAAACATCCAGTTTTGCCATAGGAAAGAGACCAGTTGAGGGATGTTATATGGCTTTGCCACCGACATGGCTGACACTGGACCGCCCGTCGGGCGATCTGGAAGGTCAGATTTATCGCGCTCTGCGGCAGCACATTCTCAGTGGCCGGATGGCCGAGCAACGAGTGACCTCGACACGGGCGCTGGCCAATACGCTCGGCGTCGCACGATCGACGGTGGTCAAAGCCTATGATCGCTTGAAGGCAGAAGGTTTCCTGCAGGCAAGCGGAGGCGGCGCTACTCGCACGGCCGCCATCGCCACACCCTTGTCGGCGCAACCTGCGCCAAAGCAGACACCGGAACGGCACCGGAACGTCGGAGCCGGCGAGGAACTCTTCAAGCCAGGCGTTCCCGATCTTTCGCATTTTCCCCACGCCGCCTGGGCGCGCTGCCTCGGCGCGCGGGCGCGGGCGTTGCGCATTCACGACCTCGGCTATTCAGACAGTGAAGGTCTGCCGGAACTGCAATCTGCCATCCTCGAGCATGTATCGACGACGCGCGGCGTGTCCGCCCGCCCCGAACAGGTCATGATCGTGCCATCGACAGGCGCTGCGATCGATCTCCTGGCACGCGTGCTGGTGAAACCAGATCGGGATGACATCGTCTGGATGGAGGAGCCGGGTTACAAGGCGGCGCACATGCTTTTCCAGGCAGCCGGCGCCCGTCTCGTGCCGGTGCCCTGCGACGCGCAAGGCATCGACGTGACGCTCGCCGCCGGTGGTCGCCCGCGACTGATCTATACGACGCCATCGCACCAATACCCGACCGGCGTGACCATGAGCCTGAAACGGCGGCTCGCCCTGTTGGATATCGCCCGCGAGACCAACGCCATTGTTGTCGAAGATGATTATGATAGCGAGTTTCACTACGGGTCGCGGCCGATCGCGGCCTTGCAGGGAATAGACGGCTCCGGCGTCGTCGCCTATCTCGGCACTTTTTCCAAGATGCTGGCACCCGGACTGCGGATTGCCTATGTCATCGTGCCTCCATGGCTGGTGGCGGACATGTCGAATGCCCTGCGCCTGAAAGGCGCGATGGTCTCCATCCATCTGCAGGCCGCCCTTGCCGATTTCATGCGTGAGGGCCGCCTGCGCGCCCATGTCCGCCGGATGAATGCGCTGTATGCGCCGCGGATGGCAGCAACCGTAGAGGCGCTGGGCCGGGACTGCGGACATATATTGCGCATCGGCGAGGAAAATGACGGGCTGTATTTTGCGACATGGTTCCATAAGGCCGGCATCAACGACGAGATCGTTGCAGACGCACTTAACGCGAAAGGGATGGCGATGCAGCCAATGTCGCAATTTTACCTTGGGAGTGCAAAACCCGGACTGCTTTTTGGTATCGCACGGGTCGATGCAGCGACGGTGAATTCGTCGACGAAGACATTGCGCGACGGGTTGAACGAGATTCTGTCAGGAACAGCTTGACCGGAAAATTCGGAACAATCGCTGGCGTCCCGGGTTTGTTTGGGAAACGAAAAAGAGGAAATCATGACCCTTCCCGTCAATCCAGAACCGGGCATCGGCAATCCCGACCCTTTTCCGCTGGTTCCTCCGCTTGGCGAACCGCAGCCACCGGTTCGCGAACCCGATCCGGAACGCCTGCCGGACGAGACGCCGCTTCCAAACCCCGACGAAAATCCGGAGCCGCCACAGAGCCTGAATTTCGACGACCGTCATATCGTCTGAAAACAAAAAGCCGCCGCATGTTTCTGCGGCGGCTATCAAAAAGAGCGATTATTTCGCCGTCGTATCCGTGGTCGGAGTGGCCGTGTCGGTGGCCGGTGTTGTAACGGCCGGCACGTTGACATTGACGTCCGTTCCGCCGCCGCCATTGACGTTGATCACACCCGAAAACATCAAAATGCCCCCGATGATAACGACGGCAAGAATAAGTGCGACAGCCCAGCCGGCGCCGCCGCCACTGCCAGTGTTGATTACGGTCGGTCCACGATCAGCCATTTTACACTCCTGTTGTTTATCCCTGCCGCATAAACGCATAAGGGAACCAGGAGTTCCGTCCGCCCATCGGAATGCCTGGACTGCCGCTTTCTATGACATCCGGGTAAGTCGGAACTTTTTAACAATTGCGTCGTTCCTGTGTTACATTCTTGCCAAGGGGATACAGCGATGGGACAGACCTATCATTTGACTGAGGATCAGGACGACCTTCTTACCGAAGCAGAAAGAGCCTTTGATCTCTCCGCACGCCGCCAGGCCGTCGGTTGGTGCGAAAGACAGAATGACGATGCTTTCGAGGCGCGCGCCGGACGCTTCAATTTCTTGGCGGGCTGGCTGCATCGTTCGGAAGGCGAAAAACACACTGTCTGAGCACGGGCTCGCATGGTGCGTGAAAATCGCCTTACCGAGCGGATCGCTTGATCAGTGCCTTGCAGACGCCCAGTCGTTGGCGGGTTCCAGTTCGCCGGATGCCTCGGCGGGATCAGGATCAGCCATGTGGGCCTGTCGCTCGTCCTTGACGACTTCTTCAATCGCGATCAAAGCCTCCTGAACAGTCCAGCCAGCAGTAACGGCCTGATCGATCAGTTCGCGGAGCGGCAAACTGAAATGATGCTCGCATTCCATGCTGCGCTTCATGTCACCCAAGGCAGAGGTCGGTGCCGGGATAGTCATCGCATTTCTCCTTGTTGCCTTTCATTGCTTCCTCAACCTGTAGCCGGCCCGAATGTTCCAACGATCAGAAATGCGTGGAGTTGAAAGTCCAGGGAACAATCGATTCACGCATTCGTTTGGCTTGCATGACAAGAAAAGGGAGACTCTCATGATCGGACAATCCGCTCACCGTACTAATTCCGACGACGAATTTCGCAAACTTATCTGGCGCGAGCGTGCATTCTGGCTGAGCGGTATTATTGTTCCGGTGCTGATGCTGATCACGGTTTTTATCCTGTAATCAAATCGAAATGCATGGTGCTTCGCCAAAACACGCGAAGCTCCTGCCACATTTTCGCCACAGACCCCTTGATTGCGCCGCGCATCGCTCCAGTTTTCCAAAAAATGGAGCGAGTATGACTTACGACTGGACCGGACGCCGCACAAAGCTTCTGCGCCTTTTCCGACAATTGACCGGCCTGTTCCTGGCCGCCTTTGCGCTCGCCCTCCCCCTTCTGATGTTTATCTGAGACCAGAGTGCGAAATCCGGAAGCATGCCGTCGTGTGAAAAGACAACGGGCTTACATCGGTTGGTGCACTACGGGTCAGTCAGCGTTCGGCTAGGATCGCGACTTGCACGCGTTCGATCTGCATTGAAACGGATTGCTTTCAGCCGAGGCAGGGGCATCCAAAGCCTCTGGGCAAAAACGCCCATACGTGACAGAATCCAGCCTGAATCAGGTCATCTGGTTGATACCTATTTCGATCTGTGACCGCGGAGACAAGGACAGACGTGTGCGTCTGCCGCGATGAACACAAGGGGTGATGGAATGATTGGGTCACACGACGGTTTTCTTGTGGCTCTCGCCGTGATGATCGCGATGGCGGCATCCTATACCGCACTCGATCTCGCCTCGCGAATGGCGGCAGCCTCGTCGCGTCTTGCCTCGCTGGCCTGGCTTGCAACCGCGGCGGTCTGCATGGGCGGCGGGATCTGGGCGATGCATTTCGTGGCAATGCTTGCCTATGTTGTTCCCGGCATGGAGGTCGCCTATGATCTGTGGCTGACAGCCTTGTCTCTCCTCACGGCAATCGTCTTCACCGGAGTTGGGTTCGCCGTGGTGGCGCGTGCAGATACCGGCTCCACGGCGCTGGTCTTCAGCGGTCTTTTCATGGGCAGCGGCATTCTGGCCATGCACTATGTCGGCATGGCCGCCATGCGCATGCATGCCAACCTGCACTACGACCCTGTTTGGGTGCTGATTTCCGTCTTCATCGCGATGGCGGCGTCCATTGCGGCTCTCTGGCTCGCCTTCCGCGGCGCACGGTTCATTGAAAAGCTTATCTCCGCCTTTGCCATGGGCCTGGCGATCTCCGGAATGCATTTTTCCGGCATGAAAGCTGCGATGTTCCACATGCATGGCGATATGGGCATGACGATCGACGGCAGCGTCAACCAGGGTAACCTGGCATTGGCGATCTCGGCGATTACTTTTCTGATTCTTTTGGCCGCGATCATCGCCGCGATTTTCGACCGACGGTTCGCCGCGCTGGCAACGAAGGAAGCGATCGCGCTGAAGGAAAGCGCGGAGCAGTTCCGTTCGTTATACCGCCGCACGCCCCTGCCGCTGCATGCGCTCGATGCGGAGGGGCGGATCGAGAACGTCAGCGATGCCTGGCTGGCGCTTTTGGGATATGAACGCACCTCCGTCATCGGCCGGCCCCTCATCAACTTCATGACGGAAGAATCCGCAAGGCAACGAATTCGCGACTGGCAAAAACTTTTGGCCGAGGGCGAACTTCGCGAGCGGGAATACAGGCTTGTCACCCGCCAGGGCGATTTTATCGATGTGCTTTCGACGTCACGTATCGAGCGGGATGCCAATGGCGGGTTCATCTGGGCGGTGGGCGGGCTGGTCGATGTTACGGCCCGACGGCGCGTGGAGGAAGCGCTTCGCCAGGCTCAGAAGATGGAAGCCATAGGCCAACTGACCGGCGGCGTCGCCCACGACTTCAACAACATACTGACGATTGTCCTCGGCAACCTCGAAATGATCCGCAAACGTGTCTCCGAGGACGAGCGGATAACCAGTATGATCGACAATGCGATCGAGGGCGCGAACCGCGGCGCCGCGCTCACGCAACGCATGCTGTCCTTTTCGCGCCGCCAGAGCCTTAGCCCGCAGGTGGTGCAGATACGGAAACTCGTTGAGGGCATGCACGATCTGATCGAACGGTCGCTTGGGCCACGCCTGACCGTTGTCACCGATTTCCCCGAGCGGCTTCCGGCTGTCTTTGCCGATCCGCACCAGCTTGAAATGGCTCTGCTCAACCTCGTGGTCAATGCCCGTGATGCGATGAATGACGGGACCATCACCATCAGTGCGGACGGACCAGCGCCGGCGCCCCCGTCCCTGCACGGCGGACCTTACGTTCGCATCCGGGTTGCCGACACCGGCGAGGGCATGGACGATGTGACGTCGTCCCGCGCGCGCGAGCCGTTTTTTACCACGAAAGGTGTCGGCCGAGGCACGCGCCTCGGATTGTCGATGGCCAGCGCATTTGCAGATCAATCCGGAGGCATGCTGGATATTGCAAGCCGCAAGGGCATCGGCACGACGATCAGCATCTGGCTGCCGGTCGCGAGTTCGATTTCGCTGGCCAGCGAAACGTCGAAACTCAACACCGCTGCCGGTCGCACACCTCGGCTGGATGGACAGACCATCCTGGTCGTCGATGACGAGGCCCTCATCCTGATCAACACCGAATCCATGCTGCAGGATCTGGGCGCAACGGTCATTTCCGCGACGACCGCGATGGAAGCGCTCGAACTGTTCGGACGCAATCCGGAAATCTCGTGCCTCGTGACCGATTATGCCATGCCGGGCATGACAGGCGCGCAGCTGGCGGCTGCCATTCGCGTCAAGAAACCCAACCTGCCTATCGTGATCGCCACGGGTTACGCCGAATTGCCGGACGAGATCGCAACATATGAAACCCTTGGAAAGCCCTTTACCGAAGAAGCCCTGGGGAAAACCGTAGCGCTGGTCATCTTCGGTGCGAGGGGCGAGGTTGTTCCGTTCGACCGAAAAAATCGCTGACCGGAAACGGAACAGAGGCTATCAGGACCTGCGCCAACGCGGCATCCGGCAGGATGACCGGCTTGTGCCAGCCCTATTTGCGCACAAGACTGAAGGAAAAGTGGCTGCCGCGATGGTAGTCCACAGCGTGGATCACCGGGACACCGGCTGTGTTGAAACAAGTTTCCTGGATCAGCAACGCCGGACCGAAACCGCGCAAATCATTGCGTTCGGCGATATCGTCGGGCAGCATGACGGAGGAAACTCTGGCCGCCGACATGCGTGGCCGGTTGCGATATCGCTCCAGGAGAGCGAGAAGCGAACCGCTCCAGTCGACGTCGAACAATCGCGCCGGAATAATCTGGCGGGGCACGTAGTCGATGCAGTACATGATCGGTTCGTCTTTCTGCAGCCTCAAACGTTCGAGCTTGATTACCCTTTCGCCAGCCGCAAGATTGAGGTGACCGGCTATCGCCGCATCCGGAACTTCCTCTGCAATGGACAAGACGCGGTTTTCAGTCCTGTAGCCATAATGCAACGTCATGTCGGTGACGCTTTCGAAGACGGTGATCGGGCGTTCGACGGTTACCGCCGACATTGCCGAAACAAACCGACCGCGCCCGTGCTCCACGAAGATAACGTCATCCTGCTCGAGAAGCTTGAGCGCTTCCCGCAAAGCTGGCCGCGAAATCTTGAACCGCTGCGTCAGCTGGGCTTCCGTCGGAAGCTTGTCGCCGGGTTTCAAACCATCGTCCTTGATAAGGTTGGCGATACGGTCGCGCAACTGAATGACCAGTGTGCGCGTATCGCGGATGGGCTCGTCCAACGCTAACCTCTTGTGAAAATCCAGTGATATTCGTGTTCTTGTCTGACAAATCCACAAAGGTCAACTGTTCGTGCCGCTAAAGTACCACGCCAATCATGCGCCCAAACATGATGCGATGAAAAATCGGCACGATCCGAACGTTGACAACAAAAAAGGAAGATGTCAGTTGTCTTACAACATTCACAGGGCAACGGGACATCTGCGCCCCCAGACGAGCGAGACATGACGATGCTGAATTTCGACGAACAAAGATTTCTGCGTATCCAGGCTGGCGCCGTCGCACTGCGGACGCGCCTTGATCAGGTGATCGCGACCTGCCTGTCAGACGGCGCGGAGAACGTGTTTTTTCTGGGAACGGGCGGTGCCGCGATCCTGATGCAACCGGCCGCCCAACTGCTGCAGCAAAGGTCCCGCTTTCCTGCTTTTGTCGGCCTTCCGGCCGAACTCGTCATCACAGGCGCTGCCAACCTCACGGCAAAATCGATCGTCGTCATGCCATCGCTCTCCGGCACGACGAAGGAAAGCGTCGCGCTCCTCGCCAGGCTCAAGGATATCGGCGCGACCGTGCTGACACTTGTCGGTCACGCCGAAACACCGCTTGGCAAGGGCGGCGATCATGTATTTGTCAATTTCGCCGAGGACGACACCTCGTGTGAATCCTTCTATCTGCAGTCCCTTTTCATCGCTCTCTCGATCCTGAAACATCGCGGCGAAATCGGAAACTACGAGCAACTGGCAACCGAGCTTTCCAAGCTTCCTGAGCTTTTGCTCGAGGTCAAGCGCGCCTACGAGCCGAAGGCTGAGGCCTTTGCGCGAAAACTGGCTGCCTCCGACTACCATATCGTCACCGCCGCCGGAAACGCCTGGCCACAGGCCTTCTACTACGGCATGTGCATCCTGGAGGAAATGCAATGGATTCGTACGCGGCCCGTGCATGCCTCGGACTTTTTCCACGGCACGCTGGAACTCGTCGAGAAGGACGTCAGCGTCATTCTGTTCAAGGGCGAGGACGGCCTTCGGCCGCTGGCGGAGCGTATCGAGAATTTCGCTCCGAACTATACCGACAAGCTGACGGTGCTCGATACGGCCGATTTCGACCTTCCAGGCATCTCCGCCGAGGTTCGCGCGCTGATTTCGCCTGTCCTTCTGGCGACGGTGCTGGAGCGTATCAGTGCCCACCTCGAAGTGCTGCGCGATCATCCGTTGACGACGCGCCGTTACTATAAGCGGGTCGCCTATTGAGGCGTATTTGAAATCTCTTTAAAACCGCGAATGCCAAGCTGGTATTCGCGGTTTTGCCGTCGCTGTCGCTCCGTCGGGACCCCTCATGAAACCACTTCGATTTGCAGCCGTCGGCGACAATTGCATAGACCGCTTCAGCTCGCCCGTCGGGCAATCGCTCATCGGCGGAAATGCCGTCAATGTTGCGGTACAACTCGCTCGCCTCGGGCATAGGTCCTTCTATTTTGGTGCTGTCGGTGCCGATGCAAACGGCTCAAGGACACGGCAAATCCTTCAGGAGAACGCCGTACAAATCGACCATATCCAGGAACGGCCGGGCATTACGGCCTACACCGATATCGATGTGCTTCCCTCAGGCGAACGCATCATGACATTCGAGGATTTCGGCGTCTGCGCCGGATATGCCCCCTCCCCGGCTGAAGTCGAAATCCTGAAATCCATGGATCATGTCCATATCGGCTGGCTGGACGACGGCGGGGCGCTGAAGCGCGTTTTGTCCACTGCAGGCGTCAGCGTGTCCCAGGACGTTTCCGTTAATGCCGATCCTGCCGATCGTGCTGTCGACGGCCTGACCATCGCGTTCGGGTCGGCCGGTGAAAACGATGCCCTTTCGAAGTCCATGATCGCTGATTTTCTCAAGCAGGGTGCCGAAATCGCGGTCGTGACGCGGGGTGCGCAGGGCTCCCGTGCGAGCGACGGCCGAACACATGCGGCAACGGGCGTGCGGTCCGTCGCGGTGGTCGATACCACCGGCGCCGGCGACAGCTTCATTGCCGGTTTCCTCGCGGCCCGGATTGCCGGCCTGACCCTTGAAGCATGCCTGGAGACTGGACGGGACCACGCCGCGCTGACCTGTGGCCATGTCGGAGGCTTTCCGCAGGATCCCGCGCCCCTTTGATCGGGAGCGTGCCTGCGACGCAAGCAGAAAGCGTTCCGCCCGCCGCCGTTTCCAGTTAACGCAACCGCTTCCGTTTGCAGATGACGTGCCCTAGTGAAGAAGCTGGCTGAGAAAGAGCGCCGCACGGTCTGTCTTTGGCCGGGCAAAAAAATCATCGGGTGTTCCCTCCTCGACGATCTGGCCGCGATCCATGAAAATCACCCGGTCGGCAACTTGTCTGGCGAAACCCATCTCATGCGTCACGCAGACCATGGTCATGCCTCCGCCTGCCAGTTCCACCATCGTATCCAGCACTTCCTTGACCATTTCGGGGTCAAGCGCCGAGGTCGGCTCATCGAACAGCATGACCTTCGGATTCATGCAAAGCGCCCGGGCGATGGCCACGCGCTGTTGCTGGCCGCCGGAAAGCTGTCCCGGATACTTGTGCGCCTGCTCAGGAATCTTGACGCGCTCCAGAAATGTCATCGCTATATCGACGGCATCCTTGCGCGGCAGCTTCTTCACCCACATCGGCGCCAGAATGCAGTTTTCGAGGATCGTCAAATGCGGAAACAGGTTGAACTGCTGGAACACCATGCCCACACCCCGACGGGTTAGGTCCGCCTTGCGTTCGTCATGGTCAAGCTCAACGCCACCGACGAAGATATGGCCTTCCTGATGGGCCTCCAGCCGATTGACGCACCGGATCAACGTCGATTTCCCCGAGCCCGACGGTCCGCAAATCACCACCTTTTCGCGCGGCGCGATGGAAAGGTTGATGTCGTTGAGCGCATGAAACTGGCCGAACCATTTATGGACGCCGCGCAACAGAATCTCGGAATTCTGCATGGCAGGAACAGGGTTCATGGTGTTTCTCCAAAGTTTATTTCAGGACAAGCCAGCCGGACAGAATAATGATGGTCGCGCCGGCCAGCGTATGAAGTTCGACGGGCGCCGCGAACAGCAGCCCGCCATAGAGGATGCCCCAGATGATCTGACTGTACTGGAACGGCGCCACGATCGAGGCATCGCCGATACGGAATGCCCTGACGAGCAGCATATGGCCCGCAAACATCAATGCGCCGGCAAGACATACCAGCGCCATGTCCGAGCCACTCAGCGGTGCAAGGCCACCATTGACCATCGCAAGGGCGAACGCGACCACTGCCAATACGGCCAGCAAAGTCGCCACGAGCGCCCCGTCGGATTCGCCGGTTCTCGTGCGTCTCAAGAGAACAAGCGACAACGCAAACAGGAGTGCAGAGCCGACAGCTGCCGCGTGACCGAGGTTCAAGGGTGCAACACCCGGCCTCAAGGCGACGGCGACACCCAGGAAACCGACAAGTACGCCCGACCAGGCAAGCGTCGAAAGGCGCTCGCCCAGAAGCACGAAGGCAAGCACCGCCACCATGAGCGGCGTCAGGAAGGCGAGAAGATAGGCTTCGGCGAGCGGCAGAACCGCAAAAGCGTAGTGAATGAGCAGCGTATCGGCGGCCAGCAACAGCGCCCGCAGTAGGGCAAGGCCGGGATAACGCGGCAGAAGAAGACCGGCATTGCGGGTCAAGCCGGCCTGCACCACAATCAGGATCAGGGCTGCCACGGTGATCATGAAGGTAACCTGCGGCACGGCAAAGCGCTGCGCCAGCAGCTTGACTAGCGCATCCGTCGCTGAGAATGCGCTGAAAGCCAGAAGGACAAGCAGAACGGCACGCAGATTGGAGCGCGCATCCGGGATGGTCCGTGCCTCGCTTGTATCGAACTCAGCGGACATTGAAACGACCGAAGCGCTCTTCAATGCGCGACTGCAGGAACTCAAGCCCGATCGACAGTATCCAGTATATCATCGACGCCGTAATCAGCATTTCGATATGCCGAAACTCCGTCTGCCCCTGCGTGCGGGCAAGATACATGATCTCCCAGACGCCGACCACGGAGACCAGCGAGGAATCCTTCAGCATCGCGATAAACTGGTTTCCGGTCGGCGGAATGATGACGCGCATCGCCTGCGGCAGGATGACGAGGCCCATGGTCTGGCTCGAACTCAGGCCCAGCGCCGTCGCTCCTTCCGACTGGCCACGCGGAATGCTCTCGATGCCGGCCCGGAAGATTTCGGTCATATAGGCGCCGTAGCAAAGCGACAGAGCCAGGATGCCGGCGGGAATGGCACCGATGACATAACCCACCTGAGGCAGGCCAAGATAGATGATGTAGATCTGCATCAACAGCGGCAGCCCGCGAAACAGCGACGTGTAGAAGGTGGCGAGACCGTAGATGACGCCGTTTTTCGAAAGCTTCGCGATGGCGCCGGTGAGGGCGATCAGCGTCGCGATGGCGATCGATATGGCCGAAATGTAAAGCGTCGTCACGACGCCCTGCGACACCATGAAACCGATCTTCTTTGCAATGAACGGCAAGGACAGGTTGAAGGAGTAAAAAAAGAGCATCAACAGCGCGAACAGCTCGATCCAGACGCCGACGATTTGCTGACGGCGCGTCAATTGCCGAAGCGCCATCCAATTTGCTGCGAGAATGAGGGCAATCATGCCGGCGGCAAAGAACCGGCCGAGCGCCGGGTTATCCGCCAGCCATCCCGACGTGGCGGGCACGAGGTAGCCGATCCAGGCGGAGCTTATGCCCAGCGCGTAGAGGCCGAGCGTGATCAGGCAGAGGACGAAGGCGATGCCGGTGCGCCTAGCGCCCTCCGGATAGGTGAGTATCAAACGGCTGATCATAGTCTCATCCCTCCGCCAGTCAGGCCGCGCGCTCGCGCCACCAATCCTGTGCCTGCAGTTTCCAATAGGTGAGTTGCGCAACGGCAAGGCCTGCAAGACCACCCGCCCAAGGCAGTCCGAACGGCTTGAACAGCGTATAGCGGTCCGACTGATCAAGAATGCCCTCCGCCACCAGCTTGCCGCCGATCGCCGTGGTGTTGAGACCATGCCCGCCAAAGGCTGTACAATACCAGACACCCGGCTGCAGTTCGCCGATCTGGGGCATCAGATGACGCGCATAGGCCATGAGGCCCGACCAGGCGAGTTCGGTCTTCAGGCCCGAGAGCTGCGGATAGGTGCCGATCATCTCGCGACGCAATTCGCCGGCAAGGGCAGCGGAAGACGCCGCCCGCGTGGTAATCCGCCCGCCCCAGAGAATGCGCCGACCGCCATCGACCAGCCGATAGTAGTCGCCGGCGCGACGGTTGTCGCCGATGGCATCCGTGGTGGCAATTGCCTCGCGGATCAGGTCGGGCGCCTCTTCGCTCAACATCACATAGGTCGCGATCGGCAGAACGGCGCGCTTCAGCCGGCCATCCAAAGTACCGGTATAGCCGCCGGTCGTGAACACCACCTGACGTGCCTTCACCTGCCCCATGGCCGATCGAATGGTTTTCTCCGCACCCTTGAGATCCGCCGCGGTTGCAGGAGAACTTTCGTAAATCCGCCCGCCGAGCCGTTCGATTTCGTCGGCGATAGCGCGCAGGTAATTGAGCGGATGAATGTGGAAAGCCTTTGCGTCACGCAGGCCCTGATAATAGCGGCTGGATTTGAGGACCGAGCGCACATGATCGCGATCGAGATATTCAAGCTCATAGTCGTAGGTTCGTGCCACATATTCAGCATGCGCCTTGAGACTGGCGCCATCGTCGTGGCGCAAGACGCTCATGATGCCAGGCTGCGGATAGGCGGTGTCGATGCCAAGACTTTGGATGGTGTCTCGGACAAAATCGACGCCTTCGATGGACAGACGATGGATTTTTCGCGCCGCTTCAGACCCTGCCATGCGGGCGATTTCGTCGCCGCCGGTTGCAAAACCGGGGCTCACAAAACCGCCATTTCGACCGGATGCGCCGTAGCCAACGCTTTCGGCCTCGAGCACGACGACCGAGTGCCCGGCACGCGCCAGCTGCAGCGCAGTTGTCAGACCGGCAAGTCCCGCACCAATAATGACGGTATCGCAATCCACCGCGCCCGCAAGGACAGGTCTGACCTTCTGCTCGCTCATCGTACGTCTGTAATAGGTATCGGGATAGGACATTCTCTAGCTCGCGCGCATGCATTGAAAATCGCACGGGCGGCTTTTGCCGCCCGTGCGACGGGATGGATTCAGTCGGCCGCGTAGTCCTTGCCGTACCACTTGGTTGTCAAGCTGGCCAATGTGCCATCCTTCTTCATCTCGGCGACAATGCCACCGACCTTGGCCGTCCATTCCGGATCGACCTTTTCGGCGATCACGACCAGCGGCTCCTTGAAAGCATATTCGCCGTCGAGGATGCGCAGCGGGTAACCGTTCTTGATCGCATTCGCCGCGGTCTGTTCCGGTGCGATGACGGCGTCGAGGCGGACACCGGCGCCCAGGCGCAGATCATCGAAGGGCAACATGGAATCGGCGAAGGTGCGGATTTCGCCGGGCTCGATCTTGTACTCGATCGGCGGTAGTCCGGGCGCATCGATTTCCAGTTGACGGCGGATGAAATCCTCGGATGTCGTTGCCGTTTCAACGCCGATGATCTTGCCGTTGAGATCCGCGACGGTCTTGGCCGTGCTGTCCTTGTGAACAACGTAGACATAGGGGCTATAATAGTAGACGCCGACAAAATCGATCACCTGGGCGCGCGGCTTGGTGGGCGTGACCGAGCCGATGCCGACGTCATAACGTCCCTGCCACCGCCCGCCCGTGAGCGTCGCCCAATCCGGCGTTTCGAAGCTCACTTCGACGCCAAGCCGCTTGGCGATCTCGCGCGAAACATCGATATCGAAGCCAACCATTTCGTTGTTGTCGTCAAGGTAACTCTGGGGCGGCCAGCCGCTGTTGGTGGCGACGACCATGGCCTTCTTTTCCATCACACGATCGAGCGTTTCGCCCGCATATGCGGACGTCGTAACACCGAAAGCGGCTATTCCCAGCGCCAGATGGGTAAAAAACTTCCTCATGCACTCCTCCCTCTATCGGCTTGCGCCAACATTCTATTTTGTAAGATGTCAGACAACATAAGGTAGAGGTTATAAGGGCCATGGTGTCAAGTGGAACCGCGCCTTGGCAAATGAGAGAACCGCATGAGTCAATGCAATTTTGTAATGAGGCTTGAACCGGGCCGAGGGCTGGAATTGGCCATGCGCAAAAGCAGCCGATCGCATCTTGGGCATACAAGATCGACGGCGTCTCGGTGATCTAGCGCATCTGCCCTTCGGGATTGGATTTTTCTGGACACACGGTTTTCGTCCGCATGCGTCGACGCAGTCCCGTTCGCCTTTGATCATCGGCCGCCTGTAGCAACGCCCTCCTCCGATCGACGGCGCAACACCAATTTACGCAAGATTATGGTTTGCTTGATATCACTTTAGTTGTGCTTGCGGTCGTTGGCAGTGTGGAGTTGGCAAATGGGCAATGGACCTTCGACGAACCGGAACCGCACCGTAGAAGCCCTTATGACCGAGACATCCGGACATCAAAGCGTCGAACGACCAGATAATCGGCAGACCGAAAAGCTGGCGGGCTTTCAAACAGCCCTGGATTATGACACGGCCGGCATCACTTTTTTCGATGGCACGGGCCAGCTTGAATACGTCAATCCGGCGTTTGCCGCCATTTTCGGAATGACGCATGCGCACGCTTTGGTGGGGTTGAAGGTGCCGGATCTCGAGGGTCTGCTGACTGAGGCATTCCTTTGCCTCGCCGACGCCGGAACCTGCCTTATGCCTTCCCATGCGAACAGGCTGCGGCGGTTGTCGGAACAGCACACCATCACTTTGGCCAACGGCCATGTTTTGCAAGTCAGTCACCATCCCCAGATGGAAGGGGGATGGGTTACGCGACATGTCGTCCTCGTCGATAACAGCGCGCCATCCGGTGGAAGCAATGCACTCATATCCTTGCAGGCTCTGATTGATCACGTCCCGGATTACCTTTGGGTCAAGGATGGTCACAACCGGTTTCTGGTCGCAAACGATGCTCTCGCACGCGACAACGGACGCCAGAGAGCGCGCGATCTGGTCGGTCTTTCGGATTTCGACCTGCACGACATCGCCAAGGCTACGCAGTTTCACGCGAAAGAATGCGAAATCCTGCGCACCGGCACGGTGATGATCGATGAGGAAGAAGCCGTCTTCGATGCCAACGGGCAGGAAAAATGGCTTTCGTCAAGCAAGATCCCGCTGCGCAATAACGCCGGCGAGGTCATCGGTTTGATCGGTGTCGCAAGGGACATCACGGCGCGAAAGAAGGCGGAGGCTCTGAAACAGAGAGCATTCGAACTTGAGGAAGCCTCGCGACATTTGACCGACGCATTGGCCCGCGAGCAACAGGCAAGCGCGCTCCAGAGACAGTTCGTCGCCATGGCCAGTCATGAGTTTCGCACGCCCCTGGCGATCATCGATGGGGCCGCTCAGCGGNNCGGCTGCTGAGGCGACGGGGAGAACTTGAGGCGGGCTTCGTGGCCGACAAGTCCCAGCAAATTCGCCTCGCCGTCAGCCGGATGGTCGAACTGATGGAGAGCATCCTGTCTTTCGGCAAGCTGGAATCGGGAATGATGGGTATCAAGGCCGAAGAATGCCACCTTCGGGACGTGTTGTCCGCATGCCGTGACCGCCAGCAGGACCTATCGAAAGACCATGAGATCTCGCTCGATCTTTCAAATCTGCCGCAGACGATCATCGCAGATCGATCGGCACTCGAGCAGATCTTCACCAATTTGCTTTCCAATGCGGTGAAATATTCACCCGGCTCGCCGAAGATCGAGTTTCGAGGCCGCTTTGACGGCGCCAATGTCGAAATCTCGGTGCGAGACCACGGACTGGGCATCGATCAGGATGATCTGCCGAAGATGTTCGAGCGCTATTTTCGCGCGCGAACATCGACAGGGATCGCTGGAACAGGCATCGGGCTCAATCTCGTAAAATACTATGTCGAACTCCATCGCGGAAGAATAACCGTCGACAGCCTGAAGGGGGAAGGCTCGACCTTCACCGTGTCTCTCCCTGTTTCCGGCTAGGATTGAGCACGCGGCGACCGCCACGGCGATGCTGCAATGCCCCGGCCCTACATCTCACCGGTTCTGATTTCGCGCGCAACGGATTGCAGCTTTTCGAACACATGGTACCGAACGGCGTGACGCTTCGCGATCTCGCCTCCTGACGGCCGGAAGATAGTGGACAGGCTCGACATGGCCGTCATCGCGTCTGTCAGCCTGCCATGATGCCCGGATGCGACCGCCGCCAGCATGGCGGATCCGAGCAGGACAGGTTCCGGCGTATCGGCAAAGGTGACGGGAACATTGGTCGTATCTGCCAGAAGCTGACGAACAAGATTGCTTTGTGCCGCGCCACCGCTTGCCACAATAAGCTCGACAGGAATGCCGTCGTCAGCCAGTTTGACGAGCAGTTGCTTCAACCCGTATCCGATGCCGCACATACCGGCGATATAGAGCGACACAAGATTTTCGATATCGGTTTCCAATCCGAGGCCGGCGATGATCGCCTTCGCCTCCGGGTCGGCGTGCGGCGAGCGGTTTCCCAGAAACTCGGGGACGACGTGAATGTCCCCGGCAAGGGCAACCGCGTTCTCGAGCCCGCCGCACATTTTATTGGCCTCCCCTTCAAGCCAGGCCACCAGGGAGGATCCGGCAGCGTCCGCCTGAAGGCGAGCCTTGGGCGATGCGGGATGCATCGCCACAAGATGATCGATGGCCGATCCCGCAGCCGATTGGCCGCCCTCGTTCAGCCAGAGGCCCGGCACCATCGCGGAATAATATGGCCCCCAAACCCCATTGACGAAAATAGGGTCGTCGGTCGATGCCATCGAACAGGCGGAAGTCCCGAAAATATAGGCCAGCCTGTGTCTTATGTCGGAGCTGACGCCTGCCGCCGTCCCGCCGAGCGTTCCGACCCCACCGGCGTGGGCATCGATCAGGGAAGCGCCAACCGCCGTGCCGGCGTTCAAGCCGAGATCAGCCGCCGCAGCCGCGGTAAGACCCTGCCCGAGCGGGCGGCCGGGCTCGACGATCTCGGTGCCGATCCTGGCAAAACCTTCCGATACCAGCTCGCCCAGCCCGATATTTTCGAAATATGCGGCATCCCAGCGCATTTCATGGGCAAGGTAGGTCCATTTGCATGTGACAGTGCAGATCGACCTGTCGAGCGACCCCGTCGCACGCCAGGTCAGATAGTCGGCAAGATCGAAAAAATGACCGGCGCTGGCGAAGGACTGCGGAAGATTGCGCTTCAGCCAAAGCAATTTCGGCGTCTCCATCTCGGGAGAAATACGGCCGCCGACATAGTTCAGCACGGCGTGCTGTCCCGCATTGATCTCCGCCGCCTCGCCGGCGGCACGATGATCCATCCAGACCATGACGTTCCGGTCTGGATCGCCGGACGGACCAACCGGGACCGGCGCACCCTGAGCATCGACGACGACGAGCGAGCATGTCGCGTCGAAACCGAGACCGCTTATATCGGATGCGGCGACGCCGGCTGATGCGACGGCGTTCTTCACACTGTTGCAGACGGCCGCCCATATCTGTTCGCTGGATTGCTCGACGACGCTGCCCGCGTCCTGCCACAGGGTGATCGGGTGTTTTGCCGATGCTAGCAGACCGCCCGTTTCGTCAAACACGCCGGCGCGTGCGCTGCCGGTGCCGACGTCGATACCGATGAAGAATTTTGCCATTGTCAAAGGTCCGTGCTGAGCGGAAGGATAACCAAGTCGCGGATCGTCACGTTTTTAGGCCGGGTGAGCATGAAGAGGATCGCTTCGGCAACCTCGACCGGCTCCATCAAGCCACCGGACGCAATCGCATCATCGAGCTTTTCCTTCGGCCAGTCGCTGATCAGCGCCGTCACCACCGGGCCTGGCTGGATGGCGCCGACGCGGATGCCGTGCTTGAACACCTGCCGGCGAACCGTATGCACGAAGGCCTGTACCGCATGTTTGGATGCTGTGTAAATCGGCTCCCAGACAACCGGGATCATGCCCGCGACCGAACTCGTCATGATGATATCGCCGCTCCTGCGCTCCACCATGTGCGGCAGAACAGCCTGAACGGACCGGAAAGCGGCATTGATGTTCAGGTTCAGCATGCGATCCCACGCATCCGGATCCCCATCGACGGCGTCGCCGCCGATATACGACCCCGCATTGGCGTGGAAGATGTCGAGCTTTCCAAACTTTTCCAGGATCGCCGGCATCATCGTCGCGACGCTGGCGGGATCGGTGAGGTTGACGACGAGCGGAAAGGCGAGCGGACCGAGGTCCGAACATGCAGTCGCCAACGCGTCCTCGGCTCTGTCGACCAGAACCACCTGGACGCCTTCCCGCACCAGGATTCTCGCGCATTCGAGCCCAATTCCCGAGGCGGCACCGGTGATCGCCGCGACCTTGCCTGAAAGTTCCTGTCTCATTGAATTCCTACCTATTTGCGGATGTATCAGGCGCGTCCATGGGAAACGCGGGAGCGGCGTGCCAATGAGTCGACGATGACGGCGATGGCGAGAACCGCCCCGGTGATCATGTATCGAAGCGAAGACGACAGATCCAAGAGGGTCAAACCGTTGGCGATGGACTGGATGACAATGATGCCGAGCAGTGCCGAATAGGCATTGCCACGACCGCCGAAGAGGCTTGTTCCACCGATAACGGCAGCGGCGATGGCGTTCAAGTTCACGTCGCCCGTCCCGGCTTGCTGGCTGGCGGAGGCGAGACGCGAGGCTGCAAGAACACCGCCCAGTGCGGCTAGCATGGAGCAGAGTACGAAAGCGCTGGTGTAGATGCCCTTGACGTTGATGCCGGCGCGGCGGGCCGCTTCGCGATTGCCTCCCACGGCTGTCATCGACCGTCCCCACTGGGTGCGCGTCAGCGCATAGTTCATGAGCATGACCAACCCGACGAACAGGCCGAACATCCACGGTACACCACGATCCTGATTGAGATAGAGCACGATGAGTTCGAGCACGATGGTGATGGCCGCGGCCCGAACCACGACGCTGCCCAGCGAGGGTGCGGACAGATTGGCCCCCTTGCGGTGGGCGATCGTGCGGATGCCCGTCAGGAGAATGATGATGCCAGGCAGTGCCGCAACGATATGGGCGAGTGGGCGCGGCATCACCAGCATTTGCCCGAAGTTCACCATGGCCGAACCATAGGGAAGATTGATGGAGCCCGTCGAACCGAGAATATAAAGCTGCATTCCGAGTACGGCGAGCAGGCCCGACAGCGTCGAGACAAAGCTTGGCATGCCCAGCCGGTTGAAAAGCAATGCATAGATCGAACCGATCAGGCCGCCTACGGCCACCGCTGCCAGGATCGCAAGCACGACCGGCCACCCCTGGTTCACCCAGAGCGTTCCAACGACGGCGGACGCAAAGCCGCTGATGGAGCCGACCGACAGGTCGATCTCTCCGACCATCAACACGCAGACGATGCCAAGCGCGATGACGCCGACGGTCGAGCAATCGAACAGCAAGTTGACGAGATTGTTGCTGGATAAAAAGATCGGGTTGAGACTAGCGAACACGGTCCAGATGATGATCAGGCCGACCACCACCGGGAGTGATCCGAGATCGCCGGAACGAACGCGATCGACAAATGCACGGACTGCACCGCCGACACCGGTCTCATGCTTTACCCGTACGTCGCTGCGGTCGAGCATAATGGTGGCGGTCGCATTGGTTTTTGCTGGATCGGTCATGCCTGTCCCCCTTCAGTGATATCATGTTGCGTCTGTCGGCGGCCGGCCCGGCGCGAGACCGAATTGTCGGCGGCACCGGTAATGGCACCCACCAATTCCTGGTTGGATGCGTCCGGCGTGAAGACGCCATTGTTGCGCCCTAGGCGCAGCACGACGATGCGGTCCGCAACGGCGCGGACGTCTTCCATGTTGTGGCTGATCATGATCACGCCGAGACCGCGATCCCGAACCCGTTCGATCAGGTTGAGAACCTCGGCGGTCTGGGCCACACCCAGCGCTGCCGTCGGCTCGTCCAGAAGGATCAGCTTCGGCTCGAGCAACAGGGAGCGCGCGATCGCCACCGTCTGGCGTTGGCCGCCGGAAAGCGATGCGATCGGAATGCGGACGCTCGGGATGCGCGCCGAAAGCTCGTTTAGAAGCTTCCACGAGCGCACCTCCATCGCTGTTTCGTCGAGCTGCAGCGGCTTCAATTCGCGACCAAGGAAGATATTGGCCACGACATCCAGGTTCTCGCAGAGCGCAAGGTCCTGAAACACCGTGGCGATGCCGAGATTGAGCGCCGCGCTCGGATCCGTCATCGTGACAGTCTCTCCGCAAAACGTGATGGTTCCCGATGTCGGTTGATGAACGCCCGCAAGCGTCTTCACCAGAGTGGATTTGCCCGCGCCGTTGTCGCCGACCAGCGCCACGACTTCGCCCGCATGAACGTCGAGATCGATATCGGTCAGCGCCGATACGGCACCGAAACTCTTTGAAATGCCCCGCAGGCTGAGCACCAGCTCGCCAGCCGGGCGTGGGTGGTTGGACATGTCGGTCATTCTTGGCAGCCTTTCGATCTGACGAAACGGTGTGGGCGTCCCGGCCGCTCATTGCGCGGCCGGGACGCTTGTTCTTCTGGATCAGCCGCCGATACCGAGCTTCTTACAGCCGTCCACATAACGGTCGACGCAAAGTTCTTCGGCCTTCACGATGTTCTTGTCGATGATCTCCGCCTTCAGGTTCTCGGCGGTGACAACGGCCGGGGTGAAGAGCTGCGAGGGTGTGTCGTACAAGGTCATTTCGGCCTTCGGCGTCTTGCCCGCCAGCAACTCGATCGCGACGTTGGCTGCAGCGGCGGCAACGATTTCGCTGGGCTTGGAAATCGTGTTGTACTGGTCGCCGGCGATAATCAGCTGAAGCGCGGCAATCGTCGCGTCGTTTCCGGTGACCGGCGGCACCGGATCGACGCCGGCAGCCTTCAGCGCGGCAATTGCGCCGCCGCCGGTGCCGTCATTGGCGGCGACGATACCGACGATCTTCTTGCCGAAACGCGTCACCTGACCGCTGGCCCACTGCTGTGCCTTCGGCGGCGCCCATTCCGGCGTGTCGTATTCGGCGAGGATTTCGTAGCCGCTGTTGTCGAGGCCGGCATGGATACCCTTTTTGATCAGACCTGCCGCTGCATCCGTCGGCGAACCGTTGATCTGCAGAACGCCGCCGTCGGCAGCCGTCACGCCCTTTGCCTTCAGGTGCTCGACGAGACTGTCGGCAATCGCCTTGCCGATGCCTTCGTTGTTGAAGGACACATAGAAATCGGCCTTGGCATCCGGGATCGGGCGGTCATAGGCGATGACCTTGATGCCCTGGGCCTGGGCCTGCTTCACCAACGAGGCTGCGGCAGTCGAGTCGACGGGGTCGATGACGATAACCTTGGCGCCCTGCGACATGACGGCGTTGAACTGCTGCTGCTGACGGGAAACGTCGGCGTCGGCGTTCTGGTACAGCACCTTGCAGTCGGCACAGAGTTTCTTCATTTCGGCGGCAAAGCCCGGATAATCGTGCTCTTCGTAGCGGGTCGAAGCCTGGTCGGGCATCAGGAATGCGACTGTTGCGCCCGATTGGGCAAAAGCAGATGTGCCGCTCAAAAGCCCGACGACGAGTGCGACGGCCCCCGTCATCTTCAATGTGAAATGCGTCATGGTCTTTTCTCCATTTTCAATTGCTTGAATGTCTATTATGGTCCTGCCCGAACGTTCAGCTGTTCAAACGGCATCCGAAGGCTGCGGGGTTGCATCCCGAGTCGCTTCAGAGCCTGGGCTCCGGACATGCGTTCTCACTTTCGGAAGCGCTGTCGCGATCCGTTTGTTCGGCTCGTTATATTTTAATCCTCCCTGCCCTCCCTTTTACGCGGCCTCCACCGCTCTTACATTTTGCTTCAGCAAGGTCCTAAAGCGCGAAGGAGCCATGCCCTTCTGCGCCAGGAACTGGCGGTTGAAGTTGGAAACATTATTGAAACCGGCTGCATAGCAGATGTCGGTGATCGGCATCTCCGATTTGCTCATGAGCAGGTGGCACGCGAAATTGATCCGCAACCGGCTGACATATTGCACCAGTGCCATCCCGGTGTGGCGACGGAAGCTGCGCGAGAACGCGCTCGGGCTCTGGTTGGTCAGGTCCGCCAGATCCTTTTCATTGAACGGCTCCGTCAGGTTGCTGTTGATGTAGAGCAGTGCCTTGTTCACGCCTGCGGACATGAAGCCCGAGGGGTCGGGCATGTATCCCGCGCTTGCGAGAGAGCGCGTTCCAATCGCGCTGCTCATTTCGCTGAGCACGCCCATCAGCAACTGCACGCGCCGCAGCCCTTTGGCGTCCACAAGCTCCGCCAGCATCGGTCCGACAGCATCGCTCGTCTTCTTCGGGAACAGCGCCCCGCGACGACTGAGTTCGAGTATCGGCGAGCAGGCTTCGAATTCGCGAAACACCTTGGTGGCCTCCGCGACAAAGCCCTCGGTAAATTGCACGACCCTCCCCCGCAACGGGATGCACGTTCCAACAGGGATGTCGCTGACCCAATTGTGGGGAAGATTGGGTCCTGTCAAAACCAGATTACCCGGCTCGAAGTCACCGATAAAATCGCCAACGAAGTATTGGCCGCTGGTCGCAACGACATGATGAATTTCGTATTCGGGATGGAAGTGCCAGCGTACCGTGTGAAATGGATACCCGTGCTCCCAGGCTTTGAACGATTCTCCGCGTTCAATTTGTACGACTTCCAGATCCGGTTTCATCCAATCAGTCCTCCCAGACTATTCTTTCTTGTCGACGGCGCCGTTCCTCCAGAAAGCGCTGATCATCTATGCTTGTCCTATGCAGCTATCTTAGCACCCTAACAGATGCGTGCTACCACGCGACCGCCGCAACATTGATACTTTTTTGACACTTTCTTTTGCTCACTGGCAAATTTCGCATATGCGAAACGTTTGACGCAACGCACAAACAGCCTCTTTTTAGGCTCTCGTGCCGATCACCTTCGCGTTCTGATCTCAAGCGGGGAAGACGCCTATCCCGGAAGACCAAAGCTGGCCCCTGCATACAAAAAAGCCTCGCTTGCGCGAGGCTTTCAGAAAAATCTTTCCATGTTATCGGGATTCTGCCGATCAGTTCCAGGTCTGGTTGCCGTACCAGTCATCGACATCGCGCTTGGCGCGATCCTTTTCGAGACCATAGCGTTCCTGAATCTTGCCTTCGAGCTGGTCACGCTTGCCGGCGATCTGATCGAGATCGTCATCGGTCAGCTTGCCCCACTGCTCTTTCACATTGCCCTTGAACTGCTTCCAGTTTCCTTCGACGCGATTCCAGTCCATTTGGTTTCTCCTCTTCGGCTGGGTGATAGCTGAGAGAAGAACGCGCCACTTGGAAAATGGTTCGCGCAAAATTTCGCGGTGCACGCAAAACCGGTTACGCTTTGACAGGAAATATCAGATGTTCAAGGCAACAACGGAATGATCGCAGCTGGGTGGCAAAAGGAGATCGAAAATCGCATCGTTGTCGATTGTCGACGAAATCAACGACATCCAATGCGAACGCGAAAACATCGCGTTATCAGCTACCAAGCCATTGAATTTAAAGAATTTGGTGGGTGATGTAGGGTTCGAACCTACGACCCGCTGATTAAGAGTCAGCTGCTCTACCAACTGAGCTAATCACCCGTCCAAGTCCGCGTTGCTGCGGTCTGATGGGGCGTATAATGGCCTTCGCCGGGCTTGTCCAGTTCGGAACGCCATTTTCTTTCCAGATTTGGAAAAAAAATGGGGACCACGCCTTTAATGCCTGTTTTTCAAAGATAAAGTTCTCCTGCGGCAATTCTGATCGCTTGGCCGCCGATACGGGCGGCCGCAATCTCGCCACCGGTGACATCGAGATGCAGATGCAGAAGCGAGGGACGCCCCATCTCGACACCCTGCTCCACCAGGAACGCATGATGGCCGTCCAGAAGCGCGTCGAAGTGATGGATCGTTCCGGAAAATGCAGCAAGCGCGCTGCCGGTTGCCGGGTCCTCGGTTATGCCCATGGCAGGCGCAAACATCCGGGTGTGGAAGCGCGCCATATGGTTCACGCCGCCGCGGCAATAAATATAGGCTGCCGCCAGCCGCCCGTTCGCCAATGGCGCAAGTTTTTCCCAAAGCGCCGGATCGAACTCCACGGCCGAGGCTGCAGCCAGATCGTGCACGGGGATCGTCACGAAAGGCACACCGGCGCTCCAGAAGGACGGCACATGATCCTCGAAACCGATCTGCGAGGGGCTGAGGCTGAAGGCGTCGGCGATGGCGCTCTGGTTGAGCTTCGCCTCGAGTTTCGCGGACTTCCGCGGCAGATCGAACTCCGCGAAGCTCGCCTGCCCCGGGCGCATGCGCACCGCACAGCGTACAGGGCCGACATTTTCCTCCAGCACCTGGACGAGATCGAAATCCGCGCCATTGAGGCCGTGAACGGACTCGGCAAGGGCAATTGCGGCACCCACGGTCGGATGCCCGGCAAACGGCAGTTCGTAGCCGGGCGTGAAGATGCGCAAACGCGCCGCATGGGCTGCATGCTCCGCTTTCCTGATGAATACCGCCTCCGAAAGATTGAACTCGCCGGCGATTGCCTGCATGCGTGCATCGTCGAGACCGTCGCCATCGAAGACCACGGCCAGCGGATTTCCTTCCAGCCCCCGATCGGTGAAAACATCATAGATGGCATAGCGTCGCGCCACATCGGTCTCCTCGTTGCGTCTCGATGCCAGAACTTGCACCGGCATCCGGAACGCGGCAAGCGCTAATCCGTCCCTTTCCCCTCGAAAATCCATGCCAGAATCGGCAGCATGAAATCCGGATAGGGATGACGCGCGGGATCGGCGCTGACGATTGCCAGAGCCTCATCGATCTCCGGCTCCGCATCCTGCACGATGTGAACGCCGATCCGTTCGATCAACGCGTCGGCGGTTTCCTTGAAACGATAGGTGCGAAACAGGGTCACCGTGTCGTTGCCGTGCAATGCCTGAAATCCGGGGCTTGCGACCGCCTCGGCAAGGTCAAGCCCCGTTTCTTCGCGGACCTCGCGCGCCATGTTGCCGGCAATGTCGCACCGACCATCGACAATGTCGCCGGGATCAAGCGAGCCGGCTGCGCAATAGACCCGCCCCGGATTGGCCGTATGCCGGCCCATGCGGATGGCGATGACCGCGCCATCCGACGACAGAATCACTGGCAGTCCGAAAAGATGCATTGCCGCACCGGGCGAGCGCGTCTTGCGCCACCACATGAAGGTCGAGAACGGCACGACATGCGCCACGCCGGAAACGGCACCATCACGAATATCGACCCGGTGCTGCAATACCATCCTGCCATCGAACAAGGCTGGATTGGCGCTGATTTCGGCACGCCAGTTTTCGGCGGCAGCCGCCTGTTCTGCGACATGAAACGGATGCGGCTCGGGGCTCACCAGAAGATCCAGGGATTTGACGGTAAAAATCCTGTTCGCAGCCGGCCAATGGCTGCGGTCGGTCGGTTCGGACATCGTTAAAGCTCCAGGGGAACGACGACGGGGCAATGATCGGACGCTTTCGGCCGATCCCAGCCGGTCCGCGGGAAGCGCTCGACATCCTGTCCCGGCGGGAAGATCGTCCGGAAGGGCTGTCCCCCGCGGATGATCTCCGGCACGACGGTGGCGTTGCGACGGGACAGCGCCGGCGACAGCCAGATATAGTCGAGCTGGCACAGGTGGCGCTCTTCCGGACCGCGGCTGTGAAACAGCGTCCAGCGGTCAAGTTCGGGGCGGCGGCGGATGACGTTCTCGGCGAAACCGTCGCGGCTGAAGACATCGAGCGCACTCGTCGCCTCCCGCTGCGGCACGAAGTTGTAGCCGGCCCGCCGGTCGCCCAGAATGTCGATGCGCTCCTGATAATCGTTCATGTCGCCGCAAATGGCGAACATCGCATCCTGCATCTGTCCGGCAAATCGCTTTTCGATGATCCGCCGGACAGCCAGGGCCTCGGCGGTGCGCACGGGCATTGTGGCGGCCCGGCCATCCAGGCCGTCCCGTGCCGGTCCCATCGACTTGAAATGGACGACGAACAGACTGAACGGCCGGCCTCCGATCCGAAGATCGAGCTCGAGGCAGTCGCGTTTGAAGATGCGGTCGAGCGGCCGGTTGTTGGCCGCCAGCGTGTCGCTGAAAAGATCGAGATCCTCATAGGTCAGCCCGGCATGCGACACCACATTCAGGCACTCGATCTGCTGGCCGTCCCGCGTTTGCTCGCGCATCAATACGGCAACGTCGATGCCGCGGCTGTCATTTCCTTCCACCAGGAATTTCTGGCGGTAGCCGTTGCCGACCATCCGAAACAGGTAGCCGTATTCGAACGCCTGCAGCGCAACCATGTTGTCCGCCTCCTGCAGGCAGAGAATATCGGCATCGCAGTCGGCAATCGCCAGCGCCGACATCTGGCGCGTGTCGTCGGTGTGCGCGATGGTGCGGGCTTCCTCGAGCCGCTGATACTCCGCCTCGCTCTTCACCTCGAACAGTCGAAGCACGCGATCCTGTTTCAACTGGTTGCGAAAGCCGGAAAAATCGAAACGGCTCATCAGGTTTTCGATGTTGAAGGTACCAAGGCGAAAAGTCATGAAAAATGTCCGTCTGCAAGGACCCGGACCTTAGCCGATCGATCGCAAAAGTCGAACGGGTTTTGTCGTTCCGCCGCGGACTGTCGGGAACCTGAAAACGCGAAACAAAATTGGGCTGGTCCCAGCCGCATCGAATAATCCGGCTTGTTGAGCCGTGCCTTTATCAGCATGATTGCAGACGCGGCGCTGGCGCTCGAAGATGGGGGAAAAACGATGCTCTACATGAAACGGACGACAAGATTTCTCATGCTTGCGGTCACGATGATCGCGACCGGTGCCACGGCGGCCCATGCCGAGGATTATTACGGCGCGATCTCGATCTCGCCGCACAGCGGTTCGACGGGTTGGTCGCACGACTACTCCAGCCGGTGGGAAGCCGAAGAGGTGGCGCAGTCCAATTGCTACCAATACGGCGGAGATTGCCGCGTTGCGATCTGGTTCAAGAACGCCTGCGGCGCGGTCGCGCGTGGCCCGGACGGCTGGGGCGCGGATTGGGGCAACAATCGCCAGGATGCCGAATATGCGGCGCTCCAGTCCTGCGAGAAGCATTCCTATGATTGCCAGGTCATTCGCTGGCAGTGCTCGGGCGCGCACTGACACAATTTTTCCTCTGAAACATGGACAACCGCACCTGGGAAATCCGGGTGCGGTTGCGGGCGACCGGCTGTGCGCAGTTGCCGGACTTGAAACCGGTCGCGACGTTTCAAATCTGCCGCCTAATCCCTGCCCAGTCGCCGCGGGGCATAACGCGTTCGCGGCTTGTTGTGCGCGCTGGCTTCTTCCCTCTCTCCTGTTGGAAACCCCGACCATCTCTCCCGCACCGAAGGCGCTGCAAAATCTTTTGTTGCGGACACGCAACAGCGGGTAACGCTATCGCAACCATTTCCACCCATGATGGCTACATGACGGATTGAGCTTGAGAGAAATCGAAAGCTGAGTGGCATGAAGCCGACCCTCATCACCGGTAAGTTGTATCGAGTCCGGTATGTCCCCCCATTTGTTTTTTGTTCAAGGGACACTGTAAATGACAAGCATTCTGACAAACTCGTCCGCAATGGCGGCACTCTCCACGCTGCGCTCGATCTCTTCCGACATGGAGATGACGCAGGGCCGCATCTCGTCCGGCCTGCGCGTTGGCAGCGCCTCGGACAACGCCGCCTATTGGTCGATCGCAACGACCA